>NZ_BOMZ01000090.1 GCF_016862455.1 Actinoplanes utahensis
GCCGGGAGCAGGCCGCCGCGCTCGGCATCGCCGCTCACCATGCGCATGGGCAGGTGCCCAAACACCGCCGCCTGCTGACCGATCTGGAAGGCGCCGGCACGATCGACCGGGCCCTCAGCGCCCTGCCTTCCGACGGTGAACTCGCCGAACGTGCCGGTGAGGGCGCCGGCTTGACCGTTCCCGAGCTCGCTGTGCTGCGCAACCACGTCATCCGGGATCTCCAGAGCCACATCACGGACTCCACGATCCCCGCTGCGCCGTGGGCGCCGGAGCTTCTGGAGCGTTACTTCCCGCGGCGACTGCGGGAAGTCGTACCGGTGGCGAAGCACCCCTTCCGTGACTCCATCATCGGCCTGATGCTGGCGAATGAGGTCGTCAACAAGCTCGGCTCGGCATTCGTTCACACGATGGCCGCGGACACCGGACGATCCGCGATCGACGTGCTCGGCGCCTATGTCTCCGTCAAACAGGCGTACGCCGTACCGGAACTGTGGGATGCCGCCGAGGCGGCCGTCGATCCGTCGTCGCAGGTCGGCGCCGCCGTCGTCGCCGCCGCCATCAGCCGTCTCTTCTCCCGGACCGTCCGGTGGCTGCTGGAGAACAACCTGCGCGGTTTCGACACCCTGGCCACGCCCCACCGGGAGACGATCAGAGAGCTGACGGCGGAACTGGGCTCGCTGAGTTCGGCCGACCGTAACGAGCGGCGCCGGCAGGCGGCGGAGAGACTTCAGGACCTGGGGCTGAAGCCGGGATTCGCGCGGCGGATCGCGATGCTTCCGGAGACCGGCAGCATGCTCGAGATCGCCGGTCTCGCCCGTGCGGTCGAGCTGCCGGCCACCGAGGTGGCCCGGGCCTATTTCGGTTTGGCGGATCGCCTGGGCGTGGGGTCGCTCGTTACCCGGATCCTGGATACGCCCGTCCCGGATCCGTCCCGTGACCGGGCGCGGACCTCGGTGGCCAACGGTTTCCAGGACGCGCTGATGGCGTTGACCGACGGGGTGATCGCGCCGCTGTCGGAGGAGGCTCGCAGGACCCCCGTCCCGGAGCGGCTGAGACGCTGGGAGGGCGCCCACGGCGAGACCGTGGCGCGGGTCCGCGACTACGCGGTGGACGACGACCACCACGAGACCGACCTGGCCCGTATCACCACTCTCCTCCGTCAGGTGCGCACCCTCGTCCGGTCCGGACCGCTGTCCGCCGACCCGCCGTGAAGAATGGATCATCAGTACCGTGACCATCGAGACCATCCGATCCGATTCGACTCCCGCCCCGCAGGAGGCGCCCCGGTGGCAGGCCCGCAACTCCGCCGCGTTCTGGGCCGCCACGGGCCGCGCCCGTGGCCACCGGGTGATCCGGCGCCGGAGCTATCTCGCCGTCGCCGGCGATGAGCGTGCCGGGCTGCGCATCCTGATCCAGGAGCCCGGCCTCGGTCCCGAGGAGGTCGCCGAGATCACCGGGCTGGTCCGCGAGGCCGCCGGACCGGTCGACGCCGAGGACCCGTTCAGCGCCACCGACCTGGACCATCTCGGGCTGCGCTCGTGGCGGATGCCGGTGATGCTCCGCCTGCCCGGCGCGGTCGGTGAGCCGGCGGCCGACGTGGCCCGGGTCCGCGACTCCGGTGACCTGTGGGCGGCCGAACGCGCGGTGATCACGGCGTTCGGGCTCACCCGCTTCGAGCCGCACCGGCCCGGTGAGCTGTTCCCGCTGGCGCTGCTCGACGAGCCGGGCGTGGACGTGTTCGTGGCGCGCATCGACGGGGTGGTCGCCGGCGCGTGCGTCAGCGTCGTCCACGACGGCTACGGCAGCCACTACTGGGTGGCCACGCCGTCCGCCTTCCGGTCCCGGGGTGTGGGCCGGGCCGTCATGCTCGGCTCCCTCGGCCCGCTGGCGCACCTGCCCGTCACGCTCACCGCGTCCCAGCTGGGCCGGCCCCTGTACGAGTCGCTCGGCTTCACCGCCACGACGCCCTCGACCTGGTGGGCCTCACGATAGGCCGTCACGTGTTCGGCATGGACGTGTCAGAAACCCGAAATCCGGTTATGTAAGCGTGATCGGGAATGGTCGGCCAAACACGGTGAGGTGTGATCATGCGGGTCGTACCGGTCATTGACGAACACGAGGACCATCTGGGGAGCCACGCCCGGATCATGGCGCACGCCATGGCGGGGGCGTCGGTGATCCGCCTGGTCGGCGACATCGACCTGGAGGTGGCCGCCGCGCTGCGCACCACCCTCGACACCGCGCTCACCGCGTCGCCGTGGGCCATCGTCGACCTGCGGCAGGTCGGGGCCGTCGACTCGGTCGGGCTGGGCGTGCTGATCGCCGCCCGGCACGCGGCCCGCCGGCAGGGCGGTGACGTGCTGTTGGCGGCGGCGCCACCGTTCTTCCTGGCGGTGCTGCGGGCGGCCCGTCTCGGCGCGGTGTTCAGCACGTTCGCCACCGTGCCGCAGGCGATCACGTGGGCGCTCAGCCCGCGTGCTGTACCTGACGCTCGGTGACCGGGTCCGCGGGCCGGTCCATCTGAGCCAGGGTGGCGGCCGGTCCGGGGCCGGCGCCGGACGCCACGTGCTCGCTGCGCCGGGGCGCCACGAGATGGCGAAGACGCCGGCCAGGTGCATGGTGTGCAGCACGGTCAGCACGAACCGGGACACGCCGACCCGGCACGGGGCGGCGTCCCGCTGCCGGGCGGCGCGCTGCGCGCGCGGCTCTGCTGGACGGGCGCCGGGGTGGGCGCCTAGGGTCGGCGGGTGGACGAGCCGGAGACCCGTCGTGCCGTCGGGGCGGCCGAGGCGGTCGCGGCGGCGCTCGGGCTGGTGGTCGAGGACGTGACGGTTCTCCAGGAGTCGAACCGGGTCACGGTGCGGCTGTCGCCGTGCGACGTGCTGGCCAGGGTGGGCCGGGTGGCGCCGGCGGCTGCCCGGTTCGAGCTCGAGGTCGCGGGGCGGCTGGCCGCGGCGGGGAGTCCGGTGGCGGCTCCCGAGCCGCGCGTGCCGGCGGGTGTCCACGAACATGACGGCCATGCGGTCACGCTCTGGGCCTACCACGAGCCGCTGGGCCGGGTGATGCCCCGGCCGACTACGCCGCGGCGCTCCGGCGGCTGCATGCGGGCATGCGAACCCTCGACGTTCCGGTGCCGCACGTCACGTGGCGGGTGGACCAGGCCCAGCGGCTCGTGGCCGACCGTCGCCGTGCGCCGGATCTCGCCGACGGGGACCGGGACTTCCTCGGCGACCTGTTGCGGCGTCTGCGCCGGGCGGTCGCCGGCGGCAGGGCGCCCGAGCAGGTTCTGCACGGCGAGCCGCATCCGGGCAACGTGCTGGCGACCAGCGACGGGCCGCTCTTCATCGACCTGGAGACGTGCTGCCGGGGGCCGGTCGCGTTCGATGTCGCGCATGCCCCCGAGGAGGTCGGCGACCACTATCCGGGTGTCGACCGGGACCTGCTGCGCGACTGCCGGGCGCTCACCCTGGCGATCGCCACCGCGTGGCGCTGGGACCGCCACGACCGGCTCCCGGACGGCCGCCGGCTCGCCGCCGAGTGGCTCGACCGCTTGCGAGTGGGCAACGGCTCGTGAGCACGACGGCTTCTTGTCGTTCCACCGGTTCGGCGGGGCTTGGTGCCCTTATCGTGGTGGCTCGGCCGTTGAGGGGCCTGGCCGGTGACCAGCATGAGTCCCACGTCGTCGTGACGGACAGCAGTCTGCCGGTTCCGGGGCTGACGGGGCTGGGGTTCGGTGCGCGCTCTGGTGAGCCGCTGGTCGCGCGCAGGCTCCGAAACCCCCGCCGCACCCGGGCCGGACTTCTGCTCATCGTGTCAGCCGCGGGACCGGCTCAGCCACCACCCCCGTCGCCGGGTGAGGACCCGGTGACGGCCTGCGTCTCCCGTCCGATCATCTCCGACAACGGCACACCATCGCCATTGGCGAGGATAACGCCGATCCAGTCGCTGTTCGGGTAGATACTCCAGTTCGCGCAGACACCGGGGTTGCCACCGGCGCGCTGGATCGCCCACTGGCCTCCGACGATGTCGGCCGAAGGTCCGTACGTGCCGAACGACGCCGGGCCCAACGGAACCTTGGCAGCGGTGAGTACATCGGCCCAGGGCCGGTCCAGCAGTGTGCCGTCGCCCAGCGCGCGCGCGAAGCGGACCAGATCCGGTGCGGTGGCGAAGCCACCGTCCCCGATGGCATCGATGAAGGCGCGACCCGGATTCCGGCCCAGGATGTAGTCGGCCGGGCTGCCCTTGTCGAGGTTGCGCACGGCGTCGACCTGGCTTCCGTCGGCCAGGGTCATGTACGGGTGTGCGATGTGCGTGTCGGTGAGCCATTGAGGCCTGGTGTAGAACGCCGAGCCGGTCATGCCTGCTCGCCGGAAGATGTTCTCCTCGACGTAGTCCCAGTACGTCTTGCCGCTCACGGCCTCCACGATCAGCGCTGGGATCGCAGCCTCAGCCCCGGCGTGAGACGTGTTGGGAAGGCCAGGGGTGCCCACCAACTTCGATCGCCGCGCCCACCGCTCCTGGTACTCGTGGACCTCCTCCTTACTCCGAAAGATCCGGTGGATGTCCTCCTCCGGCGTGTTCATCCCCGAGGTGCCGGAGAGCATCTGGTGGATCGTCACCTGCTCGGCGATGTCATCGTCGAACCCCTCCAAGTGCTGGCTCACGGTGTCTGTCAGCTTGAGCCTGCCCTGCTGGGCCAGCTGCAGGATGGCGATCGCGTTGAACGGCTTACCCGCCGAGCTGAGCGTGAACGCGATGCCCTCGTGGTTGCGGATCCCGCGGTCTCTGTCGGCCATGCCGTAACTGCGGGACAGCACCGTGCGGCCTCGGTGTGACAGCATCACCACGCCGGAGAACCTGCCCGTGGCGGCCAGTTGCGCCACGTACCGGTCATAGGCCCCGCCGGGCCGGGTGTCCGGCGGGATCCGGTGGGGTACGGCCGAGTCGGCGTTGCCGATCCCGGCGTTCATCAGGGGCACCCCGGCCGCCACTGTGCCGGCGGTGGCCAGCCCGCCCCATCTGAACAGTCTCCGTCGGCCGATGCCACGTGCCGAATCCACCATGATCACGATGCCTTTCCCGTCGAGGAAGCCGGCGCTGACGGGGATACGCCAATGCCTGTACGTCCATGGAAGACGAACCACCGTTGCGGTGGCGTATGCGTTGTCTTTACGTCTGCGATACACATCCCATGAGATCGTCGGTCGACGTGTGCCAGTCCTCTTGCGTACCTGATCGCCGTCGGTCGGCCATCCTTCACGGGGCGCTCAGCAAAGATCGACTACTCGGCGTACGCGGCGCATGTACCGGGGTTTTCGCCATGCCTGCGCACACTTCCGTTGATACGCACATCTGCCGGGATCGGCCGGCATCCATGGTCGGCCGACTCTGGGGCTTCGCCCGGTCGCGGTAAGGGCACGTCACCTGATCGGGGCCCGACGACGCCTTTCGGCCCGGCGCGCGGTCGGATCCCTCAAGATTACCGTGCAATTCATTGACGTAGGGCGACCGCATGGAGGTCGAAGACGCATGCTGTTCCGTCTGAACGGTCGCAAGGCGATTGCCTTTGCCGCCGTGCCGATATTCGCCGCCCCGAATTTCGCTGATGCTGAATCCCGCATGTCCGCTGAAACCTCGCTGAACGTCGTCGCCGGTCGGCCTGTGAAAGCCGCCTCCGTACCGTCGCCGGCGATCAAATCGGATAAACCGAAGCGCCACCGGCCAAGCTGGATATGGAACCTGTTCGGGTTCGGGTACGTTCAGGGCGATTGCTCATCATGGTTGCGCGCCGGGGAGGTGGCTCCGCCGATGACCGTCCGGCGATATGAGGAGATCTCGCTCTGCTTCAAAGGATTCACATCAACCGACAAGCCGCGGTTGCAGGTCTTCGGACCCGGCGGCGAGCGGGTTCAGCGCCCCATGAAGGCGACCATGGCGGTCGACGGCGGCTTGCAGTGGTTCTGGTACAGCGAGGACGCAGGAGAGGTCTTCAGGCGTCCCGGCGTCTACCGTTTCACGGTGACCGCCGCGCACACCGTCGGCACGTCCGGTTCGATCGTGGTGAAGCCGGCCACGGAATCCGGCGTCTACTTCTCGTTCGATGATCCGATCCGCCCAGGTGAGGCCGTGACCGGCACGGCGGTCGGGCGCAAGCCCGGCTCCCTGGTGCTCGCTAGTCTCTACGGTGACGAGCGCGACGGCAAGCCTCACCCGAAGCTGCGACTCCTGAAGGATCTGGAGCCGGTGAAGGCCGACAGCAACGGCGAAGGCGTCATCCGCTGGGTAGCCACCAAGGATCTCAAATCCGGTACATACGTGATGTTGGTGGAGCCGTTCGTCTCAGGGGGGCACGAGTGCGACCTGTCGTGCACCGTATTCGAAGTCAAGAGCCGAAACTGAAGATAGCGCGCCGGTCCGGGGCCGCACCGCCGGTACCGCACGGCGGCATGGCGGCCCTGGATTGGACCGTGAAGTACACGGCACCACTGCTCGGCGTGTTCGGAGCTCTTCTGTTCGGCGCGTTACGCCTCGCGTACGTCTTCTTCTATCTTCAACTCCACGCCACTCCGCAGGAAGTCGGCTACGGCTACCTCGAAATCCTCGGCGGTCAGCTGCCCGGCACCGCCGAGCTCACGTTGCTGCTCACCGTGGTGATGGTCGTGGCCTGCCTCAGCATCGGCGCTCTGCGTCACGCGATCGCCGGCCGCTGGCGGGCCATGGTGTCACTGCCAGGGCGCAAGGCGTTGCTGCGCCTGACCGGCAGGTGCGCATCGGCGTCGCTTGCGGTGGTCCTGGCCTGTCTACCGATGCTCGCCTGGACCTTCGGTACCGAGGCCAAGCGCGGCTACGCGGTCCGCAACATCTACCTCAAGATCGCCGGCCGATTGCCGGTCCTCGCGGTTCAAGCAGTACCGGCCGACGTGACCTGGACCAAGCCGCGACCACCGGGAGAACCGGACCTGGCAAGCCGTCGCTGCCTTCTGTACCTCGGCCAGGCCGCGGGCACCACGGTGTTCTACGACGTAGCGTCCGAGGACAGCCTCCGCATCCCCACCGCCGAGATCCTGCTGACCATCCCCATGGCGGAGGGCGTGCGATCGGAATGCTTCGCCGCGACCTGAGCCTCCCGGCCCACGTAGGTCTCCTCGCTTCGGGCTCCTGACGTGGGGCTCCGGTGCCAGCGACAATCCGACCAGCGGGCCAGCCATGACCGCCGAATCATGACCGTTGAAAGGCTGATGACCCTAGCCCAGCGGAATCCGAGCCACAGTTACCGTGTCCTCGAAGTAATTTCGCTCGAGGACAAGACCCCGGTCCGGCCGATATAGCCACAACAACGGCATTGTCGCCATGATTTCCGATATCCGAGCAGACGCCTCTGCCGCACTCAGCAACACACTCGGAAGCGCAAGGGACGACCACATGATCACCACGTCGCCTCCCTCGCGTAGGTAGTCCCCGATCGCCCGCTCGTCGTCCCGCCCGGCGCGGATCACGAACGCGGACGGAACCGAGGCCCACGTGATCGAGCTGTCACCGTTCTGCGGAAATCGCTGAAGACTTGCCCGATCGGACTGCTGATGTTCGTCAAAGTCCAAGAGGCGCACCCCTGAGCGTCCCACCCACATCAGCAACCGCGAGTCATCGGCCGGTGCCCGAACGACCTTGACCATCGATCTCGGCAACCGGTCGACACTGCTGCCGTAGCCATCACTCATATTCGGCCACCCTGGTCGCGTCTACTGACGGCCGGCAATCTATGAATAGCCGAGGGGGAGACGCGGCCAGGCACCGACCGGAGCACGCTCGTGCCGAGATGAGGACATGCGATCATGCCGCGGTTCAGTACGTCCGGCGAACTTGCCACCACCGTCACCGATCCTTCGTGTGGTACAGCTTTCGCGCCCGGCTTACGTCAAGCGGCATGCCCTCGTCCAGGGACAAGAAGTGGTCAAGCTGCCATGCTTGCGTGTTGATGGCCTGGCGGCTCGTCGTGGCGGCCCAGGGTGGATACACGCGAAATCCACGCTTTCCGCCCGACTGGTTCTTCGAAACGATGCCGCGTTCGCAGAGCGTCTCCAGTGGAAGTACGAATTGGCCGAATCGCCGGGTGTCCCGGGTGCTGATCACTACCAGATCGACAGCATCGGCAGCGTCGAGAGGCCGAATCGGACCACTCGCTGACCTCACCCACAGTGTGACGAACTGCCCGACTTTCGTCGGTGTTGTTTTGGCCGTACGGAATCTGACGGACAAGCCGTTCACGAAAAACGAATGCGCACCGTAGTCAGCGCTCTCCGGCTCGGGCGAAGGGCGAGAGCAGACGAAGCCACCGACGTCGTACACCAGCGCTTTCGCGGCGCGAAGATCGTCGTGCACAGGATCGGTACCGATCCAAGGATCGGTCAACACGGAACAGCCATCTCTGTCACGGCCCGCACCGATGTGTACTCATGGCCGAAGAGTAGCTTCACGCGCGCCGAACACCCTCTCTGCCGCAGAGAACGTGCGCTGGGTCCCGTCGCTGCCCGCAACCGGGGCGCCGGCCGGCACGCATCGTGGTCCTCCTGGATGGCGCGGCGCCCTCGTCCGCGGCAACGCCGGGTGGAGCCGAAGGTTGAACGGCAAGCTCATGAGCGGGGGATGGCGATTTCCCGCAGGGGGTCGCCGCCGTCGATGAACAGGCGGGCGTCGGGGGTGGTGGCGTCGGCGAGGCGCTGGAGGATCCGCCGGCCGAGTTCGGGGTGGCGTCCGTCGAGGCCGCCGACCCGGATGGCGAACACCAGGTCGTACGGCTTCTCGCCGGGCTCCAGGGTGAAGTCCTCCGCCGCGACCCGGCGGACGCTCATGCGGCCGACCGGGACGGCCGCGGCTCGGGTGATCGCGGCCGCGGATCGGTCGATGGCCAGGATGTGACCGGTGGTGAGGCGGGCCGCCACGGCGCGGGCCGCCGCGCCGGGCCCGCATCCGATCTCCAGCACCCGGGAGGACGGCCGGAGGGGCAGAGCGTTCACGACGGCGAGAATGCGGGGTGACACCGGGGCCGGCATGAACGAGACGATAACGCGGAGCCGGACGGTCAGGCGATCTGGCGCATCAGGGTCGTCATGTCGGGGGAGACCCACTCCTCGGCGATCCGGTCGCCGGTGACGCGATAGATGTCGATGCTGGTGAAGGTGACCCGGCGGTTCGTGGGTGGCACGTCCTGGAAGGTGCCGGTGTGGGTGCCGGTGAAACGCAGGCGCACCGCGACCCGGTCGCCGGCGGCGAAGATGTCCTCGATGGTGTGGCGCAGGTCGGGGAAGCCGTCGCGCATCGCCTGGACGCCGGCCCGCCACACGTCCCGGCCGTGCAGGGGGTCGGGCAGTCCGGGCAGGTTGACGATGAAGTCGTCGGTGAGATGCCCGGCGCAGGCGTCGAGGTCGCCGCGCTGCAGACTCTCGAAGGCCGCGCGGACGACGGCGAGGGGCACTGACATGGTGGTCACTCCTCCGGACGTTGGCAATACGACTGCACCGTATCGGTTCCGGGAGGCTGATTGCAATACAACTGCACTGCCAAAGCGGCGGCCGTCACTCCTTGGCGGTGAGGAGCAGGAGTCGCTCCCGGGCGCGGGCGGCGTCCGGATGCTCGAGCGCGTCGAGGAGCCGCTGGGCGCGGGCGGCCGCCTCGACCGCGTCCGCGATCCGGCCCATCGCCTCCAGGGTGTCGGTGAGATGCAGCAGGGTATCGGCCTCGAAGTACCGGTCGTCCGCGCCGGCGTAGATCTCCACCGCCCGCCGGTAACAGCGCACGGCCTGCTCGTGGTCGCCGAGATGGTGGTGGGCCCATCCGAGACTGTCGGCCGCCGACGCCATCGCGCGGGCATCGCCGAGTTCCGCGGCCAGGTCGGCGGCCCGGGTGCAGAACTCCAGGGTGCGGTGGTACGCGCCGAGTTCGGCGTGGTACCAGCCGATCGAGTTGAGCGCGTTCGCCTGCCCGTACCGGTGATCTCCGGCCTGGAAGGCGGCGTAGGCGGTCCGCGCGTGCCCCAGGGCCCGCTCGTGGTCGCCGGTCTGCGCGGTGAGCTGGGCGAGCGTCATGCCGGTGTGGCCGAGGGCGATGTGGTCGCCGATCCGCCGGTTGAGGTCCAGCGCCGCGGTCAGGTGTTCGAGGGCCTCGGCCGGGCGGGCCTCACGGGCGGCGGCCAGCCCGATCAGGCGGTGCGCGCGGGCCTGGGCGGCGTGGTCCCCGAGCCGGGTCGCCGCCGCCAGGGCCTGTCGCTGGGTGGTGGCCATGTCGTGGTATCGGCGGCGCAGGTCGAGGAACCGGGCGAGCGCCCACGCCAGGTCGGCGACGCGGCGGTCCAGGCCGGCGGCCGCGGCGGTGTGGAAGATCTCCAGCAGCACGGCCTGTTCGGCGGAGAACCACGCGACCGCCGTGGCGCGGTCGTCGATCCGCTCCGGGCGTACCCCCGCCAGGTGTCGATCGGGATTCATCGGATCGCCGTGCGGGATCAGCGCCTCGGCGGCGGCGCACGCGGTGTGCAGGTAGTGGTCGGTGGCGCGGGCGACGGCGGCCCGGCGCTGCGGCTCCGGCTCCTGCTGCCGGGCAGTCTCCGCGGCGTAGGTGCGCAGCAGGTCGTGCATGCTGAACCGGCCCGGCAGGTGCTCGTCGGCGAATCCGGCGCGGACCAGCTCGGCCAGGCCCGCGTGGGCGTCGGCGGGCTCGATCGCGGCGAGGCTCGCGGCGGCGGCGACGGTGATGTCCGGTCCCGGATGCAGGCCGAGCAGCCGGACCAGTCGTTTCGTGTCGTCGGACAGCACCCGGTAGGACGCCGAGAACACCGCCCGGACGTCGCTGGCGAGGTCCCCGACGGTCAGCGAGTCCAGCTCACCGGCCGCCAGGCCGGTGGCCAGCGCGCCCAGGGTCAGGTCCGGGTCGGCGGCGGCCCGCGCCGCGACGATCGACAGGGCCAGCGGCAACCCGGCGCACCGCCCCACGATCCGGTCGATCGCCGCCGGTTCCGCGTCGAGCCGGGCGTGGCCGATCCGCGCGGCCAGCAGCTCCCGGGAACCGGCCGGCCCGAACGGGGCGAGCGCCAGCAGCCGGGCGCCGTCGGTGGCGGCCAGGCCGGTGAGTCGGTCACGGCTGGTCACCAGGGCCATGCTGCCGGCCGAGCCGGGCAGCAGCGGGCGCACCTGGGCGGCGTCGCGGGCGTTGTCGAGCAGCACCAGCACCCGCCGCGAGGCGAGGATGCTGCGGTAGAGGCCGGCCTGGGCGTCGACGGTGTACGGCACCCGCTGCGCGGGCACACCGAGACCGTCGAGCAGGGTCCGCAGCGCCTCGGACGGCGTCACCGGTGCGGCGACCGGGTCGAAGCCCTTCAGGTTGACGTAGAGCTGCCCGTCCGGGAACCGGGTCCGGGCCCGATGCGCCCAGTGCACGGCCAGGGCGGTCTTGCCGACCCCGGCGATGCCGCCGACGGCGGTGACCACCACGGGTACGGCGACCGCGTCCACCGCCGGTGCGAGATCGTCGAGGCGGCGCAGGTCGTCGTCGCGCCCGGCCAGGTGGGGCAGCGGCGCCGGCA
This sequence comes from Actinoplanes utahensis, assembly GCF_016862455.1. Lineage (GTDB taxonomy): Bacteria > Actinomycetota > Actinomycetes > Mycobacteriales > Micromonosporaceae > Actinoplanes > Actinoplanes utahensis. The sequence continues at coordinate 11,573 of NZ_BOMZ01000090.1, forward strand.
GTTGGGCCGGCACCGGCGCGGGCCGTGCCGCCGGCGCCGCGGCGGGGGCGGGGCCGTGCAGCGCGGGGTCGTCGGTGAGGATCGCCTTCTCCAGGCGGCGCAGCTCCTCGGACGGTTCCAGCCCGTCCTGCTCGGCGAACAGCCGCCGGGCCTGCCGGAAGTGGGCGAGCGCGTCGGAACGCCGGCCGGCCCGGTGCAGGGCCAGCATGTACAGGCCGCGCAGCCGCTCGTCGAACGGGTGCGCCTCGATCAGGGCGGCCAGCTCGTCCAGGACCGCGGTGTGCCGGCCGATCCGGATGTCGGCGTCGATGCGGTCGGCCAGCACGGCGATCCGCCGCCGCCGCAGCCGCTCCCGGTCGGCGTCCAGGGCCGCGGCCGGCACGTCCTCGAACGGCCGGCCGGAGAACAGCGCGACCGCCTCGTGCAGCAGGGCCGCGGCCTGGCGGTGGTCGCCGGTGGCGAGCAGGTCGCGTCCCCGGTCGGCGAGGCCGGTGAACCGCAGCAGGTCGAGTTCGCCGGCGCCGACCCGCAGGAGATAACCCGGCGACCGGTACGCCAGCCGGTCGTCGCCGGCGCCCGCCTCGGCCAGCACCCGCCGCAGCTGGGAGATGCGGACCTGCAGGGTGGAGCGGGCGTTGCGCGGCTGCCGGGACGCCCACAGCACCGCGGCCAGCCGGTCCGTGCCGACCACCCGGTTGGCGTGCAGCAGCAGGGTCGCGAGCAGAGCCGTGCGCTGACGGCCGCCGATCGGGACCGCGACGCCGCCGACGGTGACCTGCACCGGGCCGAGCAGGCGGAACTCGACAGCCATAGTTGATCAGTTTACATACGTCTCAATGTCAACATCCATTCAGGACCGTCCCAGCCTGCGGGAACGGCTCGGCGGGTAAGCGTGCGGTAAGCGGCCGCCCCGACCATGTCGATCGCTGGGCACGGCGACGGGGCGGGGGCTACGACGGTGATGGTGTCGATCGGCTTGCTGGGACCACTGGACGTACGGCGGGGGACCGCGGCGATCCGGATGTCGGCGGGCAAACCACGGATCGTGCTGGCGTACCTGATCACACACGCGGGCCGGACCGTCACCGTCGACGACCTGACCACCGAGCTGTGGGCGGGCTCGCCGCCACCGTCGGCGGTCGCCAACATCCGCACCTACATCGCCGGGCTGCGGCGTTCGCTGGGATCCACGCTGGCCGCGATCGTGGTCCACCCCAACGGCTACCGGCTGCAGCTCGCCGACGACTGCCGGCTCGACCTCGACGAGTTCCGGGCGCTCGTCGGGCGGGGCCGTGCCGACGCCGCGGGCGGGCAGCCGCACACCGCGATCGGGCATCTCGACCGGGCGCTGGGGATCTGGCGCGGGTCGGCCCTCGAAGGGCTGCGGGACGGGCCGGTGCTGAGCACGTTCGCCGCCGTGCTGGAGGAGGAACGCGTCCAGGCGGTCGAGGAGGCCGTCGACGCCCGGCTGCGCGCCCGGCGGTTCGCTGAGGCGGTGCCGATGCTGCGCCGGCATCTCGAGGAGAATCCGCTGCGCGAGCACGCGTACGCCCAGCTGATGACCGCGTTGTACCACTCCGGTGACGTGTCCGGCGCCCTGGCGGCCTTCGGGGCGGCCCGCGAGCAGCTGAGCACCCACCTCGGGATCGAGCCCGGCCGGGCCCTGAGCGGCCTGCACCTGGCGATCCTGGACCGCAGCCCGGTGCTGGACGCCGAACCGCGGGAGACGAGCCGGATCACGGCCACGGAAACGCTCGTCACACCGTTCCTCACGCCGCCCGCGGTCGCCGGTTTCACCGGCCGGGACACCGAGACGGGGTACGCCGTACGAGCGCTGACCGCCACGCCCCGCGACGCCCTTCCGATCGTGGCGGTGTCCGGGCTCGCCGGGTCCGGCAAGACCGCCCTCGCGGTGACCGTCGCGCACCGCGTCCGCGCCGCCTACCCCGACGGCCAGCTGTATGCCGACCTGCACGGCGACAGTCCCGATCCGGCGACGCCCGGCGAGGTGATCGGGCAGTTCCTGACGGCGCTGGGCGTACCGGCCGCCCGGTTCCCGGACGGCCTGTCCGACCGCACCGGAATGCTGCGCAGCGCCCTCGCCGGCCGGCGGATCCTGATCGTGCTCGACAACGCGGCCGACGCCGCCCAGGTCCGTCCGTTGCTGCCGGGCGCCGCCGACTGCGGGGTGCTGGTGACCGGACGGTCCCGGCTGTGCGCCCTGGACGGCGCCCGGTTCATCGCCCTCGCCGGCCTGCCAGAACCGGCCGCGGTCGCCCTGTTCACCGAGGTCCTCGGCCGCCCGGCCGGCGCGGAGGAGGCCGCGGTCCGGGCGATCGTCCGGTCCTGCGACCGGCTGCCGCTGGCCGTCCGGATCGCCGCGGTACGGGCCGCCGGCCGGCCCGGGCGGCCGCTGGCCCTCCTGGCCGCCCTCCTGGCCGACGAGACCACCCGCCTGGACACGCTGCGGGCCGGTGACCTGGACGTCCGGGCCCGGCTCACCGGCGCCTACCGGTCGCTGCAGGCGCCCGACCGGCGACTGTTACGGCTGCTCAGCCTGCAGCCCGGCCCGGACGTGGCCGCCGGTGTCACCGACCGGCTGGACGCCCTGGTGGACGCCGGCTTCCTGACCGAGACCGGTCCGCAGCGCTACCGCGTCCACGGCCTGGTGCGCGCCCTGGCCCGGGAGTCGGCCGACGGGTCCTCCATCAGCCGGACCGCGATGCCCAGCACCCGGTCGGCCGGGAAGTAGCCCACCTGTTTCGAGTCGTAACTGATCTCGCCGGCGTCGCCGAGCAGCACCAGCGCACCGTCCGGCACGATCCGCTCCCCGGCGAGCGCGGGCACCCGGCCCTCCGGCACCGGCTCCCCGGCGACCGCGGCGACCCGTTTGATCAGCCAGCGGCGGCCGGAGATGCCCGCGGCCAGCGGGGTGGTCGTCCACGCGCCCTGCTCCGGGGCCTCGACGGCGACGACGTCCCCCGTCCGAATCGACGTCGTCGCCCGCCGCACCAGCACCCGGTCACCGGACCGGAACGCCGGCGCCATCGACGAACCGGTCACCCGGACCACCGCGTGCCGCCGCCGCGTCCACACCAGCACGGCCACGGCCACCGTGGCCGGAACCGTGAGCCACCAGAACGTCACCCCACCTCCACCTCCTCCCGGTAGCCGGCCGCCTGCAGCGCGAACAGCCGCGCGTACTCGCCGCCGGCCGCGACCAGCGCGTCATGGCCCCCGTGTTCGACGATCGTGCCGTCACCGAGCACGACGATCGTCTCCGCCTGGCGGATCGTGCTCATCCGGTGCGAGATCAGCAGGCTGGTCCGGCCCCGCCGGTGCTCACGCAGCCGCTCGTGCACCTGGAACTCGGCCTCGGCGTCCAGGCCGGCGCTCGGCTCGTCCAGGATCAGCAGGTCACCGTGGTCGCGCAGCAGCGCCCGGGCCAGCGCCACCCGCTGCCACTGCCCGCCGGACAGCACCACCCCGGTCCGGGGATCGTCACGGTCGGCGGCGTCCAGGAAGATCCGGGTCAGCAGGGTGTCGTAGCCGTGCGGCAGATCCCGCAGGAACGGGTCGCAGCCGGCCCGCCGCGCCGCCGCCGTGATCCGCTCGGCGTCCTCCAGGGCCGCGAGGTCACCGACCCCGATGTTCTCGGCCGCGCTCAACTCGTACTCCATGAAGTCCTGGAAGACGACCGCCAGCCGGCGGCGCAACTCGTCCACGTCGAACTCGCGCAGATCCACGCCGTCCCAGGTGATCGTGCCGCGGGACGGGTCGTAGAACCGGCACAGCAACTTCACCAGGGTGCTCTTCCCGGCCCCGTTCAGGCCGACCAGTGCGGTCGACCGGCCCGCCGCGATGGTCAGGTCGACACCGGCCAGCACCCACGGCAGATCCTCGCGGTAACGGAACCAGACATCCCGGAACTCGATGCCGTGCCGCAGCTCCGGCACCGCCACGGTCCGGCCGGTCGGCGACGGCTGCAGATCCGGGCCGGTGTCCACGACCGCGCAGTAATGACCGAACATCAGCAGCGCGTGATGGCCCATCCCGGCCGAGCTGAACACCGCCGCCAGCGCGCCCTGCACCCCGGCGACCGCCGCGACGAACACCGCCACGTCCCCGACACTGAGCCGGCCCTGCCGCGCGGCCACCACCGCCCACACCAGGCCGCCCCCGGCGATCACCGCGCCGGTCACCGCCAGCAGCGCCTGCGCCCGCAACTCCCGCCGGTCCGCGCCGCGCTGCCCGGCGTCGATCGCCCGCAACTCGGTCAGCATCCGCCCCCGGAACAGGCTGCCCAGACCGAAGAGCCGAACCTCCTTGATCGCCCGTACGCTCGTCAGAAGGCCCGCATAGAAGATCTCCCGGCGGCCCGCCGCGCTGAGGTCCCAGCTCACCCGGGCCCGGTCGCGGCTCATGTTCAGCTCCGCCCACAGGGTCGGCGCGGACCCGGCGACCACCACCAGCGCCATCCACGGATTGAGCATCGCCAGGGTGCCCAGAAAACCGGCGATCGTCAGCACGCCCTGCCCGGCGCCGAGAACACTGCTCACCAGGTCGGCCGGACCGCTGGTGCCGTGGGCCGCCATCCGCAGCCGGTCGTGGAAGGCCGCGTCCTCGAACCGGGCCAGCCCCGCCAGCCGGCCGATCGCCCCGAACAGCCGATCCTTCGCCGACAGCGTGACGGACCGGCCGATCTGGGCGTCGACGTACCCGTTGACCTGCGGCAACATCGCCGCCGCCACCCCGGCGAACGCGAGCGTGAGCGCGGGGCCCAGCAGCGGCGCCGCCGGGTCCCCGATCCGGTCCAGCACCGTCCGGGTCAGCCAGGCCAGCGCCACCGGGATCAGACCGGCCGCCACCACCAGCACGATCCGGGCCAGCAGCCGGACCGGCGAGACCCGCCAGACGTAGCGCAGGGCCTGCAGCGTCAGCCTCATGCCGCGGCGGGAACCGGCAGCTCGGTCATCACCAGGCTGCTCGCCGCCACCGTGCCGTCCGGGTCGACCAGCAGGAACGACGGGAACCCGCGGATCGCGAACGCGTCCGCCACCGCACCGTCGGACGCCTCCTGCACCACCCGCGCGACCGGCGACAGCTCGGCCACCAGCGGCTCCGCCCGATCCGGTTTCCCGACCACCACGGCCAGGACCCGGGACGGGTCGGCGAGGTCGTTCGCGTACGCCAGGAACGACGGCATCCGCTCCTCGCACGCCGAGCAACCGGGGGAGAAGAACCCGACCAGCGTCTGCCCGGTGAACGAGGCCAGGGAGACCGCCCCGCCGTCGTTCGCGGTCGCCTCGAACGGGGCCGCCACCTGCCCGGCGGCGAGCATCAGCGGGCCGTCCGGGCCGTGCGCGTCCGCGGCCTGCCGGGCCAGCAGCTCGGAGTGCTTGCGCAGCCGCCGGATCACGCCGAAGGACAGCAGAAGGTTGACGATGCCGAGCAACCCGGCGAGGGTGACGGCGGCTGCCAGATAGGACATGATTCTCCTTGTTCAGGCCGTGATCAGGTGGGCGATCTCGTCGAGATTGATGAGCAGCAGGGCGGCTACCGCGCCCGCCGCGACGGCCAGCACGACCACCGGGCCGGGCTGGTCCGCCGGCGCCCCGGCGAGACCGAGCAGCGCGGTCGCGAGCAGCAGCACGTTGCGGACCACGGCGGCCCGGCCCGGCGGGGCCGACGTCGCGCCGAAACAGCGGCACGGCTCGGTCGAGCCGCGGCGCCGCATCACCACGATCGCCCCGGTGAACGCCGCCAGCAGCAGCGCCGCCAGACCGAACCCCCACCGGGCGGTGACCGGCACCGCGACCGCCGCCGCCACCGTCACCTCCGCGCCCACCACCGTCACGGCGAGTGGCCCGGCCAGCGTTTCCGGGACCGGCAGGCCGCGCGACAGCGACAGCCGGAACTCCCGGAATCCGGCCGGCCGCAGTTTTCCGCCCGCAGCCACGACGAACGTCACCACCAGTAATGCCTGGCAGGCCACCGACCAGTCCACGACGAGCTCCCTTCGAGGAGTCCGACCGTAGGTCCGCGGGATACAGCCGGCCTACAGCCGCCGCGATGTATCGAGCACGTACGCCGCCTGTAGCGGTCCGGCCTAGGTTCGGCTGGCCGCAGACGACTGCGGTGCGTGATCGCAACTCGACACGAGGAGAACCATGCGCCGAATCAGCACCCTCGCCGACCGCCTGCTCGCCCGCTTCGTACCCGAGGTCGAGGCCGCCGCGGCCTGCACCCCGGGGCAGTTCTGGGGCTTCTGCTACTGCAACGCCGACGGCGTCCTGCGCTGCCGCAGCTGCCAGCGGCTCGCCAGCTGCGACGACCGCTGCTCCAGCACGTACACCAAGGTCGGCCTCTGCTGATCTGACCCCCCAGCAACCGCGGCGGACACGGGCGCCCCGTGTCCGCCGCGGTTTGTCGGACTTCTCTCCATCCGCCTGCCGAAGTGTGCTCATCGGGCCCGATCGGGTCATCCCCGGAGCTCGCCGCGCGGTTACATTCGTCCGGCACCGCGTTTCACGGGAGTCGACGCATCATCACGCCCGGGGGGGAACCATGCGCATCAATCGTCACCGGAGAGCCGCCGGGGCCGCCGCGGTCGCCACGGCACTCGCTCTCGTCGCCGCCCAGCCGTCGCCGGCCGCCGCGCACACCGTCGCGCCCGACGCCGTGTTCGCCAAGATCCTGGTGAAGCAGGTCACCGGCGCGCACGCCAAGAAGCACCTGGACGCGCTGCAGGCGATCGCCACCGCCCACGGCGGCAACCGCGCGGCCGGGACACCCGGCTACGACGCCTCCCGCGACTACGTCGCCGACAAGCTGCGCCGAGCCGGTTACCAGGTCACGCTCGACCCGATCGACTTCGTCCGGGACTGGACGGAGAACAACCCGCCCACGCTGAACCTGACCGCCCCCGGCGGCAAGGTGTACGTGCCGAACCAGGACTTCCTCACCTTCCAGCCGTCACCGCCCGGCGACGTGACGGCACAGGTGCAGGCGGTCGACCTCACGCTGCCGCCCACCCCGGCGCCGACCTCCACGAGCGGTTGCGAGACCAGCGACTTCGACGGCTTCGTCGCCGGGCGGATCGCGCTCATCCAGCGCGGCACGTGCGGGTTCGCGACCAAGGTGCGCAACGCCGGGTTCGCCGGGGCCTCCGGGATCATCGTCTTCAACGAGGGGCAGCCCGGCCGGACCGACGCCTACCCGCTCGACATCGGCGAATGGCGGGCCGCGATCCCGATGGTCTTCGCCGACTTCGCCGTCGGCAACGAGCTCGCCGCCACACCCGGCGCCACCGTCCGGCTCAAGGTCGACGCCACCCTGACGCTCGGCACCAACCACAACGTGATCGCCGAGACCCGGTTCGGCAACCCGAACAACGTCGTGATGGCCGGCGCCCACCTCGACAGCGTCCCCGAGGGCCCCGGCATCAACGACAACGGCTCCGGCACCGCCGCGGTCCTCGAGACCGCCCTGCAGATGCGGCACTTCCCGGTCCGCAACAAGGTCCGCTTCGCCTTCTGGGCGGCCGAGGAGATCGGGCTGCTCGGCTCCGACCAGTACGTCGAGGAACTGACCACGGCCCAGCGGGACCGGATCAAGCTGTACCTGAACTTCGACATGGTCGCCTCACCCAACTACGCCTACAAGCTGTACGACGGCGACGACTCCGACGCGACCGGCTCACCGGCCGGCCCGCCCGGCTCCGCCCAGATCGAGAAGCAGCTGGCCGCCTTCTTCGACGCGCGCGGCCTCGGCCACGTCGGCGCCGACTTCGACGGCCGCTCCGACTACGGCCCGTTCATCGCCGTGGGAATCCCGGCCGGCGGCGTCTTCACCGGCGCTGAAGGCATCAAGACCCCGGAGGAGCAGGCCCTGTTCGGCGGGACCGCGGGCGCCTCCTACGACGGCTGCTACCACCAGGCCTGCGACACCATCGGCAACGTCGACCTGACCGCCTTCGACGTCAACGCCGACGCCATCGCCGACTCGGTGGCCCGGTTCGCCTTCGACACCACCGCCATCCCCTGACCGGCACGGCCTCCGGTGGTGTCGTCAACCCCTTCACCACCGGAGGCCGCCGCCAGTCCGTGCCGGCTGACGACTGAAATGCCCGAGGGATCTCCGCCGCCGCGACCGCCTGCCCGCAGCGCGGCCACCCGCACCAGCCGGCGCCGCCCGCCACGACGCCGATCGACCGAGGGGATCAGCGCGCGTCCGGGAAAGTGGCCGACGTGCGGCAGTGATGCGAATCGGGTTCGCGGATGCGGCTCTCAGATCAGTTCCGGTACGGGTCCCTCGTGCACGGCGCGGTAGACGGTGTTGCGGATCGTGTTGGCCTCGGCCGAGGTGAGGGTGCGGTCGATCGGCCGGAGGAGGATCCGCAGGAGGATGTTGACCTGGCCGGGACGGGTTCCCAGCCGGGACCGGGCCGCCTCCGGCAGCGATCCGTGCGGGGTACGGCTGAGCAGCCCCACCGATTCGACGACGTCCGCGTCGTCGCCGAGCGCGGTCCGGATCCGGTCGCCGAGGGTCTCCTCGTCCTCGTCGTCCGCGACGACCACCGAGATGTCACGCCGGGCCGGCGGCAGCGGCGACACGTGCCGCCACGGTTCCAGGTCGAGCATCTGACCGGCGATCCGCGGGTCGGCGGCCCGCAGGTACCGGATGTCGGGGATGGATTTACGCAGCATCAGCGCCCGTTCGAGGCCCATGCCGAGCGCCGGCCCGGACCAGCGTTCCGGATCGAGCCCGGAGCCGCGGAGCACGCCGGGATGGATGTGCCCGCATTCGGCGAGTTCCAGCCACTGTCCGCCGTGGCGCACGTCGATCTGCCGCCCGCCGACGGTGTACGGGTGGGTGACGTCGGTGACCCGCCACTCCGCGCCGGGCAAAACCGCGTCCACCACCAGGCCGATCATGTCCAGCAGGTCCCCGGGTTCGGGTGTGCTCCGGATCCGCCAGAGATCCACCTGATGGGGTTCGCCGACGTGGTGCCGGTCGACCACGTCACGCCGGTAGGCCAGCCCCGCCGCGACGATCAGTTCGTCGACGCCGGCGCGCCCCGCGTAGTCCTCGAGCGCCGGAGGCAGCGCGGCGCTGGTGTGGCTGCGCAGCATCGTCGACGGGCTGACATAGCGGGTGTAGCGGCGGGCCCGGGTGACGTCCCCGGCGTCGTACCCGAGCCGGTCGTAGTTGTCGCGGACCCGCACCACCGGCGAGTCCCGCACGTATCGGACGGTGCCGCCCCAACGGCCGCGCAGCGCGGCGACGACCGTGTCGAGAAGGAGCTGGATCGCGTGCGGGCCCTGCGCCGGATCGGTCAGATCGCGCAGGCTGAGCGCACGGGTGAGCTGTTCGGAAGTCAGATGGTCGGGGTGTGACATGAGGAGATCTCCAGACGATGGCGGGCGGGCGGGGGACGTTCGTCTTCCCCCGACCGCGCCCGCGGAGATCCGGTGCGGTCAGCGCACGCCGGTGCCCCCACGGCCGTCTCCCGGCCGGGGGCTCCGAAATCGCTGCTGCCGATCCACGTCCCGAGGCTATCGGCCGGCCTCGCCACCGCGCGAAGTGTTTTCCGGCCGGCGCCCTGGTCGCCGTCCGGAAGTCGCTGCCGTCGATGATCAGTGCGGTGATCGTCCGCATGCCGCTCCTCCCACCGGATCGGCGCGCCGCGAGGAGCGTCGCCGGAATACGTGCCGGTGCCCGAACCGGGTGGAACCCGACGTGATGACGCCCTCGTGATGACTCATCCGCGGGTCAGCGCAGGGCCGGCGCCGTGGAGGTGTGGGTGAGATGGACGCCGGGGAGGGCGGTGAGCCCGCCGGAAAGGATCGCGTTCAGCGCGGTGGCGGTGGGTGGGCGCCGGCCCAGCCCGACGGCGTACTCGTGCAGGTCCGGGCCGGTGGCGAACGGCCGCGGCCAGGCCTGCGCGTCGGTGACGCCGGCCTCGTCGAGGGCGGTCAGCAGGGCCCGCACCCGGCCTCGGAACCGGCCTACGGTCTCCGCGAACGGCTCGCCGGGCACCGGCCGCACGGTCAGCACCGTCCACGCCCGGTGCCGCCGGTGCGGCGGTGTCGCCGGCCGGCCCTCCCACGACTGGTACAGCTCCTCGGTCAGCAGGTCCCGGATTCCGGCGGTGACCTGCGTGGTGCAGCTGCGGACCGGGGCGGAGGGCGTCAGGACAGTGAGGGGGTACGCCGTCGCGGGCACCGTGGCGACGCCGGTGAGCGTGACCGGTTCCGCCCAGTTCCAGGCCGCCCAGGCGCCGCAGAAGTGCCGCAGCAGGTCGGCCGGTGGCAGGTCACCGGCGTCCAGGGCGGTCCGGGCCGCCAGCACCGTCCACGCCAGGCCGGGCAGCCCGCCGAACGGCGCCGAGTCGAGTCCCTGCAGCCGTGCCCAGGCTTTCACCGCCCGGGCCAGGCCGCGGAAGCCGGGCGCCCCGGACGTCGCGGCCAGCACGGCCTCGGCGTCGGACACGGCGCTCAGCGCGACGGCCGACGGTTCGCCGAGTTCCGCGCGCCTGGTCACGGCCTCGGCCACCGGGATCTCGCCGGTACCGACGGTGACCAGGTCGACGGCGAGGCCGTCGCCCCGCAGCCGCAGGCCGGGCACGCGGGCGCCGGTCACCGGACGGACCGACCAGTGATCTCCGGCCGCGGCGGCGACCCGTTCCGGCACACCTGTCACGTCGGGGAGCACGGCCACCAGGTCGAGGTCGGCGCCGCGCAGGTCGCAGCCGAGCCGCCGGGACCCGACCAGGTGCACGACTCCGTCGGCGAGCGCGTCGCGCAGCACGCCGATGATCCCGGCGGTGTCGGCCGCGGCGGGTGCGGGCGCTTCCGGGTCGGGCATCGGTTCCGCCGGCGCCGTCCGGGTGGCCGGGCGCGCACCGGCGGTCGCCTCCGGCGTCGCACCGATCGTCACGTCCACGACCACACCGAAATGATCGGAGGCGAGAAGACCGTGCCGGGGTACGTGGCCGAGCAGCCCCGCCGCCCGCACGGAGAGTTCCTCGCCGCGCAGCAGCACCCGATCCAGCCGGGCCGGCTGCCTGGCCGGCGATCCGATCGCGGCGAGCGGGTTGCGGGCCGGGTCGAACGTGGCGGTCCGGTCGCCGGGACCGTGCGCCTCGATCCACGCGTCGCGCAGCCCGAGCCGGCGGGCCGCGGTGTCGCCGTCGTCGTTGACGTCCCCGGCCACCACGACCGGCACGTCCAGGCCGGTCAGCCCGGCGGCGAGGCTCGCCAGTTCGGCGTCTCGCCGTTGCGGGCCGTCGGCGGCGTGATCGCTGGTCAGATGCACGGCGGCCACCACCACCGGGCCGTCCACGGTGATGGCGGTGACCTGCTTGTACCGGCCGAGCCGGTGCCGGGCCGCCTCCCGCACCGGAACCCGGCTGAGCAGCAGCACCCCGCTGTCGTCGACGTCCCGGCCGACCGGGTCGGTGAACAGCGTGTACCGATCGCGCACCCAGCCGGTGGCGAGCAACCGGTCCAGGAGGTCGCGTTCCACCTCCTGGAGCGCGATCACGTCGGCGTCGGCGTGCTCCAGTTCGGCGATCAGCAGCGGGCGGCGGCGGGCGGTGCCGATCCGGTCGGCGTCGTACCGGTCCCACAGCGTGTTCCAGGTGACCACCCGCAGCGTGGTGGCCGGCCGGCCCGGGCGCGGCTCCGCGGGGACCCAGCCGTCGATCTCGTGCCAGGCGTGCGGGGTGCGGGCGGTGAAGTACGGGGCGCTGAGCAGGCGCCGGGCACGGACCTGCCCGGCCGGCGACGAGCCGACCCGGTCGACCCCGGTCGCCCGGTCCCACACCCGCTCGCCGTCGGCCTCGATGAACAGCACCCGGTGCCAGGGGATGTCGCCGCCGGGCACGAACGCGGGAAGCGGCACCCGTTTCGGCTCGGCCGCCCGCACCTCGACGCCGACCATGAACCGGGCCGGGTCGAGGCGGGGATCCCAGCGCACCCGGTGATAGATCTCCTCACTGGTACGCATCGGGCGACCGTACCCGCTCAGGACAGCGGGGGCAGCCCGAACACCTCCGACAATCCGGTCACCTGGATCGCCTTCAGCACCGGCGGCGACGGGTTGATCAGCGTCACGGTGATGCCGGCGCCGGCGGCGGCGTTGCGGACGCTGACCAGGGCCCCCAGCGCGTACGAGTCGATCAGGGTCACGTTCGAGACGTCGATCTCCAGCAGCCGGTAGGAGGAGGCCTGCGCGGCGGCCGTGAGGTTGTCACGCACCTCGTCGGCATCCCGCAGATCCAGTTCCCCGGATAACGCGGCACGCAGGGTGACGCCATCGTTGCTGGTCGCGTACATGATCAAAGCACTGGCGGACATGTCCTCGACCGTAACGGTGATCGTGCCGAACCGCCCCTCCCCGGCACTGTCGAAAACCGGCAACCGGGCGGCACCGGTACGGGTACTCGACCGGCAACCCCCGCCCTGGAATCTCTTTCACATGCCCGGCGGACATGCGCCGGACAGACCGGGGGAGAGATTTTTTGCGACGTGCCAAGCTGCCGATGTTCCTGACAGCTCTGACCGCCGTGATCGCCACTGTCACCACCGTCGTGGCGCCGAACGCCGCCGCCGCGGCCGGTAAGACCTGCACCACCGATGCCAAGCTCGTCCCGTCCTGCAACGTCCTCTGGGGCGGTGCGGCCGGTGGTTTCACCAGCAAGCCGCGCGACCTGGAGCACCGTAACTGGGAGAAGCTGAGCGGCCGGACCGCGACGATCTTCCACACGTACCACAAGGGCGACGAGCCGTTCCCGACCAAGTCCGAGATCGCCATGACCCAGGACCCGGCCAAGCCGCGGGTGCTGCTGCTGAACTGGAAGATCGCGTACGGCTCGAACTGGGCCAAGGTCGCCCAGGGTCAGCAGGACAAGCGCATCGACGCGTTCGCCAAGCGGATCAAGGCGTACGGCAAGAAGGTCTTCCTGGTCCTCAACCACGAGCCCGAGAACGACGTCGTCGCCAAGCGCGGCTCCGGCTGGGAGGCGAAGGACTTCGCCGCCATGTACCGCCACACCATCCAGCGGCTGCGCGCCCAGGGCGCCGGCAACGTGGTCAACGTGATGGCCTACATGGGCAACGAGAAGTGGATGGCGCAGTCCTGGTGGAAGGACCTCTACCCGGGCGACGACGTGGTGGACTGGATCGGCCTGGACTCCTACGTCTCGGTCGAGAAGGGCTACTACCACTACGGCACGTTCGCGGACCTGCTGGACCGTAAGCCCAAGGGCGGCGGCCTCGGCTTCTACGCCTGGGCCACCACCAAGCACGCCGGCAAGCCGATCATGATCGCCGAGTGGGGCGGTTACCACCGCATCGGCAAGACCACCGACAAGTCCGCGGTCTACAACAGCGTCCTGTCGCAGCTGGTCAAGCGTCCCGCGATCAAGGCCATCGTGCACTTCGACACCAAGAACGACGACCAGGGCAACCGCGACATCAGCATCGACAGCACCAAGGCCGGCCTGGCCGCCTTCCGCAAGCTGGCCGCCAACCCGATCTTCAACGTGAAGCTCGGCTGACCCACCGCGTTCGGCGAGCCGCCATCCCATCCGGGGTGGCGGCTCGCCGCGTATGCCCGTCAGGGCTGCGGCGCGGACAGGCGGATCCCCACCCCGCGGACGGTGTGCAGGTAGCGCGGCTGCGCGGCCCGTTCGCCGAGTTTGCGCCGCAGCCACGTCACGTGCACGTCAACGGTCTCCAGCGACCGGCTCTCCGGCCACACGTCGTCGAGCAGCTGACGCCGGGTGACCACCGTCCCGGTCCGTTCCATCAGATAGGCGAGCAGGTCGAACTCGAGCCGGGACAGCTGCAGCGGCGTGCCGTCGAGCGCGGCGGTCCGCGCCTGCCGGTCGAGGGTCAGCCCGCCGACCGTCAGGCCGGCCGCCGGGCCGCCCCGGCCACGGCGCAGCATCGCCGCGATCCGCGCCTCGATCTGCTCGGCCGAGTACGGCTTGACCACGTAGTCGTCGGCCCCGGCCCGCAGCAGCCGGATCATCTCGCTCTCGGCCTCCCGGGCGGTCGCCACCACGATCGGCACCTGCGAGGTGGCCCGGATCCGGCTCAGCACGGCCGCCCCGTCGAGGTCGGGCAACCCGAGGTCGAGGACCACGACGTCCGGCGGCCGGGCGGCCACCTCCCGCAGGCCGTCCAGCGCCGTCGCACACAACCGGACCACATGGCCGGTCGCGGTGAGTAACCGACCGATTGCCTGACGGACGTCAGCGTCGTCTTCGATCACCAGCACCTGAGGCATTGCGCCAGCGTATCGGTCATGCAGAATGTGCCGATGATCCGGAGCTGGAGATATCTCGCGGGATGGCTCGCTGTGACGGTCACCGCGGTCGGGGTGTCCTGGTTCGGCGTCCGGCTCGGTGTGGCCCCGGCGCTCACCGACGAACCACCGGTCGCCATCGACGCCGACCGCCGCTACACCGAGATCCGTTTCGGCGTCGACGAGACCGTACCCCCGCCCTCGCCGCCGACGGTCTCCCCGTCGGCGAGACCGTCGGCCGGACCGTCGGCCGGATCGTCGAAGGCCACACCGTCCCGCACCACCGCCACGCCCAGCCGTCCGGCCGTCACCAGCCCGGCCGCCACCGTCCCGGCGAGCGTCACGCCGAGCCCGTCGCCGTCGGCCGTGGACCGGCGGCCCCGCTACCGGGTCACCGCCGACGGCGGGTCGATCGTCGTCGCGTACTCGGCGACCCGGGTCGACATCGTCGACGCCGACCCGCAGCCCGGCTACACCGCCTCCGGCGCCCGGCGCGGCGACACCGTCGTCGTGGCGCGGCTGTCCGGGCCCGGCCACACCTCGGTGATCACCGCCTACTGGAGCGGCGGCCCGGCGGCACAGGTCATCGAGGAGTACGGGTCCTGACGGATCGACCGTTACCGGTCCGATAGCTGTCCTTCCGGTGCCCTTAAGGAACACCCGGCGAGACTTCCGCGGCGTAAGAGATCGACGACAGCCTTGGGAAGGATCGTCAGTGAGGCGTTCCCGCAGCAGAAGGGCGCTGCGCGTCACCGCGTTGAGCAGCGCCACCCTGGTCGTGCTCGGCCTGGGGGCGGCGTACAGCGCCGGCTACTCCGGCATCGGCGAGATTCCGGAGCCGGACTTCTCCGACGGCGGCGCCACCAGCGCGGCGGCCGCGGCCGACCAGTACGTGACCGGCACGTCCACCGGTTTCGCCAAGGACCCGGACGACACGTACACCCGCCAGTCGGTGACCACCACGGCACGCGGGCTGAACTACGTGAGCTACACCCGTACCTACAAGGATCTTCCGGTCTTCGTCGGCGGCGACGTCGTCGTCGTGACCGACGCCAAGGGCACCGTCAAGGGCGGTGCCGCGACCGGCGAGGTCTCGGTCTCCACGACCCCGAAGGTGACCCCGGCCACGGCGCGCGAGGTCGCGCTGGCCGAGCACCCCGGCAAGGTCTCCGGCGAACCGAAGCTCGGCATCGTCGCCGGTGAGGGCCGGGACCGCCTGGTGTGGGAGGTCGTCGTGGACGGCGACACCAGCCGCGCCCACGCCTACGTCGACGCGCGGACCGGCCGGTACGCCGGATCCTGGGACGAGATCAGCGCCGGCGCCGGGCACGGCCACTACAGCGGCCAGGTCACGGTCGGCACCACCGCCGGCGCCGGCGGCTTCGAGCTGCGCGACCCGTCCCGCGGCAACATGCGCACCCTCGACGACACCACCGGCAAGGTGCTCACCGACGCCGACGACAGGTGGGGCAACGGCGCCGGCCGGGACATCCCGAGCGGCGGCGTCGACACCCAGTACGCCGGCGGCGTCCTCTGGGACATGCTCAAGACGAAGTTCAACCGCAACGGCATCGACGGCAAGGGCGGCACGGCGGCGATGTACGTCGGTCTCGCCGACGTCAACGCCTACTACAGCTGCGCGGGTACGGGCGACGCGAGCCGCGACCAGACCAAGTACGGCCGCACCAGCGACGGCGCCCGCCAGGTCAACTCGATCGACGTGGTCGCGCACGAGCTCGGCCACGGCGTCTTCTGCCACACTCCCGGCGGCAGCCGCGGCACCACCAACGAGACCGGCGGCCTGAACGAGGCGACCGGCGACATCTTCGGCACCCTGGCCGAGCACTTCGCCGCGAACCCGAACGACCCGGCCGACTTCCTCGTCGGCGAGGAGGTGAACCTGGTCGGCCGCGGCCCGATCCGCAACATGGCCGACCCGTCGGCCGCCGGCGACCCGGACTGCTGGTCGGCGAAGATCCCGACGACCGAGGTGCACTCCGCGGCCGGCCCGCTCAACCACTGGTTCCACCTGCTCGCCGAAGGCTCCGCGCCGGCCGGCAGCACCTGCGACGGCAGCACGGTGACCGGCATCGGGTTGTGGCCGGCCGGTGAGATCTTCTACCACGCGCTGCTGCGCAAGACGTCCGGCTGGACCTACGGCAAGGTCCGCAAGGCCACCCTGGACGCCACCCTCGCGCTGCACCCGGGCCGCTGCACCGAGTTCGCCGCGGTCAAGGCCGCGTGGGACGCCGTCAGCGTGCCGTCCCAGGGCGACCCGGCCTGCACGGTGACCGCGCCGCAGCCGGCCCCCACCGCGACCACGCCCACACCCACGCCGCCGGTCTCCCCGTCGTCGTCGGCCCCGGTCCCGTCCGCGTCCTCGTCCGGCCCGGCCGCCGGCGCGGTTCCCGTCGACATCGACAGCGCCGCCCTGCGCGCCGACATCGCCGAGTTCGCCCGGATCGCGCAGGCCAACAACGGCAACCGCGCCCACGGCAGCACCGGCTACAAGGCCGCGCTCGACCACCTCAAGCAGCGCCTGGACGCGGCCGGCTACACCACCCGCGTCCAGCAGTTCACCCACGGCGGCAAGACGGGTCACAACCTGATCGCCGATCTGCCCGGGCGTGGCGACCCGAACCGGGTCGTCATGCTCGGGGCGCACCTCGACAGCGTCACCCAGGGCGCCGGCATCAACGACAACGCCTCCGGCTCGGCGGGCATCCTCGAGGTCGCCCTCGCCTACGCCGCCTCCGGCGCCAGCGGTGACAAGGGCATCAGGTTCGGCTGGTGGGGCGCCGAGGAACTGGGCCTGGTCGGATCGAAGGCGTACGTGTCCTCGCTGAGCGCCGCGGAACGCGCCAAGATCACCGGGTACCTGAACTTCGACATGATCGGCTCGCCGAACCCCGGCTACTTCGTCTACGGGGACGACACCCGGGGCGCCGCCATCGCCGCCGCGCTGAAGGCCGGATTCACCGCCGAAGGCATCGCCTCGGAGAGCACCGACATCGACGGCCGCTCCGACCACGCCTCCTTCAAGGCGGCCGGCATCCCGACCGGCGGCACCGCCACCCTCAGTCTCGCCCCCACGATGAGCGCGGCGCAGGCCGCCAAGTGGGACGGGCAGGCGGGGCAGCCGTACGACCCCTGCTACCACGCACGATGCGACGGGGCCGCCAACATCGACCACGACGCCCTGGACACGCACGCCGACGTCGCCGCGTACGCCGCCTGGTCCCTGACCGGGGTGAAAGCCCCCTCCGGGGCGACGCCGACCCGGGTGGAGAACACCTTCGACTTCGCGATCAAGGACCGCTCCGCGATCGAGTCGCCGATCACCGTCCAGCGCGCCGGCCAGGCCCCGGCCACCCTGAAGGTCGAGGTCGACGTCCGCCACGGCTACCGCGGCGACCTGCAGATCCACCTCATCGCCCCGGACGGCACCGCCTACTCCGTCAAGAAGGCCGGCCGCTTCGACAGCGCCGACGACGTACGGCTCAGCACGACCGTCGACGCCTCCGCGGAGCCGGCCTCCGGCACCTGGCGACTGCGGGTCCGTGACCTGTACTCCGGCGGCACCGGAACCCTGGACTCCTGGGCCCTGACGTTCTGACCAGCGCATCCCGGGCGCGCCCCCGCTGGTGGGGCGCGCCCGGCACGGCTATGGTCGGCGGTCCGATGAGACGAAGCTACGTACTGGTCGCCCTCGCCGTCACCACGCTGGTGGCGCTGGCGTTCGTGATCCCACTGGCCCTGCTCGTGCACAGCGCGGTACAGGACCGGGCCATGCGCGAGGCCGAACGCCAGGCCCTCGGCCTGTCCGCCGTCGTGGTCGTCGCCACCGACCGCGACCTCGTCCTCACCTCGATCATGAGCACCCGCGCCGGGCAGAACGGCGAACTCGCCGCCCACCTGCCCACCCTCGGCACCGTCGGCGTCACCCGCGCCGGCGACGCAGCGGTCGCCCGGGTCCGGCAGCGGCAGACCGCCGGAACCATCGCCGTCGACGACGGCCGCGTCTACCTGCGCCCCGTCGCCCTGCCACAGAACCTGATCGCGGTCATCGAGGTCTACGTCCCCGGCACGTCGCTGCGCGCCGGCGTCGGCACCGCCGTCCTGGTCCTGCTCGGCGAGGCGATCGTGCTGGTCGGGATGTGCATGTTCCTCGCCGACCGGCTCGCCGCCCGGATCGTCCGCGCCACCCGCGACCTGGCCCGCACCGCGACGAGCCTCGGAGCCGGGCGACTGCATGCCCGGGTACGCCCCAGCGGGCCCCGCGAGATCGAAGAGGTCGGCGCCGCGCTGAACCTGCTCGGCGACCGTTTCCTGGAGCTCCTCGCCAAGGAGCGCGCCCTCGCCGCGAACCTCTCCCACCGCCTCCGCGTCCCGCTGACCGCGTTGCGCCTGAACGCCGAGGCCCTGCCCGCCGGCGACGACCGGGACCGTCAGCTCCGCGTGGTCGACCGCCTGGAACACGAGATCAGCGCCGTGATCAGCGAGGCCGGCCGGCCGCTGGCCGCCCGCCCCCGCCTGCACTGCGACCTGGGCGCCGTGGTCGCCGACCGGACGGAGTTCTGGGGCGCGCTGGCCGAGGATCAGGGCCGCCCGTGGCACGCCGGCCCGCCGCCGGAGGGCATCGTCGTCCCGGCGGCCTGGTCCCGGGTGACCGAAGCCCTGGACGTGCTGCTCGGCAACGTCTTCCACCACACCGGCGAGGACGCCGCCTGCCGGGTCACCGTCACCCGGCTGACCGGGCCGGCCGCCGTCACCGATCCCGCCGGGCCCGCCGCCGAGCCGGCCGAGTTCACCGCCGTGACCGCCTCCCAACCGGCCGAGTTCACCGCCGTGACCGCCTCCCAACCGGCCGAGTTCGCCGCCGGGCCCGCCTCCCAACCGGCCGAGTTCGCCGCCGTGACCGTCGACGACGCCGGACCCGGTTTCGCCGACCCGGAGGCGGCGCTGGCCCGCGGCGCCTCCGACGCCGACTCCACCGGCCTGGGCCTCGACATCGCCCAGCGCCTGGCCACCGACACCGGCGGCACCCTCACCATCACCCGGAACGAGTGGGGCGGGGCCCGGGTGGTCCTGACCCTGGGCCTGGTCCCCGCCGACACCCCCACGGCGACCCCGTCCCGGAAACGCCGCTGGTGGCGCCACCTCGCCGGCGTTCACACCCGCCCGTAGGAACGCTGTCTCGACCGGGTCTGTTCTCATCCCGCCGGGAGGAGGCCGCGGTCGGGGACGACGAGCTTCGATGGCGGTCGGTGATCCGACTGGTCGAGCGCGTGCGGGCCGGCAGGGTCGTCGTGGTCATAGGACGGTCGGCTCGGACATGACGGGTCAGGACGATGAACGCTCTACCCAGAGATCGTCGAGGAGGAGCCGGCGCCGCAGTTCAGTCCATGCCTTGCCGGCTGCTTCGGCCACCGTCTCCGCGGGGGTGCCGGGCCGGCTCCGCACGATGATGCGGGCGGTGAGTATGCCGGTGCCCTCCGGCGCGGGGTTGACGAGACGGCCGACCGCGACGACCCCACTGAGCCGGCGAAGGGCGGCGAATAGGCCGACAGACCCTGCGGGCCGACGTGGAGGAGACCGAAATCTCGGTTTCATGGTGGGCGCCTCGCGGGCCCGGCGGCAGCCAGCCCACCGACACCCGGGGCCTCGCAGACTCCGGGGATGGAGTCGGATCTGCGGATACGTGCCGGCGGTGACGGTGAGCCGCTTTTGCTTCTGCTGCACGGACTGGGCGCCACCGGTGACGTGTGGTCCGGGTGGTGGCCGGAGCTGACGGAGCACTGGCCGGGCCGATGGGTGGCGCCGGATCTGCCGGGGCACGGCGGGTCGGCGCCGCCGGGGGAGTACACGTTCGGCTCCCTCGCCGAGGCGGTGCTCCCGCTCGTGGCCGGCAGCACCCGGACCGTCGTGCTCGGGCATTCGCTCGGCGGGGTGGTGGGTCTCGCGCTTGCCGCCCGTCACCCGGTGGCGGCGGTGATCGGGCTCGGCGTCAAGGTGTCCTGGAGCGACGAGGACCTGCAGCGTGCCGGGGCGCTGGCCGAGCGGCCGGTCGCCTGGTTCGACTCCCCGGACGAGGCGGCCGCCCGGCATCTGCGGGTGTCCGGGCTGGCGGGGCTGCTCACCCCGGACGATCCGGCGGTCCGTGCCGGGATCCGTGAGGTGGACGGCAGGTGGCGGCTCGCGCTCGACCCGCGGGCTTTCGGGGTCGGCGCGCCGGACATGGCCGCCCTGGTGCACGGCTCGCCGGCGGCCGTCCTCCTGGCCCGTGGCGAACTCGACCCGATGAACACCGACGAGCAGTTGAAGGGCCTCGGCGTACGGACCGTCACGCTGCCCGGCCTGGGCCACAACGCCCACGTCGAGAACCCGCGGGCGTGCCGCACGCTGCTGGACCTCGGAGCAACGGCGGGTTCGTCACCGTGAAGCGGGAGCGGGTCTGATCCGGGCGGTGGCGTAGCCGTCCCACGGGATCGCCTGGCTCATCGCCGGGACCGTGGCCAGTTCCAGGGCGAGTTCGCCGGCGGGCGCGGCGGCCGCCTGCCGGAAAGCGAACCGGTAGGTGGCGCTGCGCCCCGCCGCGGGCGCGGTGACCCGCACGCTGAACGTGCCGGGCCCGGTGGTCACCCGGGGCCAGGCGGCACCGGCGCGCCGCAGACCGTCCGGCGCGGTGAAGGTGAGGACGATCTGCCCGGGGTGGGCTCCGCGGCGGTGGGTGGCGGTCACGGCGAGGGTGCCGTACCGGTATCCGCCCGTCGCCGGGCCGAGGACCAGGTCGCCGGTGGTGAGGCCGATGGCGGTCACCCGCCGGTTCAGCGGCATCCGGGCCGGGCCGCTCACCTGGGTGAACCGGCCGCCCCGGAGGGCGTACCCCCGGGTCTGCCAGGTCTGTGGGGTCCGGTCGGCGCAGCACCGCTGGTAGTCGGCGACCCGCGCGGTCACCCGGCCGGATCCGTCGACGCGGACGCTCGTGTCGCGGATGTCGCGGACCTCTCCGGTCGTCGCGGCCACCCGCCCCCGGGAGACGATGGCGCCGGAGGCGTCCCGGTCGTAGGCGACGATCTGTTTGCTGCCGCCCTCGATGAGGCAGCCCAGCACCGCGACGGTCTCGTCGGCGCCGTCGTGGTCGATGTCGCCGTGCGCGGCGGACAGGACGGTCAGGAACTCCCCGTACGGCGGCCGGCCGTCGGGAACGGGTTTCGGCGTCACCGGCGCCTCGCCGCCGCGGAACCGCAGCCGGCCGGAGGGGCATCGGAGGCCGTCGGTCGGCCAGGGTGGCACGTCCAGTGTGGCCTCCCGCAGCGTGGCCAGCGAGATGCGGCCACCCGGCGGGGGCGGCGCCGCATGGGCGGCGGGTGGGACGACGGCGAAGGGCAGGCATGCCATGAGGGCGACCGCGGGGGAGAGCATCGAAGACTTCATCGTTGAGACATTTTGCCCTTACTCCCACCATTACCGACAAAAATTCACCCATCTTCGGTACGCCGTCAGAAGCGCGACATCAGTCCGGGCCTCCCAGCGGTCAGATAGTGACCGCAATCGGCGGCAGGATGGAGGTATGACAGCCACGTGGAAGATCGAACTCATCCCGGTGCCGGTCAGCGACGTCGACCGGGCCAAGGCGTTCTACGAGCGGATCGGCTTCGTCGTCGACCATGACCACCGGGTGCACCCCGGCCTGCGGTTCGTGCAGCTCACCCCGCCCGGCTCGGCCTGCTCGATCGCGATCGGCGACGGCCTCACCCAGCGGCAGCCGGGCACGCAGGAGATCCAGGTGGTGGTGCCGGACGCGCACGCCGCCCGCAAACAACTGGTGGAGTCCGGCGTGGAGGCGAGCGACGTCGACGTGCAGGCGTGGGGCAGTTTCGTCCACTTCACGGACCCGGACGGCAACAGCTGGTCGCTCCAGGCGATCGAGACCCGCCCGAACGGCTAGGACCGGGACGGACGACGCGTCGCCCGCCTCCGGATCGGAAGACGGGCGACGTCGGCTTCGTCGTGCGGGCGGGGACTACGGGGCGAGCATGTTCAGGATCGCCATCCCGAGTCCCGACACGGCGATGAAGGAACCACCGCCCCAGCTCAGGGCCACCGGCTCGGAGCAGCCACAGTTCCTGGCCGTCCGCTCCGCCAGCAGGCCGACGACGACCCCGCACAGCACCACGATGACCACCAGCGCGATCTTCAATCCGGACACCATGCCGCACTCCACTTCCTCACGGGCCACCCCTGGGCCCCGGCGAACGTTCGCGGAGCAGGAGAACGCCTGTGGCCGCCCGGTGGCGGACCGCGGATCGAGGGGTGCGGCCGGGTGCGGACATCGCACCTCGGGGTGCACCCGTTCCGCGGTGGAACTGGTATGAAGGTCCGATGACTGCGGCACGGCGACCCGGGCGCAGCCGCTATCTGCCGCTGGCGGATCAGGATCGACCGGCGGCGGCCGCGTTCCTCCGGGCCATGGAGACGGTCGAGCACGACGGGCGCGTGCTCTCCGGGAACGCGCTGAAGAGCCTGGTCACCATCGGCGAGCGGAAGGTCCGGGAGGTCTGGGCCGCGAGATGCGCGCTGCCGCCCGCGCGGTTCCTCGAGCTGGCCGGCGCTCTGGGCGCCGATCATCCCGGTGTCGCCGAGCTCCGCGAGCGGTACCTGGCGGCCTACGGGCACCTCTACGCGTCGGCGGGGCTGGAGACCGCTGAGCTGGAGGAGATCGGCCGCCTCGCCCCGGCGACCGCCGGCGACTCCCCGCCGGGAGCCGCCGCGACCGCGGTCGCGACCGTGACCCAGCGCAATCTCGATGAGGCGAACAACCTGCTCGTCACGGGCAGCCGGGCCCGGCACGAGCTACGGCTGGCGGATCTGTACGTGCCCCGCGTCCTCGGCGCGGTCACCGAGGACGATCTGCTGGCCAGGTGCGCCGCACCGAGCACGACCCTGATCGTCGGCGAGCCGGGCGCCGGCAAGACCAGCCTCCTGTGGCGGCTGGCCACCCGCCTCCGAGAGCGTCAGCCGGTCGTGGCCCTCAGCGCGGAGGAGCTCTCGTCCGCTGCGGTGACGGTCGAGCAGATCGCCCACACGCTGGCCGCGGCGTCACCGCGGGTGACCGTGCTGCTGATCGACACGGTCGATCTGCTGCTGCGCGGGGAGGTCGTCCCGGACGTCCTGACCGCGCTGCTACGGCTTGCGAAGGACACCGGCGCCGTCACCGTGATGACCTGCAGGGAGCAGGAGTCGTTCCTGCTCCGCAGGAGGGGTGACGATCTCGGCCTCACCGTCGACACCCTCGGCCCGTACGACGGCCGGGAACTCAGGACGGCCATCCGCGGGCACGCCCAGCACTTCCTGGCGGGGGCGGTCCGCGATCCGGACGCGCTCGCCGCCACGGTGGAGAACGCCGTCACCCGGGGCCTGCCGATCGCCGAGATCTGCCGGCGCCCGCTCACCCTCCGCATGCTGTTCGAGCTCGCCCTGCTGGAACCGGGCGACGCCGTGCACGGCGACCAGGACGCCATCCGTGTCGAGATCGACATGACCGACCTCTTCGACCGTCACTGGCTGCTCCGGGTGGTCACCGACCGCCGGCGGAACGCGGGTGGCGCCGAGGAGCCGGACGCCTCCCCGGCCGCCGAGTTCCTGGCGGTCCTGATGGTGGCGAGCGGCCGGTTGCGGCTCTCCGAGACCGAGATCGGCATCGAGTGGCAGCGCGCCGGCCGGGGCCAGGCCGGCATCCTGGACGCTGTCGCGGCGCTCCGCAGACGACACGTCCTGCACGGTGCCGCGGAGACCCTCGAATACTTCCACCAGATCTTCTTCGAGTACGCCTGCGCGCGGGCGCTGATCCGGATGCCGCCCGCCGCGATCGAGGAACTCGTCGACCGGACGATCCAGCTCAACGACCCGTTCCTGGCCGCGATCACGCAGCAGGTCCTCATCTACGCCTGCCGCTCCACGCTCGAGGCGGCGCGATTGGACCCGATCTTCGCGAAGCTGTTGTCCGCGCGGCACGACGGCATCCGCCGTACCGCGATCGCCGCCTACGCACAGGCACGCTTCCGGGGGCCGCAGACGGTCGCCGTGGCCCGCCGTCTCCTCGAGCCGCCGGAGGATCCGGCCCTGCAGCGGGAAGCCGGGCTGGTGAAGCGGTACATGGAGTTCCTGCCCCGGGTACGCCACGAGGACACGGTCTCCGCCCTGGAGGATCTCGCGTGCATCTGGCGCTGGGAGCCGGCCAGCGTCAAGAAGGTCGTCGTCGCGGCCCTCGCCGCGCTGGCCGCGTCGTACCCCGAACGGGTGTCGTCCTTCGTCGAGAGTGAACGGATCGACTGCTTCGGCTGGTTCGAGGGACTCACCGGGGAGCAGGCCCGGGTGCTGCGGGGCGGCCCGCTCCTGCTCGTGGAACGGCTCGCCGCGGCGGATCGGGCCTGGGCTCGCGGGAAACTGCTCGACCTGGCCCGCAAGGTCTGCGAGGGGACCAGCACCCACGATGCCCTGGCGGCGGTCCTGACCACCGCCGCCACGATCGCGGACGGCCACGGGGATCTCCGGGACTTCCTCGCCGCGGAGTTCATCGACATCCCGACGAAGACCAGCGGGATCGACGCCCTGAACCCGGCGCTCGCCGCCATCCATCGTTCGTTGTGGCTGTCGGCGGGCCGGTCCGCGGGCGAACTGCTCGACGACATCATCGCCGCCGACGAGTCGCAACTGTCCCGGCGGGCCCGGCTGTGGGCCTTGGCCGAGATCACGCACGCCTGTCCGCCGGACGTCGTGGAAGACGTGCTGACCAGGGCACTGGCGGTGCAGGACCGGCGCCTGCAGGCCGAGGTCTGCGACTACCTGCTGGTCAGACTGCTTCAGGGACCGTATCGGCTGGCCCTTGCCGGCGCCCCGCAACCGGCCACCACGCCGGCGTCGAAGATCGCCCGGGAGCGCTGCGTCGCCGGCATGCGGTCCCTTCCCCTCACCGGCGGCGAACGGGTCGGGGGACTACGCCGGCCGGGGATCCTCTGGCGGGACGCGCTCGAGCACGCCGGCCTGCCCCCGGACGAGATCGCCTCGGTGATGAAGCAGATCGTGGAACCCGCCGACGCGAACCGGTCCTGGCTGCGGCCCGACGCCTTCGCCGCCTTCCTCGCCCCGGCGGCCGTCGGCGGGCACGACGGCGCCGCCGTGGCCCTGAACGCGTGGGCCCGGCGTAGCCGGCCGGCCCGCGGCGAACAGGAACAGAAATCGAGGACGATCATCGTGACCCGGCTCCGGGGTCTGTTCCCTCGTCATCCCGCGGTCCTCGGCCAACTGATCGCCGACGGGCGGGTCGAGAACGACGGCTCCCACCTGGCGAGGCTGATCAACGACTCGGCGACCGGTCACGGCGCGGCTCCGGCGGAGAACGCCGCCTCGGTCGCCGAACTGGCGTACCTGCTCCGGGCCAGCCCCGTGGAGCACACCAGACGAGACGGCTACGTCCTGCTCCGCTGGGCCGCCCGCGCGGGCGAGGAGGTCGAGGCCGGCGCGGTCGTCACCGGCCTGCGGGACGAGAACCGGGAGGAGGCGCTCAACGCCGTCCTGGCTCTCCTGGAGACGGTGCTGGACATCGGCGAGCCCACCCGGGAGTGGACGTGGTCGGCGTCGTTCGAGCCGATCTGGACGGCGCTGACCTCCCTCACCCCGCCGACCGGGCTGGTGGCCGCCCGCGTCGCCGCCTGCCTGCGCGAACTGTGCTGCGTCGCGGGCCCGCTGGATCCGGAGGCGCGGCCCCGGACGATCGCCACCGTACGAGATCTCCTGCTGCGGACCGACGACCCGGAGACCCTGGCGCCGTTGCGGACCCTCCTCATCAGGTTGGCGGCGGTCGATCCGGTCGCCGCCGCCCGGCTGCTCGTGGAGACGAGCACCGTGGTGGCCTCCCTCAGCCGGCAGGGCACCACCGATTCGTGGAAGTCGCGGCGGGGGCACCGTCTCCGTCCCGGCATCGCGGCGGTCGTCGAGGCGGCCGACTTCGGCGAGTGGAAGCGCACGTTGCGCGGGCTCGCCCCGCTGGACCCGACGATCTTCTCGCAGGCGATCGACCTGAGCATCCGCCGCCGGTCGGCGTCCGCGGAACCGGCCCTGATCGAGGAGACGATCGACCGGATCCTGGCCGATGTCCCCCAGGGGCCGCGCGTCGTCGCGGAGTACGAGAACTCCAAGGCCCGGCAACGCCGGATCACCGGGACGGCCCACGAATGGCCGGTCATCCTGGACCGCTGGCGGTCGGCCGACACCCGGGACCGCTGAGATCGGGTCCGGGTCTCCGGCACCCTCGCTCGTCAGGCCGCCCCGGGCGGTGTCCCACCCCGAAGCGGGCGACCACCGTACGATTCCGGGGTGACCGATGACTCGATGAGGCCCGATCTCGACGTCCATCACGGATCGCCGGAGCACGGCTTGGCTCCGTCTCGTTCGGTGGTCACGATCGAGGAGGTGGGTGCCGCGCCCTCCTCCTCCGAAGGCCGGTAGGAGGCGGTGCGGGTCCCGATCTTCCAACTCGACGCCTTCGCCACTCGGCGCTTCGCCGGCAACCCGGCCGCCGTGGTGGTGCTGGACCGGTTCCTCGACGACGCCCTGATGCAGGCCGTCGCCGCCGAGAACAACCTCGCCGAGACGGCGTTCGTCGTGCCGTCCGAGGGCCGGTACCGGCTGCGCTGGTTCACGCCGATGGTGGAGGTGCCGTTGTGCGGGCACGCGACGCTCGCGGCGGCCGCCGTCGTGGTCGAGCGGCTGGAGCCCGGCCGCGACAGCGTCGTGTTCGATACCGCGAGCGGGCCGCTGACGGTCGACCGCGTGGGCGCCGCCTATCGGATGGATCTGCCGGCCCGCACGGTGCGGGCCGTGCCGTCGCCGCCCGCGTTGCCGGCGGCGCTCGGCGTCACACCGGTCGAGACGATGACCGACGGGAGCAACTACCTCGCCGTGCTCTCGGGGGCCGACGACGTCCGGTCCCTCCAGCCGGATCTCGCCGCGATCGCCCGCCTGGACCGGACCGGGGTCGTGGTGACCGCCGCCGGTGACGGCACGTACGACTTCGTCAGCCGGTACTTCGCACCGGCGAAGGGCATCCCCGAGGACCCGGTGACCGGCGGAGCCCATTGTGCGCTCGTGCCGTTCTGGGCGGCGCGGACCGGCAAGGACACCTTCTTCGCGTACCAGGCGTCGCGGCGTGGCGGTGAGCTGGTCTGCCGGCTCGCCGGCGACCGGGTGCACCTGCACGGCTCCTGCGTGTTCTACCTCGAGGGCCACATCGAGCTCTGAGGATCAGCACAGTTTCCGGAGCGTTGCGGCGGACGCCGCCGGATCGCACAGGTGCGGGAAGAGACCGTCTCGCCGGGGCGCCCGGGGCGCCTCACCGACGCTGATCCGGGACCGCGTCGCGGATCGGGCGCGGGCGGCGGGCCCGGTCAGGCATTCGCGGTACGCCGCCAGCAGCGCCCGATCGTCCCGGGGCACCGCGAACTGCCGGTACGACTCGGGGACCCCCGCCAGGGCGTCGCCGCCGGCTGCCGCCGTCCCCACGCTGACCACGGCGTGGGTGGCGTACCGGTCGGCGAACGACTCGGCGATCAGCGTGGCCTCGGCGTGCCCGACGAGGATCGGCGCCCGCCGCAGGTCGAGCCGGCTGATCAGCATCGCCAGATCGTGGGTGAGCCGATCGAGGTGGTACTGCTCGCGGGGCGCGGACTCGCCGTGGCCGGGCAGGTCGACGGCGACGGCGGCGCAGCAGTCGCCGAGGTCGGCGGCGACCGGCCACCACATGGTGCGGTCGTACAGCAGGCCGTGCAGCAGCACGACGGGCCGGCCGTAACGGCCCCACCGGTCGTACACGAGAAGGTTGTCAGGGGTTCCGTGGGCGTGGGTGGTCCGGCGTCCGGGTCGTGGGTACACGGGATCGTCTCTCTGGTCTGCGGATGCGAAGCAGGCGCCACCGCGACGCGGACAGTGCGGCGGGATCGGAAGATGCCTGAAGACGGGTGTGCGGGCGCAGGCCTCCTACACCCGCAGCACACCCAGCAGATGGAGATCGACGTCAGCCGGCACCGGAGGCGCCGCGCTCGACGGGGGAGCGGGGGAGTCCGCCGCACTGCCGCAGGCGATCGTCACGATGAGGACGGCGCCGTCGGGGGCGTCGGTGCGGGAACGTGGCGCCAGGTTCGACACGACGTCGGACGTGTGGCGGTGCCCGTGGTCGGGCACCGGCTCACCGGTGTGGTGATGCTGCGTCACGCACGCGGCAGCGGTCAGCGGGTGGTCGTGCGAGGCGACGGTGTGGTGATGGTCGCGGTCGACGGGGAACAACGCGACGGCGGTGAGAAGCAGCAGGAGCATGACCATGGCGGCCCGGCCGCCGGGGGCCGAGCGCCCGGGCCGGCGCATCCGGGCCGGGTACGCGGTCATACCGTCCAGTCAACCAGCAGTCGCCGCGAGACGGTCCCTCCGATGGTGTGACAGTTCACTGCTTTCTCGCGTGACGACCCGCCTTCCATGACGACGGTAACCATGGTTACAGTGCTCCGGTGGAGCGGGTGCGGAACGCCGGACGGTGGGTGCTGCTGTCGTACCGGATGCCCCGGGAGCCGTCGCAGCCCCGCATCGCGGTGTGGCGCAAGCTGGAGCGCCTCGGCGTGGCCCGCCTCGGTGACGGCCTGATCGCCCTGCCCGCCGGCGACCGGTCCCGGGAACAACTCGACTGGATCGCGGAGGAGGTCGTCGACAACGGCGGCGCCGCGATGATCTGGATCGCGTCCCCGGGTGACATCGCCCAGGAGCGGGCTGTCATCGACGGCATGCGCGCGGCCCGTGCCGCCGAATACCGGGCCGTGATGGAACAGGCCGCGACGGTTCCCGCCGACGAGGCGGAACGGACCCGCCTGATCCGCAGACTGCGCGCCGAGCTGCGCCGCATCACCGACCGCGACCACTTCGCACCGGCCGAGCGCGAAGCCGCCCGGATCGCGGTGCAGGAACTCGCCGAAAAGGACGTCACCGTGAGGGAGCGGGCATGAAGTGGGCCACCCGTGCCGGAGTGCACATCGACCGTGCCGCGTGCGCGTGGCTGATCCGCACCCACATCGATCCCGAGGCGGAGTTCGTGTTCGTCGACGACCGCACGGCGGTGCCCGCCGACGCGACGCCGTTCGACATGCGCGGCGCCGAACTCGGCCACCACCAGGGTGACTGCTCGTTCGAGACGATCCTGCGCCGCTACGAACTGCACGATCCGGTGCTGTGGAAGATCGCCGAGATCGTGCACGAGGCCGATCTGGCCGACGAGCGGTACGACGCGCCGGAGGGCCCGGGGCTGGACGTGATCCTCCGCGGACTGTCGATGACCTGCGACGACGAGCAGGTTCTCGCGATCGGCGGCTCGATCTTCGACGGCCTCTACGAATACCAGCGCCGCGCCGTACTGCTGAACCGAACCCCGGGCTGAGAGCACAGGAGAACACCACCGTGACGACCATCCAACCCGACGACTCCGCACCCGCACGCGTCGTGCCGGCCGGTGACGTCGTCCCCTTCGGCCAAGCGGTGCGAGCCTGGTTCGCCATCTCGCTGCAGACCTTCGGCGGCCCGGCCGGGCAGATCGCCGTCATGCAACGGCACCTCGTCGACGAGCGCCGCTGGATCGGCCAGAAGCGTTTCCTGCACGCCTTGAACTACTGCATGCTGCTGCCCGGGCCGGAAGCCCAGCAGCTGGCGATCTACGTCGGCTGGCTGCTCAACGGCCTGCGCGGCGGCCTCGTCGCCGGCACCCTGTTCGTCCTGCCCGGCGTCGTGGCGCTGCTCGCCCTGTCGGCGGTCTACGTCGGCTTCGGCGACACGACGGTCGTGGCCGCCCTGTTCGCCGGGCTCGCACCGGCGGTGGTGGCCATCGTCGTCCAGGCGGTGTGGCGGGTCGCGGGCCGGGCCCTGACCCACCGCACCCTGGTCGCCTTCGCGGTGCTCGCGTTCCTGTCGCTCGCGGTGTTCGCGGTGCCGTTCCCGGTCGTGGTCGCCGTGGCCGCGCTCGCCGGGTGGGCCCTGCACCGCCGGCGACCGGAACTCGTCGAATCCGCCGGCGGCCACGGCGCCGCCAAGGACGGTCCCGAGCCGCTGATCTCCGACGACACGCTGCACCACGACCGGCCCTCCGGCCGCCGGACCGCGACGATCCTGGCGATCGGGCTGGCCGCCTGGTTCATCCCGGTGGCGCTGTTCGCCGTGTTCACCGGGACGGACAGTGTCTACACCCAGCAGGGGCTGTTCTTCTCCGGCACGGCCGTGGTCACCTTCGGCGGCGCCTACGCCGTCCTCGCCTTCGTCGCCCAGCGCGCGGTCGAACACTACGCCTGGCTGTCGGCCGGGGACATGGTCCGCGGCCTGGCCCTCGCCGAGTCCACCCCCGGCCCGCTGATCATGGTGGTGCAGTTCGTCGCGTTCCTCGGCGCCTACAGCAACCCGGGCAGCCTGGACCCGTGGGTGGCCGGTGTCGTCGCGTCGCTGCTGACGACCTGGGTGACGTTCGTGCCGTGCTTCCTGTTCATCCTGCTCGGCGCACCGTACGTGGAACGGCTGCGCGGCAACCGGTCGCTGTCGGCGGCGCTGACCGGCATCACCGCCGCGGTCGTCGGTGTCATCGCCAACCTGGGTCTCTACTTCGCCGTCCACACCCTGTTCAGCCGGGTGCACGAGGTCGAGGCCGGCCCGGTGCACATGACGGTGCCGGACTTCGGTGCCGTGCGCCTCGTACCCCTGGTCATCGCCGTCGTCGCAGCGGTTCTGATCTTCTGGCGGAAGTGGTCGGTGTTGCGGGTGCTCGGTGTCTGCGCCGGGCTCGGCCTGATCGCCGGGCTCGCGGGCCTGCCCGGGGTGTGACGCGCGACCATCCCCGCGCCGCCGATGTCAGCGATGGTCGGCATAGCGACTCCGTTCCGGGGTAGCCGGGGGACCGGACGGCGGGCCGATCATCGGCCGCCGAGCACGGTGGCCCCGGCGGGGCGGAGGGGATCAGCAGTGACGACGAAGGTGCGGGACTACCTGGCGGAGCATCGGGACGCGATGGTCGCCGAGCTGGCGGAGTGGGTCCGGATACCGTCGATCGCCGGAGTCCCGGAGCATCTGGTCGATCTGCGGCGGTCGGCGAACTGGCTCGCCGCGGCGTTGCGCGAGACCGGCTTCCCGTCGGTGGAGGTGTGGGACACCGAGGACGGGCCGGCGGTGTACGCCGAATGGTGCGCGGACCCGGAGGCCCCCACGGTCCTGATCTACAGCCACCACGACGTACGCGCCGCGAAGGACGAGGAGTGGGACGAGACCGCGCCGTTCGAGCCGACGGTCCGCGACGGCTACCTCTACGGGCGTGGCGCGTCGGACGCCAAGGGCCAGGCCCTCGCCCATGTGTGGGCGGTCCGTGCCCACCTGGCCGCCACCGGCCGCCAGCATCCCGCGGTGAATCTGAAGCTGCTGGTGGAGGGCGAGGAGGAGACCGGGTCGGCGCACCTGCGGCAGCTGCTGCAGGACAACCGCGACCGGGTCGGCGCCGATCTGATCGTCTTCTCCGACACGCTGCTGTGGCGTGCCGACCATCCGGCGGTGTGCGTGAGCATGCGCGGCACCATGCTGGCGCAGCTGGAGATCATGGGGCCGTTGCAGGACGTGCACAGCGGAGCGGTGTCCGGGCCGGCGCCCAACCCGGTCCTGGAGATGAGCCGGCTGCTCGCCGCGCTGCACGACGACAAGGGGCGGATCACCGTGCCCGGTTTCTACGACAGTGTGGTGGAGCCGTCGCAGCGGTTCCGCGACGAGTTGGCCGCGCTGCCGTACAGCGACGCCGACTGGCTGGAGCGGTCCCTGACCCGCAGTGTGGGCGGCGAGGCCGGGTACACGGTGCTGGAACGCCTGTGGACACGGCCGGCCATCGAGGTGACCAGCGTGATCGCCGGCGATCCGATCGGGCCGTCGCGGGCGGCGGTGCCGTCGGTCGCCACCGCCGATCTGAGCATCCGGTACGTCAGCGACCAGACCGGCGCCGAGATCGCCGAGCAGCTGCGGCGGTGGGTCGCCGACACCGTCGGTGACCGGTTCGGCCACCGGCTCACGGTGTCCCCGGAGAGCGCGCAGGACCCGTACCGGACCCCGGATGATCTTCCCGCGGTCGCCGTTCTGGCGGAGGCCGTGGGGGAGGGCTTCGGGCGCCCGGCGGGCCGGATGGGCAATGCCGGCGGCGGCCCGGCGGTCTGGCTGTCGGAGGGCGTCGGCGCACCGGTGGTGTACTTCGGCACCGGCCTGCCGGAGGACCACTGGCACGACAGCAACGAGCGGGTGTCCATCGACGTGCTGCTCGCCGGCGCCGCCACGCTGGCCGCCTTCTGGGACCGGCTACCGGCGGTCTGACGCTGCTCCGGGGTGGGTCAACGGCTCGGGGCCTGCCAGCGGCGTTCGATCGTGACGGTGGTCCCGGTGGCCGTCGGGACGACTCGGACGTCGCCGTAGGCGCTCATCAGCAGGGCGCCGCGGCCGCGATCGCGGATCGCCGGCCGGGCGCGCCACCCGCCGAAGTCGCGCACCACGATGAGGACCGTGCCGTCGACGACCCGCAACTCGACCTCGACCTCGGGCCGGCTGGGCTGCTGGGCGTGCTCCACCGCGTTGTTGACCGCCTCGGTCGCGGCCACCTGCAGGTCGTACAGCAGCTCGGAGTCGATGGTGTGGTCGCCCAGGGCGGCGCGCAGGTCCCGGCGCAGCATGCCCGACGCCGACGGGTCCAGCGGGTACGACCAGGTGACGTGCAGGTCCGGCACGTCGGCCGCGGGGGCCGTGTCCGGCGCCGGCCGCCGGCGCAGGACGAGCGCCGCGATGTCGTCGCGCTGCGGGTCGGGCACGTCGGCGAGCACGGCGTCCAGCAGAGCACCGGGGGACACGCCGGCGGCGTACAGCTGCCCGCTCTGCCGTTGCAGCCGGTCGAGTCCGTCGTCGATGGCGGACGGGAGGCTCTCGACCAGGCCGTCGGTGAAGAGCAGCAGCTGAGCACCGGGCGGCAGCCGGCCGTCGTTCTGCCGGTACGACGCCCCGCGCAGACCGAGCGGTGGCCCGACGATCCCGTCCATCAGGCGAGTGTCCTGTCGCGGGCCGGAGTACACCGGGGTGGGATGCCCGGCACTGCACCAGGTGAGGTCCCCGGTGTCCGGGCGCAGATGAAGCACGAACAGGGTGGCCGTCCGGGGCGTGCCGAGGCGGGCGAGCAGTGCCGCCACCCGGGTGACGATGGCCGCCGGCGCCGCGTCCTCCACCGCGTACGCCCGGACCGCGTTGCGGATCTGACCGGTCGTCACCGCGGCGCCCAGCCCGTGGCCGGCCACGTCACCGACGCTGAGCACGGCGCCGCCGCCCGGCAGCACCACGACGTCGTACCAGTCGCCGCCGGCCCGCCCGGCCGCCGGCCGGTAGGCCGCCTGCAGGTCGAAACCGTCCAGGGTGGGCAGATCCTCCGGCAGGGCGCTCTGCTGCAGAGTCAGCACCAGCCGGCGGTCGTGGTCGGGTTGCCAGCCGGTCTGCGCCAGCGAGGCGAGCATGGTCGCCATCGGCTCGAGCAGGTCCCGGTCCTGAGCACCGGCCCGGCGCGCCGGGCCGATCAGCACGGTGAGCGTGCCGATCCGCTCGCCGTCGCGGCCGCGGATCGTCGCGCGTACCGTGCCGGCCCCGTCGGTGGGCGGGCGAGCCGCGCCGGAGGTGAACCGCAGCGCGGCACGGCCGGCGCCGCCGTCGACCACGACCTCGGCGCCGATGCCCTCCAGCAGGCCCTGCGCCTGCTCGGTGACGGCCTGGAACGCCTCCTCGAGGGCCCGGCCGGACGCTATCACCGCGGCGGTG
The DNA here is from genome assembly GCF_016862455.1 of Actinoplanes utahensis. Taxonomy (GTDB): domain Bacteria; phylum Actinomycetota; class Actinomycetes; order Mycobacteriales; family Micromonosporaceae; genus Actinoplanes; species Actinoplanes utahensis. Next base: position 45,785 of record NZ_BOMZ01000090.1, read on the forward strand.
TCGGCGAGCACGGACAGCTGCCGGGTGTGCACGGCGCGGACCCGGGCCAGCCGCAGGGTGTTGCGGACCCGTGCCACCAGCTCCGCCGCCGTGAACGGCTTGACCACGTAGTCGTCGGCGCCGGCCTCCAGACCCTCGACGCCTGCTTCGTCGCCGGCCCGGGCGGACAGCATGACCACCGGGAGCGCCCGCGTCGCCTCGTCGGCGCGTACCGCCCGGACCAGGGCGAAGCCGTCCAGACGCGGCATCATCACGTCGGTGAGCAGCAGATCCGGCGGGAACCGCTGGATCGCCTCCAGTGCCGCGCGCCCGTCGGGGACGAGCTCCACCTGCCAGCCCTGCCCGCTGAGCAGCCGCCTCAGGTAGGAGCGCATGTCGCTGTTGTCGTCCGCGACGAGGATCCGCGCCGGGTCCGCCGCCGCCGGCATCGGCTCGACGGCGCCCGGCGGGACGACGGCATGGGGGACGTCGAGCCAGCCGGCCGCCTCCCGGGCCGCGGCCTGCGCCGCCGACATGTCCGGCAGCGGTTCCGCGGTCGTGGCCTCGACCAGCGGCGCGGTCACCGTGAAGGTGGTGCCGACGCCGGGAGTGCTCTCGACGGTCACCTCGCCGCCGTGCAGCCGGGTCAGTTCGCGGACCAGCGCCAGACCGATGCCGCTGCCCTCGTGGCTGCGGGACTGCACACCCCGGACGCGGTGGAAGCGGTCGAACAGATGCGGCAGATCCTTCGCGGCGATCCCGATGCCGGTGTCCGCGACGGTCAGCCGTACCGTGCCGGCGCCGGCTTCCAGCCGCACCCGGATCTCACCGACGAAGGTGAACTTGAGCGCGTTCGACAGCAGGTTGGTGACGATCTTCTCCCAGTTCAGCGGGTCGACGGCCACCGTGTGCGGCAGCGGCGGGCAGTCCACCACCAGCCGCAGGTCGGCACGTTCGACCGCGGCCCGGAAGACGCCGGCGAGCTCGGCGGTGTAGCGGGCGAGGTCGATCGGCCGTGGCTGGTGCTGCGCCCGGCCGGCCTCCACGCTGGAGAACGTCAGCAGACTGTTCACCAGCGAGAGCAGCCGGTCGGCGTTGCGCAGGGCGATCTCCGTCCGGTCCCGCTGGGCCGGCCCGAGCGGTTCGCCGGCATCGGCGAGGGCGTCGGCCAAGGGGCCCATCATCAACGTCAGCGGGGTACGGAACTCATGGCTCACGTTGGTGAAGAAGTCGGTCTTGACGCGGTCCAGCTCCGCCAGCGCCGCGGCCCGGTCACGCTCCTCCTGGTACGCCTGAGCGTTACGCACCGCGACCGCCACCTGCTGGGCGAGCAGCTCGAAGAACGACCGGTACGTCTCGTCCAGGCCCCGGCTCGGGCTGACGCCGGCCAGCAGCACCCCCAGCGGCTGCGACCGTTCGGCCGACGGCAACGGAACGGCGACCGCGGTGCGTACCGCGTCGTCCCAGGCACCTCCGGTCACGGCCAGCCGCTCGGCGACGTCCGTCACGTCGACGCTCTCGCCGCCGGCGGCGACATGCAGGCGCCACCCGTCCGCGGCCGCGTCGACGAAGGGCGGCAGCACCGTTGCGGCATCGTCCGCCCCGACGGCCGCGGCGCGGCGGAGCAGGGCGCCGTCGCGCAGGTAGATGGCGGCGAACGGGACGTCGATCCGGTGCTCGCCGATCACCGCGCAGAGATGGGCGCAGACCTGCTCGACGTCGGCTGTCCGGCCGCCGGCCGGCACCGCGAGGTCGCGCAGCAGGCGCAGCCGGCGTTCGCCGACCACCTGCTCGGTGACCTCGCTGCACACGGTGAGGATGCCCGCGGTGGTGCCGTCGTCGTCGCGGGCGGGCGCGTGGGAGACGCTGAAGTACGCCTCCTCGCGGTAGCCGGAGCGATCCAGTGCCAGCTGCAGCGCCGGCACCCAGCTGGCCACGCCGGTCGCCTTGGCGTCGGCGATCAGCGGCTCCAGGACGGCCCAGCCCTCGGCGAGCGTCACCCGGACATCGCCGCCCAGCGCGTCCGGATGCTTGTCACCGATCAGCGCGGAGTAGGCGTCGTTGTAGAGCTGGGTGTAATCCGGTCCCCACAGCAGAAGCATCGGATAGCGGGAGGAAAGTACAATCCGGACAGCCGCCCGCATGCTCTGCGACCAGGTCTCCACCGGACCGACATCGGTGGCCGCCCAGTCGAGCCGGCTCATCAGGCGCCCCATGGCGCCGCCACCGGCGAAGAGATCGTCCGTCACGCGTTCACGCTACCCACGGGGGACCGGGGCGAAGCCACCAGGTTGATCATGCATTGATCCGTCGCCATCCGATCTGCCCAACGCCCCACCTCGTCACGGAGTCGCGGCACGCGTGTGCCAAGGATGTCACGCGCCACCGACCCGCAGGACCTCGGCCAGCCGCTTGCGGCGCCGGGCGGCGGCCTCCGCCGCGACCACCACCGGCACCATGGCCGGGAACAGCACACCCACCAGGGCGATCGACGCCCACGGCACGACCGGGACCGGGCCGTCGGCCTGGCCGGTGAGCAGGTGCAGACCCGACGGGCCCAGCGTGAACCGGGCCGGCCGCACCCCCGGCAACGGGCCACCGACCGCGGCCACCAGCGCCGGCGGCGACAACTCGCCGGCGGCCACGCGCCGGGCCTCACCAGTCCGCAGACCGAGGGTCCGCAGCCGGCTCAACGTCTGCCACCGCTCCGGCGCCCCGGCCGCCGGCGGCGCGATCCCGACCGCCCGGGAGGGTGGGAGCCGGAGCCCCGTCCCGGGAGGGCTTCAGCGAGTCCCCGGTCCGGACATGCCCCGCCGGTGACCGGGCCGGCGCCGGAATGTCGGCCCCCGAGGTGGCGAGCGCGGGCAGCCGGGGCAGGGGTGTCCGCGAGCAGCCTCCGGTAGGCGGCACTGTCCACGCTCACGCGCGGGGACGGCCCGGACGCGTCCCGACCAGGTCCAGCCCTTGCAACGCCTGCACCTCGATCGAACCGGTCTGAAAGATGCGGACCAGGCTCTCGCAGACGATCAGTGCCTCGGACATCAATCCCCCGATCTTGGGCGTGCCTTTCTACCACGTCCCCGGGACTCGACGCCCGCGGGCAGGGCGGCGATGACGGCCTCGCCCGCGCCGCGCGGATCGGCCCGGTCCGGGCGATCCGGACCTCGGCGGTACGACCCGGCCTCAGTTTCCGGCCCTAGCTGCCGATCGGACCTTAGCCACCTCGGTGCGGCCGGGCCCGGACCGCCCGCCGAGGAGCAAGGACCGTGTCTGCGAGAGTGACGGAGGAAAGAATTCCCGTGCCGGCCGAACCCATCGCCCCGCCCGCCAGACACTCCATGTTCAGCCGCGCCGCCAACCTCGGCGTACAGACCAAGATCCTGGCGATCGTCGCTCTGCTCGCCGTCGTGGCGGCCGGGTCCGGCATGCTGGCGGTGTCGTCGATGCGCGACCTCGCCGCGCAGAACACCCGCCTCGCCGAGTGGCAGCGGGGGCCGGTCTACCTGCGCGGGCAGATCCACATCAAGCAGGTGGTCATCCGGCAGATCGTCGGCAACATGTCCGGCGTGCGGTCGCCGAAGGCCAAGGACGAGTGGGTCAAGAAGCTGGCCGACAACGACGCCGGAATCCAGAAGGTGATCGACCAGTTCGCCGCCACCGAAGGCGCTCGGATGCAGAACTGGCAGCCTTTCCTCACCCACTACGCGGCGTGGGAGAAGGCCCGGGACGAGCAGATCGTCCCGGCCGCGCTCGCCAACGGCGGCGGCACCGGTTTCGAGACCGTCCTGAACGAGGTCAGCGTCCCCCTGATCGCCGTCTTCGTGAAGGACCTGGACGCCCTCGAGGTGGAGCTGAACCAGCACGCGACGGGGCTCGCCGACGAGGCCGCCCGGGAGGCGTCGGCCGGCACCCGTACCCTCGTCGTCGCCCTCGGGGTGGGCCTGCTCGTCGCGCTGACGCTGGCCTTCATCGTGGCCCGGGCGATCCGCCGTGCCATGCGGCAGGTGAAGGCATCCCTCGACGCGATGGCCGACGGCGACCTCGGTGTCACCGCGGCCGTGCCCAGCATGGACGAGATCGGCCTGATGGCGCAGTCGCTGGGGCGGGCGCAGAAGTCCCTGGGCGCCATGCTCTCCGGCGTCCGGCAGACCGCTCAGGAGGTCGCCGCGGCGGCCGACGGGCTGGCGCGGACGAGCACCCAGATCTCCGCGAGCGCCGCGGAGACCAGCACCCAGGCCGTGACGGTGTCGGACGCCGCCTCGGACGTGACCCGCAACGTGCACACCGTCTCGGCCGGGTCGGAGGAGATGGGCGCGTCGATCCGCGAGATCGCCGAGAACGCCAACCGGGCCGCCGAGGTCGCCGGGGAGGCGGTCGCCGCGGCAGAGGCCACGAACCACACCGTCACCAAACTGAGCGAGTCGTCCGCGGAGATCGGCAACGTCATCAAGATGATCACGTCGATCGCCGAGCAGACGAACCTGCTGGCGCTGAACGCCACGATCGAGGCGGCCCGGGCCGGTGACGCCGGCAAGGGCTTCGCCGTCGTGGCCAGCGAGGTCAAGGACCTCGCCCAGGAGACGGCGCGGGCCACCAGTGACATCGAGGCCCGGGTCGCCGCGATCCAGGCCGACACCGCGACCGCCATCACCGCGATCGCCGGCATCACCGAAGTGATCACCCGGATCAGCGACTACCAGACCACGATCGCCTCCGCGGTCGAGGAGCAGACCGCGACGACCAGTGAGATGAACCGCGGTGTCGGTGAGGCCGCCAGTGGTGTCGGTGACATCGCCGGCAGCATCGACTCCCTGGCCGCGGCGGCGCGGCGCACCACGGAAGGCGTCACCGAGTCACAGCGGGCCACCGTGGAGCTGGCCCGCATGTCCAGTGATCTCCAGTCGCTGGTGGCCGGCTTCCGGATCTGACGCCTCCACCCGGACGGATCCGCTTTCCGATCTGACGCCGTCACCCGGACGGATCAGCGGGGCGCCGGGGAGCGCCGCGGTGGCGGGCTCGCGCCCGCCACCGCCCGAGGGGTTCAGCCTCGGCGCCATTTCTGGTTCGCGCCGCCGACGCAGTCCCAGAGGTGCAGCCGGGCGCCGTCGTCCGGATTCCACGCCGCGATGTCGACGCACTTGCCGGACTGCGGGTTGACCAGGTCGCCGGCCGCGCTGAGCACGAACTGCTGTGCGGCGTTGCCGCTGCACGTGGCGAGCTGGATGACCGCGCCGTTGTCCCGGGAACCCCAGGCGACGTCCATGCACTTGTCGTTTCGCGTACCGATGGCGCCGTTGCTGAACGTCCACGCCTGCGCGGCGGTGTTGTTGCAGGTCCACACCTGCAACGGCACCCCGTCGGCGAAGTTGGCGTTGGCGACGTCGACGCACTTGTTGTTCCAGTTGCTGAGGATCCGGTTGCCGGTGACCGGCGGGTTCCCGCCGGCGCCGAACGGGCTCATGACGATTCCGGCCTGCTGCGGGTCGCCGTCGTGGACCAGCGACTCGAAACCGCCGACGTCGTCGTAGGCGAAGCCGTACGCCTTGCCGTCGACCATGTTGGCGTGGATGATCCGGGAGTAGTGGTTCGGCGCGCTGTTCTTGTAGAACTGGTTCGCGTCGTAGACCGGCTCCACCGTGGACTGGCCGAGCGTGCCACGTACCAGGGCGGTGCAGATGGTCCGGCGCACTTCGCTCTGGATGAACGGCGCCACGTTCGGGGCGTTGAAGACGCCGTCGCAGCCCCAGACGTTCGCGGTGGTGGGTTTGTCGACGGTGGCGACCTCGGCGCCGGTGCTGTCGGTGAAGCGCATCGTGGTGCCCACGGTCCGGCCGAAGAACCGGCGGTTCGGCTCGTTCTGGCGAGGAACGACGGTCAAGGTCTTGCTGGTGTACGCGTTCCACGCCGAGTTGATGTAGGCGTCCAGGTAGTTCGCGGGGAACTTGCCGGCGTCGGTCGCCTTGCCCGGCGCGAGCACCCGCAGGACCGTACCGTCGGCGCGGGTGATGACCGAGTCCTGCCAGCCCGGCTGGGCCTTGACGGCGTCGATGACCTTGTTGCGGCCGTCGGCGACGACGTCGCCGGTGCGCTTGGTCTGCCCGGCGCCGTTGGTCACCGTGACCGCGTGCGGGATGCCGAAGAAGTCGACCTGCGAGCTGTTCAGCCACAGGCCCGCGTCGTTGAACGTGAACTCGCTGGTGTCGAAGAGGACGTTGTAGTTCGGGTCGCCGGGCGCCCACGGTGCGGGCTGGACGAAACCGTCCGGGGTGACGAAGAATTTGATCTTGTCGCCCATGGCCATGTAGACCCGGCCGGACAGGCCCTTCGGGATGCGGATCGTCGTGGTGCCGCCGTTGCCGGGCCCGGCCATCGCCACGTCCGGGGCGGGCACGGGCGGGTTGCCACCGGCCGGCCAGGGCGTGAAGGCCCCACCGCTGTTCACGTGACCCCACCGTCCGTTCATGGTGCCGATCACGTAGAGGAACACGGCGTCGCCGCGGCCGGTGTTGTTGGTGACGGTCATCGGGAGCACGGCGGGCGAGGCCGCCGCGGCGGGCGTCGTCACGGCTGCGATCGGCGCCGCGACCGCGAGCGCGGCGACGGCGGTCAGCCATCTCATTCGGGTACGCAAGCCGACACCTCACATTCGTCCAGGCACACGCGGTGGACCTCGGGGAAGCGGCCGCGTGGCGGATGGCGGCGACGGGGGAGCGGTCACGGGGGCGTGACGTGTTCGCCGACGCCCTCGCCCGGCTCGGAGTGAGAGCGCTCTCACAGCATTGTTCGGATTGTTAACTGCTGTCAACGGCGAAAGTCGTAAATGTTTCGTACTGAAATACCGCGTCGTTGATCCGTCCTCGGCCCGGACCCGGCAACTCGTACCCGCCGAGAGCCCGGCGACCTGGTGACGGCCTGCCCCGTACCAGGGGCCGCGCCACGTACCTCTTGTTCGCGGTGGGCGAGAACCTGGCCTCGCCCTACCCGGACCGCTGCCGGAGCTGCCGCCGCACGCCGTCGACGGTCACGCCGACGGCGTGCGGCGGCAGCGGCCGGATTCGCCGGTCGCCCGGGTGATGAAGGACGAGTTCGGCGTCTCCTCAATCCGACGCCACCGCGGCCCGGGACCGTCAGAGCCGCAGGTGCGCCCGCCGGCCGGCGGGCGCACCGTGGGCATCGGGCCCGGATGTCGCCTCACCGGCCGGGGTAGGGCCGATCGGCTCTGTCCCGGCAGGGCCGATGGTGGGTAGTGTTCGGGTGGCTCGCTCCGGTGACGGGCCGGGACAGCGGCCTGGTTCCCACACGCCGCCGTTCCGGCGGGAGACGCCGGCCCGAGCCGTCGGCAGACCTGTTACCAGGATTTCTCTCGTCAAGAGGACGGCGCATGTCGGCTCTCCGCAACATGACACGAGAACGACCCACCGTCACCGTGGTCGGTGCGGTCACCGCCGAGGAGTCGGCATATGCCCGACATGCCGTCGGGGGAGTGCTGAGCACTGTCGACCACACGGTGGAGCACCCCAGGGCACGTCTGAGCCCGTACGGCGGGCACGACGACCTCCCGCCGGTGGTGGTGATGCAGATCAACGTGGCCGTCCGCGAGCGCATGGTCCGGGTGCAGACGGCCGCGCCAAGCGTGCGGGAGGCGGCCGATCAGACCGGCGCCGGCCTCCTGCAGCGACTGCGACGCCTCGACCAGCACCTGGCCGCCGAACGGTGCGGCGACGTCGGGTTCGTCCCCGGCGAATGGTGTTCGCCGTACCCGCAGAACCCGGTCGGCCTGGCCGGCCCGCGGACCGCCGCCGGGCGCATCGTGCGGATGAAGGAATTCCACCTCGCCGTGCAGACCCCGGATTCGGCGGCGTTCGCCATGGACCTGCGGGACTACCCGTTCCACCTGTTCGTGGACGCCGGCACCGGCACGGACGCCATCGTCTACCGGGACGGCCCGACCGGCTACAGCCTGCACCGGTCCGTGCCCGCGCCGGTGCCCGCCGGCTGCACCGTGCCGTTGACCGTCCAGCGATGGCCCGCGGTGCCGATGCCGGCGGTCCGGGCGATGCAACTGCTCAACGCGGCCCCCGACCGGCGGTTCCTGTTCTTCACCGATCCGCGCAGTCGACGGGGCCGGGTGCTGTACCGACGTTTCGACGGCCAGTTCGGGCTGCTCACGCCGGTGTGGTGAGACGCGACGCCGGCACCGCTGGACCACCGGGCGCCCTGCCGGACCCTGTGCGCCCGGGCGAACGCGGCTCCGTGTCAGGCGTCCCCTCGGCCCTTCCGCGAAGGGGAAGCGCTCCCAGCCGGCGGAATCGATGAGACCCCTTGACCTCAGTGTTGAGAGCGATAACATTCTCGAAACATGATGGTCGGCTCTCGTTGACCGGAACCGCTCGTCCTGGGCCATCTCTGGGCCTCGACGGTCGGGAGACATGCAAGCCTTCAACGCTTCAGGCCGCCCATCGGCGTGCGCGCGAGATTGTTAACGCTAACCCAGGCCGCTGAAGAACCTTCTTCCGCCAAGGAGGATCCATGCTGGAGTTCATGCGCAGGGCGCTGTCCCTCGCCGCCGCGGCACTACTCGGTCTCTGCCTGGCCGCCGTGGCCGGTCCCGCGCCGGCGCAGGCCGCTCCCGGCCCGACCTTCACCAACCCGGTCGTCGACGTGCCCAACAGCGCCGACCCGACCCTGACGTACCACAACGGCTTCTACCACTACGTCGCCACGACGTGGTCCGCCGATGTCGTCATGCGGCGCTCGGCCACCATCGCCGGCCTGCGCAACGCCCCCGAGCAGGTGGTCGTACGCACCGGCGGCGCCACCATGTGGGCGCCGCACCTCGAGATGATCGGCAACCGGTGGTACCTGTACTACTCGGTCGAACAGGCCGGCGCGCCCCGCCGCACCCACGTCGCGGAGAGCGCCGGCGCCGACCCGATGGGCCCGTACACGATCCGCGGCATCCTGAACCTGATGCCGAACAACGGCTGGGCCATCGACGCCGCGCCGATCCGGCTCGGCAACGCCCTGTACATGACCTTCTCGGCGTTCCACGGCGACGGACTGCAGTCGCTGTACATCGCCCCGATGGCGAACCCGTACACCGCCGCCGGCTTCGGCAGTCGCATCTCCGCGCCGACGCTGGCCTGGGAGACCCAGAACGGCGCCGTCAACGAGGGCTCCTTCGCGATCCAGCGCAACGGGCGCACCTTCCTCACCTACTCGGCCAGCCACTGCAACGGCCCCAACTACAAGATCGGCATGCTGGAGTACCGCGGCGGCGATCCCCTCGCGCAGGCGTCCTGGACCAAGTTCGCCGACCCGCTCTTCCAGCGCAACGACGCCGCAGGGGTGTTCGGGCCGGGTCACCACTCGTTCTTCACCTCACCCGACGGCACCGAGACCTGGATCGCCTACCACGCCAACGCCTCGGCGTCGCACGGCTGCGGCACCACCCGTACCACCCGGGTGCAGAAGATCTCCTGGAACGCCGACGGCACCCCGAACCTGGGCGTGCCCGTCGCCACCTCCACCGTCCTGCCCGCACCGGCCGGCGAGAACTCGGCACCGGTCGGGATCCGCAACCAGCACAGCAACCTCTGCCTCGACGACTACAACTTCGTGACCGCACCCGGCGCCGAGGTCCGGCAGTGGGCCTGCAACACCGCCGCCGTGCAGGACTGGACCCTGATCCCGGCCGCCGACGGCTACGTCACCATCAGCAACCAGCACAGCGGCCTGTGCCTGGACGACAAGGACTGGGCCACCGCCGCCGGCTCCGTGGTCCAGCAGTGGACCTGCAACGGCCTGGCCGTCCAGCAGTGGAAGGTCACCCCGGTCGGCGGCGGGTACTCCACTCTGCAGAACCGGCACAGCGGCCTGTGCCTGGACAACTTCAACTTCGGCACCACCAACGGCGCCGAGGTACGGCAGTGGACCTGCACCGGCAACAACGCGCAGCGCTGGTCCATCGCCTGAGAAACGGACCGACAGCAGCCGGGTGCCGAGCCGTGACGGCGCAGCACCCGGCTGATGTCGGTCGCTGTGTCACCGCACGAACGGCGACCGACGCGAATCGCCGAAATCACCCCGGTCGCCGCCTAACATCGAACACGCACGGATCAGCGTTTCCCGAGACCTCGAGGACCGTGACGCCGGAACCGGGCGGCTCCTCGGCGTGCCGGAGCCTCGTCGCGTTCGGTGGGAGAGATCGGTGGCGCCCGTGGCCGTAGGACAGGTGGTGCGGAAGGCGTTGCCGGGCCTGCCGGTCTGGGCCGTGCTGTTCCTGCTGGCGGTTCCGGTGGCGATCCTCGCCAACGCCATGATCATCGAAGTGCCGCCGCGGGGCGACGACACGTTCGGGTGGACGCGGATGACGATGCCGTTGGCCGGTGCCGTCGCGGCGGCCCGGTGGACGGCGAGGACCGGCCGGCGGCGCACCCTCGCCGGCTTCGCCTCGGCCGTGCTGGCGGCCACCCTGACCGGCGCGCTGTACCTGGCACTGTCGCTGCTCACCTACCGGTGGGCCGTCCCGTTGCCCGATCCGGCCGGCGTGGACGAGTTCCTCGTGCTGCCCGCCGCGGTGGTGGGCGGGGCCGCCGGCTACGGGGCGGGACTGTACGTGCGGGATCGGCCGCTGGGCGGCCTGCCGTACGTCGCCGGAGCCGTGCTGGCCGCCTGCGGTGGATTGGTGATCCTTCCCGCCACCGACGTCGCGGTGCTGCACGGTCGCCCGAACCACGGCGGCTACGTCCCGGGCGACGCCGTCGTGCGGGCGCCGTCAGCCGGCCGGTACGGCATCATCCGCCGCGACTCCGTCAAGGAGACCCCCGACTGCCGGATCACCGGCCCCGGCCGCACCGGCGAACCGGCGGTACCGCTCACGGTCCCGGTCGACGGCAGTCACGACGGCACGTCCGAGGTGTGGGTGGCGGTGTTCGCCGTACCCTCCGCGGGCTCCTATCGCGTCACCTGCGACATCACCGAGTACGGCACCCAGCCCCTCGCCCGCGGTGTGTCACCCCGCATCCGTACCTGGCCGGCACCGCTGATCGTGCTGCTGGGCGCCCTGCCCGGCCTGGCCGTCATCGTCGACACCGTCCGCCGGCGGGGTGGCGGGCTTCGGCGATCGCGTATCCGCTGGTAGGGCGAGCAGAACCATCTAAGCCGAACGAGCGCCGGAGTCGGCGAGGGCGGGCTGGCCGAGGCGCTGAGCGATCCGGTTCATCGTGGCGCGGAGCTCCGGGGGCTCGACGTCGCTCAGGTCGCTGTCGAAGGTGATGAGCAGACCCGCGATCCCGGCCCACGACCAGCCGGCGAGGGTGAGCCTGCTGCGGTCGGCGCCGACGGGTTCGACGACGGAACCGCCCGGGGCCCAGCGGGCGACGACGGCGGCGGGCAGGTGCAGGACCGCCGAGCCGACGTACTGCCACTGCCCGGGTGTGTCGCCGCGGTCCGGGTTCTGCACCACCAGCCGGGTCAGGTCGTCGCGGGTGAGGGGCTGCGGGGTGAAGACCACGCCGCCGGAGGTACGGGGCCGGATCCGGTCCACCCGGTAGGTGTGCCAGGTCCGGTTCCGGTGGTCGCGGGCGATCAGGTACCAGCGGCCGGCCCAGACGACCAGGTGATGCGGCTCGACCTGGCGGGGCGGGCGGAAACCGGGGTGGCCGGGATCGGGAACGGCGCCGTCCCGGTCGTGGTAGTCGAAGGACAACACCCGGGTGGTACGGATCGCGGCGCCCACCGTCCGCAGCGTGGCCACGTCGACGGGGGCCGCCGCGAAGTCCCAGTAGTTGCGCAGCGAGGTGACCTCGAACGCCTCGGTCGCCGCGCGCAGCCGGGCCGGCATGACCTGCCGCAGGGTGGTGAGCGCGCGGGTGACGGCGTCGTCGATCCCGGTCACCGTGGCCGGGGCGGTCTGCAGCGCCAGGGCGATCGCGATCGCCTGGTCGTCGTCGAGGACGAGAGCCGGCAGCCGGCCCCCGGCGCCGAGCCGGTAACCACCACCGGCCCCCATCACGGCGTTGACGGGATAGCCGAGCTCGCGGAGGGTGTCGACGTCCCGCCGCAACGTCCGGGCCGACACGCCGAGCCGGTCGGCGAGCTCGGCGCCGCGCCACTCGACGCGCGCTTCGAGCAGGGACAGCAGGCGCAGGATTCGTGCGGAGGTGTCGGCCACGGAAACCACGATGGCAGACATGGCGGTCAGCGGGTGACCGCCATGGTTGCCACGCTGCCGGCATGAGCACTCACCATCCCTCCGCCGGGATCTCCCCGCACCGCCCGCCGGCCCTCACCGGCCGGCGGGCGTCGACCGCCCTGCTGGTCGTCCTGTTCGCGTCGTTCATGGACCTGCTCGACGTCACCATCGTCACGGTCGCCGCCCCCGGCATCGCGCCGCCGACCTGAATGCAAGCCAGGCGCAACTGCAGTGGACGGTGGCCGCGTACACCCTCGCCCTCGGATCCGGCCTGATCCCCGGCGGGCGCATCGGTGACGCGTACGGTCGCCGGCGGGTCTTCCTGATCTCCCTGGCCGGTTTCGCCGTCGCGTCCGCGGCCTGCGCGCTCAGCCCCACCGCCGATGCGCTGATCGCCCTGCGGGCGGTGCAGGGCCTGGCGGGCGGCTTCATGGTTCCGCAGGTGTTCGGGATCATCCGGTCCTCGTTCCCGCCGGCCGCCACGGCGAAGGCGTTCGGAGCGTACGGGGCGGTGCAGGGGCTGGCCGCGGTCGCGGGCCCGCTGCTCGGCGGCGCGCTGGTCGAGGCGGACCTGTGGGGCCTGGGCCGGCGCACCGTCTTCTGGATCAACATCCCGGTCGCCGTCGTCGCCCTGGTTCTGGGCATCCGGGTGCTGCCCGGGTCCAGCGCAGCCGTGCGCACCCGCCCGGACGTCACCGGCGCGGTACTGTCCGCGGTCGCCGTCGTACTGGTGCTGCTGCCCCTGGTGCAGGGCCGGGACTGGGGCCGGCCCTGGTGGGGCTGGGTTCTGCTGGCGTCCGGCCTGGGACTGCTCGCCGGATTCGTGGCGTACGAGCGGCACGTCGCGGCACGCGGCGGACAGCCGATCCTGGACCCGGCGCTGCTGGCGGTACGCCCGTTCACCGCCGGACTGGCCGCGTCGGTGCTCTGGCCGCCGTCGCGATGCTCGCCCTGCCGCGCACCGCCGCGACCCCCGAGCCCGGTACGGCGCTGCCCTGACATTCGGAGACCTCTCGGGTACGCCCATCGCGCCGGCCTCCACGGCTGACCGCGGCCGCCCGGTGGGCGTACCCGAAGGAAGGTGTGGTGGGGAATGAGGGTATTGACCGACGTGGTCATCATCGTGGCAGCGCTCGGGTGACACCGGAGCCGGCCCCGCACCATCACGACAGGCATGGGAGTCTCCGAGGTTCAGCCCTTCGACGCCGTCACCGCATGGCGGACCGCCGGCGAGGCCGGTGACGCCGCCGGTGCGGTCGCCGCTCTCAGCCCCGACGTCACGCTGGTCTCGCCGATCACCGAGCAGTTCACCTTCCGGGGCCATCGCCAGGTGCGCACCCTGCTCGAGGTGGCCCTGGCCGCCATCGACGACCTCACCTACACCGACCAGGTCGCCGAGGGCCGTACCGCGGCGCTCTTCTACGAGGCGAGGATCGGCGCGACCCGGCTCTACGAAGCTCAGCGGCTGCGCCTGGGCGACGACGGCCTGATCACCGAGATCACCCTCTACGTCCGGCCGTTGCCGGCGCTCACCCTGCTGATGACCCGTCTCGGCCCCGAGCTGGCCCGGCGCAACGGGCAAGCCGGGCTGGCCCGGCTGATCCCGCTCGCCGGCGGCATGTTGCACTCGATGGCCACCACCGGGGAACAGCGGATCATGCCGAGAGTGACGCCTCGATAGGAATCCTCGCCGGCCCTTCACAGGAACGAGGACGGTTGCTCGTCCACTTCTTGTAGATTGCCTGGCATGATCATCGATGTGTTGCGGCGATGCCGCTCGAGCAGCTTCCGGCCGGTCGCCGAAGGGCCGTCCGGTCACGTGCCGGCGGCCACCCCCGCGGAAGGCCGTGGACGATGATCACCCGGCGGGCCGCGATCGGGGCTGCGGCACTGCTGCTGGCGGGTTGCGACCGGCCGGCCGAGAAGGCGGCCGCGCCGTCGCCGACACCGAGCCGCGGCCCCTCCCTCGCGCCCTCCGCCCCGGCGGAACGTCACGGCCGGCTCCTCGAACTGGAGCGCACGTTCGGAGCCCGGCTGGGAGTGTTCGCGACGGCGACCGGCAGCGGTGTCACCGTCGCCCACCGGGCGGACGACCGCTTCCCTTTCTGCTCGGCGTTCAAGGGCCTGGCAGCCGCCGCGGTCCTGCACACCACCCCCTGTCCGAGCTGGGCCGGCGCATCCGGTTCACCCGGGCCGACGTGAAGCCGAACTGGCAGAACTCGGTCCGGACCCGCGAGCGGGTGGCCACCGGGATGACCCTCGGCGAGTTGTGCGACGCCGCGCTGCGCTACAGCGACGGCACCGCCGGCAACCTCCTCCTGCGCCAGATCGGCGGGCCGGCCGGGCTGGCGGCCTACCTGCGGACACTCGGCGACACGGTGACGCTGTCCGCGCGGACCGAGCCGGCGCTGTGGAAGGACCGGGGACCCGGCGACCAGCGCGACACGACCTCCGCGCGGGCCATCGGCACGGACTATCAGAAGATCGTCGTCGGCGGCGCGCTCACCGACGACGCCCGCGCCTACCTGCGTGACTTGATGGAACGCGCCGACTGGGCGGCTTCCAGCAAGAACCGGATCCGCTCCGTCGTGCCGCCCGGCTGGACCGTGGCCAACCGGACCGGCACCGGCGGCTTCTACGGCATCGCGAACGACATCGCCGTCGTCTGGCCCTCGAAGCCGGCCGATCCGGTCATCGTCTCCATCATGTCGAGCCGCGCGGGCCGCGACACCGAGCCCTCCGACGCTCTCGTCGCCCAGGCCGCCGGGTACGTCCTGGACAGACTCACCTGAGTGAAGGATCGGCCCCGGCCGTCAGTCCGTCAGGGTGAGGGTGACCCCGCACTTCTCCAGGATGGTCTCGCCGGCGATGCCCGGCTGCATTCCCGCACCGCCGCCGATCGGCGCCGGCAGCGGCTCGACCAGGGTGTCGGGGTCGGATTCGAAGAAGTAGACGAGCGAGACCAGCTCCTCGTCGGGGTCGCTTCCGGGCGGGGCCTGGACGCGGTGGCGCAGCGCCCGCCACCGGCCGTCGGTCCACTGGTTCATCATGTCGCCGAGGTTGACCACCAGGGTGCCGGGTTCGAACGGGGGCCGGAACCAGCCGTCCTCTTCGTTCCAGGCCTCCAGCCCGCCGACTCCCTGCTGCCGGTCGAGCAGGGTGATGGTGCCGAAGTCGGTGTGCGGGCCGACCCGCATCTGGCCCTCCTCCACCCCGCCGAGGCTGGACAGGGAGGGGTACCAGTTGATGTTCTGGGTCCAGGTGGCGCGCTGGGAGCGGCGGGTGAAGTAGTCGGCGTCCAGGCCCAGCGTCTCGGCGAGCACCTCGAGCACGGTCAGCGCGATCCGGGTCATCTCCCCGCTGTACGCCACGGCGGTCTCGCGGAGGTCCGGTACCTCGCCGGGCCACCTGTTCGCCGGGTAGTAGAGCCGGTCGAAGCGGTCGTCGCCGGTCCGGTGGCTCGGGCCCATGTGGTACGCCTCGTGCAGGTCCGGGGCGTCGGACATGCTCATGGCGCCCCCGCCGTCCACGCCGTCGAGGGCGCTGGCCTGCATGGTGCCCAGCTCACGCCACCCGTTGTCGTACGGGCCGCGGACCGCGTACCGCCGCTTCTGCTCGCTGGGGAGCCTCATGAACGCCAGCCCGGTGGACCGCATCCGCCGGGTCAGTTCGATCGGCACGTCGTGGCCGGCGAGCAGGAACATGCCGGTCTGCCGGAGGGCCGTGTCGAGCGCCGCGCAGATCCGGGCCCGGGCGGCGGTGTCGGCGGACCGCCACTCGTGCAGGTCCAGGGTGGGGATGTCGGTGGTCATCGGGTTGCCCCTTTCGCAAGTGTCAGCAGGGTCAGCGCGGCCAGGGACGCGGCGTCGCGGAACCGGCCGTCGTGGACCATCTCGGTGAGTTCGGCGGCGGGCACGAAGCGGTGCACCATGTCGGCTTCGCTCGCCTCCCGCCGGGTGGGGCCGGACTCCAGGCCGGTGGCCAGGAAGACGTGACAGCCCTGACTGGCGTAGCCGTACGCGACATGGATCCGGCCGAGATGTTCGATGCGGGTGGCGACCAGGCCGGTCTCCTCGCGCAGTTCGGCGGCGGCCAGCGCGTGCGGCGACCGGTCGCCGCCGGCCGGCACCGACCAGGAGCCCTGCGGGAACTCCCAGCAGCGGTCCCCGACCGGGTACCGGTACTGCTCGACCAGGTGGAAGCCGTCGTTCTCGGCGGGGATGACCAGCGCGAAGTCGGGTTTGTCGACGACACCGTAGATGCCGTGGCTGCCGTCCGCGCGTTCGATCCGGTCCTCGCGCACGGTCATCCACGGGTTCCGGTAGACGGTGCGCCCGTCGAGCCGCCGTACCGGTGGTGGTGTGCCGACCCGGTCCGTCATGCGCCCACCATGCGGGCGAGCCGGCCGGCCGGGGCCCCGCCGGGCGGCTGGCACGTGGCCAGCGCCTCGTCGATCTCCGCCAACGTCAGGTCGTCGACGAACCGGGCCCGGCCGATGCCGACCGTGAGCGGGACCCGCTGCCGGCCGTCACGGTGCCGGATGGTGTCGGCGAGCCCTTCGGCGAGCAGGCCGGGGGAGCAGACCGGGTGCCAGGTGGGCAGGCCCAGGTCGGTGATCACGCGATGGATCCGGTCCCGGTCGGCGGCCGACAGCAGGCCCCGGTGGTGGGCCAGTTCGGTGCTCAGCGCCATGTCGACGGCGACCGCCTCGCCGTGCAGCAGGTCCGGCAGGGCGTGCATCTCGATCGCCGGGGAGAAGGTGTGCCCGAAGTCGGCGATCCGGTCGAGCCGGTGCTCCCACAGGTTCGGCTGCAACTCGCCGAGCATGTCGTGGATGGCGTGGCGCATGACGGCCAGCGTCGCCGCGCCACGGTCGGCGCTGTCGTGAGTCTGCATGCGTTCGGCGATCAGGCGGGTGCCGTGCCGCTCCAGCACGTCGAAGAGCGGGGCGTCCTTGACCAGGGCGATCTTGAGCACTTCGGCGAGACCGTTGCGCAGGTGCCGGACCGGCAGGGTGCGCAGGAACGTGGCGTCGATCAGGGTGACCGCGGACGGGTGGTAGGTGCCGAGCCGGTTCTTGTGCTGATGGAAGTTGACCCCGGTCTTGGCGCCGATGCCCGCGTCCACCATGCCGATCAGCGTGGTGGGGACCCGTACGTACGGTGTGGTCCGGCGGTACAGGCTGGTGGCCAGGCCGACGATGTCGCTCAGCACGCCACCGCCGATGGCGAGGACCGGCTCCCGGCGGCGCGACACACCGAACGCGTCCATGGCGGCCACCACCTGGAAGACGGCGTCCATCGTCTTGCCGCGTTCGTCGGCGTCGAGCACGCAGATCTCGTACGTCATGGCCTGGGCGTCCATGTAGTCGCGGATCCGGTCGCCGAAGAGCGTGTTCACCCGGGCGTCCACGACGAGCAGCCGGCGCCGGCTGGGGGCGACGGGATCGGCCCCGGCGTCGGCGAGGGTGTCATCGCTCGGGTCCAGCAGGTCGGTGCTGAGGCGTACCTCGTAGCTGACGGTGCGGCTGGCGCTGATCCGCCAGTGCGGGCTCGCTTGCGGTCCGGTGACGTGTAGCCCATCCATGTCGATGGCCTTTCCCCGTGAGAAGAATTCTGTCAGGCACTATGTCGTTGGTGATGCGGCCGGGCCCGCCGGATGCTCAGCAGAAGCATCGAGATCAGGCAGAAGCCGGCGCCGAGAAGGAAGATCTGGGCCGAGTAGCCCGGAACCAGGAGCGGGGCGACCACCCCGAAGACGGCGCCGACCTGCACCATTCCGGTGTAGACGTCAGCGCCGGCGCCGAGTCCGCCGTCCAGCACGTCGCTGAGCAGGACCATGCCGATGCTTTGGAAACCGGCGGCGAAGACCGCGTACAACAGCTGAGAGAGGATCAGCAGGGCGATGCCGCTGCCGACGACGATCAACGCGAACGACGCCAGGCCGGCCCCGGCGACCAGCACGATCGTGCGGCGGCTGCCGATCCGGTCGGCGAGGGCGCTGATCGGGCCGAGCAGGGGGACCTCGGCGACGACGGACGCCAGGAACAGCACCGCGACGAAGGTGCTGGACATCCCCTGGCCGACCACGAAGAGCGGCAGATAGACCAGCCGGACGCTGTCGGCGCCCCGGAGCAGCAGGACGGCCAGGACCACGGGCAGTACCGCGCCGCGGGCCCGGGCCCGGCCGGCGCCACGATCCGGCGCGGGCTTCGGAGCCGTGTCCGGGCCGGCTTTCAGGGAGGTCTCGAAGAGCGGGATCAGCCCGGTGGCCACCGCGATCGCCGCCGCGATCCACAACGGCTGGAAACCGTCGACGGCGCCCGCCACCAGCTCGCCGAGCGACGCCAGCGCGAGCCCGGCGATGAAGCCGATGACGAAGATCCGCCGCATCCGGCCGACCAGACGGGCCGGAGCGGCCACCCGAAACCCGTCGATGATGGTGATGTAGTGCGGGAAGACCAGTGTCATCGTCATCATCGCGGCCCCGGCGAGGTACATCACCGGCGACGGCGCGACGGCGAGGACCACGAGGGTGCCGGCGGCCGCGATCAGGCCGCAGGCCGACGCCCCCCACCACGGTGAGCCCCGCCGGCGCAGCGCCGGGCCACCGATGAGGTTGAGACCGGCCGCCACGACGGCACTGACCGCGAAGAAGATCGCGACCTGCGTCTTGGACGCGCCGCTCGCCGAGATCGCCAACGGCAGGGTGACGCTGATCTGCCCGTAGAAGGTGGCGTTCAGCGCCACCCCCGCCCGGACACTGATCGGCGGCACGGTGGTCCGGGCCTTGGCACGCCACTGGGTGACCACACCGGAGCCGCCGTCCCGGGCCCTCCGGGTCATGGCACCGACGGCGCGTCGGGGTCGCCGAAGCGCCGGGCGCCGTCCGACCAGTCGTGGTCGATCCCCATGTTGAACAGGCCGCCGTCGGGCGTACGCATCGGGGGTCTCTCGTGCTCCATGTGCAGCAGTGGCTCGTCACTCTGGATCAGCCGGCCCTGCTCCGCGACGCGGGCGACGAAGTCGTTGTCCTCGCGCCCCCAGCCCTGGTAACGCTCGTCCATGCCGTTCATGGCGAGGAACGTCGCGCGGGTCACCCAGTGGCAGGCGCCGGGCACGTGCGTGATCACGTAGCTGCGCAGACGGTCGGACGGCACCGCCCCGCCCGGGCCGGAGAGCCGCAGGCCGATCGCGGTGGCCGAGGAGGCGGTGTCCATGCAGTGCATCTCGAAGAAGCGGCAGCCGACCGCGTCACTCGAGGTCAGCAGGTCGGCGTAGCGGCGCAGGAAGTCGCGGTCGGGCAGGATGTCCGCGTCCAGGACGCAGATCAGTGCGGCCTCCGGCGCCGCGGTCAGCACGCCGACGTTCACCGTCCAGGACTTGTTGAACGGGCCGCTCGACCGGATGAACCGGTAGTCGTCGGCGGCGGGTTCGATGGCCTGTGCCCACCGGGGGCGATCGTCGTTCTCCACGACCGTGACCGTGTAGCGGCCGGCGGGCAGGCTCTGGTCGCGGAGGGCGTTCAGGCAGGCCATCAGGTTACGGGCCCGGCTCTCGCCGTGGTCGCGGAACGGGATGACCACGTGCACCAGGGGTGCGGCCGACCGCGGGCCGGTCCCGCGGACCCGGGCGGCCCGCTCGGTGAGGTGAGCCACCGTGATCGGTTCGGGGGTGCGCTCGTAGGCCGGCCCGAACGTGTAGTCGATCTTGATGTTGCGGTCGGCCTCCTCGACCACCTGGCGCAGCTCACGGCCCGCTTCGGGCCGGCTCTCCAGGAGGCCGGCGACCGCCCGGGCCAGCCGGTCGTGGGCCGCGCCGTCGTACGGATCCCGGATCAGCCCCCGGCGTGCCTCGGTGGCCGCCTCGTCCAGGCCGGTGAACTGCTCGACGGCCGCGTCGGCCTTGCGGAAGAACGGTTCGCCGTCATCCCAGTAGGTCGCGCAGACCAGCGGCACCGCCGGGTCGTTGGCCAGGACGGTGTAACGCACGGCGGCCGAGGCGAGGGCGTCGCCCGCGGACGGGACGGAAGTCATGTTCTACTCCGAGGAGGGTCTTGCCGAGTGGGCCAATCGAGATCACGGCGGGAATCTCTCCCGTCCGGCTGTTTCGTCCTTCGGTGGATGCATAAGAGCACTGCGATCGAAGATAGTAACTCAGGTACGGGCCCCGCGCGGTGCATCCGGTCCCTGCATGTAGAGGGAATGTAGCCTCGCTGCTCAGGAGTGATGCCGACCTGCGCCGGAAGGGCATGGTCTCGGTGCGCGGCGACCATAAGGCCGCGCTCGCCACTCGAGACGCTACGGTCGGCACACGACGCATGTCAATGTAAAAGATCAGGTTTTTGTACGGTCACATTCAGTCACATGGATCATTGTGCGTCCGCTGTGGACCCCTGTGAGCGCTGACACGCAGGTATAATGCTCTCCGGCGGATCGAACTGCGGGCTTGACGGCCAGGGGTACGGTTGATGGGGCTCGGGCCGTCGGTCACTGTCCGTGTGTTGTTGCTCCAGGGTCATGATGGAGCTATCGTGTGCCGCGTCGGTGGGAACGGGGCCCCCATTCTGCGCTTGTCCGCGCTATTCTTCGCACTCTTAGTGGCGGCGGATCCCCATTCCTTTCGCATTGGTTCCGGTAATTACGGCACGAGTGTCATTCTGGCTATTGCCGTCGAACGGTTCCGTCGGCGAGATCGCTTGCCGAGCGATATCAGGGGAGGTGAACCGTTGGAGAGCGACGATGTCTCGATAACGGTGCTGGACATCGGCGGCACACACCTGCGCTGGGCGCCGTGGTCAGCCGGCAACGGCCTCGGAGAGATCCGGCGTGGACCGTCACCGAGCATCGCGCGGCACCGGGAGGCGAGCGTCGGCGAGTTGCGGGCCATGCTGGTGCGGGACATGTCCGGCGCGGTGCCGCCGGGCGGAGTCGCGGGCGTGTCCTTCGGTGCGGCTCTCGACCACCGGACCGGCATCGTCTACGGCTCCGCGCCGTTGTGGGGTGCCCACGTCGGGCGGTTCGACCTGCGGACGGCGCTGCAGGAGGCGCGGCCCGACGTGCGCTGGCACATCGTCAACGACGTCACCGCCGCACTGCTGCACCTGGCCGGGAGCAAGGCGGCCGCCGGGCTGCGCAAGATCATGCTGGTGACGGTGAGCACCGGGATCGCCTGCCGGACCATCGACCAGCGCACCGGCCGGATCGCCGTCGACGGCAGCGGGCTGCAGGGCGAGATCGGTCACCTGCCGGCCTGCGTGACTCTCGACGGCGTACCGGTGGAGCTGGATTGTGATTGTGGAGCGCCCGGCCATGTGGCCGCCTTCTCCTCCGGGCCGGGC
Organism: Actinoplanes utahensis; assembly: GCF_016862455.1. Taxonomy (GTDB): domain Bacteria; phylum Actinomycetota; class Actinomycetes; order Mycobacteriales; family Micromonosporaceae; genus Actinoplanes; species Actinoplanes utahensis. The sequence continues at coordinate 67,299 of NZ_BOMZ01000090.1, forward strand.
CTGCGGCGCCTCGCGGACGTGGTGCGGCATGCGGACGGCGACAGTTGGGCGGCCTCCGACCTGACGGCTCGGCTGGCCGCGGGTGAGGACTTCGAGCCGGCGCTGAGGGCGGCTCTGGACGGCGGTGATCCGCTCGCCGGAAAGCTCCTCGGGCTGTCGGCGAAACCGATCGCCGACGTCGTCCGGACCGCGTTGTGCCTCGATCCGGAGATCGATCTGATCGCCCTGACCGGCGGCGTCGCGGTCGGGCTCGGCGAGCACTACCGGGCCGCGCTCCTCGGCCACCTGACACGTGACGGCCTGTACCTCACCAGCGCACACGACCCCGGCTGGATCCCGGACCGCGTCGTCATCTCCGACGCAGACGGCCTGATCGGCGCCGGGCTCGCGGCTCTCCGGGGCGAGGAGCGGCTCGCGCCTGTCCGGGGCGAGGAGCGGCTCGCGCCTGTCCGGGGCGAAGAGCGGCTCGCGGCTCTCCGGGGCGAAGAGCGACTCGCGCCTGTCCGGGGCGAAGAGCGATGAGCCAGGAGCATCGCGCGATCGTACGGGCGGACGGCACGATCTCCGTCCGCTCCCGCCCGACGATCGCCCCGGGAGCCGGCGAGTTGCAGATCGCCACTCTCTACGCGGGTCTCTGCGGCACCGACATCCAGATGCTGCGGGGCCTGCGCGACGACCCGGCGCCGGTGATAGGACACGAGGGCATCGCCCGGGTGGTGGCCGCCGGCGCGGGCGTCCCGGACACCCTGGCCCCCGGCACGCTCGTGACGGTCAACCCGACCCACCCCACCGACCCGGCGTTCCTGCTCGGCCACAACGTCGACGGCCTCCTGCAGCAACGGACCCTGCTGCCGGCGACAGCGGTGACCGGCGGCATGGTGCTGCCGCTCCCGGCCGCCACCGACGTGACCCTGGCCCCGCTGCTGGAACCGCTGGCCGTGGTCCGGTACGCGCTCGGCACGATCGGCACGTTCCACCCGGCGACCCTGCTGGTGATCGGCGACGGCATCATCGGGCACCTCGCGGTCCGGGCCGCCCGGCGATGGCTCGGCGCGGACGTGCGGGTGGCGCTGGTGCACCACACCGCCGACGGGCTGGCGTTCAGCCGGGCGAGCCCGTACCCCGCCGACCTGCTGCTCGGCGACCTGTCCGGCATCGCACCGGCGCCGCCGGTGGCGGCGTTGCTGGCCACCCCGCGCGACGCCACGATCGCGGCCCTGGAGTCGGCGCTCACCGCGGGCGCCGAGGTGGTCGACGTGCTCGGTGGGCTGCCGCCCGGCGCCGCGACACCGTTGCTGCCCGGCGTCGACCTCACCGCGGTCCGGGCGGCGAACTGCGGTGGCCGGCCGGACCCGCCCCGCATCGCGACGGCCGGCCGGATCCGGGTCTTCGGCCATCGCGGCGTGGCGAACCGGCACCTGCTCGACGCGGCGGCCGAACTGGCGTCCGACCCGGACCGCTATCGCGACCTGATGACCCACGAGACCGACCTCGACGGTGCGGCGAGCGTGATGCGGGCGCTGGCCGGCTCGCGGGCCCGGATCGTCGGCGGCCGGCGGCTGATCAAACTCTCGGTCCGGATTACGGAGGACGACTGATGGGACCCTTGACGGGACGGCGCATGATCGTCGTCGGCGGCTCGGTGGGGATCGGGCGCGGCATCGCCGACGCCTGGGCCGCGGCCGGCGCCGACGTCGTGGTGGCCAGCCGGAACCGACCCGCGGACGCCGCACATCCGGCCTGGGAGCCGATCGACGTCACGGCGCCGGAGCAGGCCGCCGAGCGCCTGGCCGCGCTCGGCGCCGAACGGGTCGACGCCGTCTGCTACTCGGCGATCTACTACGGCGACAAGCGCGCCGACTTCGGTGACATCGGTGTCGCGGAGTGGCGGCGCCAGCTGGACGTCAACGTCACCGGGCTGTGGCTGACCCTTCAGGCGCTGCTGCCGACGCTGCGTGCCGCCGAGCACGGGCTCGTTCTCGGCGTCTCCTCCGAGGTCGCGTTCAACGCGGGGCCCGGCCGCTCCGGGTACGCCGCCACGAAAGCGGCGGCGAAGGCGCTGCTGGACTCGATCGCACAGGAGGAGAAGGGCCTGCACGTCGTCCAGGTCCTGCCGTCGGGAATGGTGGACACCCCGGGCATCCGCCGCCGCCGGCCGCCCGGTTTCGACTACAGCGGATACGCCCGGCCGGACTCGTTCGCCCGGGTGGCGGTCGAGGTCGCCACGATGACCGGCCGCGAACGCCACGGGGACAGCCTGGTCGTGGACGAGGCGGGCAACTGGTGGTCGGCGTACGACAGGGTGCCCGACTCGCAGAGCCGGGTGCCGGCATGACCGGTCTGGTCGGGCTGGCGGAATGGCGGCTGCCCGCCGCGGGCGCCGAAGCCGTCCGGCTCGCCGCCGCGGTCGGCGCCGACGGGGTGCAACTGGACTTCGGCGGTCCGGGGCGGGGCGAGGTGATCGACGTGCCGGGCCGCATCGACGCCCTGCGCGCCGCAGCGGACGCCGTGGGGATGCGACTGCTCGCGTTGTCGGGCAACCACTTCAACGACGTCGGTCTGCTGTCCGGCGCGAACGTCGTACAGCCGCTGATGGAAAGGCTCCTCGACGCGGCGGCGGCGCTGGGCGTGCCGCTGGTGCTGGTGCCCAGTTTCCGGCGCAGCGCCATCGACGGCCCGGACGCGTTCGACCGCACCGCGCGGACGCTGGCCTGGGCGGCTGAACAGGCGGCGGCGCGCGGACTGCTGCTGGCCAATGAGAACGTGCTCGCCGGGGACCGGGCCCGGGCGCTGTTCGACGCGGTCGGGTCGCCGGCGTTCCGGCTCGTGCTCGACACCTACAACCCGGTCGCCGCGGGAGCGAACGTGGCGGAGCTGGTCGCGTCGGTGGCGGATCTGCTGGCCGACCAGGTGCACCTCAAGGACGGCCCGGACCGCGACGGCGTATCACCGCTGCTCGGGGCGGGGGACGGCGGGCTCGGGGAGACGATCGCGGCCCTCGCGGCCCAGCGGGTGCCGGTGCACGCGTTCGTGCTGGAGAACGACTACCGTGACGGAGATCCGAAGCGGCTGGCCACCGACCTCGCCTGGGCCCGGCAGCGAGCGTGGCAGCCTTCTGCGACCAGGACGGGACGATGACCGATAGCCCACTGCCGACTCCGTTTCCCGCGGCGGCGCTGCTGTTCGACATGGACGGAACCCTCGTCGACTCCACCGTGGTGGTCGAGCGGACCTGGCGGACGTTCGCCGACCGCTACGGCCTCGACCTCGCCGCGATCCTCGCGGTGTCCCACGGGCGGCGCACGGTCGAGACCGTCGCCGCGTTCGCGCCACCCGGCGTCGACGTCGAAGCCGAGGCGGCGCGCCTGACCGAGCAGGAAGTCGCCGACACCGACGGCATCATCGAGGTTCCGGGCGCGACGGCGCTGCTCGGCTCGCTGCCGGCCGGAAGCTGGGCGGTGGTGACGTCCGCCGGGCGTGAGCTGGCCGTCGCCCGGATGACCGCGGCCGGCGTGCCGGTGCCGGACGTCCTGATCAGCGCGGAGGACGTCACCGCCGGCAAACCGAGCCCGGAGGGATACCTGCTCGCCGCGGCCCGGCTGGGGGTGGCCGCGGAGCAGACGATCGCCTTCGAGGACGCCGAAGCGGGTGTGGTCGCGGCCCTGGCCTCCGGTGCGCGCACGGTCGTGGTCGGCGCCTGCGCCGCCCCCGCCACCGAGGGCCTCACCCGGGTCGAGGATTTCCGCGAGCTCCGGGTGCGGTCCGAGTCCGGCCGGCTGGTGGTGGCGCGGCAGCCACGGGCCGAGTTCGTCGGCTGACCGCTTCCGGAGCGCGGGAGCGGCCGGCGTATCGCGGGCCGTGCCGGAGATGCTTCGATCATTCCCGCTGACGGACGCGGGGGGCTGAATGACAGCGGAGATCGACCGCCGCGGTCCCGGGCGCGGGCTCAGACGCCCTCGGCGCGGCCCCAGCACTGCACGATCCGGGGCAGGCTGACCAGCGTACGTCCGTCGCGGACGAGTTCCCGGAGCTCCCGGACGGTGCCGTCGATCTCCTCGGCGCCCGCCAGGCCGAGCTGCCGCAACGACTCGGCGATCGCCTCCAGGGTCAGCGGCGCGATGGCGGCGACGTCGCCGGAGAACCCGGCGGGCTGCACGACCCGTACCCCCAGGTCGCCGAGACCCGCCGCCGCCAGCAGGCCGGGCAGTCGCGGCCCGATGTCCGGGTCGGCGCCCCGCGCCCGGACGACCCGGGAGTAGAGCGCGACGTAGCGCTGGAAGGCATCGGACGGCGGGTGGCAGAAGTGCCCGGTGAAGTCGATGTCCTCGACGATCAGCACGCCGCCTGGCGCGAGCCGCCGGCACAGCGTGACCACCGCGCCGCCCGGATCGGCCAGGTGGGTCAGGAGGAACCGGGCGTAGACCACGTCGAAAGCCGCGCCCAGGTCGGCCGGCCGGGTGATGTCCTCCCGCCGGAACTCCACATTGCGCAGGCCCGCATCGGCCGCCTCCGCCCGCGCCAGACTCAGCACCGTCTCGTCCATGTCCGTGCCGACGACGAAGCCGTCCGGCGTCAGGCGGGCCAGCATGGCGGTGACGTCCCCGCCCCCGCAACCCACGTCCAGGCACCGGGCCCGCGGCCCGACACCCGCCCGGCGCAGCAACTCGCCCGTCGTCTCGGCCATCACCCGGTTGAGCACGCGGAGCCGCTCCCGGCCCGGCCGGCCGCCACGGATCGCGTATCGGCTGGAAGTCACGCTCACCCCCGTGTCGTGAAGCACCCGCCCCATCCTGGCATCGCCGATGATCGACTTCTATGGTCGCTTTCCTCGTCATCTGCCGGACCCGGGAAAGACCGTTATCTCGATCCAGCCCTTGCTCTCGGTCAGGTACCAGTCGTAGTCATCCATCGGCTGCGGATAGATGACCTGCGCTGCAGGCCCCGGATCGAGACCGTGGTGGGCCGTGTCGAGCCGGCCCGTGGTGAGCGCCAGCAGGATCTGCTGAGACTCCAGCCCTCTCGCGGCGGCCGGTCCGGCGACCGCTTCCGCTGCCAGAGCGGTCAAGTGGAGAGCTGCCGTCAGCGCGTCCTTCTGGACGGCGGCTGCGGTGAGGTCGTGTACCTCTGCGTCATCGTCCGCCAGGTAGGCGGCCACGCTCGTGGCGGCCGCTTCTCTCGCCTCGCTCGCACGGCGATCAGTCTGCCGTATGCGCCCTGTCCGCCCGAAGGTCAGAGATTCCCGGTGATGACAGGAAAGCGTCGGCCATGCGCAGCAGGGTCGCCTCGTCGCGGTGCGGGACGACGATCTGCAGACCGATGGGAACGCCGTCGGCGCCGAGGCCGACGGGGACGCTGGCGGCGGGGTGGCCGCTGAGGTTGAACGCCCAGGTGAGACTCACGCTGATCGTCTCCCCGGGCCCGTCGTGGCCGTGGGCGCTGACCGGGGCGGTAGGGGTCAGCAGGACCTCGGCGACCTGGAACGCCGCAGCCAGCCGCCGGTTGTTGTCAGCCCGGCTCGCCAGATCCGACGGAGCCGGGTCGCCGCGGCGCAGAGCGTGCCAGGCGCCGGCCGGATCGGTCAGGACGAGGTCGTGGTCGACCCACTCGATGACGCCGGCGTCGGCCAGCCGATCGGCGGCCGCACGGGCGACGACGACGATGCCCGGATCCGTCTTCGCGTACCCGAGGGTGGCCGTCCACAGGGCCCGGACCGGCCGGTGCGCATCGGTGGGACGCTGCGTTCGTACCTCGGTGCCGAGAACGGCGCCGAGGTACGCGGCGGCGTCCGCGACGGTGCGCGCCAACGGCCCCGGCGCGTTCAGCCCAGCGCGGTCGCGGGCCGGCAGGAGCCCGGTGGTGACCTTCATACCGACGATGCCGCACCAGGCGGCGGGGATGCGCAGCGACCCGGCGCCGTCGTTGCCGGTGGCCAGGGGAACCAGGCCCGCGGCGACCGCGGCGGCGGAGCCGGCCGACGAGCCGCCCGGGCTGCGGTCGGCGCGCCAGGGGTTGGTGGTGGGCCCGCGGTCGGTGTGCCCCCAGGTCTGCCACGGCGTGCCGCGCGGCACCGAGGTCGTCCCGATGGGAATGCAGCCGGCGGCGATCAGCCGGCGGGCCTGCACCGAGTCGACGCCCTCGGACGCCTTGACTCCCAGGGGCACACCCGCCAGGGGCAGCGGTTGCCCGGCAGCCACCGCGGCGTCGACGTCGGCGGCGGCCCGCAGTGCCTGTTGTGGCCACAGTTCCCGGAAGGCTCGTACCTCGGTGTCGGCGGCATCGATGTGTTCCAGAGCCTCGGCCACCACGTCCACGGCGCGTAGCTGCGCGCTGTTGACCAGCGCGGCCAGGTCGACAGCGGTCCGGCGGGGGGAGCCGGACAGAGCGCTGGTCATCGTCGCGCACCTCGGTTCGTCACGCGCCGACTCCTTCCGCTTTCCCGGCATGGAACCGTTCTACCCCGGTGAACCGCGAGGCGCATCGAGCCGAGGTCAGCGGTCCGGGTGGCGAGCACCTGCGGCTCGTCGGGAAGAGCCTGACCGAGCCAACCGGGTGCCGCCGCGCGAACGCAGCGCTGAGCCCGCAACGTCGTGATGGCCTTGCGCCCGGATGGTGACGCCTCGCCGTGGGATCCGTCTCAACGCGCCGACGCCGGCGACTTGATGCAGGATGAGCCGATGAGCCAGCCCGACCTGAACCCCGACGAGTACCCACCTATCGATCCGCGGGAGCCGGTACCCGACGACGCCGGCGAGCTTCTGCCGGACACACCCGATGAACTGCCGGCGGCACCGGTCGAACCGATGCCCGACGACGGGGATGAAGGCGGTGTGCGCGAGCCTGCATGACGCCGGCGAACCCGGTCGTGTCAGTGATCCTGGCTTACGGGATCGGCGGCCGGGCTCGTGAAGCAGCCGGCGCGGTGGCGCCCGGCCGTGGGTGAGTGATGATGTCAGTGACTCATGGCTTCCGCGGCCGGTGCGTCCCGCCAACCGTACCGATCGGCACGTCGGCGAGATCGCTGAGCCCGTGCCGCCAGGCACCTCCGTTACCACGAGACGGTTCGTGACCGGCGCGAACGCTGATGTGACCATGGGACGGAGGCAGGCGGGCCTCGACCGGGCCGAAGCGGTCCGCCGGTTCAGTTCACCGACCGGGCCGCGCCGTCGAGGGCGGCCAGGAAGCGGAAGAAGTGCGGATCGAAGCGGCCCGGATCAGCCGCCGCCAGCTCGGCACGGGTCCACCAGCGGACGGCGTGGAACTCGCCCGCGTCCGGGCGGAGTTCCTCGTCGCCGGTGCAGGACAGGACGTACCAGAGGCTGACGTCCGTGTGGCCGTGGTCCTGCCCGACCGTACGCGTGACGGTCAGGAAGATCGGCGACCGGGACAGGCCCGCATCGCCGAGGCCGAGCTCTTCCTGGATCTCCCGCCGGGCGGTCAGCGCCGGGTCCTCATCGACCTCGACGTGACCGCCCGGCGGGAGCCACAGCCCGGCGTTGACGTGGTCGACCAGCAGGATCCGGCCGTCCGCGGCGACCGGCACCACATATGACACCAGGTGCTGTGGCGGGGACGCCGGTCTGACCCGGCGGAACACGTCGTCCGTGCTCGCCAGCCAGGCCAGCGCCGACGTGCGATGCTCGGCGCCGAGCTCGTCGGCCGGTGAAAGCCGGGACACCAGGTCATGGACGACCACTACGGACTCACGCATCCGGGAATGCTGTCACGGGCCCCGCGGCGCTGTAGACCCCGGTGGGTCAAGCGTGATGGGGGATCGCGGCGCCGGCGAGTGGGGTGCCGCGCCGCCAGACGGCGCGGGTGTTGAGGGTGTCGCCGATGGTGGTGGTGGGGTCGCCGTCGACCAGGAGCAGGTCGGCTCGTAGTCCTTCGGCGATCCGGCCGCGGTCGGTGAGACCGAACCGGCGTGCCGGTGTGCTGGTCGCCGCGCGCAGCGCCTGAACCGGGGTCAGGCCGGCCCGGACGAGGTACTGCAGTTCGTGGTGGACGCTGGCGCCGTGAGCGAGTCCACCGAGGAACGGGAACGGCACGGAGGTGTCGGTGCCGGCCAGGATGTCCACGCCCGCGTCGTGCAGGGCTTTGACCGAGGCGAGCACGTCGTCGATGTCGCCCTGCGGGTAGTGGTCGAAGCTGGACCGCAACGTGTCCATCCAGGCACTGTCCAGGCGTGACGCGACGCGGGGGTCGTCGGCCAGTTCGGCGCCGGTGATGCCCGTCATCGACGCGTTGAGAACCACGCACGGCACGACGAACGCGCCGGACGCGGCGATCCGCTCGATGATCTCGGGGGTGTGCGGCCGGTCCATGAAGAGGTGGACCAGGCCACCGATGCCGGCGTCGATCGCCATGCGGGTCGCGTCGACGGTCAGGGCGTGGGCGACGGTGAGCATGCCCCGGCGGCGGGCCTCGGCGACGCCCGCGTCGAGGGTGGCCTGGTCCAGCATGGGCAGGCCGGGGTGTCCTTCGACGCTGCCGTCGTCGACCATGAACTTGATGTAGTCGGAGCCGGTCTCGATCAGCCGGGGAATGAAGGCGACGGCTTCCTGCGGGGTGGTGGAGAACGGCATCACCGGCGGGGCTTGCGGCGGGCCGGCGGCCGGGCGGGCTCCGGGCGGCGGGCCGGGCCGGAAACCCGGGGGGAACAGTTCGGCGGGGTGACCGCCGGGTGGGGTGATCCCGAACCCGGACGAGCGTACGTCGGCGAGGGTGTCGTCGTTCTCGATGTGTGCGCGGTTGTCCCTCGTGTTGGTGCCCTGCATCTCCAGGTGGGTGGTGACACCGAAGCGCAGCGCGAGGGCGAGGCTCTGCGTGCTGGTGTGCACATGGGCGTCGAACAGGCCGGGCAGCAGGGTCGCGCCGGCGGCGTCGACGATCTCCGCGCCCGCGGGCGGCCGTCCGCCCACGGCGGTGATGGTCGGGCCGTCGATGACGACGGTGTTCGCGTCGAGCACCTGATGCCCGTCGAAGATGCGCGCGTCGACGATCGCTGTGGTCATGGCATTGCCTTTCTTGCAGGTGCAGTGCTTCCGGCGACGCCAGCATATGCATAGTCGCTCTGAAACTAAAGTGACTATGACTTCAGAGTTGCTGTGATTCGGGTAGCATGCCGGGGTGACCACGATCGGGCGCCGGGAGCGCAGGAAAGTGCAGACGCGTCAGGCGCTGGCCGATGCCGCCTTGGAGCTGTTCCTGGCGCACGGCTACGACAGGGTGACCGTGGCGCAGATCGCCGAGGCGGCCGACGTCTCGTTGGCGACCCTGTTCAAGCACGTCCCGGACGGCAAAGAGGCGCTGATCTTCGACGACGGCACCGAGCGGCGCGAGGCGATGGTCGCGGCGGTGCGCGACCGGCCGGCAGGTGTGTCGATCCTGCGGGCGCTGCACACGTTCCTGGCCGGCCGCGGCACCTTCGCCGTCGACATGCCCGCCGACGCGCAGCGCAAGCGCGATCTGATCGTCGACACCCCGGCACTCTCCGGTTACCAGCGCAGACTCTGGCTGCGCGGCGAGGAGTCGCTCACCGCGGCGATCGCGGCCGAGTCCGGGTGTGAGCCGGGCGCCCCCGAGGTTCGGGCGCTGGCCCGCTACATCCTGGAGATCCCCGACCTGATCAGCCTGGACACCGACCCCCGCGCGTCGCTCGATGCCGTCTTCCGGCTTCTGGAGACGGGGTGGGCCGGCATCACCGGAGACGGGCCGGCATCGCGCTGAACAACGCCCCGGCCGCTGGGCGAGACCGGTGCGGGCCGGGTCCTGACGGGCGGCTACGTGAGTCTGTCCAGGGCATCGCGGAGCGCGGAGCGTGAGGTGATGCCGAGTTTGGGGAAGATGCGGTAGAGGTGTGCGCCGACGGTTCGTGGTGACAGGTAGAGCCGTTGCCCGATCTCCTTGTTGCTCAGGCCGGCGGCGGCGAGGTGGGCGACCTCCAGCTGTTGCGCGGTGAGGTCGGTCGGCTGCACGTCGGCGCGGGACGAACCGCCGGTGACGGCGATGCCGGTGGCTCGTAGTTCCTGCTCGGCCCGCCGGGTCCAGGTGGTGGCGCCGAGGCGGGTGAACAGGTCGATGGCGCGGCGCAGTTCCGGTCGGGCGGCGCCGGGCTGTTGGTGCCGTCGGTAGTGCTCGCCGAGTGCGAGCCGGATGCGGGCGTGCTCGAACGGCCAGTGTTCGACCCCGGGGAGGGCGAGTGCCTGCCGGTACAGGGTGACCGGATCGTCGTGGCTGAGCATGGCGCGGGCGGCGTGGATGTGCAGCCGCAGCCGTGGTGTCAGGTCGGCCAGCCCGGCGGCCTCGGCGGCGGCGAGATGGGCGCGGGCCTCGTCGACACAGTGGATCCGGGTCGCTGCCTCGATCAGGTCGAGGGTGGCCCAGAGCGCGGCATGAGCGAAGGCCGGCAGGTGTCCCGGCCGGACGAGGGTGGTCGCGTGTTCGTACGCCGCCTCGTGATCGCCGTCGGTCAGCGCGGCAAGGGCGAGGTTACGGGTGGACTGGGCCAGGTGGGCGCGGCTGCCGCGCGGTCCGGCCCACCGTTCGATCGTCCGGCTGTACTCGTGCACGGTTTCGACGTCACCCCGAGCCGCGGCCAGCCAGCCGAGGTGGCAGCGCAGGTCGTTGACGGCTGTTTCGAGGCCGTGCCGGACGGCGAGGTCCATGCCGGCGTCGGCGGCCTTCTCGCTGGCCTCCCAGTCCCCGGCGAGGAAGTGGTCGTGCGCGCTCAGCAGGTGACCGGCGACCGCGTGGGTGATCGCGCCGCTGCCGCTCTCGCGGTCGACCAGGCCGCGCAGCCAGGTACGTCGGTCCCGGAGCCCGTCGACGGCCATGGCGGCCCGGCAGAGGTCGACGACACGGCCCGGTGGGGCGTCGAGCGGCAGAGCGTCGAAGGTCTCGGCGAGCCGGCGCCGGATGTCCGCGCCGCCGGAGGGGAGGCCGCCGAGCACGGCGAACAGCAGACGCAGTTCGTCGTCGTCGCAGTGTTCCATGACGGCGGCGCAATGGTTCCAGCGTTCGTCGTCGGCGCTGTAGAACGCACTGATCAGAAGTAGTTTCGTGGCCCGCGCGCGGTCGGCTGGCTCACTGGTCTGCCGTACCGCCCGGTCGAGCAGTTGATCGGCGGCCGCGAGGTCGCCGTCGCGTCGTAGCAGGACTTCGGCGCGCACCGTGAGGGCGCGGGCGGACCGGTTCGGGTCGTCGGTGTATCTGCGGGCCTCGTCGAGCAGTCGCTGGGCCAGGTCCAGTTGCCCGGAGGCGCTGGCCATCTCCGCCCCGTCGTGGAGGCGGCGTACGGCGTCGCCGGGGGACGGGCTCAGCGCGGCGGCCCGCTGCATCGCGGCTACGGCCAAGCCGGTGCCGCCGCGCGAGCTGATCAGTGCGGCGCCGCGGTCGATCTCCTGGGCGATCGCCTCGTCGGGTTCGACCGTGGCGGCGGCGAGGTGCCAGACGCGCATCTCCGGGTTGCCGCGGTAGTGCCGGGCGAGGTGCAGGTGCGCGGCACGGATCTCGTCGGGGGCGGCGGTGTTGACGATGGCGGAGCGCACCAGGGGATGGCGGAACGTCAGCCGCGTGGGGGTCGAGTCCCGCGTGATCAGGCCGAGTCGCTCGACCGCGGCGATGTCGTCGAGCGACAGCATCGAGGGATGGGCGGCATCGATGGTGTGGTCGAGAGGGTCACCGTCGAGGGCGCTCACCAGTAGGGCGGTACGGATCGGTGCCGGTAGCGTGGTGACCCGGCCGGCGTAACCCGCCTCGAGGCGGGTCCGCAGCGGCGCGGCGGCCGGGAGCATCTCCAGGCCGACGGCGGCGTCGGTGCCGAAGGCGTGCGGCAGGTCGGCGAGGGCGAGGGGGTTTCCGGCGGCGTCGCGCAGGATGCGTTCCCGGGCCGGTGCGGGAAGGCCCGGGTGGAGCAGGTCGAGCAGTTCCGCGGCGGCCGACGGTTTCAGCGGGCGGATCTCGAGCATGCCGACGCCGGGGGTGACTCGTTCGCTGGCGATGAGCGGCCGGCGGGCGAAGATCGCACGGACGTCGATGGCCGACAGCCGCAGCAGCAGGAACATCATCACCTCGCGGGTCGGGACATCGACCCAGTGGGCGTCCTCGACCGCGATGAGCACCGGACCGTCGGCGGCGATCGCGGTGACGGCGGCAAGCGACGCCGCGCACACGGCCAGGCGGTCCGGGGGCAGGCCGTCGTCGAGTCCGAGCGCGCGGCGCAGTACCGAACGGTGAAAGGGTTCGAGACGATCGAGGTACGCCGGTACCGGGCCGAACAGCTGATGCAGGCCGGCGAAGGCGAGTTTGGCCTCACTCTCGAAGCCGCTGCCGCCGATGACGCGGATGCCGCGCTCCCGGGCGTAGCGGATACCCGCCTGGAGCAGGACGGTCTTGCCGATGCCGGGGTCGCCGTGCAGGGTCAGGTTCGACGGGGTACCCGGCCGGCGATCGATCACCGCGTACAGGGTGTCCAGTTCACGCTCCCGGCCGACGAGGTTCACCGGTCCTCCTCCTTCGTGGTCCGGTCGGGGTCGCGGTGGAACGGCACGGGTGCAGTCATTTGACCGATTGCCGGGCCGGTGGCGGGGCGCAGCATGGTCGGCGACGACTGCTGCAGGGAGGAACCATGTCGCGGCTCGTGGTCGGCACGGACAACGGCGCGGCCGTGGAGCTGTACTTCGAGGACGTCGGCTCCGGGCGCCCGGTGGTGCTCGTGCACGGCTGGCCGTTGTCGCAGCGCCTCTGGGATCAGCAGGTACGCCCCCTCGTGGCCGCCGGGCACCGCGTGGTCTCCTACGACCGGCGCGGCTTCGGTCGTTCGTCGCATCCGTGGGACGGCTACGACGTCGACACGTTCGCCGCGGATCTGGCGCAGCTGATGGAGAGCCGGCGGCTGCATGACGCGGCTCTGGTCGGCTTCTCGTCCGGATGCGCCGACGTGCTGCGCTACGTGGCGGTGCACGGCACGCGACGGCTCAACCGATTGGTGCTGATCAGCCCACCGCCGGACTCGAGCGGTCCCGAGGCCGCCGAGGCCACGGCCATGTTTGGCGGCGGCGAGTCGGTCGCCGCGTCGATCCATCATCGGGTCGCCATGCTCGACGAGGTGGTCACCCGGATGTTCGCCGTCGACGGGCTCGCCGCGGTCGACGAGCCGACCAGGCGGTTCCATGTGGCTCTGGCCGCGGAGGCGTCGGCCAAGGCGGTCACCGACTCGATCGCCGCAGCCGGCGCTGCCGATCTCGAAGCGGCGCTGGCCCGTGTCGACGTGCCGGTCCTCGCCATCGTCGGTGGGGCAGACGCGGTCACCGATCCCGCCCGGACGATGCGGTGGCTGGCGGGCGCCGCGCCGGGGATCCGGATGACAGCTGTACCCCACGCTCCGCACGCGGTGCCGGTCACCCACGCCGAGGAGTGCAACGCGGCCGTGCTGGCGTTCCTCACCAGCTGATCGTGGCCGCCCGGCCCCACCGGCGAAGCGGTGTGCGGTGTGGACCGCCTGATTCCCGCGGACGCATGTCTCAAGGCTCCGTAGCTCCCCGTCGTACAGATTCCGGATGAACGATGTCGCCTCGCGACGACCGTCGCAGATCCGTCGGCGCCTCAGCAGCCCCGGACCGCGATCGACGCTGATCGCTGCTGCGTCTGCGCACCGTACGGCGCCGAGGGTGCCGCGACATCCGTCATCCGACGGTGGATCTCTACTGCAGTACCACTCGCCGGCGTGGCTCCACCGGGACGACCACCGGTGTAGGTCATCGGTGGTTGCGGTGTCAGGTGCAGTCATCTGACGGCAGCGGTCCGCCCGTCGTCACTTCTAGGTTCATGGCACAGGTCGCGGCCACCGCGACGGACCCACAACCCAGGGACGGGACATGAACGACGACGTACGCACCGAAACCGACACGACGCCCCGGACGACGTTCCGGCACGCACGCCACCGGCCGCACCGCTCGGTGCTGCTCGTCCTCGTGCTGGCCCTCACCGCCGCCGCCGGATTGTTCGGCGCGGCCGCCACCGCGACGGCGTCCGCACGGGACCGGCCGAAACCGACGGTGGTGCTGGTGCACGGCGCCTTCGCCGACGCGTCCGGCTGGAACGACGTGGTCGCCCGGCTGCAGCGTGACGGCTATCCGGTGCTGGCGCCGGCCAACCCGCTGCGGGGCGTCGCATCGGACTCGGCGTACCTCGCCGGCATCCTGCAGACGATCACCGGACCCGTCGTCCTCGTCGGGCACTCCTACGGCGGGGTCGTCATCACCAACGCCGCGACCGGCAACCCCAACGTCGAAGCCCTCGTCTACATCGCCGCGTTCGCACCGGCCGAGGGTGACACCGTCGGCGGCCTGCAGGACAAGTTCACCGGCAGCAAGCTGCACCTCGACGCGCTGGATGTCCGCCCGATCATCGGCATCGACGGCGAACCCAGCTACGACGCCTACGTCAAGGCCGCCGTCTTCCGCGACATCTTCGCCGCCGACCTGCCCCGTAAGACGACCGCGGTCATGGCCGCCACCCAGCGCCCGGCCGACGTGCACACCCTCGGACAGCCGTCCGGTGTGCCCGCCTGGAGGACGATCCCGTCCGGCTATCTGGTCGCCAAGGCCGACAACCTGATCCCGCCGGCCGCTCAGCGATTCATGGCACAGCGTGCCGGCGCCCGCACCGTCGAGATCGACAGCTCCCACGTCGCCATGATGAGCAACCCCGGCCCGACCGCCGACCTGATCCAGCGGATGGCCAGGTCAGTCCGCTGATCGACACGGTGGCCGGCACGCCGGCCACCGCATCCGACGCCCACCACCTCCGAAGGAGACGAACCATGGGATACGTGACCACCGCCGACGGCGCGCAGATCTTCTACAAGGACTGGGGATCCGGCCGCCCGGTCGTGCTGAGCCACGGCTGGCCGCTCAACTCCGACAGCTGGGAGGCACAGGCGCTGTTCCTCGCCGAGCACGGCTACCGCGTCATCGCCCACGACCGCCGCGGGCACGGACGCTCGACCCAGACGTGGCACGGCAACGAGATGGACACCTACGCCGACGACCTCGCCACCCTCATCGAGGAACTCGACCTGCACGACGCCACCCTCGTCGGGTTCTCCACCGGAGGCGGGGAGGTCGCCCGCTACATCGGCCGCCACAGCACCGCCCGTGTCGCCCAGGCGGTCCTGGTCTCCGCGGTGCCGCCGCTCATGCTGCGGACGCCGGACAACCCGGGCGGCGTACCGATCGAGGTCTTCGACGGCATCCGTGCCGGGTCCCTCGCCGACCGCTCCCAGCTCTACAGGGACCTCGCCGACGGGCCGTTCTTCGGCCACAACCGGCCCGGCGCCAACGTGTCGCAGGGCATCCGGGACGCCTTCTGGCTGCAGAGCATGCAGGCCGGGCACCGTAACGCCTACGAGTGCATCGCCGCGTTCTCCGCCACCGACTTCCGCGACGACCTCGCCGCGTTCGACGTGCCGACGCTGGTCATCCACGGCGACGACGACCAGGTCGTGCCGTTCGAGGTCGGCGGCAAGGCCTCCGCCGGCCTGATCAAGGGCGCCGAGCTGATCGTCTACCCCGGCGCACCGCACGGCATCACCGACACGCACAAGACCCGGCTCGCCACCGACCTTCTCACCTTCCTCGACGCCTGACCGCGATCACACCCCAGGAGCAGACATGAGCACCGAGCCCCACGCCCCCGACACCATCGTCCTGATCCACGGCTTCTGGGTCACCCCGCGCAGCTGGGAGGGATGGAAGGCACACTACGAGAACAAGGGCTACCGGGTCCTCACCCCCGCCTACCCCGGCTTCGAGGTGGAAGTGGAAGCCCTCAACGCCGACCCGACCCCGATCCTGAACGTCACCGTCCCGAAGATCATCGAGCATCTCGAGTCCGTCATCGCCGCACTGCCGTCCCCGCCGATCCTCGTCGGCCACTCCGCCGGCGGCGCGTTCACCCAGATCCTGCTCGACCACGGCTACGGCGCCGTCGGCGTCGCGATGAACTCCGCACCCACCGAAGGCGTACGGGTGGTGCCGCTCTCCCAGGTCAAGTCCACCTTCCCGGTGCTCAAGAACCCGGCCAACCGGCACAGGACGGTGCCGCTCTCCCTCGAGGAGTGGACCTACGCGTTCACCAACACGTTCACGCCCGAGGAATCCGAGGCGCTCTGGAAGCGGTACGCGATCCCCGCCAACGGCGGCATCCTCTGGGGCAGCGTCCTGGCCAACTTCCAGCCCGGCCACCAGGACACCTGGGTCGACTACCGCAACAACGACCGCGCGCCCCTGCTGTTCGTCTCCGGCAGCGAGGACCACATCATGCCTCCGGCGATCCAGCGCTCCAACGCCGACCACTACAGGTCCGGCACGGTGACCGAGGTCAAGGTGTACGACGGCTTCCCGCACCTGCTGCCCGCCTACCAGGGCTGGCAGCGCGTCGCCGACGAGGTCCTCGACTGGGCCCTGCGCCACGCGCGGACACCGGCGAGGTGACACCCACCGCAGCGGTACGGCGGCGCACCCGGTCTGCACCGATGCGCCGCCGTACCGCTGCGCTGCCCGGTCGTGCGCCATTCGCCCTTCCTCTCCAGAATCGTGGAGCCATGCCATGACCCAGATCCGCATCACCCACATCGGCGGACCGACCGCGCTGCTCGAGATCGGCGGATGGCGGATCCTGACCGACCCGACCTTCGACCCGCCCGGCCGGCGGTACGCCTTCGGCTGGGGCACCTCCTCCCGCAAGACCACCGGCCCGGCCGTATCGCTGTCCGACCTGCCACCGGTCGACGCGGTACTGCTCAGCCACGACCACCACGGCGACAACCTGGACGTCGCCGGCCGCACGATGCTCCCCGGCGCCGGCACGGTGATCACCACGGTCGCCGCCGTCCGGCGCCTCGGCCACGGCGAGGGCCTGCGCCCGTGGGCGACCACCGAACTACGTGCCACCGGCCGGCCCACCGTGACGGTCACCGCGACCCCCGCCCGGCACGGCCCACCTCTCAGCCGGCCGATCGCCGGAGCGGTCATCGGTTTCGTCCTGCAATGGCCCGGACAGGAACGCGGCGCACTCTGGATCTCCGGTGACACCGTCCTGTTCCGCGGCGTCCGCGAAGTGGCCCGCCGCTTCGACATCGGCACCGCGCTGCTGCATCTCGGCGCCGTCCGGTTCCCCGTCACCGGCCCGCTGTACTACTCCATGACCGCCCGGCAGGCCCTGCGGGTATGCCGCCGGATCCGGCCGGCGACCGCCATACCGGTCCACTACGAGGGCTGGCAACACTTCTCGCAGGGACGCGAGACAGTGGAACGCCACTTCGCCGGTGAACACGGCGACCTTGGCGAACGGTTGCACTGGTTGACGCCGGGAACACCGGCCGAGCTGACGGTCTGACGGCGCCGCGCCCGCGGCAGCCGGGCGTACCGAGGCGTGATGGCAGAATGACCGCGTGCCTGCCGAGGACCTGCCCCTGTACGGACGGGACGCGGAACTCGCGTTGTTGGACCGGCTTCTGACCGATGCGGCCGCGGGCTGTGGTGGGGCGCTTGTCATCCGAGGCGAGCCGGGGATCGGCAAGACCGTGCTGCTCGACTGCCTGGAGCGATCGGCGTCGCGGCAGCGCATGCGGGTCCTCCGGTCGGTCGGGGCGGAGAGCGAGTCACAGCTGCCCTACGCCGCCGTCCACCAGCTCCTGTACCCGCTCTTCGGCGGCATCGACGTTCTGCCACCGGCACACCGCTCTGCACTACGGACAGCCGTCGGGCTGGAGGACGGCGAACCGGATGTGTTCGCCGTCGCCCTCGCCGTCCTCGAACTGGTCACCGAGAGCGCCACCGACCGGCCGGTGGCGCTGATCCTCGACGACCTGCACTGGTTCGACCGCGCCAGCGGCGACGTGCTGGCATTCCTGGCACGGCGGGTGGCCACCGAACCGGTCCTCGTGGTCGGCGCCACCCGCACCGTGGCGCTGGACGACCCACAGCGCCGCTCCGGCCTGCCCGACATCGAACTGGGCCGGCTCGCCGGCACCGACGCGGCGGCCCTCCTGGACGCGCGGGCGCCGCAGTTGTCCCACGCGGTACGGCGACGGCTGCTCACCGAGGCCGCCGGCAACCCCCTCGCGCTGGTCGAACTGCCGAAGACCGTGACAGGGCAGCCGCCGGGCGGGCCCGTCGACCAGGCTCTACCGATGAACCGCCGGCTGGAGGCTGCCTTTGCTGCCCGCGCCGAGGCCCTCACCCCGCGTACGACCGCCCTGCTGTCGGTGCTGGCCGCCGACACGACCTGTGATCTGCGCCGGCTGCTCGCTGCCGCGACCGACATCGCCGGCACGCCTGTCGGCCTGGATGACGCGCAGGAGGCGATCGACGCCGGCCTCATCGAGGTCACGGGAGCATCCCTGCGGTTCAAGCACCCGCTCATGCGCTCGGCGGTCTACCAACGGGCATCGGTGGCGGATCGTCTGGGCGCCCACCGTGCGCTCGCCGGACAGCTCACCGGCTTCCCCGACCGCCGGTTGTGGCACCTGGCCGCCGCCACGATCGGCACCGACGAGCCCTTGGCCGGGCAGCTCGAACGCTATGCCGAGCGGGCCCGGGCCCGGGGAGCGACGATGTCGGCGGTCGCGGCCCTGCGCCGGGCGGGTGAGCTGACCGACGACTCCGGGACAGCCCGGTCGCTGCTGCTGCGGGCGGCCGAACTGGCCAGCGAGATGGGCGCCCGGCACGAGGTCGAGCAGTTGCTCGCCAGCAGCGACCTGATCGGGCTCGGACCGGTCGAGCAGGCCCGGCTCACCAACGTCATGGAAGTGGTGCGCTACCCGCGATACCGCGACCCGCTGCAACGCGTGCGCGACCTGACCGACATCGCCGCCGCCGCGCACCAGGCCGGCCACCCCGACGTGAGCATGCAACTGCTGTGGCGTGCCGCGTCGCGGTGCTTCTTCCAGGCGACCGGCCCGGAGACCGCCGAGGCCAGAAAGAAGGTGGCCGCACTCGTCGACGTGGCCGCACCGCACCCGGACGACCCGCAGGCGCTGGCGATCCTGGCCTACACGGTTCCGGAGGAGCGTGGGCGGGAGGTGCTGCGGCGGCTACGGCAGGCCACGAGAGCCGGTCAGGCCGGGTCCGGCCCGGACGCGATGCGCTTCCTGGGCAGCGCGGCGCTCGTTCTCGGCGACTTCGCCCGGAGCTCCGCCTGCATCGATGTCGCCGCCGCCGACGCGCGCGCCCAGGGCCGGCTCGGAGTGCTGGCCCGGCTGCTCGGCGGCAGCAACTGGGGCCGGCTGTGGCTCGGCCAGTGGGACCTCGCACATGCGGAACTGACCGAGGCCCGGGCGCTCGCACAGGAGACCGGCGAGGCCTTCTACTCCGTCGCCGCGCAGACCAGCATCGCCACGATCACCGCGATGCGCGGCGACCTGGACCAGGCGACGACGCTGTTGGACCAGGTCGCGGCCAGCCCTCTCGCCGACGGCATGCGCTACATCCAGGTCGCTCTGGCACAGGCCCGCGGGCTGGTGTACCTGTTCCGCGACGACGCCCACGACGCCTACACCGTTCTGGCGCAGACGTTCGACCCCGCCGACCCCAGCTACCACCGGTACATGCGCTGGTGGCTGGTGCCGGACCTGCTCGACGCGGCTCTCGCCGCGGGCCGCCTCGACGAGGCCCGTACCCTGATCGCCGAACTGCCGGATCTGGCCGACCGGGTCGGTGCGCCGATCCTCGTGCTGGCCGCCCAGTACGCGGCGGTCGTGACCTCCGACGACGCGACCATGGGCGGGATCGAGGCGCTCGGCGGGGAATTGGGCCGCTGGCCGGTGTACCGGGCCCGGCTCCAGCTGCACCTCGCCCGGCAACTCCGGCGCCGGCGTCAGACCCAGGACGCCCGGAACCTGCTGCGGAGGGCACGCGACACGTTCGACACGCTCGGAGCCGGACCGTGGGCGGACATGGCCCGCGCCGAACTGCGCGCGGCGGGCGAGCAGAGCCGGCGACGGGTGTCGTCGGCACGGGAACGGCTGTCGCCGCAGGAGATGCAGATCGCCGGCATGGCGGCGACGGGGCTGACCAACCGCGAGATCGCCGAGCGCCTGTTCCTGTCACATCGCACCGTCAGCTCACACCTGTACCGCATCTACCCGAAACTCGGCATCACCCGCCGTGCACAGCTCACCTCGGCCCTCAAGGTCGGATAGGCTCCGGCTCCGGCTCCGGCTCCGATCGGCGCGGTGACGGTGGTGCTGGGCGTGGCCGTCCACCGGTGGGTGGTGCGCCGCACCGAGCGCCGTGAGCCGACCGAGCTGCTGGGCGGCATCCGTACGGTCGCGACGGGCGCCGCGCTGCTGGCCCCGGAGGTCACCCGGCAGCTGGTGGGCAGATACGCGGCACGCATCCGCCCGGCTCGGGGCGCCCCGGACGGCGGCGCGCTGACGCCGCGTGAGTGCTCCGGCTCATCGCGGAGGGCCTGTGCCACAGCGAGATCGCCGTGGCGCTGGTGATCAGCCACGAGACGGTCAAGACGTACCTGTCCCGCATCCTCACCGAACTCGGCCTGCGCGACCGGGTACAGGCCGTGGTGTACGCGTACCGCCGCGGCCTGGTGATCTGAGCACCGCACCGCCGGTCGTGGCGGGTACCGCTCGTCCGGTGCGCCACGGAATCCGGCTTCTACTACGGACGCTTCGTCATCGGCTTCGACGACTCGGCCGCCTGTCGTTGCCACCGGATGCGCTCGTTCCCGGGGCACCGAGTAGGCTTGTGCGGCCGCGGTCCATCAGGCGCATCAGACTCGCAGTGACCTGGTCGGCTGTGCCGCCGATGACGCCCGGGCCTGGATTGCGGCCCTCGAGGTGAGCGAGGGCGGTGGCGACGAGATCAGTGCTCCGCTGTGGGGGCGGGATGGGCCGGCGGCCTGCCGCTGTGATCTTGAGCGGTCGCGCTGCGCCGGCCGGCTGTCCGCCTTGCCGGTGGGTATGAATACACCCTGCCTGCCATGAGCGGATCACCGGTGGCCGCACGGCGTCGTCGGCCATGTTGTTTCATGAGGTGGAGGAAGCGAAAGATGATCAGTGTGCAGGAGTTCGCCCGTCGGCTCAGCATGGTCGGGCCCGCGGTCGTGACCAGCCACGATGTCGAGGATCTGGCCGATGCCGCGGGTGTGCGCATCGACCCGGGCCGCGGCATCGATGCCGACCAGGCTCAGCAGATGCTGGATCACGTCTCCCCGACGGCGCCGGTCAGTGGAACCGCGATGGTGGCGTCGACCTGGCCGCCGGCGGAACCCGCGCGTCCCGCCGTCGCTCCGGTGGTCTTCTCCAGCGCCGGCGGCCAGGTCGACGCCCCGGCCGATCCGCCGGCACGGCCGCGTAGATCCGGGCAGGCCCGCGCCGGGCAGCCCGGAAGATCACGGCGATCCGGCAACTGATCACCTACCGGGCAGACAGCGGGCCGACGACGGTGGACGTCGCCGGCAACGACACGTTCACGAGCACGTGTCGGATCGTCATCGCGGCCGGCACCGTCCCGGGGCGCATCGAAGCGAAGGCGCGTGCGGCCTACTCAGGCGGTACGCAGGTCGACGACGTGCCACCGGGCCGCCCCCGTGCTGGTGGAGTACCACCACACCAGGCCACCGCGGCTCTGTGTGTCGTTCGCGGCGGCGTCCAGTTCGAGGGTCTCCCCGGTGCGGATGTCGTGGACGAGCAGGGCGGCGGTGCCGGATCGGGGACCGGGTCCGGCGAGGATCTCGAAACGGTCGAGGACGGCGACGTCGGGAACAGCCGTGCGAGCGGTCCCGCCGGCGATCCGCCGGCGCTCCGACCCGTCGGGCCGCATCAGGTCGATGCGGTCCGACCCGTCGGGCCGCATCAGGTCGATGCGGGACAGGCCGTCATCGCCGGTCACCATGACGCGGCACCAGGTGGGACTGCATGCCGCGAACTCCCCGGCGGTGGTGGGCACCGTGATCTCACGGCCGGTGCTCATGTTCCGGAGCAGGGTGGCGCCGGCGCCGCCGCTGGCGCCGTCGTCGAGCCACGGCCATGCCGCCATCGTCCATTCGCCCGGTAGCCGGTCGACCCGGACGGGACCGCCGCGCAACGACACCGACCGGATCTCCGTGGAGGCGGCGCCGTCCTCCGGCGCGGTGGTCCAGTACACCCGGCCGTCATGATGCACCAGGTCGTACTCGCTGCCGTGGAACAGCACGGCGCCGGTGTCGGCGGTGAGACGCCGGGCGGGTCCGCCGGCGCCGATGCTCGCGGCCCAGATCTCCGGTGGCCTGCCGTCGGCGAACTCGGTCCAGACGACATCGTCACCGGCCGCGGTCAGGTTCTCGAAGCGGGGACTGCCCGCCGTGGCCATTCGGCGCAACTCCCGTGGCTCGCCGGCCGCGGCTCGTAGCAGGAGCCGAAGGAATCGATCGTCCTCGCTGGGCGCGGTGCCCACCACCGTGGCCGTGTCGAGGAAGAGCAGGGGCCGCAGCGGCAGGTCGTCGATCGTGCTGACCCGCGCTGCCGGCCAGGCGGCCGCCGCGGTCACCCGTCCGCCCGGCGTGGCCGGCTCGGATTCGGCGGGGCCGCCCCCGATCACCAGGGCGCCGGTCGCGGCGAACGCGACGGCCAGACTGACGAGGGCGAGACCGCGGGCCTGACTCGTGGCGGTCATTCGTACGTCTGCCGGGGCGCGGTCGTCTTCTGCCAACTCGTCACCGCGAGGTACGGCACGTCGGCTTTGTTGACGGGATCCTTCACCACCCGGTCGTGGTAGGTCCCGACCACCTGGACCCAGGTGTCCGCGGGCGCGTCGACCCGGACGTCGCCGGTCAGCCCCACCTTGATCGGGCGGCCGTCCGCCGCGCAGCACGCCAGCACCATCCGGGCCAGCATCGGCTGCCCGTCCGGGCCCGCGGTGACGAAGCCGATGAGCCGAACCCGGCGACCGGCAAGGGTGTGGCCGTCGTCGAACACCGCCCGGGACGCGTAGTCCATCAGGCTGAGCGGCACGGGATCGCCCGGGGGCAGGGGCGCGAACTCCGAATCGGCGGGGACGGCGGCGAGGGCGGTGCCGGACTGGCCGGCGGCGTACGCGCCGAGCGCCGGGGGCGTGATCAGCACCAAGCCGAGCGCCGGCAGGATCAGCAGCCATCCGACGCGTGGCTCGTGATGGGCGTGGCCGGGGTCGCCGTCGCCGGCCGTACCGGTACGCAGATCGTAGTAGAGGGTCATGACGGCGGCTGCCAGCAGCATGACGCCGGCCACGATGAGGAACGGCCGCAGGCCCTCCTTGACGTAGCGCAGGTAGACGTCGGTGAGGCTGGCCTTGAGGATCGCCCCGCCGAGCAACGTCAGCACGATCGCTTGTGCTCGGCGGTTCACCAGAGCACCACCCCGACGCCGGTGCCGACCACGACGGCCGTCACGAAGGTGACCGGCGCGAACCGGGAGGCGAACCGCCGGCCGAACACCCCGGCCTGCATCGAGATCAGCTTGAGATCGACCATCGGGCCCACCACCAGGAACACCAGCCGGGACGTCAACGAGAACTGCGACAGGGACGCGGCGACGAACGCGTCGGCCTCGCTGCAGATCGACAGAAGGACGGCCAGCGTGGCCAGGACCAGCACGGACAGGACCGGATCGGCGGCGAGTCCCTGCAGCCATGACTCGGGCACGACCACGTTGATGGTCGCGGCGGCCGCCGCTCCGATGACCAGGAAGCCGCCGGCGTGCATGACGTCGTGCCGGCAGGCTGCCCAGAACGCCCGGGCCCGTGAGCTGTCGTCGAGATCGGACCGGCGTGGCAGGCGGATCCATTCGCTCTTGCCCAGGCGCAGCCACAGCCAGCCCATCGCGATCGCGACGGTCAGGCTGGCGGCGGCCCGCGCGGCCACCATCTCCGGGTTGCCGGGGAAGGCGACCGCGGTCGCGGTCAGGACGATCGGGTTGATCGCCGGTGCCGCCAGCAGGAAGGCCAGGGCTGCGGCGGGTGTGACGCCCCGGCGGATCAGCGAGCCGGCGATCGGCACGCTGCCGCATTCGCATCCGGGCAGGATCACTCCGGCCAGGCCGGCGGCGGGCACGGCCGCGGCGGGATGCCGCGGCAGGGCCCTGGCCCAGAACGACCGGGGTACGAAGACGGCGATCACGGCGGACAGCACGACACCGAAGACCAGGAACGGCATCGCCTGCACCAGTACGGAGACGAACACCGTGGTCCACGTCTGCAGGCGGGGGTCGGAGACGGTATCGGCGAGGGGATCGCGGAACACGACGAGAAGGAGAAGCAGAAGCGCCAGCCATTCCACCGAGCCGAAACGCCAGGACCCGGGCTGTGTGGCCGGCGCCGGCGGCACGGGAGGATCGGCAGCGTGCGGGGCCGGTCGCGTGCGTGTCGCGGCGCTTTCAGTGGGGTTCGACAACGCACTCCCGTTCCGACGCGATGCTCGCCCGACGAGCGCTCTGAGTCATGACCGTCAATCAATTTACCGATTCATGGCGCAGATGCAATATGCCGCCGCGGCATTGATCCACCCGTCGGATGTTTCATTTACATGCTCAATTGCTGATGTGTTGAGAATGTCACGGACCCGAGTGAATCCGAGGACGCCGGAATCGACGGGCCCGATTCCTGCCGTGTGCCGGCACGGCCGTTTCCGCTCCCGGTCCGTGGCGAGAGCGGCCGTCGCCCGGCGGTCGGGGTCAGCGTGCCGGTGTAGGTGCCGGCCGCGGTGTCCGGCGGCACGCTCAGCCGCAGACCGGCGTCGAGCCGGGCGGTGCCCCCTCCCGCACCGGCGGGAGCGGTCGCCGGCACAGCCCCGTCACCGAGGCCCGTGCCGGGCTGCCTCGCCACGGGGGGAGCAGCGACCGGGCATCTCGATCGGGACGGGATTCGCCATTCCGCCGCAGGGCTGCCGCCTGCACCGATACCGTCCAGACGATCAATCCGGACGGGGGCGGATCCTGCTCACACCACCCATCGAGCCGATGCGGGCCGCCACAGTCCGGGACCTGCTGGCGCCGCGCACCCGCGGCACCCCGCAGTACGAGATCAAGTTCGACGGCTGGCGGCTGCTCTGCTTCGCCCATGGCGATCGGATCCAGTTGCAGTCGAGGCAACGGAAGATCGTCACCGGCTACTTCCCGGACGTGATCGGGAACGTCGGCGCCGCGCTGCTGCCCGATGTCGTCCTCGACGGGGAGGTGATCATCTGGGACGACGAGGCCGGCCGGACATCGTTCTCAGCACTCCACCGCCGTATCACCGCAGGCCGACGCCTCGACGCCGAAGTCCGCGCCCGCCCGGCCACCTATGTCGTCTTCGACCTCCTCGAGGTCGACGGCGTCGAGATCGTGAGCCGGCCGCTGCTGGAGCGGCGCATGCTCCTCGAAGAGCTGCTCGTCGACCAGCCTCCCGGTCTCACCCTCTGCCCGGCCACCCGAGATCCCGGCGAAGCACGATCGTGGTTCGACGAATTCCACGTCACCGGGGCCGAAGGCGTGATCATCAAGGATCTCGCGAGCCGATACAGTCCGCACGGGCCGGGTTGGTGGAAGTGGAAGCGGCACGCCACCACGGAAGCCGTCATCGGGGGAGTGCTCGGCAGCCGGCACGATCCGGCCGTGCTCCTGCTGGGCCGATTCACCGACTGCGGCCGCCTGCAGTACGTCGGCCGGACCACCCCACTCTCACCCGCACAGCGCAGCGAGCTGGCGGGCGTGCTGTCCGCCGCGGTCGGCCATCCGTGGCGCAATCCGCTGCCGGCGGCCTGGTCCGGGCAGGTCGACCGGCGTGAGCCGGTCGGCTACACACCGGTCGAGCCACTCCAGGTGGCCGAGATCGCGGTGGACGAGGCCTACGAGCACGGCCGGTGGCGCCACCCCGTCCGGTACGTGCGATTACGGGGTGACCTGGAACCTGCCGACGTCCAGCCGGCCTCCGGGACCAGCCCACTCACCGTGTGACGCGGGCCGGCCGGTGAGGTGAGCCGCTGACCGCGGCGGGTGCCAGACCGGGGGAGGGCTCGCGGTCGACGCCGGTCTTCGCATCGAGGTCCACCGGGCCGGCCGTAGTCTGCGGGACAGCCGGCGGCCCTTTCAATCGATTATGCTCGATCGATTTCGAGCAAAGGACAGCGAATGATCGGCGTACGACGAGCCGGAGCATGGGCCATGAGCCTGGTGCTGACAACGGCGGCCCTTGTCGGCTTGAGCAGTTCTCCAGCGCATGCGGCGGAGTGCCGGGAAAACTATGTGTCTGGCGGCTGGAACGTAACCGTCTGCCTGACCAAGCAAATTTCAACAGCTCCGGAGGGCGCATCCTGCGCATCCGCGGACCCGAGGTGTGGCTTGGCCGCTGAGCTTGTCGTTCAACCAGGCCGGCGGGGCTTCGTGCACCTCTGGTGATGAGTCGGCCGCTGGTGTGCCTGGCCGGTGACCAGGATGAGTCCCACGTCGTGGCGGGTCGCGGGCTGTCGGTTGCGGGAGCCGGACGGGCGTCCGGGGCCAGGTCGGCTGAGTTGAGGTGCACGCGCTGGCAAGGCGCTGGTCGCGCGGAGGTTCCGAGACCCCCGCCGCACCCGGGCCGGGGTGAGCCGCTCCGGCCTCATCGGGCGTTCCCAGGGTCGGCGTAGGTCCTGCGCGAGGGGCCGGGCGATACGCAGCTGAGTATGCGCGGCCAGGTCCAGCGATCGGCGGCGGCCGGCTCGCGCAGCCGCGGAACCGTCCAGCCGAGCGTCTGTTTCAGCAGCCGGAAGGTGTGCTCGATGTCGAAGCGGCGCAGGAACGCCTGCCGGCATCGGTCGACATCAGCATCGGTGGTGTCGGCCTTGGGCCACCACAGCCAGAGCGGCTTCGGCTCGCCGCGGCTGGGCAGACGGTCGGCGGTGAGCCGGATGACCGTACCCGCCGGCCTGCAGGTGAACCCGCTGTACAAGGGCCCCGACGCGGCGCTCCAATCGCATCCGGCTCGGTATCCATCGGAAGCCGACCGGCTCCAAGGCCCTTCCCAGCCACTCACCCGCGGCAATCACCACTGCCTTCGGCTGAACGGCTGCCGTCAAATCTTCAGCTGCACTCACGCAACCGAGCCGAGCAGCTACACCCTTACGAGATCAACTCACTGATCTGCCGCACTGTGGTCACCCTTGATGACGCACCGACCTTGTCCGCAGCGACGCCGCGCTGGAGCCGGAGGTTGAAACGACAAGCTCAGCCAGCCGTTCATCCGTGTGGAGGGTTCGGCGCCCGCTCGGCGCCACGGCCGCCCACGACGCCGAACCAGCCGCGGCGGAGCAGCATGTTGGCCTCGATGGCGAACCAGTTGCGTGCCCGCAGCAGGAGCAGGAGGAACGGCACGGCCGTCGCCGGCATGGCGAAGATCTTGACGCCGCCCGCCACGTCGGGGGCCGGGTCGACGGCGAACAGCAGCGCGGCGATCGCCGTCACGGCGAGCCGTAGCACCGCCAGGGCGAAGGCGGGGCGGTGCAGGTTCTGCCGGATCAGCATGCGCGTCGGCCCGGTCAGCGCCCGGAGCCGCCACCGGAGAAACGCTGCGGCGCACGCGATGCCCCCGGCGGCGATCGCCAGGCCGGCCGCGACACCGGCCGGGCCGGCGACCTCGGCGCGCAGCAGGGTGGTGGTCACCGACGCGATCACCAGGATCAAGCTTGCCACGTCGGTGACCAGCCAGAGGGCCCCGCGAGCGCTGCGGGCCGCGACCCGGACGACGTTCGGGTCGGCCGGCGTGGCGGCGAGGGTGGCGGCCAGGGCGGGCGCCGCGCGGAACGCCCGTCCGCGGTCCGCGTCCAGCTCGGCCACCGAGTACAGCGCCACGGGATCGTCGGGAGCCAGGGCCAGCGCCTGCTCGTACGACTGCCGGGCCGCGTCGAATCGGGCCATCCGGCGATGGGTGTCACCCTCGGCCACGTACGTCATGGGGTCGTCCGGTGCGAGGTTCCGGGCCCGGACGGCGGCTTTCCGGGCCGCCACGATGTTGGCGGTGCCGCCGCTCTCCAGCAGGGCGTAGACCAGCGCCATCTCGCTGTACGGGTCGAGTGGCAGCAGGTCCCGGGCGATGGTCGCCTCCTGGACCGCCTCCTTCGCGCGCCCGGTCTGCATCAGCGCCAGGGCGGCCTGCCGGTGCGCGATGGGATGGTCCGGCGCCAGTTCCACGGCGCGTTCGGCGGCTTGCAGCGCGTCGGGGAGCCGGCCGGCGGCGTGCCGGCAGGCGCTCAGGAGCACGAGCGCGTTCACGTCGTCGGGCTCTTCGGCCAGCCGCCGCTCGGCCAGCCGCGCCGCGTCGTCCGGCCGTCCCGCGGCGAGCAGGTGGGAGATCCGTGCGCCGAACTCGTCGGGCGCGCTCACCGCAGCAACTTCCGCTTCCTCAGGTACGCGATGAGGTCGTCGTAGGCGCCGCCCTCGTTGGCGAACATGGCGACGTTGCGGGCGGTGGTGAACCAGGGACCGGTGGACGGCCGGACCTGCTTGAGCGCCCGGGCGAAGTCGCGCTGCTCGATCATCCGGACCTTCCCGCTGCGGATGGAGTCGGCCATCGCGTACTCGGCCGCCGACTCGCACAGGTGGGTCAGGTCGGCACCGGAGAAGTCCTCGGTCTCGGCGACGAGCTTCGGCAGGTCGATGCCGGCTATCGGACGGTCCCGCAGGTTGCGGTCGATGATCGTCTCGCGGGCGTCGGCGTCCGGCGGGAGCACCAGCACCATCCGGTCGAGGCGCCCCGGGCGGCGCAGCGCCGGGTCGACCTGCCAGGGCGTGTTGGTCGCGGCGAGCACGAACACACCCTCGTTGTCGCTGTCGACGCCGTCCAGTTCGGCGAGCAGCTGGTTGCCGACCGTCCGCATCGAGCTGGAGTTGGTGTGCGACCGCTTCTGGCCGAGCGCGTCGACCTCGTCGAGGAACAGCACGCACGGGGCGTTGCGCCGGGCCGTCTGGAACAGCTCGTGCAGGTTGCGCTCGGAGTTGCCCAGCCACATGTCGAGCACGTCGACGATCGACAGCGACATGAACCGGGCGCCGAGTTCACCGGCGACCGCCCGGGCGATGAACGTCTTGCCACAGCCCGGCGGGCCGTAGAGCATCAGGCCGCCACGCAGGCTCTTCCCGTACAGTCTGCGCAGCTCGGGGTTGCGCATCGGGCCCAGGAACGCCAGTTCCAGCCGCTCCTTGACGTCGGCCATGCCCCCGACGTCGGCGAGCCGCAGGCCGGACGACTCGACATCGAATCGGCGATCGTCCTCGCCGGAGGCCGGCTCGAGCGGCCCGCCGGCCGGCACGGGGCCGGCCGCCTTCTCCGGCACGGCGTAGCGGGGCGGCACGACGGGGGAGAGTTCCTCCTCGTAGGCGGCCAGCGGGTCGGCCTTCTCCTGCGACGAGGGCTGGGGCTCGTCGGGCGGCGCCGCGCCGGTGTCGGCGGCAGCCGGCGCGTTCGCGTTCAGGGCGCGCTGCATCAGCGCCTGCGCCGCCACGTTGCCGGGGTCATGGGCCAGCACCAGCCCGGCCTGCGCGAGCGCCTCGACGGCACGGCCGGCGTCGACCAGGACCCCGCCGAGGAGCAGGCGCAGCGTCGGATCGTCCGGTCGTGCCTCGACGGCAGCGGTGAGGCTGAGGATCACATTGTCGTCACTCATGGCAGGAGCAGGATAGGCCGAGCCCGGAGCCGGCCTGATCGGGGATCGGCCGGCGGTGCGCCGGTTCGAGCTAGCCGGCGGCGGTGGCGGCGTCGGCCCGGACCTTCCGCGGATCGGTGACGCCGGCCTCGCGCCGCACGTGGTCGTCGAGCGCGACGAGGCTCGGATCGTCCAGGGCGATCCAGAGCATGTCGGTCGACGACGGGTCGTCGGCGAGCAGGGTGGCGTCCAGGTAGACCGACACCCGCGGTCCCGGAGTGCTTGGTGGCGGGCGCAGGAATTCGAGGTTCATGTCTACCCCTCCGGTGTACGGCGATCGTGACCCTTCAGCGGGGTGAACGGTGAACCGCCCGGCTACCCACACGAGCGGATGAAACCGGCAGATCCCGCTTTCCTGGTCAGCGCCGCGATGCCTGCCGTCCGGCGGTGATCCCGGCCGCGGCAGGGGCCTGGTGCCGACAACGTCCTCGCGGGAGAGGTCCTGCAGCCGTTCAGCCGAGGGCCGATCGTCTCATTCCCGCGGGTGTCATACCTGCGACCCGTCGCGGACCGGTGTCGTCGGCGTACCCACCAGTTGATCTGCGATCTTGTGAAGTAGCTGCTGGGCGGTGAACGGTTTCTCGATGAAGGCGACGTCGGCGTCGAGGATGTGGGTGGTGCCGAGCAGCCCGTTGCTGTAGCCGGACATGTAGACGACGGGCAGTCCCGGTCGCTGCTCGTGAAGTCGCTGGGCGAGCTGGCGACCGGACATCTGCGGCATGATCACGTCCGTGAGGACGAGGTCGCAGTGGTGCTCGGCGGCGAGATCGAGGGCCTCGGGGCCGTTGTTCGCGACCAGGGCATGGTATCCGCCGTCGGTGAGGATCCGGGCCACGATCCGGGCGAGGGCGGGTTCGTCCTCGACGACCAGGACCGTGCGGCCGGCGCCGTCCGGCGGTAGGGCGGGGGCGTCCTGCCGTGCCGCGTTCGTGTCCGCGGGTGAGGTACGCAGCGGCAGGTGGATACGGAAGGTGGTGCCGACGTCGGGTTCCGAGTACAGGGTGATGCTGCCGCCGGCTTCGGTGATGATGCCGTAGACGGTTGCCAGGCCCAGTCCGGTGCCCTGGCCGCGCGGTTTGGTGGTGTAGAAGGGCTCGAAGATGTGCGCGGCCACATCGGCGGGGATACCGCAACCGGTGTCACTGACGAGCAGGCGCGCGTAGGCGCCGGCCGGCAGCGGTGGGGCCGTGGTGGTGTCCTCGCTGTCGAGGGTGTGGACGCCGGCCTCGATGACGAGGGTGCCGCCGTCGGGCATGGCGTCGCGGGCGTTGATGGCCAGATTGAGCAGTACCTGCTGGATCTGGCCGGGGTCGGCGTGCACCGTCACCGGCTGACCGGCGGGCCGGGTGATCAGCGTGATGTGCTCGCCGATGGTGCGTTCCAGCATCGCCGAGACCTCGGCGATCGCGGTGTTGAGGTCGACATCGCGAGGCTGGATGGTGTCGCCGCGGGTGAACGTGAGCAGCTGACTGGTCAGGTTGGTGGCCCGTTCGGTGGCTGCCTGCACCTGGCGCAGGTCGGCGCGCACGGCGGGGTCGGTGCTCTGCTCACGGGCGAACTCGGTGTAGTTGCCGATGATGGCCAGGATGTTGTTGAAGTCGTGGGCCACCCCGCCGGCGAGGTTGCCCAGGCTCTCCATGCGCTGCGCCTGGTCGGTGCGTTCCTGCAGCGCGCGTTGCCGTTCGGCGGCCTCCTTGGCGGCGGTGATGTCGCGTCCGACCGCGGAGATGCCGATGACGGCGCCGGTGTGGTCCTCGATCGCGGACACCATGAAGGCGATGTCCAGGCGGGAGCCGTCCTTGTGGCGGCGGCGGGCTTCGTAGGTGATGTTGCGCTCGCCGCCATGGATCCGGTCGATGACGTCGCTCTGTTCGGCCGTTGCGGATTCGCGGTCGGCCAGCAGCGTCGCCGGTCTCCCGATGACTTCAGCGGCGGTCCAGCCGAACAGGCGTTCCGCGCCGTGGTTCCAGGCGGTGATGGTGCCGTCGGGAGTGGCGCCGATGATCGCCTCGTCGAGACTGTCGACGAGCGCGGCGAGGGTGGCCCGGTGTTCCTCCGCCGCGGTGCGGGCCGCACGTTCGCGGGCGTCGGCCTCAGCGAGCCGGCGCTGTCCCCACGGATCGACGTAGATGGCGCCTTTGCCGAGCAGCACCTTGTAGCCGCGGCGCAGTGTCCAGTAGTAGATGCCGGCCGTGGCGGTGAACAGGTCCCAGACGACCGACGGCCAGGGTACGCTGCCGTGCCGCATCGGCATCGTCCCCGAGGTGGCGCGCATGAGGTCCTGGTAGATCATCCAGGCGTGCAGGCCGTGTCCGACGGAGCAACTGAAGAAGATCAGTGCGGTGGCGGCGGCGAGCTTGTTGCTGCGCACCTGCCCTGCCCGGACGAGGGGAACCGTGATCGCGACCAGGATCGCGGCATACGCGACCATGATGATCAGGTTGCCGAGCAGAAACAACTGATCCCACACCTCCACTCATCGGCTGCGGCAGCTGATCCCTGAGCCGTCTGCGGTGACGTGATGCGTACGATGCGGTCGGCTGGGGTGATCTACACCGCCGTGCGCTGTCGTGTCCGGCCCGGGTGCGCCACACTGCCTGTGGCGTCCGAGGTGAGGAGGGTTCGGTGTGAGTGGGATCGAGGCCCTGGTCCGGCTGTTGCGGCAGTCGCATCACGCCCGGCCGGATGACCTTCCGCAGATGGCGATGCGGGCCGCCCCGCTCGTCGGCGCCACCGCCATGATCATCTACCTGGTGGATCACCGGCAGCGTGAGCTCCTGCCCCTGCTCGCCGGGGACGCTCCGGCCCGTGACGGGTTCATGATCGACGGAACTCTCGCGGGCCGCGCGTTCTCCACGGTCACCGCCTGCGTGAGCGACGCCGAAGCCGACGGTGTCCGGGTGTGGGTGCCGCTGATCAACGGCGCTGAACGCCTCGGTGCCCTGGAGGTCGTCCTGGCCGGCCCCGTCGGGGAGTCGACCGTGGAGGACTGCGCGACGGTCGCGGCGCTGCTGGCCGAGTTGGTCGTCACGCGCGACTTCTACAGCGACACGATCGAGCGGTTGCGCCGCCGGGAGCCCATGCTGTTGGCGGCGGAGATGCTGCGTGCCCAGTTGCCGCCGCTGACGTTCTCCACCGGCCATCTGATGATCAGCGGGGTGCTGGAGCCGTGCTATGACGTCGGCGGTGACGCCTTCGACTACGCCGTCAACGGCGACATCGCGCATCTGGCGCTGTTCGACGCCGTCGGGCACGGCTCGTCCGGCGGGATGCGGGCGGTCATGCTGGCGTCGCTCGCGCTGGCGGCCTACCGCAACGCCCGCCGGGCCGGCCTGGACCTGATCGGCACGTACCACCACATCGACCGCGCGGTGCAGGAACATGACAGATGGGGTCTGATCACCGCGGTGCTCGCCGAGCTCGACCAGTGCACCGGGATGCTGCGGGTGATCTCCGCCGGGCATCCCAGCGGTGTGGTGATCCGCCAGGGCAAAGCAGTCAAGGTGCTGCCGACCCCGACGGCACTGCCGGTCTCGCTCGGTCACCACCGGTCGCCGGTCGTGGTGGAGGAGGCCCTCGAACCCGGCGATCACGTGCTGCTCTACACCGACGGCATCATCGAGGCCCGGGACCGCGACGGTGAGCCGTTCGGCATCGACCGGCTCGTCGACTTCACGGTCAAGGCCATCGCCGACCAGCTGCCGTTGCCGGAGACCACCCGCCGGCTGGTCCACGCCATCCTCGACCGTCAGGACGACTGCCTGCAGGACGACGCCACCGTGCTGCTCGCCCAGTGGATCAGCCCGGCCCCGGCCCGCTCCGACACCGAACTGCCGGAGTCCGACAACCAGGCACCCCTCGACGCCATCGACTGATCGTCGGGAAAACCGTCCGGGCCGTCGTCCACGGTGGTCCGAGCACCGCCGAACCGCCGGCGATCATGACGGCACTCGTTTCATCGTCACCCTTCCGGGTTCCGTGTCGGAGGCGTGAGGCGTGCCCGTGGGCGCCGTGCGCGCTACTTACCGGCGAAATCGATCCCCGGAACGTCGGCGAGGTTCATGCTGAAGCCGAGTCGTCTGTCGCGACCCGCCGTGCCGGAGCCCGAGACGGCCCGTTCCGGTGTAGTCGCACCTCTGTCGCGGGGCCGTGTCCGCCGTCCATGCGCCGGCGGAGCGGCGAAGGTCGGGCCGACGGCCTCGTTCGACCGGCGTCATGCCATGGCGGCTGCGGCGGTAGAAGGAAGGAGGTGCGGCGATGCCGGTGGCACATGACCCCGTCTTCTGCGGGGACCGGGTGCTCGGTGATCCGCGACGGCTTCTGGCGGTCCTTTCGCAGGCCTACGTGGCGATCGACACCGCCGGGCAGGTCAGGGCGTGGAATCCCGCTGCGCGGGCGACGTTCGGGTTCTCCTTCGAGCAGGTGTGCGGCGAGGATCTGGCGAAGCTGATCATTCCGGTGCGGTTCCGGCGCCGGCATCGCGATGCGCTGGCCCGGCTCGCCGCCGGGGGATCGGGACGGCTGCTCGGTCAGCGCCTGCAACTGTGTGCGGTGCATCGTGACGGACATGAGTTCCCGATCGAGATGACTCTCGCGGTCACCGACGAGGGGGCCGGCCTGGTGTTCCACGCGTTCGTGCAGGACGTCACCACCGCCCAGCGGGTCAGCCGGTTCACCGACGTGGAGGCTGCCGTGTCCCGTGGCCTGCTGGAAGCCGGCAGCAGCGCCGCCGCCGCGGTCGGCGTGGTCCAGGCCGTGGGGGAGCGGATGGGCTGGCCGGTCGTCGAACTGTGGGAAGCCGACGAGCACCGGCAGCTGCTCTCCTGTGTCGCCCGCCACCAGGCGCCGGAGCTCAGCCTCGGGCCGTTCGCCGTCGATGAACTCGAATCCGGCGTCGGGCTGCCGGGACGGGTGTATCAGCGGGGGCAGCCGGTCTGGATCACCGACCTGGCGGCCGACACCACCTCGTTCCGCAGTCGCGCCGCCGCCCGCATCGGCCTGCACGTCGCGGTGGGGGTGCCGGTGTCCACCGGCGGGACCATCCTCGGCGCGTTGTGTGTCTACGGCGACCGTACCGAGGATCCCGAGGACACCCTCACGGCCCTGCTGACCGGCATCGCCGCCCGGATCGGGCAGTACCTGGAACGGCGCCGGGCCGAGGAGCTCACCGTCGAACTGGCCAGGACCAAGGACGAGTTCCTCGCCATGGTCACCCACGAGCTGCGCAACCCGCTGGCGGTGATCACCGGCGCTTCCAGCGTCCTCGAGGAGGATCTGGCGACGTTCAGTGCCGACGAGCAGCGGGCTCAGCTGCGCACGATCACCCGTAGCGCCCAGCGGTTGAGCGTGATGGCCGAGGACCTGCTCGACCTGGCCCGGCTGGAATCCGGGCACCTGGTCCTGCGGCCGGTCGACACCGACCTGTGCATGATCATCCGGGAGGCCGTCGACGCGGCCACGGCGGCCGCCGACGACAAGAAACAGGTCCTCCTGGTGCACGTCCCGCCTCGTCTGGACATGCGCGCTGATCCGGGACGGCTGCGACAGGTCGCCGACAACCTGCTGTCGAACGCGATCAAGTACACCCCGGCCGGTGGCACCATCACGGTCACGGCAGAGGCCACCGACCGCGACGGGATCGTCTGGACCGTCGCCGACACCGGGATCGGGATCCCGGCCGCGGACCGGCCCCACCTGTTCCGCCGCTTCTACCGGGCCTCCACCGCCGTGCAGCGCCGTATCCCCGGTACCGGGCTCGGACTGGTCATCACCCGCACCATCATCGAACGCCACGACGGCTCCATCGGTCTGGCGGAACCGGAGGTCACCGGAACGACCTTCGTCATCCGGCTGCCACGCATGCCGCCGCAGCCCTGAAAGGACACTGCTCCTGCCGTACTCCGCAAGGCTTTTCGAATCTCTGGAGGCTCCATGGCCGATGTGCTGATCGCCGAGAACGTGCCGGACATCAAGGACATCCTCGAGCGGATCTTCCGGCGCGACGGCCACGCTGTCCGGGTCACCGGTGACGGGCGGGAGGCGCTCGATTGCGCGCTGCAGACGCCTCCCGATCTGCTGGTCATGAATCCGGCTCTACCGGGCATGGACGGTCTCGTCGTCTGCCGGCGGTTGCGCGCCGCGGCGCACACGCGGCACGTGCCGATCCTGCTGCTGTCCGTGCGGCAGTATCCGGCAGAGCAGGAGGCTGCGCGGCGGGCCGGCGCCGACGACTACCTCGGCAAACCGTTCGCCAACAAGGAACTCCTCGCGCGTGCGCACGCGTTGCTCGATCGGCCCGGCGGTCACACGGCCATCGTGCCCTCGGTGGCCATGACGGACTGAGCATGGCGGCGTTCCCATGTATCAAAAACCCCTAAAAAGGGCATAAGGCGCGTCACTTTGTGAGATGGGATGGGTGGACGTGCTGGCACAGAACGAAACGATGTTGAGAGACCCCGGCCGGCTGGCAGCGGTGCGACGGGCTTCCCGACTGCTGCCCGCGATGGGGCTGTCCCTGGACGACATCGCCCGGCTGGCGGCGCACTCGCTGGACGCGCCGATGGCCACGATCTGCCTGGCCGGCGAGGACCGGGTGCAGCGGCTCGGCGCGTACGGGCTGTCACCCGCTCTGATCTCCCACGACGACGGATCTCTCACCGAATCCCTCGCCGGCCACGTGGTCTGCGCCGACCAGGCGCTCCACGCCGCCGATCTGTCCCAGGACGCCGACGAGCACCTGCGTGAGCACCCGATCGCTCACCGCGGCGTCCGGGCGTTCATGGCCGTGCCGGTACACGACGGCGTCGGCCGCCCGCTCGGCGCGATCACCGTCTTCGACACCCGCCCGCGGCGCTGGCAGGAGGTGCACGAGCTCGCGCTGCTGGACATCGCCGGTCTGCTCACCGCATCCGTGGGATGGGACGGCCGGGCAGCCGCCACCACGCCGATGCTCGACGGCGCCGCGCTGCTGGACAGCGTGCAGGAGGCCTTCGTCGCCGTGGACACCGGCGGGATCATCCGCGGCTTCAACCGGGCCGCGGAACGGCTCCTGGGATACACCGCCGCGCAGATCTGCTGCCGGCACATCGAGGACACCGTCCTGCCCGACTACGACGGTGAGACCACCCGGCCGGCCCTGCAGCGCCTCTTCGCCGCCGAACCGGCCCGCCCGCTGGTCCGTGAACTCAGCGTGCGCCACCGCGACGGGCACCGGCTCAGGACGCGCGCGTCACTGTCGGTGGTCCACGGGGCGGCGGGCGCACTGGTGTGCGTGTTCCTGACCGACCTGTCGGCGCAAGCAGCGGCCGAGGCCACCGCGGAACGGCACGCCAGCTTCCTCACGGCGCTGCTCAACAGCCTGACCGTGGGCGTGATCGCCTGCGACGACACCGGCCGGGTGATCCTGATGAACCCGGCCCTGCGCCGCATCCAGGGACGCCCCGAGACCGGTCCGGTGCCCGACGACCTCCCGGCCGTCGTCCCGACCTTCCTGTACGACGCCCAGATGCGGCCCTTGGAGTGGGACCAGACCCCGCTGATGCGGGCCTTGCGTGGCGAACACCTCACCGATCTGGACATCGTGGCGCAACTGCCCGGCCAGCGCAGCCGAACCTTCGCCACGACGGCACAGCCGATCGAGAACCGTGACGGCCGGCGGCTCGGCGCGGTCGTCGTCGCGCACGAGGTCACCGCGCTGCGCCGCGCGGAGCGCTTCAACACCTGCCGCCGCGACGTCGAGCAGGCCCTACGGGCCGCCACGTCGATCACCGAGGCGGCCCCGGCCGTCACGCGCGCCGTGACCACCGCTCTCGGCTGGCCCAGCGCCGAACTGTTCCTCATCGACGAGACCACCGACCGGCTGCAGGCGGTCGGGCACCACAGCGACACCGGCGACGGCCCGGAGGGCTTCTTCGGGCACACCCCCGTCCGTGACCGCGGTGTCACCGGCCGGGTCTGGCAGTCCGGCCAGCCGCTGTGGGTCCCCGACATCACCCGGTACGTCCACCTGACCAGCGAGAACGAGCAGCAACGCGTCGACCTGTGTGTACGCCACGGCATCCGTACCGTCCTGGCGGTACCGGTCCGTGACGGCGACACCCTGCTCGGAGTGCTCACCTGCTACGCCGGCGCACCCGAAGTCGATCAGGAGTTGCTCACCGTCCTCCTCGACGGCGTGGCCGCGCAGATCGGCGTGTACGTCGCCCTGCGCCGCGCCGAGGAACTCGCCCGGCAACTCACCCGCTCGCAGGACGACTTCCTCGACCTCGTCGGCCACGAACTGCGCACCCCGCTGACGTCGATCCTGGCCAACGTCACCATGCTCACCGAGGAGGCCGTCACCCTCGACGAGGAACAACAGCAGATGCTGGCCACCGTCGCCCGCAACACCGGCGCGCTTCAGCACATCGTCGACACCCTGCTCGACCTCGCCGCCCTCGAATCCGGCCACCAGCAGCTCGCAGCCGAACCCGTCGACCTGGCGGCGATCGCCGCCGACGCCGTCGCCGCGCTGCGCCTGGGCGCCGCCGGCGGCGGTGTGCAACTGCGCGCCGACCTGCCCGGCCCGGTCCCGGCCCACGGCGACGGCGACCGGCTCCGTCAGGTCCTCGACGATGTGCTCTCCAACGCCCTCAAATACAGCCCCGCCGGCGCCGACATCCATGTCAGCCTGGAAGCCGGCGGCGGCTGGGCTGAACTGTGCATCACCGACACCGGTATCGGCACCCCGCCCGGCGAACGTGACCGTGTCTTCGACCGCTTCTACCGCGCCAGCAACGTCCGTCACCACGGCACTCCGGGCAGCGGCCTCGGGCTCAGCCGGACCCGTACCATCGTGCGGTTGCACGGCGGCAGCATCGCCCTGCGCCCCGAACAGCCCACCGGCACCACCGTCTGCATCCGCCTGCCGCTGGGCCGCCATCCGGACCCGGCATGACCACAGCTCGCTGCGGCTCCGGCGAGCGACCGGAGACGGCGGCTACCAAAGGCGTGCGCTGACACGACCGTCGCCGGCCCGCGAACATCGGTGGCCGATGTACGGGATGACGGCGTGTCCTCGGCCGCCGGCGATGAGCCGGCCGGTTGACGGGAACGGTGACCACGACGGCGACCGCGAGGTGTCGGCGACGTCGCGGTCGGGGTTGCCGGTGTCGACCTCGACCTCGTGGAACGACTCTTCTGGGAGAGCCGCGAGCTGAGACGTTCCTGACACGTGTCCAGCGGTACGAGGAAGTCGTCACCGAGGGGTGTACCAGCAGTACATTCCAGGTCAGCGGTCTGCGTCGTACCGTCGAAGGCATGAACAACCGTGCCGAGGTCGCCGACTTCCTCACCACCCGCCGGGCGAAGATCAGCCCGGAGCAGGCCGGTCTGCCGGCCGGCGGACAGCGCCGGGTGCCCGGGCTGCGCCGCAGTGAGGTGGCCGCGCTGGCCGGCATGAGCGTCGAGTACTACGCGAAGCTGGAACGCGGATCGCTGGCCGGTGTCTCCGCCGGGGTGCTCGAGGCGATCGCCCGTGCCCTGCGACTCGACGAGGCGGAACGAGCCCATCTCATGCGCCTGGCGCAGGAGGCCAGCGGCACCAGCGCGCTGGTGCGGCCCACCCGCAGGCCCAAGCAGTGGACGGTACGACCCAGCCTGCAGTGGACGCTCGACACGATCACCGCTCCGGCGATCGTGGGGAACAACCGGCAGGACCTGCTCGCCGCCAACCTGCTCGGCCGGGCCATGTACAGCGACGTCTACACCAACGTCACCGGCGTACCCAACTTCGGGCGGTTCACCTTCCTCGACAGCGCCGCGCACCGCTTCTTCCCCGACTGGAACCTCGCCGCCGACATGACCGTGGCGAACCTGCGCACCGCCGCCGGCAAGGACCCGCACGACAAAGGCCTGCACGACCTGGTCGGGGAACTCTCCACCCGCAGCGAGGACTTCCGCCGGCGCTGGAGCGCCCACAACGTCCGCACCCACGGCACCGGCATCAAGACGTTCCATCACCAGGTCGTCGGCAACCTCGAACTGGCCTACGAGACGATGGACCTGCGGGCCGAGGACGGCGCCGCGATGACGATCTACGCCGCCGAACCGGGCTCGCCGACCGCGCAGGCCCTCACACTGCTCGCGTCCTGGGCCGCCACCAACGAAAGCACACCTGCCGCATCGCAGCGATAGACCCCTATGCACACGAACCGGAAACAGGACCATGGCTCGCGTCTTCATCACCGGTTCGGCCGACGGGCTGGGCAGGGCCACCGCGGAAACTCTTCTCCGCGGAGGGCACGAGGTCATCGTGCACAGGCGCAGCACCGAGCGGCTGGCCGCGGTGAAAGATCTCGTCGATCGCGGCGCTGCGGCAGTCGTCGGAGATCTGGCGGACGTGGGCCAGACGCGTGACGTGGCCGCCCGGGTCAACCGGCTGGGCTCCGCCGACGTGGTCATCCACAACGCGGGGTCTACAGCGGCGCGCCATACCTGCTCACCGCCCTGATCCGGCGACCGCGACGGCTGATCTACCTCAGCAGCGGCATGCACCGCGGCGGACGAGCCGGCCTGGACAGGCTGGACTGGAGCGGTACCCGGCCGACGGGCTCGTACACCGACAGCAAGCTGTTCGTCACCGCCCTCGCCCTCGCGGGGGGCGGCGGGTTGGCGGGGTGGAGCTACGCGTGACGTGGCAGGCGGACGAGGCCCGGATCGCCGTCGACCGTCGTAGGGCGGGGTGGTGTCTCCGCGTTCTCAAGACTCGACTGCGGCCCAGCCCGTCCAGCCACTCACCTCGATCGACACGACCGGGCCACGTGGCCGGCGCTCCGCGTAAGCCGGGTAACGCGCCACGAGCGCGTCCACCGCCGCGTCGTCGGTGTCCAGGATGCGCGCGGTGCCGTCGGCGCGGACCCACCAGAGCCGCGACCAGTCGTCGTCGTAGACGTCGACCAGCAGACACACCCGCGGCTGTGCGGCGATGTTGTCGAGCCGCCGCAGCCGGGTGGTGCTCTTCGGCTTGTGGTCGACGGCGAACACGATCAGCTCACCCACGACGGCGAAGGTGACCGGCACCAGGTGTGGTGTCCCGTCCGCCGAAACGGTGGCCAGGCGGGCGACCCGCGCGGCGGCGAACCGGCGCCGGGCTTCCTTCGCGGAGAGCCGCATCGGTGACGAACCTCCATGTGATCTTCGCCTGCCGGTTGATCGTATCGGCGAGATGTCGGGCGCCGGCAAAACGTCACCGGCCGCGCCAGGTCTGTTCGGGATCAGGGCCGGCGGAACAGGACGACGACCACCGGCTCGTCACCGTGGTTGTGCAACGCGCGCAGCGGGAGTCCGGCGAGCACGAGGGAGGCGCCTCCGGTACCACCTTCCAGTTCATGCACCCCACCGTCGACGACGAACGTGTCCTGCTACTCCTCCGTGACGTAGGGGCGCGAGGTGCCGGACCATACGGCGAGGTGACCGATGGAAGCGAACTCTTTCGGCGGCCGGCAACGCGAACCGACATCTCGGAGGAGCCCATCGAGGCTGATGAGTACTCGGCGTGGTGCCGTGACTCGTCGGGTTCGCGGACTCAGCCGGTCGAGGTTCACCATGCGATCGTACGGCGAGCGTTTCCTGGGGAGTGAGCCAGCGGTATCGATCACTGCGACGACGAAGAGCCGGGCTTCCCCGGATCGTGCGGTCGCGGCGGCAAGGCGTTCCCGAACGGCGTAGCCGGATACGGGTAGGGGACGAACGGTCCTGGCGCGTACCCCGGATGAGTGTGAACGGCAATCGGCGGTTCCGGGCGGAAGTAGTGGCTTGAACCGCGGACCAACAGCAAGACGCCGGTGGCTACCGTCAGCAGCAATCCCAGAAGCAAAGTGATCGAGCCGGCCGCGTCGAAGGCGAGAGACCATCCGGTACCGGACAGGCGATCGATCTCCTCGAAGAGCGCCTCACCGCCCCATGCCGTGGAATCCGCCTCCTCAGGCTCGACTCCCGCTGGGGACGACAGGAGTGCTCCAGCGAGAACGACACCGATCAGTCCGCCGGCCAAGCACGCCAGGACACCGAGAGCCAGCGGTGCACCGAGCCCGACCAGGGCCAGAATCCGGGCGATGTTGCTCCGGCGGCGCATCCGCCAGGCGGTGACGCCGAGCCACGTGGCCAACAGCAATGCCGCGACCGTGGTGAACAGGGCCGCCGACACATTGCCGGAACGTTCCACCGCAACGTCGGCGGGACTGGCGCCGACCACTCGCGCGGCCTGATCGATCAGCGAGTCGTAGTGGACCGCCTCAGCGACGGCCACCGCCGCCATCGATGTCAACGTCGCCACCAATGCGAACTGAAGAGCGATCGCGACCCGCACCGTCGGCGGTGGCGGATGCACCGAGACCACGTCCTGACCCATCGCTTCAGGGTAGAGAAGCTTCGCTGAGCGGGGCAGGCCCGTTCGGCCACAAGTTGATCATCGGGATGGGAAAGCGCGGCCGGGCAGGAGTCAACCGGGAGTCAGCTGATCAGGGTGGAGGGGATCATCCATTCCCCCAGCAGCCGATGCAGGCCGTAGGCGAGCAGTGAACCGCCGAGCGTGGCGACGAAGGAGATGGCGAATCCGACGTACCAGCGTCGCCGTACGTCGCCGGCCGCGTCCGCGATCGTGCCGGCGGCCGATGTCCATGGGCGCTCACGCAGGAGCCAGTACACGAAGCCGAAGCCCAGGGGTACGCCGACGACCAGCCAGAACCAGAACCAGCGGGTACCGGCCACCGGTACGGGCCCGAAGCGCAGAATCGCCAGGAAGACGATGATCAGCACGGTGCTGACGGCCGTCAGCGACGTCAGCGGGCCGATCGGGTCGCTTCTCTCGACGCCGGCGGCGTCCAGTTCCCTCGCCAGGGGTGGCATCGGTGTGAGACCGACCCCCGGTTCGTCGGGCTCCGTGCCGGAGACGACGTCGGTAACCGTGTAGTGGAGACGTCCATCCGTCGTCCTCCAGACCAGAAGCGGCCCATCGGTGCCCCACGACCGCAACGAGGCGTGACGATTCCAGGAGAAGCTGGTGGCATCGCTCCAGGTGTCGCCCCGCTGGTACGACTGCACACGCCCGGCCGCCACATCGGCTCTCGCACGCGCGAGATCCGTCTCTCGTGGCGCGGCCCACCAACTCGACACCAGCCACACCACCCACGCCGCGGCCAGCAACGCCCGCACGGCGCGCCGCCACGAAGCCGGTTTCCCGGCATGGCGGAGAAGCGAGGGTCGCACGGCGCCATCGGTCACGAACGGATCGTGCCACGCCGTGCCTGACTGGGCATCGGCAAAGAGCCACTGCGCGGTGTTCACTCCTCCTCTGCCAGGTAGAAGAGTTCCTCGACCCGGATGTGCAGGGCGCGCGCAAGTCTCGGTGCGAGCACGGTCGAGGGAACGAACCTGCCGGTCTCGACCGTGTCGATGGCCTTGCGGGTGACCCCTACCAGCTCAGCGAGCTGCTCTTGAGTGAGGTCGTGGCGGGCGCCCGGCACCGTCAGCGTCGGTGCGAGAGCAGGATGATCCACACAGCGAAGACGATGCCGAGGGCCGCTGCCGCGACGATGGCGTGGTAGGGCAGTGGAACGGCCATGATGGAAGCGGCGAGTGCGGAGCAGAGACAGCCGCAGACGAGACTGATCCGCCGGCGGCGCAGGAGAAGGACCGCCGCCGGCTTCCGGTCGTTCACGACCCGAGATCCCGCCGTCGATAGCCGGCGACACCCACGACGGTGAGCGCCGCGGCCGCCACCAGCATCACCGTGGACGCCGTCCAGGCGGGTTCGCTGAGTGGCACGGGGGCGAGGTGTGCGAACGGTGACAGGTCGCGTACCCCGCCGGG
This sequence comes from Actinoplanes utahensis, assembly GCF_016862455.1. Taxonomy (GTDB): domain Bacteria; phylum Actinomycetota; class Actinomycetes; order Mycobacteriales; family Micromonosporaceae; genus Actinoplanes; species Actinoplanes utahensis. The sequence continues at coordinate 110,835 of NZ_BOMZ01000090.1, forward strand.
TGCGGCGACGCTGTCGGCGATGACCAGCAGGAGGAAGCCGCCGGTGGCCGGGAGGCCGCCGATGAGGGATACCAGGCGGGGCGCCCAGCCGGCGGCGAAGACGGCGGCGCCGAGGCTGAGCAGCACGATCGGCAGAATGTTCCACACGCCGCTGAGCGCGCCGGCCAGGCTGAGGTCGCCGCCTGTCACGGTGACCCCGGCCCAGGTGGCGAGCCCGGCTGCCGTGACCAGGGTGACGGCGGCGCCGGTGGTGGCGGTGATCTCCGCGCCGATCAACCGGGTCCGGCTGACCGGGCCGGCCGCGAGCGTCACCAGCAGCCGGTCGGTCTCGGCGGTGACGAAGGCGCCCATCCGTACCGCGATGAAGCCGCCGGCAGGCATCGCGAGGATGGCGAACAGGGTCGCGGTGAGCCCGGCGACGCTGCCCACCTCCGCGAAGCCGGCCTCGGCGGCCCCGTCCGCCAATGCCGGATTGCCGGCCAGGAAGCCGGTGATGGACACGGCTGTCAAACCGATGAGCAGGTAGTAGGCCCCGACACCGATGGTCCAGCCGGTCAACGGCCGCAGCACCCGGCGGACGGCGAACGTCTCCACGCCGGCGAGGAGCGTCAGCCGGGCGTCACGGCCGGAGGCGAAGGTGACGAGCCCACCGCGTACCTCTCGCCTGCCCGCCGCCGCGAGCGCCGCGGCCGTGACCACCAGCGTGGCGGCGAGCAGGAGCAGCAGGGGAAGGACACGGTCCTGGAGGTAGGGGCCGCTGAGCGCGAGCAGCCCGAACGGCGACAGCCAGCGCAGCCGGCCGAGCTCGGTGACCCCGTCGCCGACCATGCGGGCCAGCAGGCCGGAACCGAGGACCGCGACCGCGAGGCCGGTCGCGGGTGCGCGGGCGGGGAGGATCTGTGCGGTGCACGCGGCCACCGCCACGAAGAACAGGCCGAGAAGGGCCGTGCCGGCACCGTGCACCAGTGCTCCGCGAGCCGGCGTTCCGGAGGCGACGAGCACGGCGGCGATCCCCGTTCCGGCGGCGACCGGCACGATCGCGACGGCGGCCAGGTGCCGAGCCAGGACCGCCCGCAGCGGGAGGCGTCCGGCCAGCAGCATGTCCCACCGGCCGGTGTCCTCCTCGCCGCGGGTGATCCGGGTGGTCGCCAGGATCGCCCACGTGCCCAGCAGCACCGCCAGGAAGGTGCCGACCCGCCACACGGTGAATCCGCCCGCGGTGTCGAGGCCGGCGGGCTCGCCGAACAGGGTACGGATGGCGGGGTTCCCGGCGAGCGCCTGCATGCTCCCGACCGCGGCGGGGTCGGCCATGACCCGGCCGTAGGTGGCCGCGACCAGCGCGGTGAGCCCGGCGAGCAGGACCACGACGATCAGCCCGCCACGGCGAATCTGCCGGATCGCCAGCACGGTGACAGCTCGCCCGGGTGCGTGCGCGGCGTGTGGCCGGGCAACGGATGCGGGGGAGATGACGCCGGCGCTCATCGGGCCGACTCCGTGCCGTAGTAGTCGAGGAAGATCTCCTCGAGGCTCGGCTCCCGGACGGTCATCGCGGTGACGTCGGCGCCGGCCAGTGCCCGCAACGCGGGAGCCGGCGGACCGGTCAGGGTGAACCGTAGCCGCCCCTCGCCGGGAGCGTCGACGGCCTCGACGCCGGGGATCGCCGACAACACCGGCTCGGCTCCGGCGTAGGAGACGGTCACCTCGGAGCGGTGCAGGCCCCGTAGGCCCTGGATGGTGGCGACGTCGGCGAGCCGGCCCGCGCGCAGGATGCCGACCCGGTCGCAGACCGCCTCCACCTCGGAGAGCTGGTGGGAGCTGAGGAAGACGGTCTGCCCACGGTCTCGGGCCGCACCCACGGCGGTACGGAACTCGCGTTCCATCAGCGGGTCGAGTCCGCTGGTCGGCTCGTCGAGCACCAGCAGCGGCGCCCGGGTGGCGAACGCGGCGATCAGCGCGACCTTCTGCCGGTTGCCGGTCGAATAGGTGCGAGCGGGTTTCGACGGATCGAGGGCGAACCGTTCGACGAGTTCGTCGCGATACGCCTCATCGGTGCCGGGGCCGGTCCGTGCCTGCAGGTGCAGGATCTCCGCGCCGGTCAGCTGTGGCCACAACGCGACATCGGCGGGTACGTACGCCAGCTGGGAGTGCGCGCGGACCACGTCGGAGGCGGCCACGCCGAAGATCCAGGCCTGCCCGGCGGTGGGGCGAGCGAGGCCGAGCAGCAGCCGGATGGTGGTGGACTTGCCGGCGCCGTTCGGGCCGAGGAACCCGAAGACCTCACCGGCGGGTACGTCGAGGGTCAGATCGTCGAGGGCGGTCAGCCGCCCGTACCGTTTGGTGAGGCCGGTAGCGCGCAGCGCGGGTCGACTCATCGGGAGATCCTTCTGCGGTCGTGCGGATATGACCGCCGACCAGACTTCCCGGCACACCTGTCGCTGACCGTACTCCATCGATGCACTGCGGCGGTACTTGATCACGCCGGCCGGCGGTGTCGTCGGTCGTTGCCTCGGTCACGTTCGGCGCCATGTCGGGCGCCGGCGATCCGTGGCCGGTAGGGTTGTCCGCAGGTGCGCCGGGAAGTCTGGTCGGCAACGTCCGACCCGACCCCGAAAACTGGAGCAGCCATGACGCCGCCGCGCAACCCCACCCTGTTCGGCCGCGGATCGTGGCCGGAAGCACGCCGGATCGGCGACATCCTCCGTAAGGAGACCATCGGCGGCATCCTGTTGCTCGCCGGTGCGGTTCTCGCCCTGATCTGGGCGAACTCGCCGTGGGGCGACAGCTATGAGACGCTGCGCGGGTTCACGGTCGGCCCGCATGCGCTTCATCTGGATCTGTCGCTGGCCACGTGGGCGGCCGACGGACTGCTCGCGATCTTCTTCTTCGTCGCCGGTCTCGAACTGAAACGCGAGTTCGTCGCCGGCGATCTGCGGGACCCGCGCCGTGCCGCGGTCCCGATCGCCGCCGCCGTCGGTGGGGTGATCGTGCCCGCCCTGCTCTACCTGGCGATCAACGTCGGCTCGGCCGGCGGAGCCGTCAAAGGGTGGGCGATCCCGACCGCCACCGACATCGCTTTCGCCCTGGCGGTCCTCGCGGTGATCGGCCGGTGCCTGCCGCACGCCATGCGGACCTTCCTGCTCACCCTGGCGGTCGTGGACGACCTGCTCGCCATCGTCATCATCGCGGTCTTCTACACCGAGGACCTGTCGGTGGTTCCCCTGCTGGCCACCCTGGTGCCGCTGGCGGTGTTCACGGTCCTGGTGCAGAAGCGGGTCCGGTCGTGGTGGCTGCTGCTCCCGCTGGCTTTCGCCACATGGACCCTGATGCACGCCTCCGGCGTGCACGCCACCGTCGCCGGTGTCCTGCTGGGCTTCGCCGTGCCGGTGCTGCGCAGCCAGAAGGCCGGCGGCCCGGAGGCGGGACCGGGACTGGCGGAGCATTTCGAGCACCGGTTCCGGCCGATCTCAGCCGGCGTCGCGGTGCCGGTCTTCGCCTTCATGTCCGCCGGAGTGGCGGTCGGCGGGCTGGACGGCCTCGGCTCCGCACTGACGGACCCCGTCGCGATCGGCATCCTGGTGGGGCTGATCGTGGGCAAGCCGATCGGTATCACCGCGGCGACATGGCTGGTCACGCGTTTCACCCGGGCGAAGATGAACACCGGGTTCGCCTGGATCGACGTGTTCGGCCTGGCGGTGCTCGCGGGCATCGGGTTCACCGTCTCGCTGCTGATCGGGGAGCTCGCGTTCGGCATCGGCAGCGACCGCGACGATCACGTGAAGGTCGCCGTGCTGACCGGCTCGCTGGCAGCTGCTCTGCTGGCCACCGTCATCCTCCGGCTGCGCAACCGCACCTACCGGCGCATCCACGACGCCGAGAACACCGACGCCGACCGCGACGACATCCCCGACGTCTACCAGCAGCCGCCCGCGACCCGCTTCGAATCAACCTGAGCATCGAGTTTCGCAGGGCGGGTTCTCGACCGGTGCCGCAGCCCTTGCCGGCGGATGTCCCATGGACAGCGCCGCGGGAGGCAGCCGACGACGGCCACGCCGCGATCGTCGGCGACGCCACCATCACGGTCGCGGGCCGGGCGGCGGAGAACGTGCCTCTGCTGCGGCGTAGCGGCGCGACCTCGGTCATCACCTCCTCGGAGGCCGCCGGCCGGTTGCTGGGGCTGGCGGCCCGAAGCCCGGCCGCCAGTGACGTCGTCGGTGATCTTCTGGTCCAGGGCAACGGTCTGCGGCTCGTCGACCGTCCGGGGCGCCCGGACGGTGCCACCTCACAGCGGATGGACACGGAAAAGGGGCGGTGCCGGCCGGGCTATGCGCGGCGAGCATGTCCTGCTGCTGTGCGTGTGAGCCGGGCGCGGTGATTGCCGGATTCCGGAAAGAACGGCGGTGGGAAGGCGTCCGGGAACATCCCTGGAACCTCGGCCCGCAGAACGCGGATGCTGTAGGGCATGACCAGCGACACAGCCGTGCTGGCCGAGGACCTGACCAAGTTCTACGGCCCCCGGCGCGGCATCGAAGAACTCACTCTGGACGTTCGTGCCGGTGAGGTGATGGGCTTTCTCGGCCCGAACGGCGCCGGCAAGACCACCACCATCCGCCTGCTGCTCGACTTCCTCCGGCCGACTCGCGGCCATGCCCGCGTTCTCGGCATGGATTCCCGCCGGGACAAGGCGGCTCTGCACCGGCAGATCGGCTATCTTCCCGGCGAGCTTGCCTTTCCCGGGCGGGAGACCGCTGAGGAGTTGCTGAGGTTCTTCGGTGACGCCCGCGGCGGTGTCCCGTGGACCGCCGTCACCGGCCTGGCCGAGCGTCTCGACCTCGACCTGTCCCGGCCGGTCCGGGCGATGTCGAAGGGCAACAAGCAGAAGGTCGGGCTCGTGCAGGCGTTCATGCACCGGCCGGCCCTGTTGATCCTCGACGAGCCGACCAGCGGGCTCGACCCGTTGATGCAGCAGGAGTTCCTCGCGATGGTCCGCGAGGCCCGTGACCACGGGCAGACCGTTTTCATGTCCTCGCACGTGCTCGCGGAGGTTCAGTCCACCGCCGATCGGGTCGCCATCGTCCGGGACGGGCGGCTCGCCGCGGTCGAGAAGGTGGAGACCCTCGGGCGCCGCGCCGTGCGCAGCGTCGAGATCCACTTCGCCGATCCCGTCGAGGCCGCCGATTTCACCGGCCTGCCCGGGGTCACCCAGGTCGAGGTCACCGGGCCGGTGCTGCGCTGCACGGTTGACGGCCGTCTCGACCCGCTCATCAAGGCCGCCGCCCGGCATGAGGTCATCGACCTGCTGTCGGCCGAGCCGGATCTGGAAGAGACGTTCCTGTCCTACTACTACACGGGAGAAGGTACGAGCGATGTTGCCGCCGCTGGTGCGTAAGACCTGGCGCGACGACCGTCGCACCACCATCGGATGGACCGCCGGCGTCGGCGCGTTCACCGCCGTCTACACCGGCTTCTACAGCCAGTTCCAGGGCGCCGCCGAACTCAAGCAGGACGCTCTGCCACAGGGCATGCTCGACTTCCTCGGGATCGCTGACATGCTGTCGCCCGCCGGCTACCTGCAGGCCACCGTCTTCTCCCTGATCGGCCCGCTGCTGGTGCTGATGTGCGCCACGACTCTGGCAGCACGCACCATTGCCCGCCCCGAAGAGGATGGCGGCATGGAACTACTGCTGGCCAACCCGCTGTCCCGCAAAGGCTTCGCGACCCAGCGCCTGACAGCAGCGGCCACGGCGATCACTCTGGTCGCGGTCGCACCGTGGATCGTGCTCAGCATCCTGGTCCCCGCCATCGGCATCGACGTACCGTTGGGTAACGTCGCCGCCGCCTGCGCCGGCCTGGTGCTGCTGGCCTGGTGTTTCACCGGCATCGCGTTCCTCGCCGGGGCCGTCACCGGCAAACGGGGCACCGTCCTCGCGGTCACGGGCGTCATCGGCGTGACCACCTACATGGCCAACGCCCTGTCGAACATCTCCGACAGTGTCAGCGGGCTCAAATGGGTCTCGCCCTTCTACTACTTCATCGGCGGCGACCCACTGCACGACGGCTGGAATCCGGCACACCTGCTGCTGCTGGCCGGCATCGGCGTCACCACCGCCGCCGCCGGCGTCGTCCTCTTCGACCGCCGTGACGTCGGCGTCTGACAGAGACGGCCACCAGCGGCCGGAGGAAAGACGGATGAGCCCTGACCCGCGATCACTCACCGACGGATGCGCCGCGCTGCTACGCCTGCCGCCCGGTGCCCCGCGCCATCAGCACGCCACCGAACTCGGTCGCTGGGCCGCCGACAGCCCGCACCCGGTCGACGATGTGGTCGCGGCCATGCTCGACGCGGCGCGCGCGGCGTGGGCCGGCCAACTCCCGGCCGCGAGCCAGACGTCGTCGGCTGTCCACACGCGCGCCGCAGACCTGCTCGACACCACAGCACAGGCCCTCGAGGCCGTCCTCACCGGCTACCGGGACCACCTCCGCCGGCACCTCGCTGACCACGACGATCAGCGCACCATGTTCGTCGATGACCTGCTCACCGGCCGCGCCGATCCGGGTCACCTTGCCGAGCGCGCGCAACGCTACGGCATCCGGTTGTCCGGTACCCACGTCGTCGCACTGGCGGTCGGCCCGGCGCTCACCGACGCCATCGTCCGTGACATCGATGCGGCCCTCGCCGCCCGCTACGGCGCAGGCAACACCCTGACCATTCACCGTGACGGCAAACTGGTCTGCATCAGCACCGGCGGGCTGCGCGGTCTGCCCGCCGAACTCGCCCATCACCTGCTGACCCGCCTCGGAGCCGGGAACTGGCAGATCGCGGTCGGCCGGGCCCACCCCGGCATGACCGGGATCGTCACCTCGCTGGAGGAGGCCGGCAACGCCCTGAACCTCGCCGAGCGGCTCGGATTCACCACACCGGTCCTGCGCGCCGCCGACCTGCTCGTCTTCCCGGTGCTCCTGCGTGACCGGGACGCCATCACCGACCTGGTCGACACGGTCCTCGGGCCACTGCTGCACGCGCGCGGCGGCGTCCAGCCCTACCTGGAGACACTCACCGTGCTCTTCGACAGCCAGGGAAACTACACCGCCACCGCCCGGCACATGCACCTGTCCGTCCGGGCGGTCACCTACCGCCTCGACCGCATCAAAGCCCTCACCGGATACCACCCCGGCGAACCCACCCAACGATTCACCCTTCACACGGCTGTTCTCGGGGCCCGCCTCCTAGGCTGGCCGACCAGCCAGTCGTGAGCGCATCTTGGGTTCTCGCTCAGGCGTCGCACGCGCCGTAGAGCAGCGCACGGGCCGTCGACGCCATCGGCAGGGTCGCTTCGGCGAGCAGGCCGGCAGCGCGGTGCTCACCGCCAGGCCTACCAAGAACGGGCAGGCCACGTTCACCGTCGCGGTACGGCACCGTCTTCCGTGTCGCGGCCCACAGGCGAGTTGACAGCTTCTAGGACGGTCGTCCTAGAATCCCCTCTTAGGGCAAGCGTCCTGAACGTGGGCTTGACGTGGAGGATCCCAGCAATGGCCCGGAGCACACCGACACGCGACCAGATCGTCGCGGCGGCCGACCGGCTGTTCTATGAGCACGGTTTCGAGCACACGTCGTTCACGGCGATCGCTGATGCGCTGGGGATCTCGCGGGGCAACTTCTACTACCACTTCCGGACCAAGGACGAGATCCTCACCGCGGTGATCGAGTCCCGGGTGGAGTCCACCCGAGGCATGTTGCGCCGATGGGAGACTGGGGCCGCCGATCCGGCGGAGCGGATCCGCCTGTTCATCCGGATCGTGCTGACCAACGGCGCGGAAATCCGTGACTTCGGCTGCCCGGTCGGCACGCTCACCGCCGAGCTCGCGAAACTGCGTCACCCGGCGCGGCCCGAGGCGACCGCGCTGTTCACCCTGTTCCGGCGGTGGCTCGCCGAGCAGTTCACCGCCCTCGGTCACGCGAGCACCGCCGACGAGAAGGCGTTGCACGTGCTGGCGTTCAGTCAAGGCGTCGCCACGCTGGCCAACGCCTTCGGCGACGAGGTTTTCGTACGCCGTGAGGTCGAGCGCCTGGAGGACTGGCTCGCCACCGAACTCCGGCCGGCAGAGAATTCCCCGCAGTGACCGACAGAGAGAGATGACCGATGTTCATCGTGTTGCTCCGGTTCGCCGAGAACCGGGCCGCCGCAGCGGATCACATGCCCGCGCATCAGCAATGGATCAAGCAGGGCCTCAACGATCAGGTGTTTGTTCTCGTCGGTGGCATCCAGCCCGGCCTCGGCGGGGCGGTGCTCGCGCACAACACCTCCCTCGAGCAATTGGAGCGGCGGGTCGCCGGGGATCCCTTCGTCGTCCACCGGGTGGTCGACGCCGAGATTCTCCAGATCGAGCCCGGCATGGCCGACCCGCGGCTCGGTTTCCTGATGCCGGCCCGGTGACCGACCCTGCCGCACCGGTGCGCACGGCGGTCGCCCACTGAGGACAGCCGTCGGCGTACCGCTGCGGGCCTGGTTTCAGGGTGATGGGATCTGGCCGCCGCGGCGGAGGGCCCGGCCGCTACCGTCGACACGCCCATCAGGACGACTGTGCCGCCCGGCATGGTGATCTGGTCCGATGACGTCCGTTCACGGTGAACTCAGCAATCGGACGCTGCCTCTCCCTGCTGATCGAGCGGCTCGCCGGTTCTTCTGTTGCGTCTCGCCCGGAGCAGCAGGGCCGTCGTGGCGGTCAGCGCGAACGCTGCGGCGATCCAGCCGGGGCCGATGGCGTCGAGGCGGGTCGAGAGGTGGCCGGGCAGTTCGGTGATCGTGTTCACGAGGGGATCGTCGGCGCTCTCGCCGGCGTTGACACGGAGTTCGTACCAGCCGTAGTAGACGACGTAGGCGCCGGCGAGCAGCAGCAGCGCGCCGCTGGCCCGGGAGACGTAGGGGAGCACCGCGCGGGTACGGCGTACCACGGTGTCCTGGGCCAGCGCGGCGAGCAGGGCGAGCAGGCCGACGACGAGACCCATGCCCACGCCGTACGCGAGGAAGGCACCCACCCCGGCGAGCACGTTTCCGCTGCCGGAGACCAGGCCGGTGACGGCCAGGAACGGGGCGATGGTGCAGGACAGCGATGCGACCGCGTACGAGGCGCCGTATCCGTACAGACCGAGCAGTGATCCGGTGGGGCCGCCGGCGGTGAGCCGGGGGACCGGCATCTGTAGTTCGCGTCCGGACAGCAGCCAGCCGCCGAGCAGGACCAGACCGGCGCCGATGACCACGGTGAGCCACGGCAGGTGCTGCTGGATCGGGGCGGTCACCACCCCGATCAGCACACCCGCGACGCCGAAGACGGTGACGAAGCCGGCGGTCATGGCGGCGGACAGCCGCAGCGCGCGCAGGACCCCGTCGGGGCCGGACACCAACAGCAGCAGGAACGACGGGAGCAGCGCGAAGCCGCACGGGTTGAACGCGGCGAGCAGGCCGGCGGCGAGCGCGAAGGTGAGATCGTCCATCTAAAGCAGGTGCTGTTCGATCAGCGTGGACAGTTCGTCCTCGTCGAGGGGCCCGGTCGCGGATTCGGTGCCGCCGTCCGGGGAGATGAACAGGTACGACGACTGGCTGGTGACCCGGAAGTGCTTGTAGAGGGCGCCGGTGGTGTCGTTGAGCTGCGGCAGCCCCGAGGTGCCGGTGCGGTCGACGAACTGTTTCATCTTCTCCGGGCTGGGGTCGAGGCCGGCGACGCCGACGACGGTGACGCGGTCGCGGTACTTCTCCGCGATCTTCGCGACGGCCGGGCCCTCGGCCTGGCACTTGGGGCACCAGGGCGCCCAGAACCAGAAGACCACCGGCTTGCCGGTCAGGCTCGCGCCGTCGAACGCGGCGCCCTCCAGGGTCGTACCGGTGAAGCGAAGTGTGGCGGGAGTCTGCTGAGCCGGTGTCGTGGCGGCGGAGGAGGAGCCCGCCGGTGCCGCGCTGCCGGTGCCGGCCGTGGCCGTCGCCGGTGGGGGAGCGGGGGTGTCCGCCGGTTCGGTCGCGCGTCCGCAAGCTGCCAGAGCCAATGCCAGCGTGACCACCGACAGGGTGAGTCTCTTCATGAGACCGACGGTAGATGGTCCGGGCGGCGCGGATTCTTACGAGTTGAGGAAGCCGGATCCCGACCGTGGTTGTCGTTAGCGCGCGGCCCCGGTGGACAGCGGATCAGCTTGACCTGACCGGCCGGTCTCGCCCGCTGCCGCGCGCTCTCAGTTGGTCTGCGGGACCAGCATGAATGCGTTGCCGTACATCCGTCGCTCATCCAGCCAGCACTCGCCGCGGCAACGCCAGCCGACGATCACGCTGCTGTCGTTGATCGACGTCGCACCACCGAGCGTGACGCCTGGCGGCAGGTTGTCGACCAAGGGCTGCGGTTCAGGCGTACCAGATGCAGGGCCTCGAACCCGTCGAACCGCTCCCGCAGTGCCCGCAGCATGGCGGGACGTTCTGCCGGCATCGCGTCCACGTCGCCGGGCTCCACGGTGAACCGGGCTCCATCGCCGTCATGGTCGACTCCTTCCATCACCGGACGATCCGGTGACAGCAGATGAGAGATCATCGGGCGGCCTACTGTGACATGCCGCGAAGGTGACCCCGCCCGGGTTGGTGCGGGTGCTGGGCGACTGCACCTTCACATGACCCTCGTCGTCCCGCTCGATCCGGCCCTTGAGCGGCTCGCTGCGAACCGGTATGCGGGGCCCGCCGCCTCGCGGTGAGGCTGAGACGCGGCCGTGGCCGGACGGATGGCGGTGGTCAGTCGTTGGGGGTCAGCAGGGTGGCGAGTTGCCGCATCAGGGCGGGGCGGGGCCGGTAGTAGACCCAGCTCGCTCGCCGCTCGGCGTCGACCAGGCCGGCTTCGCGCAGGGTCTTGAGGTGATGCGAGATGGTCGAGCTGGACACCTCGAACGCCGGCGTCAGATCGCAGACGCACACCTCGCCGTCGGGGGCGGACGCGATCATCGACATCAGCTGCAGCCGCACCGGGTCGCCGAGCGCCTTGAACGCCGCCGACAGGTTCACCGCGGTGCCGGCGTCGATGCGCTGCTGCGCCAGCGGCGGGCAGCACGGTGCCTGATCTTCGACGGCGGGGGTGGAGGCGAGGGCGGATGGTTTCGACATGAGTCGAGTTTGACAACTATCGAAGCGGCGTGCAACTCTTGGTTTCGATAACGATCGGATCCAGCATCCATCGAAACAGTGCTGTGTTCGTCACGGATGAGGAGAACAGCGATGAGCGCACCCGTACCCGCTCCCGGCCCTGCCCCTGTCGCGGCGCCCGCCGCCGACGGCTGTTGTGCCGGCTCCACAGCCACCCTCACCGCGCCGACGGCCGGGGACCCCAGCCCCTGTTGCGGCACCAGCGCCGAGGCCACCGCCGAGAGCGCCTGCTGCGGCAGCGCCGCCAAGACCACCGCGATCGCCGACGGCCAGGGCTGCTGCGGCTGACCACCTCCGAGCCGAGGCCCGGCCCCGGCCGGCTCTACCCGTCCACTCGTCGTCACGTCCGACAGGAGTCATCCGCGTGTCCAGCAACTTCCCCGAACTGCCCATCGCCGTGATCGGTGCCGGCCCGGTCGGTCTCGCCGCCGCCGCCCACCTGACCGAACGCGGCCTGCCCTTCGTGGTCCTGGAAGCCGGCGAGGGCCCGGCCGCCGCGGTCCGGCAGTGGGGCCACGTGCGGCTGTTCTCACCCTGGCGGTTCAACATCGATCCGGCCGCCGCCCGGCTGCTGACCGACGCCGGCTGGGTCCGCCCCGACGACGACAAACTACCCACCGGCGCCCAACTCGCCGCCGACTACCTGCAGCCCCTGGCGGACCTGCCCGCGATCAAGCCGCACATCCGCTACGGCGCCCGCGTGCAAGCGGTCACCCGGCTCGGCCTCGACCGGGTTCGCAGCCTCGGCCGCGAGCAGACCCCGTACCTGGTCCGGCTCGCCGACGGGGAGGACATCCTCGCCCAAGCAATCGTGGACGCCTCCGGCACGTGGGGCACCCCGAACGTGCTCGGTGCCTCCGGTATCCCCGCCCACGGCGAGACCACCGCGGCCACCTTCGTCGAGGCGGCGCTGCCGGACGTGCTCGGCCGTGACCGCGACCGGTTCGCCGGAAAACACGCCCTGGTCGTCGGCGCCGGGCACTCCGCCGCCAACACCCTGCTGGCCCTGGCCGAGCTTGCCGAGCAGGCACCGGGAACGGCGGTGACCTGGGCGATCCGGGCGACCAGCCCGGCGCGCACCTACGGCGGGGAGTCCGCCGACGCGCTGCCGGCCCGCGGCGCGCTCGGCTCCCGGCTTCGTGCACACGTCGAGAACGGCACCATCACCCTGATCACCGGCTTCTCCGTGCAGAGCGTCGTCGTCGACGGCGACCAGGTGAAGGTCTCCGACGGCGAGCAGTCGGTCACCGTGGACCGGATCGTGTCCGCGACCGGTTTCCGGCCCGACCACACGATCACCGGCGAGCTCCGCCTCGACCTCGACCCGATTCTCGGCTCCACCCGGGCCCTCGCCCCGCTGATCGACCCGAACGAGCACTCCTGCGGCACCGTCCCGCCGCACGGCATCGACGAACTCACCCACCCCGAACCCGGCTACTTCGCCATCGGCGTCAAGAGCTACGGCCGGGCGCCGACATTCCTGCTCGCCACCGGCTACGAGCAGGCCCGCTCCGTGGTCGCCGCCCTGGCCGGGGACTGGGACGCCGCCCGCGACGTGCAGCTCGATCTGCCCGAGACCGGCGTCTGCAACAGCAACCCGGTCGACGGTGACGACACCATCGCCGCCGGTGGCGGCTGCTGCGGCGCCCCGGCACCGGCTGCCGTCGCTGAGCCGGCCGGGCGGGGGCTCGCCACCGGGATCGCCGGCGGCCTGCTCACCGCCCCACTGAACCTGATCACCCTCGGCGACAAGCCCACCGAGGGCCAGACCGGATCCTGCTGCTGACACCCATGGGCGCCATGAACCCGCCGGCCACCAGTGGCCGGCGGGTGTTCCACGGCTGGTGGCTCGTCGCGACCTTCGCCGTGACCCAGACCATCGGGTACGGGACGCTCTACTACGCCTTCGCCGTCCTGCTGCACCCGATCGTCGCCGACCTGCACACCACACCCGCAGCGGTGACCGGCGCGCTGACCATCGCGATCCTCGTGCAGGCGGGTATGTCCGTACCGGTCGGACGCCTGCTCGACCGGCACGGCGGCCGGGCCCTGATGACCGCCGGCGCCGCCCTCGGCGCCGGCATGCTCGCCGCCTGGTCGTACGTGACGACGGTCGGGCAGCTGTACCTGGTCTTCGCCGGGCTCGGTGTGGCGATGGCGATGGCCCTGTACGAGCCGGCCACCGCCGTCCTCGTCCCCTGGTTCGACGCCGCCCGCCGGCCCCGAGCGATCCTCGGCATGATCGTGGTCGCCGGGTTCGCCAGCACCGTCTTCATGCCCCTCACCGGCTGGCTCACCGACCGGCACGGCTGGCGTACCACCCTGCTCATGCTCGCCGCCCTCTACGCCGCGACGGCCGTACCGCTGCATCTGCTGGTCGTGCAGCGCGCACCGGCACCCACCAGCACGGGCGGACGGGTCACGGACTCCCAGCGCCGCGACCGCAGGAGAGCCGCACTCCACGACCGCCGCTTCTGGTGGCTCGCCACCGCGTTCGTCGCCCACAGCGCCGCCATGGGCACCATGACCGTGCACCTCGTCGGCTTCCTGACCAGCCGCGGCCACCCGGCCACCTTCGCCGCCACCGTCGCCGGGCTCCTCGGTGTCCTGTCCGTCACCGGTCGGCTGCTGCTCACCGCCGCCGGGCGCCGGCTGCGCCTGCATCGGATCGTCGCCGCCATCTTCGCTGTGCAGGCCGCCGCCGCGTTCAGCCTGCCCACCGCCGCGAGCAGCCGCATCGGCGCGATCCTCGGCGTGACCGTGTTCGGGCTCGGTTTCGGCATCGCCAGCCTCGCCACCCCGCAACTCCTCGCGGACCGGTACGGCACCACCGCCTATGCCGGCATCGCAGGCACCCTCGCCGCCCTCGTCACCCTCGCCAAAGCCGCCGCCCCACTCGCCGCAGCGGCACTGCTCACCGCACCCGGCGGCTACCGGACCGTCCTGCTCGCCATCGGATCCGCCGGCCTCATCGCCGTCACCGGCATCCTCGCCCGCGCCGACTCGCCCCGTCCCGCGGAGACCGGGTACGCGTCGCTCACCGGCGCCCGGCGCCCCTGACACCCACCGAACGAGCACCGGTTCACCGCGCCCGAGCAGCCACGCGGCAGGAACGCACATCCCGCACATGACCAGGCCATAGGCGAGCAGAGTCAGCAACACCGTCGGCGACGCCGCAGCTGCGAAGAACAACCCGAGAGTCAGATTCCGCACCCCGGTCGTCATCGCCACCGCCCGCCACCGCCCCGGCGTACCCAGCCAGCCGATCGACAGGAGCGACTCGCAGCCACCAGCACCGCGACCACAGCGACACCGATTGCGGCGAAAAGGTCGGCGATGGTGTCTCGGCAGGCGGTGGCCGGCGCTCACCTGCTCGTGGTCGTCCCGCAGGATCAGGTACGCGAGTCGTTGGCCGAACGGCTGTCGGCGGCCGGTCATGCGGTCACCGCCGTGCCGACCGGCGCCGAGGCGATGGCACGGATACGCCTGTGAAGGGTCTGGTCATCCGGTGACGTTCTCGTCAGCGGACGGTTGGGGGCCGGCTGGCGGCTCACCGCCACGTGGCCCGGCGGGGGAGCCGGGAATGGCCTTTACGGGCGCATGGTGGCGCTGGTCGGCGGTGAACCGGGCCCACCGCTCCCGCAAGCGATCCAGGACGCCATCGCCGCGCAACAACGCAATGCCGAGCACGGCGGCCGCGGCACCGACCCCGGCCATCGCCACCCCGAACAGCACGCCGACGTCGTGCAGCCACGCCACCCCGAGCACGGCGAACGCGGCACCTCCCACGATCATCGCCATCCCGACCAGCACGCCACTGGCGCGCAGCCAGGCCACCCCGAGCACGGCGAGCGCGGTACCGAACACGATCCCCGCCACCCCGCTCAGCACGTCACCGTCGTGCAGCCATCCCACCCCGAGAACGGCGAGCGCGGCACCGATCCCGCCCAACGCCACCCCGAACAACACGTCACTGCCGCGCAGCACCGCCATCCCGAACACGGCGAGCGTGGCACCGGCACCGCCCAACGCCACCCCGCCCAGCACGTCACCGCCGCGCAGCACCGCCATGCCGAACACGGCGACCGCGGCACCGACCCCGATCGTCGCCGCCCCGAGCAGCACGCCACGGCTGTCGCGCAGCACCGCCACCCCGGCCACGGCGAGCGCGGAACCGGCCCCGATCCCCGCCACCCCGAGCAGCACGGCACCGGCCCGCAACCAGCCCACCGCGACCACAGCGCCCGCGACACCGACCCCGACCATCGTCGCGCCGGCAAGGAGCAGCCCGGCGGTGGGCAGGTCGGTGGCGAGCAGGACCGTGACGACCAGCAGGCCGGTGACGGCGAGGGTGAACCAGACGGCCCAACGGCCGGGCAGCACCGCGGCGGTCAGGGCGCAGCCGGCGGCAAGGACCCACAGCAGGGTGCGGGCGGTGTGCTGCAGGGCGGAGCCGGGATAGCGGTGCAGCCAGGCGGCGACGCCGAACACGGCGGCGAGCCCGAGGATCGCTGTGAGGGCGCGATAGCCGTAGTCGTCGCTGAGCAGGTTGATGGTGACACCCAGGGCGACGACGCCGAGCAGGAAGCCGGCGATCTGCCCGCGCCAGTCCAGACGTTGCCGTTGCCGGCCGGGCCGGGAGCCATTCTCGGGGGTGTCCACCAGTCCAGAGTGGCGGGTGCGGCCGAGCCGGGGAAGCCACCGTGTGGTGCCGTCATAAGGCCCCGTCATGGAGGCATCACCTGGCCCGGGTCCGGCCCGGTGGGCTCCGGCGCCTTCGCATCCCGTGCCGGATGCGAAGGGCTTCACCTCACAGGGGAAGCGGGCATTGCGGCGACAGCTTCTCACGCGCCTGACCGATCCATTCTGCGTCCGCGACCCCCGCGCCAACCAGGCGGGCACGTTGCAGAACGCTGGCGCGCGGCAGAAACTCAGCTAGCCGGCCGCCATTCGCCGCATCCCCTGACATGACAGTGAAGGCGAAGTCGCTACTGCGGATCGTGACCTCGACGCGAGGCGCTGAGACGACGAAGGGCGTCCGGGTAGCCGGACGCTGTTCGACCAGGCCGTGGTGGCGACCGGTCACAATGACGACGTGATATTGATCTTCGGCGAAGCTCCGCGCTCGTGACCACGTCCAGCCGACTCGTACTCGCCACGGCCGTCGCCACCCTGATCGCTACGTCCGGTTGTTCACTCGGAAGGGACGATGTGCAGTTGCGGCCACAGGACGACGTCAAGCAGCAGGTGCAGCAGTACGCGGAGGCTACGCGTGCCGCGGCCGGATCCGACACGTTCCCGCAGGCCAACACCAACGTCTCCGCATGCGAAGGCGCGGCCGGTGAACTGTCGGACCCCGACAGCGTCTACTACATCCAGGGCATCTACCAGGCATCCGTGCCCGCCGACCAGCAGTTGGAAGCGCTGCGCAAGACCCGGCAAGCGTGGGAGGACACCGGCTACACCATCACCGAGGACCGAACCTTCCCCGACGGGCAGCGCGGCCAGGTCGCCGCGAAGAGCGGCGACGGGTTCTCCTTCAGCCTCAGTAGCGGGGACGCGCCGGCGATGCTGCTGCTCATCGGTTCCCCGTGCTACCGCACTCCCGGTAGCTGAGAAAGCCCGCGTTCTGGCTCAGGGGCCCGTCGGTCTGCCGATCGGTACGGTCGGCGGGACGCACCGGCCGGCGTGGGCACAGGCCACAAGGACGCGGTCCGGGACGTTTCCGGCAGTCGTTGACAGCAGCGTCCTCTGTGAGCCCGGCCCGTTCCGCCGCGATCGTCTCCAGAACGTCGGCCCAGCGCGGTCCAGTGGCCACATGGCGCCGCACACCGTAGGCCCCCTGCGGCAGCCGCGCAGGCGGCGGCCGGGGAGACAGATCTGGAGCTCAAGGCGGCTCGCGCGATCGGCCGGGCCGTCCACGAGCGTGACGGAGGCCCGATCTTGCGGAACACCCGCAGCGGCCGGATGGACCGGCACGCGGCGACCCACCGACGCAAACACCTATGGCCAAGGCTGCCGAGGTGCGCGTACCCGGATCGTGGTGGCGTGGTCGGCGGTGACCGGCTAAGTAAGAACCGCAACTATCTACTCTCCGTAGTGTTATTGATGCGGAGGGCAATCAGGTTCTCCGGCATCCGTCTCGGGGGACAACCATGAACAGCGCTAGATCCCGGCATCCCTCTCGCCTGCTCGGTGCAGGGCTGGCCCTGGCAGCGATACTGGCTGCCTACGCGCCACCGGTCACCGCCTCGCCTGCCCGCGCGGTCGTCGACGCTGCACCTGAGGGGGTCCTGCAGCGAGATGTCGACCTGATCCACGCCATCGGCACCACCGGCGTCCTCGCCGAGGCCGTCGACGGCACCACCGTCACCCGCGCCCGAGCCGGCGCGGCCCGGATGGACACGGCATCCCCGGTGGACTGGAACTCCCACTTCCGCATCGGCAGCACCACCAAGACGTTCGTCGCGACCGTTGTTCTGCAGTTGGCCGGCGAGAACCGGCTGGCCCTCACCGACACGGTCGAGAAGTGGCTGCCCGGGCTGGTACAGGGCCGAGGCAACAACGGCGCCGACATCACCCTGCGAAACCTTCTACAACACACCTCCGGCGTGTACGACTACACCGAGGACGAGGCGTTCTTCAGCTCGCTGATGACACCGGAAGCCTTCGCCCAGCACCGGTTCGACACGTACACCCCGAAGCGGCTCGTGGCCGTCGCCATGAGCCATGCGCCCAACTTCGCCCCGGGAGCACGTTGGGAATACTCCAACACCAACTTCATCCTGGCCGGTCTGGTCATCGAAGCGGTCACCGGCGAACCGTGGGCCGCCCAGGTCCGCAAGCGGATCATCACCCCGCTCGGGCTGACCGGCACCACCGAGCCCGGCACCGACCCGGCCATGCCGGCACCGGCGCCGAACGGCTACCAGTTGTACGGCACCGACGGCGTCTACACCGACACCACCCAGCACAACATGACGTGGGGCGGCGCCGCGGGCTCGCTGATCTCCACGCCGCATGACATCAACACGTTCCTGCGCGCCCTCATGACCGGCAAACTGCTCAACTCGACACAACTGACCGCCATGACAACCACCGTGCCGATGGGCAAAACCTACGAGACCATCTGGCCAGGCGCCGCGTACGGCCTCGGCATCTTCCGCACCGACCTGCCCTGCGGCGGCGTCTACTGGCACCACGGCGGCGACGTGATCGGCTACTCCGACACCAACGGCGTCACCCCCGACGGCCGACGCAGCGCCATGGTCGCCTCATCCACCAACACGTTCACCGACCCCGTCTTCGCCGACAAGGCGATCGCCAGCAACAACCAACTCGTCTGGCACGCCCTGTGCGGCACCGACACCGGCACGGTCGCCCCTGCCGGCTCCCACCCACGTACACCCACCGGCCCCAGCCGCCGACACACCACACCCACGACGTCACCGTGACACCGCCGCGAACGCCGGCCATGCACCTTCAGCCCCAGACATTCGCAGTACCCGCACGGACCGGCCCGGCACGAACGGGACTGCAAGCGCTTGGATCCGCTTCACCCATTCCGCCGTACGCCGGGCCCCGGTAGGCGCGCGCCACGCAGGCCCGGCCGGTGAGGGCTCCCTTCAGTGGCGCGCTGTACCGCTGCCGTCACGCACAGCGTGGCCGTAGCGGCGCAGGGCTTGCGCCGTGGCGGCACGAACGGCCGGGTGTGGATCGTCGAGTCCGGCACGCAGGCGGGGAAGGTCTTCGGTCCGCCCGCGGCTGCCGAGAGCGAGCAGGGCTTTGGCTCGTACGTGTGGGCTGGGGTCGGATACCGCTACGGCGAGCCGGCGCGTCACCCTGTCGGTGTCCCGTCGCGGCAGGGTGGGATCGGGTGGTCCCATCCGGGCCAACGCGGCGGCCGCGCCGGACCGGATGCGCTCGCTGCGATGGGTGAGTTGACGGGCCAGAGCTGGTGCCGCATGCCGTGCGCCCAGTTCGCCGAGCAGCCATGCGAGGTGGTGGTGTACCGGCTCGCGTGCCTTTCTGAGTTCGGCCTCGATGCGGCCGGTCATGCCGTCGGTGAGCGGGGTGATGACCGATAGGGCGTGGGCGGCAAGGCGCCGGTGCACCGGGTCGGGGGTGTGTCGCAGCAGCTGGAACACGGCCGGCGCGGCCCGCGGATCGGGCCGGCCGGTCAGTGCCCGGAGCACCTGCCGCTGGCCGGGGCCGGTGGCGAGCACGGTCGCCATTGCCGCGATGACGCGGGGATCGCGGCTGCGACACCGGGCCAGGGCGACAGCGGCCTGACGGCGTACCCGCCGGTCCGGGTCACGGGCGGCGATCAGTACCGCGTCGAGAGCGACGTCCGGGTCGAGCCGGGTGATGGCGCGTATCGCGGCAAGCCGGTCCAGTGGATCGTCGCTGGTGGTGACCACGGTGGCGAGGGCGCCGACCGCTTCCCGGGCCCCGATCCGGGTGAGGGCTTTTGCGCAGCTGTCCACCCGGGACGCCGGCTGTGCTTGCAGCAGGCGCAGCAGCCCGGGCACCGCTTCCGGTACCCGCAGCCGGCCCAGTACCCGCAGGGCCTCGATGTGGTCCTGGCGCAGCAGCGCCGCGATGGCTCGCGGGCCGCCGATCCGGCCGAGAGCCTCAGCGGCCGCCCTCCGCACATCGAGACGGGACTCCTGTTCCATCACCAGGACGAGAGCGTCCACGGCGGCGGGATCACCGATGTTACCGAGCGCGTAGGCGGCCACGCTGCGCAGCCGGGCGACACGCCAGAAGTCCGTGCCCGCCCGGCCGGCCTCCGATGCGTGATCGGTGACGACGGTGATCAGGTCGGGCACGGCTTCGCGGATCCGTCCACGACCGAGAACCACAGCCGCCGCGGCTGCCACCTCGGCATCGGCGCCGAGAGCGCGTCGCAGCATGGCGACGTGCTCGATCTCGACCGATGCCTTGTGGAGCAGGCGCAACGCGAAGTCACGTACGACCGGCACGCGGTCTTCGGCCAGCTGCAGCAGCACCGGAGTGAACGACGCGTCCGGCTTGACGTCGTCGTAGTGGTATCGGGTGCTTCCGGTGAAGATCTCGGCCAGGGCTCCCTTCAGCACGCCTGCGCCGTACCACGACGTCGTCCGCTCCTCGGCTGACTGCCGCAACAACCCTGCCAGGTGCGGTACGGCCGTCGCCAGCCGAAGCCTGCCCGCGGCGGCGACGCTGTACCACCAGTCGAAGGAGTCGACCGGGACGGACAGTCGGCGCAGCACGTCGGCCGGGCCGAGGCAGCGGGCGGGGTCGGTCAGGTCGAGCTCCACCAGTACCCGCAGCCGATCGAGCTGCCAGCCGGCCGCGAGGTCGGCGACTTCGGCCCGGTAGACGATCTCCAGACCGGCCTCACGAATCTGCCGGGCGTGCTCGCCGACGGGCTTGTCACGGTCGTGGACGAGTATGTCCACCAGATCCAGGACCCGGCGTGGCACACCGAGGTTGCGCAGCGAGCTGCGGCGCCGCTTCATGGTGAGCCAGATGCCACCGTGCAACAGCGCCACCATCCGCAGCTCGTCACTGCCGCCGGCCTCAGCCACGCGGGCCTCGACCCGCAGGGCGTGTTCCACGTACGGCTCGCATACCCGCGACCGCCACTCACGCGTGGCATCCAGGTCCACGACCAGGCGCCGGACCCCATCGAGATCGAGAGTCATACCAGGCAGCATGCCAAGCCGAATGGCGACCATCGACCCGTCATCCGCACCACGGGGCCGGCGATCTGCCCGGTCTGCGGCCGGCGCATGGACGCGCATGGGGTGCACGGACGCCCCGTGCCCGCCGCGGCGGTGAGCCTGTTCCATTCCGAGGCCGTCAGTGGCCTGCGCGGTCCTTCTTCGCCGGCCTCCAGACCGAGATCGGCACCCGCGGGCTCTGGTCGGACTTGCTTCAGAGGTGACGCGCCTGGTTCGTGACGACGGTCAGGAAAGCGGTGAGCGCGGGCGCGGCGGGCCCGTCGCGGCGGATGAGGACAAGCCGACGTCCGATCTCCTGCTCGGCGACGTCGTGGACCGCCAGGGTCGGATCCGCTGTGACGGGCAGGGTCAGTGCGGGCAGGAGCGCGACTGCACCGGTGGCGCGGACCAGTTCGAGTTGGACGTCCGCGTCGCTGGATCGGTGTCGTACGTCGGGTTCGTAGCCGCCGATGGAGCGGCAGCTTCCGACGAGCATGTCGTGATGACCGGTGCCCAGGTCCGAGGCTACCCAGACTTCGTCTCGCAGTTGAGACAGGGCGATCCGCTCGCCGGTTCTGGCCAGGCGATGACCGGCCGGTAGTACGAGCTTCAAGGGCTCCTGGTGCAGCAACGTGAACTGCAGACCCGCCGGCCGCGGGCGTGGATGACCGTCGTACTCGTCACTGATCACCAGGTCGATCGACCCGAGGCGCAATGCCGGCAGGGTCTGTTCGAGTTCGAGTTCGCTGAGCTCGGTACGGACCCGGGGGTGCTCGACCATCATGCGAGCCACCGCGGGAACCAGCAGTCGTCGAGTCGCTGACTGCAAGCCGCCGGCGCGTACGGTGCCGCGGACCTCGCCGGTGAGCGCGGCGAGGTCCGCCGTTGCGGCCTCGGCTGCTGCCAGCAGGACGCCGGCGTGCTGCGCGAGCAGGCGTCCGGCGTCGGTCAGCCGTACCCCGCGGCCGGCCTTCTCCAACAGCCGCGCGCCGACCTCCTTCTCCAGGACGATCAACTGTTGCGATACCGATGAGGGGCTGTAGCCCAAGGCCGAGGCCACCGCGCCGAGAGTGCCCCGCTCCTGCAACTCGCGGAGCAGGCGCAGCCGTCGCAGATCAAGCGTGACCATACGGAAATCCTATCCAATGACCTCCAGAAACCATCGCTAGACCTGAAGTGTCCCGGCCCTGATGCTGAGGGACATGGGACCCGCACTGTGCCTGTCGTCAGCCGCCTGCTTCGGCGCCATGGCGATCTTCGGAAAGCTCGCCTATGCCGCCGGCGTTCCGTCCGGCACGCTCCTGCTGGTGCGCTTCGGCCTTGCTGCCGCGCTGCTCGCGCTGCTACTGATGCTGCGGCCGGGTCTGCGCCGCGACCCGATGAGTCCCGGCCCGACGACAGGCGCGGTAGGCACGACACCGATGCTGCTGGTGACGGCCCTGGCCCTGGGTGCGGTCGGCTATGCCCTGCAGGCGAGTCTGTACTTCTCCGCCTTGGAGTTCATGGACGCGTCGATACTGTCGCTGGTCTTCTACGCCTATCCACTACTCGTCACCCTGACGGCCGTGCTCCTCGGCCGCGACCGGCTCACCCCCGGACGCTGCGTGGCATCGGTCGCCGCCTCCGGGGGAACATCGCTGGTGCTGCTGGGCACCGGTGGGATGGATCTCCATCCGTTCGGCGCGGTCCTGGCGATCGGCGCCGCGGTCACCTACACCGGCTACATCCTCATCGCCGACTCCGTCGTACGCCGGCTGCCACCGGTGAAGCTGGCCGCGCTGGTGATGGCCGGGGCCGCGTTCACCATGGCCGTACGTTCGCTGGTGACCGGCGGAGCCGACCTCGGTTTCGG
Source organism: Actinoplanes utahensis (assembly GCF_016862455.1). Lineage (GTDB taxonomy): Bacteria > Actinomycetota > Actinomycetes > Mycobacteriales > Micromonosporaceae > Actinoplanes > Actinoplanes utahensis. The sequence goes on from NZ_BOMZ01000090.1 coordinate 133,562, forward strand.
CTGGCGGGGATGGTTCTGGCTGGTGTGCATCGCGGCAGTGTCCACCGTCCTGGCCATGCTGACGTTCTTCGCCGGACTGCGACGCACCGGCCCGTCCACCGCCGCCATCCTGTCGACCTTCGAACCCGTCGTCACCGCGTCCCTGGCGGCACTGACACTCGGCGAAGTCCTCACTCCGCTGCAGGTAGCCGGCGGTCTTCTCGTCGTGGCGTCGGTGGCAGCCCTGCAACTGCGCGGCGGCACCCGAGTGCCGCCGCGACGCAACGCCGGCCGAACCACCGCGGGTGACCCGCAACAGCGGGTCACGGTCAAGTAGATCCGGCCCCGCCCCGGCTCTCTCCGCGCTTCGGCATGCTACGGGGAACTACGTCGTGGTGATCATGGCGCGAATGAGGTCGGCCGTGCTACCGCACCGTCCCCGAGTCCGGATCGTCCTCTGCCAGGCGGAGCAGGCCGTCCAGTGCCTCGTCCAGGGTCGGGGCGAGCAACTCGGGCAGGAAGCCGACGAGGTCCAAGGTGAAGCGGACCACCCCGTCGGCCGGGGCCACCACCCGTACCCGCGCCTGCCTGTTGTGGAAGACGGCCACCACCCGGTCGAGGAAGCTCAGCCCGGCGCTGTCGAGGTAGGTCACCGCCGTCAGGTCGACCACCACTCCGGCGGCCGCCCGTGTGGTGGTGAGTACCTCGATTTCCATCTGGCCGGCGTTGACGTGATCGACGTCGCCGTGGAGCCGTACGACAGCACAGCCTCGTTCGGTCAGCAGGGTGACCTGGTTGGCGACCGTCACCGTCCCGCCTCCCGAAAAGTGCGGCGCATCAGCACCGTTGTGCCCTCGCCCCGATCCACGATGAGGTCGTCCATCAGCCGTCCTATCAAGGCCATTCCCCGTCCCCGGTCCCTGGTTGCCTGCGGCGCTCGCCACCGGCCGGCATCATGGACCCGCAGCTCCACGGTGTTTCCGTCAATCGTCGCGCTGACCCGAACGAGCTGGGCCGGATCCCGCTGATATCCGTGCTCGATGGCGTTGGCCACCGCCTCGGAACATGCCAGCACGACGCGGTACCGTTCCCGTTCAGCCACCGTGTAGCTCGCCAGCCACCGGTCGAGCTCAGTACGCAGCGGGCGTAGCGTCCCGATGTCGGCCGGAATCTCCGCGTCGAATCGTGGCGCCCCGTCGAAGGCGAGCGCCAGCAGACACATGTCGTCGTGGCCGCCGTCGCCCGCCAGCATCGCGTCACTGATCTGTTCGGTCAGCGACACCAGCGGCGTGTCCCAGCGGTCGGCCAACGCCTCCAGACGGCTCAGCCCTTCGTCGATGCGCTCGCCCCGGCGCTCGACGAGACCGTCGGTGTACAGGAGCAGCCGTGAACCGACGGGCATGCTGAGCTCCGCCTCACGCCGCCGTCGGCTGCCGGCCCGGGTGCCCAGCGGACCGGAACGCCCCTCCCACAGGTAGCTCGGCCCGGTATCGCGGGACAGCAGCAGCGGCGGGGGGTGCCCCGCGCAGGCGTACCGCAGCCGGCCGGTGTCGAGCGTCAACTCCGCGTATGCCAGCGTGGCCATCTGGCCGGCCTCGAGGGTGGCGACGAAGTCGTCCATGTGCTGTAGCACGGTGGCGGGACTGCGCTCCGCCTGGGCGAGGGCGCGCACGGCGCTGCGGAGCTGTCCCATCGCGCTGGCCGCCCGTACACCGCGCCCCACCACATCGCCGACGACGACACCGACGCTGCCCCTGGCGGTGACGAAGGTGTCGTACCAGTCGCCGCCGACCTCGAGGGTCTCGATTGCCGGGCGGTAGACGGCCGTCACGTGGAAGCGGCTGTCGATCGGCCGTTCGCCGGCCAGCAGGCTGCGCTGCAGCGTCAGTGCCACCTCACGGTCCCGCTCGGCGAGACGGGCGTTGTCCAGGGCGAGGCCGGCTCGATCGGCGAGATCGAGCAGGAACTCCGCGTCGATGCGCTCCGGCATCAGGGCCTGGCCGGCGAGCAGCAGAGTGCCGACCACCTCGCCGCGTGCCCGGAGCGGCAACCCGACCGCCGGGCGGCCGTCCGGCGCCGCGAGTGGCACCGGCCGGGCCTCACCTGAGGTCTGCACCTGTCGGATCGTCTCGTGCACCAGATCGGTCAGCGGCCACGGCCCCGCCGGGCCGATGCTGCCCACCGGATCAGGGGCGGCAGGTGGGACGGCGCCGGCCAGCCATCCCGCCCGGTCGTCGTGGACCAGGTCGATCTGGGCGTATTCCGCCAGTTCTGGTACCACCAGCGACACCAGTCGGCGGGCACGGTCGGCGGGCGCAACGGGTTCGTCGAGGTCGCGGCCGAGGCGGGCGAGGAACGCCGATTGCCAGGCTCGCCGGGTGGTCTCCTCGTACAGCCGCGCCCGTTCCATCGCCTGACCGGCCTGCCGCCCCAGGGTCCGCATCAGTTCGATCTCGTCGTCGTCGAAGGGCCGGGCGGTGGCGAAGCCGAACGAGACGACGCCGAGCACTTGATCGTCGGCGGCCAGCGGGGTCGACACCTGGTCGGCGACCTCGCCCTGCCGGGGCCCGACCAGCTCTGCGTTGCGGGCCGCGCGGGCCTGCGGAGCCGGACTGTCCAGGGCGATGGACGCGGCGTCGTCGTGGCCGGCGCTCGCATCCGTCAACACCGAGCCGTCGATGTCCAGTAGCCAGACAGTAGTGGTGGCGGCCCCGAACGCCGCCGTGCCGGCCTCGATGATCGGATCGACCAGTTCAGTGGCCCGCTCGATGGCCGCGCACCGGAGGACCATCTCCTGCAAGGCGCGCAGCCGCACCGTGGTGCGTTCGGCGCGCCGGCGTTCGGCGAGCAGCTCCCGCTCGTAGGCGCGCCGGTCGGTGGCGTCGAAGACCGTCATCCGCAGCACCGTCGAACCGGTTGCCGGATCGCCGCGCAGAGTCGCATTGACCAACGTGTCCAGCAGGGTGCCGTCGGCGCGGCGGAACTCCATGGCGAGCCCGCGGACCTCGCCCTGCATATGCAGCAGCGGACGTAGATGGGTCTCGTAGAAGATGCGGCTGCCGACGCCGTAGAGGTCCTGGACGCGGCGGCTGAGCAGATCCTCGCGACGGTGACCGGTCCAGTCGAGGAACGTCTGGTTCACCCTGAACAGCGCCCCGTCGGGGAGAATCGACAGATAGCCGCACGGGGCGTTCTCGTAGAGCTCTTCGGCGCTCTCGGTCAACGGGCCGATGTGCTCAGCCGGTGGGTCTGCGCTCACAGGCGTTCCAGGAACGCCCGGATAGCCTTGATGGTCTCCTCCGGCGCGCTCAGGTTGGGGCAGTGCCCGGTGGCCTCCAGGCGGACGAAGGTGCTGTGCGGAAGCTGCCGGTGGACGTACTCACCGACCTCGTACGGCGCGATCACGTCCTCGCTGCACTGCAGGACCAGACTCGGCACCGCGACCTTGGCCAGGTCCGCACGGTTGTCGGACAGGAACGTGACACGCGCGAAGTCCGCAGCGATCGCCGGATCGGTGCGGCAGAAACTGTTGGTCAGCTCGGCACCGAGCTGCGGGCGGTCGGGGTTGCCCATGATGACCGGTGCCATCGCGGCCGACCAGCCGAGATAGTTGCTGTCCAGCGACTCCAGCAGCTCGGTGATGTCGGCCTGGCTGAAGCCGCCCCGGTAGCCTTCGTCGTCGATGTACCGAGGCGACGGCCCGATCAACACCAGCCCTGAGAAGCGGTCAGGTTCGGCCACCGCGGCGAGCACACCGATCATCGCGCTGACCGAGTGGCCCACGAAGACGACATCGGACGCCTCCAGCGCAGCCAGAATCTCCACGACGTCGTCGGCGTAGCCCGACAGTGACCCGTACCGCTGCGGGTCGTAGGCCGTCAGGTCGGAGCCGCCCGCTCCGACGTGATCGAAGAGCACCACCCGGTGGTCCGCCGCGAGGTCCGGCGCGACGAATCGCCACATGTTCTGATCACAGCCGAAGCCATGAGCCAGGACGATGGTGCGACCGTCAGCAGGGCCGGTCACCCGGACGTTGCTCCTGGTCAGTGTGTTCACGAGCGGTGACCCTACCTTCCCGCCTCGCCGGCGGGCAGTCGCCCTACGCTGCAGGTTCCCCCGCACATCCTCATCCGGGCATTCCCGTTCGATCCCCCGGTGCCACGCGGCCTCGCCCTCAGCACCCATCCCGAACCTCCGCGGGCACAGCTGAGGCACGGCTCGCCCGCAGCCGCGTATCCGGCACCTGCCTCCCAGCGCATCCAACTCTCCACGCGTCACGACCAAGCCGTCGACCGTCATGCGAGCCGCCTGACGGGTCGACGACGGTGTTCGAGGGGCCTCCCTGGGCGACCGATACGAAGGTCAGGAGGCCGGTTCCTGGCACCACGCGAGCTTCTTCACAGCTCGGAGGGCCACTCCACCGCCGTCGTCCGGGTCGAGAGTGACTTCGTCCGCGAGAGACATGATCAGGCGTAGACCGCGGCCGCCCTCTGCTGTAGCCGGTGCTTCGCCTCGGTCGATCCAGATGGAGGGGTCGACAACCGGCCCGGTGTTGATCACCTCGATGACACATTCGTCGTGGGATACGCAGACCGAGATTTCATACGCTTGGCTTCCTGCAGCGTGTTGGACAACGTTCGCGCACGCTTCTGTCAAGATCAGCGCGAGTTCGCCACGGCAGTCTTCTGCTACGCGCAGCGTTCCCAATGCCTGATCCAGGAGCCGCCGCGCCATGGTGACGGTGCCGGCATCCCGCGGCAGGTGCAGCGTCAGGCGAAGTGACACCGACACATCGGACCTCCTCATGGCTCCGCACTTCAGGCCGCCCTCGACCTGTGCGCCGTTCGGCGTGGTAGCGCCTGCCGTAATCGGTGCCCGAGCCGAGGGGAACAAAACGTCCGCAATGTCAAGTCAGACTGCCCTCATCCGCTGGAACCGTGCCGGGCAGCGCCTTGACCCGATCCCCGGGCATCTCAGGTGCTGCTCACGGACCGGCCACGCAAGGTGGGGAGTTCGACGACGAAGGTGGTGCCGGGGCCTTCGTGGTCGGCCAGGACGATGGTGCCGTGGTGGCATTCGATGATGGTGCGGGCGATGACCAGGCCGAGGCCGGTTCCCGGGATGCGCCGTTCGAGCGCGGACGAGGCGCGGTAGAAGCGGCGGGGTCGTTCGGCGGCGGGGATGCCGATACCGTTGTCGGTGACGGTCCAGATGATCTTCTGGCCGGTGTCGTCAGTCGTTGCGGAGACGGTGACGGTGCCGCCTGCGGGTGTGTACTTGACGGCGTTCGACAGTAGGTTGTCGGCGACCTGGCGCAGCCGGTGCGGGTCGGCGTGCAGTTCGAGGTGCTCAGGCAGCCGTACGGTGACGGTGAGATTCTTGTCGTCGGTCGGTGTGCCCTGTAGGGCCTGGCGGATGATGGTGCACAGGTCGGTGCCGGCGGGGTTGATGGCCAGGTGCCCTGACTCCAGCCGGGCCAGGTCGAGCAGGTCTTCGGCCATGACGGTCAGGCGCTCGGCGTTGCGGGTGATCGTTCGTAGGTAGTGCAGTTGCTCGTCTCGGGTCAGGTCGTCGAGTTCGTCTTCGAGCAGGGCGGCGGTGCCGGTGATCGCTGACAGTGGATTGCGGATTTCATGGGTGACCATGGAGAGGAACTCGTCCTTGGTGCGGGCCAGTTCGATGGCGAGTTCTTCGGCTCGGCGCCGTTCCACGTACTGGCCGATCTGGGCGGCGAGGCCGCTGAGCAGGCCGAGAAGGGTGTCTTCGGGATCTTCGACGCGGTCGCCGTAGACGCACAGCGCGCCGAGGATGTGCCGGCTGGTGCAGAGCGGGACGCCGACGGCCACCCGTAGCCCGATGCGGGCGGCGGCGCGGCTGCGCGGGGAGCCTGGGTCGGTGCTCAGGTCGGGGATCCAGTGTGCGGTGCCGCTGGTGCAGACCCGGCCGGGCAGGGCGGCGCCGGGTTCCAGGGTGTTGACAGCGAAGTCCCGGAGCCGTCGGCCGGGTTGGGTGTGGCGGGCGGCGCAGGTCAGTAGTTGCCGGTCGTGGTCGATGAGCCATAGCTCGGTCACCGGCCAGCACATCTTGACGCCGAGGGCCTCCACGACGCGGGCTGCGGCGATGGTGCTGGATTCGGCTTCGGCGAGGCCGCGGGCGGCGGCAGGATTCCAGGCCACTACACGCCCGGTGGCGTCGAAGGCCAGATAAGCCTCCAATGCGGCGGCGAGAACGGCGGGAGGGTCGGACCGCCTCGGGTCACCGCTCCGGTCGGCTTCTGCTGCCATCGTTTCTCCCGGTGGAATACGGCTCTTCGCCGGCGGCATCCGGTCCGGGGGATTCGAGCAGTGCTGTCACGGTCAGGCTAATGGAGGTGCCCGGTGAACGTCCGGCAGTCCGGGGTCTCCGTAACCGGGCGAGCTGCCAAGCGGCATGCAGCCGAACGGCGCGTTGTCGCGGTGCAACCACTCTTCAGCCTGGTTTAGATGACCGATCGGGTGGTTTTCGATGGCGACCAGTCGGGGATCTATCGCTACGACGGGGCCGTGGCTGATTGCGCTGAACAGCTACCGGACCTGACGAAGTGGTCGACCAGAGGAGCACCTGAATGACTGTCATCGCTGACACCGCTGTCCGTGCGGATGCCGAGACGAGCACCGACCGGGCCAGCGAGTTGATCGTGGCGATGGCCGCACTGCCGGCCGGGCACCCCTCCCGGGCCGGCCTGCGGGACCGGGCGATCGAGGCGTGGCTGCCGCTGGCCCGGCACCTGGCGAACCGCTACGCGAACCGCGGTGAGCCGCGCGACGACCTCCACCAGGTCGCCGTCGTCGGCCTGATCAAAGCCGTAGACCGGTTCGAGGCCGACCGCGGTGTCGACTTCGCCGGATTCGCGATCCCCACCATCGTCGGCGAGCTCAAACGGCATTTCCGGGACAAGACCTGGTCGGTGCGGGTGCCGCGGCGCCTGCAGGAGTTGCGTCTGGCGATCGCCGGCGCGAACAACACGCTCAGCCACACCCTCGGTCGTGCACCGACCGTTGCTGACATCGCCGCGCACCTGCAGGTCAGTGAGGACGAGGTCATCGAAGGCCTCGAAGGTGCCCGCGCGTACAACTCCACGAGTCTGTCCACGCCGATCAGTGAAGGCGGTACCGAGCTGGGGGAGACCTTGGGCGGCGAGGACACCGGCTTCGCCGAGGCGGAGACGCGGATCGCGCTCGGTCCGGCGCTGGCCACGCTCGACGAGCGGGAGCAGAAGATCGTCAGTCTGCGCTTCTACGGCAACCTCACCCAGCAGCAGATCGCTGAGCAGATCGGCATCTCCCAGATGCACGTGTCCCGGCTGCTGGCGAAGGCCCTTGCCAAGCTGCGCGGCCAGCTCGACACCATCGACGCCTGACGACGAACCGATCGCCGGTCGCGTCGTGATCCGCTCAATCGCCGGCCGTCGTGGTCCGGGCCGTCCATGACGGGGCGGCCCGGACCGGAACAGGAACTGCCTGCCCGTGGCTACGTCCGCCGGCGTAAGACCTTGATGCTTCGTCCTGACAGTTCCGTGGTGTCCGCGGCGGCGAGGGACTCCTCGGAGTCCAGGGTCGGCCGGGCGGTGTCGACCTCGGTGATCCATTCCTTGCCGTAGCCGGGATCCGGTGCGGCGAACCGCAACGGTTCGTGGTGGGCGTTGAACATCACCAGGAACGAGTCGTCCCGGATGCGCTGGCCGCGCGGGCCCTGCTCGGTGATCGCCTCGCCGTTGAGGAACATCGTGACGGTGCGGGCGTGGTCGACGTCCCAGTGCTGCTCGGCCATCTCGGTGCCGTCGAGAGTGAGCCAGGCGATGTCGGGCAGCGCCTCGCCGGCGTTGTGTACCGGTTCGCCGCGCAGGAACCGGCGGCGCCGGAAGACCGGGTGCTTTCGCTGCAACATGATCAGGCGTTGGGTGAACGCCAGCAGCGGTGCCTGCGACTCGGCCAGCGACCAGTCGATCCAGGAGATCTCGTTGTCCTGGCAGTAGGCGTTGTTGTTGCCGCCCTGGGTCCGGCCGAACTCGTCGCCGGCCAGGAGCATCGGCACGCCTTGCGACAGCATCAGTGTGACGAGCATGTTGCGTTGCTGCCGGCCCCGCAGAGCGAGGATCTCCGGGTCGTCCGTGGGCCCTTCCGCACCGCAGTTCCAGGAGCGGTTGTGGCTTTCACCGTCGTTGTTGTCCTCGCCGTTGGCCTCGTTGTGCTTGGTGTTGTACGAGACGAGGTCGTGGAGGGTGAAACCGTCGTGTGCGGTGACGAAGTTGATGGATGCGACCGGCCGTCGCCCGTCGTCCTGGTAGAGGTCTGCCGACCCGGTCAGCCGCGACGTGAAATCGGCGAGGGTTGCGGGCTCGCCGCGCCAGAAGTCACGCACCGTGTCGCGGAATTTGCCGTTCCACTCGGTCCATGCCGGTGGGAAATTGCCCACCTGGTACCCGCCGTCACCGATGTCCCACGGCTCGGCGATGAGCTTCACCTGCGACACGATCGGATCCTGCTGGATCAGGTCGAAGAAGGCCGACAATTTGTCGACCTCGTGGAACTGCCGGGCCAGGGTGGCGGCCAGATCGAAACGGAAGCCATCGACGTGCATGTCGGTGACCCAGTACCGCAGCGAATCCATGATCATCTGGAGCGTGTGCGGGTTTCGCATCAACAGGCTGTTGCCGGTGCCGGTGGTGTCCATGTAGTAGCACGGCTCGTCGTCGACGAGCCGGTAGTAGGCGCCGTTGTCCAGGCCGCGAAAACTCAGCGTCGGCCCCATGTGATTGCCTTCGGCGGTGTGGTTGTAGACCACGTCGAGGATCACCTCGATCCCGGCCGCGTGCAGCTCACGTACCATCGCCCGGAACTCCTGCACCTGCTCGCCACGCTGACCCCATGCGGCGTACGCATTGTGCGGAGCGAAGAAGCCGATGCTGTTGTACCCCCAGTAGTTGCGTAGGCCCCGCTCGATGAGGTGGTGGTCCTGGGCGAACTGATGCACCGGCATCAGCTCGACAGCGGTGACCCCCAGCTGGGAAAGGTGCTCGATCATCGCCGGATGCCCGAGCCCCGCATAGGTGCCCCGGAGGTGTTGCGGAACCTTCGGGTGCAGTTGCGTCAAGCCCTTGACGTGCGCCTCGTAAATGACCGTCTGGTGATAGGGGATGCGGGGCGGGCGGTCGTTGCGCCAGTCGAAGTACGGGTTGATCACTACCGACTTCATCATGTGCCGACCACTGTCCAGCTCGTTGCGGGAGTCGGGATCGCCGAAGCGGTAGCCGAACAGCGACTCGTCCCAGTCGATGTCGCCCTGAATCGCCCTCGCGTACGGGTCGAGCAGCAGCTTCGACGGATTGCACCGCAATCCGGCTGCCGGCTCGTACGGGCCGTCGACCCGGTATCCGTATCTCGTGCCGGCTCCGACGCCGGGCAGGTAGCCGTGCCAGACGAAGCCGTCCACCGAGCACAACCGGTGCCGTGTCTCCATGCCGGCGTCGTCGAACAGGCACAACTCCACCCGGTCGGCGACCTCGCTGAACACCGCGAAGTTCGTTCCCGTCCCGTCATAGCTGGCACCCAGCGGATAGCTGCTGCCCGGCCATATCTCTTGCATCATGCATGCCCCCGTAAGTGGCACGTCACCGCCCAGAACATTGCCTACGCGTTTACATGCCACAAAAATACTGATTCGTTAAATGACATCAAATGAGATAGAACGCGGGAAAACATCGACACGGTCTGCCCGCGGCCAACTGAGGCGTGGTCTCAGGCGAGCGGCTTGCCGCCGGTGGCACCGAGGACTTCGCCGGTGACGTAGCTCGATTCCTGCGAGGCGAAGAAGACGTAGACCGGCGCGAGCTCGGCCGGCTGACCGGCGCGGCCCAGCGGAGTGTCCTCTCCGAAGGACTCGACCTTCTCCTTGGGCATGGTGGCCGGAATCAGCGGGGTCCAGATCGGGCCGGGTGCGACGGCGTTGACGCGAATTCCTTTGTCTGCCAGGTTCGCGGCGAGCGCTTTGGTGAACGCGATGATGCCGGCCTTCGTGGTGGCGTAGTCCAGAAGCTGCGGCGAGGGCTGGTAGCCCTGAATCGACGCGGTGTTGATGATCGTCGAGCCGGGTCCCATGCGGGAGGCGGCTGCCTTGCTGAGCCAGAACATCGCATACAGATTGGTCTTCATCACCCGGTCGAACTGCTCGGTCGAGATGTCGAAGATCCCCTCCGCCTGCGACATCTGGTACGCGGCATTGTTGACCAGGATGTCCAGCCCGCCCAGCTCGGTGATCGCCGTGTCGACGATGCCGGCGCAGTGGGTCTCGTCGCGGATGTCGCCTGGCACGGCGACCGCCTTACGGCCCGCCTCCTCGACCAGCCGTGTCGTTTCCCGAGCGTCGTCCTCTTCCTCGGGGAGGTAAGAGATCAGAACGTCCGCACCCTCGCGCGCGTAAGCGATGGCGACCGCACGCCCGATCCCGGAGTCACCGCCGGTGATCACAGCGCGTCTGCCGTTCAGGCGGCCATTGCCGCGGTAGCTGTCCTCGCCATGATCGGGTTCGGTGTCCATCTCACCGGTGAGGCCCGGATGCGAGATCTGTCCGCTGCCCTGGTCGTCCGGAGTACGGAACTGTTGCTGCGGATCCTGCTGGTCGTACTGGTCCTTGGCCACGATGTGCACCTCTCCGTTGGGCATAATGCCCGGTATGTCTACCCGTAGCGGTAGGGCATACTCCTCAAGGCGGCAACACAACCCTCGCCCATAGGGCGGCAGGTTCGGCCCGGAGCGTGGACCACGTTCAGCCCGCGGAACCGCAGCGAGTCAGGTCGCTGCGGTTCGCGTTCTACGGGCGGATGTCGACGATCGCGTACAGGATGGTCTGTCGTCGAAGGGCTGGGGCGCGACGGCTTCGATCGTGTCGGGACGCCCGCGTCAGCGCCGGTGCGGTAGCGCATCCGGGACCGGTTCACCCACCTCGGGTTCGGGTTCGAAGGCGCCGCGCGCTGGTCAAGAAAGGGATGGCAGGGAACGCTCCCGGGCGGGCTCACGAAGGCACAAGTACTCGCCCACCGGCGAGGACAAGAGCGATGTAGCCGGCGCGTTTCGGTTTCAAGGTGTTCGAGGACATCACCGCCACCCGCACGCCGCACTTGTTCACTGTGCGGCATGCAGGGTGCCATACGTGTCCTGCGGTGACAGGAGCCGAAGCAACGTTCGTCGGCAAGAGATCACCGGAGCCCCTCGACCCGGCGAAGCCGGCCGGCCGCACCACGAGTCCGTGGAGCCGTTGCGGTTCGGCTTCCACAGCGGCACTCGGCCGGCGGTGGTCATGTCAGGTCCCCGTGCTCGCGTGGTTTCAGCCCATGAGTTTCAGCCCATGAACTGTCGGCAGGACCCGCAGCCGCCGGCTGCCGCCTGCCGCTACGTCGTGCTTCCCAAGCCCGCGAGCTGCTGGTGCAGGCCGTTCATGCTCGCCAGCCACTCGTCGGTTGCGCTGCCGCGTGCGGCGTACCACTCGGCGACCTCGGGGTGCGGGAGGATGAGGAACCGGTCATCGGCCAACGCCTCCACCGCGACGCGGGCCACGAGCTCGGGCTCGATCGCGCTCTGCTCGAGCATCGGCGAGCACAGTGGGGCGACCCGGTCGAGCATCGGGGTGCGTACACCCATGGGGCACAGCACCTGTACGACGATCCCTTCGTGCGCATGCGTTGCGCGCAGCCACTCCGCCAGGGCGAAGGTGGCGTGCTTGCTCACGACGTAGGGCGCCATGCCGGGGACGGTGAGCATCCCCGCAGCGGAGACGGTGCTGAGCAGGCGGCCCCGGCCCCGCTCGAGCCACGCCGGCAGCAGGTATCGCGCGGCGTAGACCTGGGACATGACGTTCGCCTCCCACGCGCTCTGCCAGGACGCGTCCCCGGTGGCCACGCTGCCCGGGACGGACTCGCCCGCGTTGGCACAGAAGAGGTCGAGGGCCCCGAACTCGTCCCAGCACAGCTGCACCAGCGCCTGCACGTCGCCGGGGTCGGTCATGTCGCCGGCGGCGGCCAGGCCTCCCACCGCCTGCGCGGTGGCCGCGGCCGACGCCGCATCGAGGTCGTTGACCACGATCCGCGCCCCCGCTGCCGCGAGCCGGTGCGCCAGCGCTCGCCCGATGCCGGACCCTGCCCCTGTCACGACGACCGCTGCTCCTGGCAGGGTCAACCCCGGGCCCTTCCGTACGTCGATGTCGTCGATCTGATCCATGCGCGCTTCCCGTTCGCTCGACCTGCACTCCTGCGACCGCCATTGTGGAGCGTGGGGTGTGCCGAAGGGCGTCCTTCGCGTGAGCGTGACGTGAACCGGTTCAGACAACCTCGAGCCGACCTGAAAGGGGGTGATCCGGCTGAGCGACTGCGGATCAGACCCTGTCCTCGCCGGCCACTCGAGCTACGAACAACGAGTGTTCAGCCTTCCGCCAGGTATCGCGCCCACCCGAAGAGGCCGCCTACGAAGAGAAGGAGAACGAAGATCCCCAGTTTCGCCCAAGGAATGTCGTCAAGGTCGCTGTCGAGTCCTATGAGCAGGCTGATGCTGAGGGCGGCCGCGAACGACAGCACCGCGAGACCGGTGACGAGGTGGTAAGTCGTACCGTGTAAGTCCCAGAGGATCACCGTTTTGACGATCGTTCCCATCAGCGGCGCAAGAGCGAACAACGCGAGGATGGTGGCGATCTGCAGCCGCCTCGATGTGGTCATCGAGCACACCATAGACCAGCGGCAGTCGGTCCCAGCCACTGACGGAGGCGGGCACGGTGGCGGCGACGGACCCGACGTACGGAGATTCAACGGCAGAATGCCTGTGTCAGGGTGGGACCGATCACGGCAGAATTCGATCACCCTGACAATTCGGACCTGGACGGTGCATGTCCTTCACGGCATGCCCGCTCGGTGAGGGCCCTCTCTTCGGCGGGGTTCCAGGCTCGGCACGGTCAATGGGGCGCCGTGGATGCCGGTGAAGATGCGGTTCGCCGGCTCCGGCCGGATCTCCTCCGGCCGGTTATGCATCGTTGATTCTCGATGTATTGTGGGAGCGCTCCCGAAACGCGCCCGCCACTCTGCTCAAGGAGCCGACCATGTCGCGATGGCGTCGTCACCCGGCCACCCTGCTGGTCGGCCTGCTCGTTCTGGCCCTGTTCGCAATGCCGTCGGCCTCGGTGTCGGCGACCGGCGCCCCCGCAGCCGACACGTCACGCAGCCGGGCCGTGCCGCTCAGCGAGCTGACCGTGGTGTCCGAGCAGGTGGCTTCCGGACTGCAGCGCCCGATCGCGATCACCGGGCTGCCGGACGGCCGGATGCTGATCGCGGAGAAGAACGGCACGGTTCGCGCCTACCATCCCGACACCGGCCTGGCGGCCGAGCCGGTGCTCGACCTGACCGCCCGCATCGACACGTCGGACAACGAGCGCGGCCTGCTCGGCATCACACCCGCGCCGAACTTCGCACGGACCGGGATGCTCTACGTCGCCTACACGAGTCTGCCGGCCGGCGCGCTGACCCTGGCGCGGCTGCCCATCGGGGCTCCGGAGCGCTTGCAGGTGCTGCTCACCCAGGAGCACGCCGAGTACGGCAACCACAACGGCGGACAGGTGGCGTTCGGGCGCGACGGCTACCTCTACTGGTCCACCGGCGACGGCGGCCACGCGAACGATCCGTTCAAGGCCGGTCAGGACCTCGGCACCTTGCTCGGCAAGATCGTGCGGATCGACGTCAACCGCGCCTGCGGGGCCAAGCCCTACTGCGTGCCCTCCACCAACCCCTTCGTTCGTACGCCGGGGGCACGGCCGGAGATCTGGCTCTACGGGCTGCGCAACCCCTGGAAGTTCTCCGTCGACCCGGTCGACAACTCGCTGTGGATCGGTGATGTCGGCCAGGGCCTGGTCGAAGAGATCAACCACATCCGCCCCTGGCAGGGTGGCGCGAATCTCGGGTGGTCCTGCAAGGAGGGCACCCCGGTGTTCGACGCGGGGCAATGCCGGCCGGGCGTACGGTACGTCGACCCGATCTTCGAGTACGAGCACTTCCTCACGGAGAGCTGCTCGGTGATCGGCGGCGTGGTGTACCGGGGGTCGCGGACCCCCGCGGCGCGGGGCACCTACATCGCCAGCGACTACTGCGCACCCCGCGTGTTCGCCGTGCGGCCCGCGCGTGGCGGCGGCTACGAGACCGCCGTGATCGGTGACTTCCCCACCCAGCCGACCGCGATCGGCGCCGACGTGCACGGCGAGCTGTACGTTCTCAGCGATTACCCGGGATGGTTGAGTCGAGTACGGTTCGAGCTGGTCCCGCCGGTCACCGGCGGCTGACCGGCATGAGCCGGTGGTTCCGGATCGCCGCTTCCTGACCGCCGCGGCTCACCGGCGCACACTGGCAGGATGGGAAGGATGATGGTGCGCAGCGCGGTGGCCGTACTCATCGCCCTGATCTTGATCTTGATCTTTGTCTGGGCCGGCCAGCGGCGGCTGATCTACTTCCCGGACCGGGCGACGCCACCGGTCCCGGCCGGCGCCCGCGAGATCACCTTGCGCGCCGCGGACGGGTTGCGGTTGGGCGCGTGGCTTTTCACACCCCCGTCCGGTACGCCGGACGAGGGCGTCTCCGTGCTGGTCCTGCCCGGGAACGCGGGCAACCGGGCCGGGCGGGCGCCGCTGGCGACCGCCCTGACGAGGCTGGGCCTGACCGTGCTGGCGGTGGACTACCGCGGTTACGGCGGCAACGACGGCAGCCCGTCGGAGCACGGGCTGGCGCAGGACGCCGACGCCGCCCGCGCCTACCTGGCACAGAGCGGCCGGCCGATCGTGTACTACGGCGAGAGCCTGGGCGCCGCCGTGGCCACCGCCTTGGCGATCCGGCATCCACCGGCCGGGCTGCTGTTGCGCTCGCCGTTCACCGATCTGGCCGCCGCCGGCCGCACCCATTACCCGTTCCTGCCGGTGGGCCCGCTGCTGCGCGACCGGTTCCCGGTCCGATCGCTGATCTCGCGGGTGGCGGCCCCGACGGCGGTCGTGTACGGCACCGCCGACCAGGTGGTTCCCCCGCAGCAGAGCCGCGCGGTCGCCGACGCCGCCGGCAACCTGGCTCAGGTCGTTGTAGTCGACGGCGCCGACCACAACGACCCGATCCTTCTTGACGGCGCCCCGCTGATCGCCGCGGTGAAGGAACTCGCCGGCCCGGCCTGACAGTCGTTCCGGGTACAGGTCGCCGCCGCACCCGAGTACGACCGGGAGCTCGTCGACCGTGACGAGCGGATGGCTGCCCGGTACGCCTACTACGGCTAGCCGGCGGTCACGTGCGGCGAGCATCCGCTTCTCCATCCGAGTCGTGGACGCAGGGCGGCGGCTCGATCGCCGTGACCTCCGCCCGGGCAACCTTGATGCCCCACCGGCCGGTCGTCTCGTCGAGTGTGTCCCACAGGCAACGGTTGATCTCCTCGCGGCTGGTCAGGGTACGGTCCAGGCCGAGGGGGCCGATCACGTCGCGCAGCGTGGTGAGGGCCGCAGCCGGGAATCTCCGGTCGCGGTTGGCGGCACACGACAGGGGGAATCAGAAAAGCTGCTGCTGATTATCGGCGTGGCAGCGCTGTCGGCCACGATCCTGATGGCGTGGTGAATGGACGCCGTACGCCTCGGTGATGGCTGTTCGGACAAGCTCGGTCCGCCGATCGACCAACGAGGGAGCGCGAACCCGTGTACATCATCAAGGCCCGTCTGTTCGACATCGGTGACGACTTCGACATCACCGACGACCAAGGCCGGCGGCTGTACCACGTCGACGGCAAAGTGCTGACCATGCGAGACCGCCTGGTGATCGAGGATGCCTCCGGCCGGGAGGTCGCTGCGGTGCATCGGCACCTCGTCGCGCTGCGGCCCACCTATCAGGTGACCATCGGCGGCGAGAAAGCGGCCGAGGTACGCAAACACTTCTTCACACCGTTCCGGGAGAAGTTCACCGTCGACATCCCGGGCCCGGACGACCTGGAGATCAGCGGCGACCTACTCGACCACGAGTTCACCGTCGAGCGGGATGGACGCGAAGTGGCCGCCGCGTCCAAACGTTGGATCAGCATCCGTGACACCTACGGCGTGCGTATCGCGGAGGGCGAGGACCATCTGCTGATCCTGGCCAGCGTTCTGGCACTCGACCTGGCCATGGCGCGCGACGCGGACAAGAAGGACGCCGGCGAATAAGGTGACGGGGCGGGCGGCCGGAGTGTGCAGTCACCGATGCCGATCTTCGGGCCTTCGCGCAGAGTTCGGATCGAGCGTGGAATAGCAGGTCATCCGAGTGATGTCGTGCGGGCGGTTCTCGGCCGGTAGCAGCGCGGTGTCGTCCTCCGTTCGGCGAGCGGGTCCCGGCCAGGATGAGCAGCTGACGCGAGTCACCACAACCGGGCGGAGGTCGTGGCGTGCGGCCGGGATCAGCCGGGCAGAGTGAGGCAGCCCACCCGGGTACCCGCACTTCCGGCCTCGCCCGGCGCGGTCTTGGTGGTCTGGGCGTGAATGACCAGGGACCGGGGCGCCCGAGGCGGGTCGAAGACCCAGGGCTGGGTGGCGGTGGCTGTGGCGTTGCCGCCGGCGTCGGTGGTGAAGTCGAGCCACACCTCGTTGCGGGGGTTAGCGTAACTGGGGTCGACCGACGGCGGTGAGGCCGACGCGGCCGGGTCGGCCTGCTGCTGATAGTGCGGTCCGGCCGCGTCACCGGTGGGCCCGCACGGGTTGACGTGCAGGTGAGCGCCGTAGCCGCGGCTGGGCTGCAGCCCGCTCACCGTCAGCTGGACCGCCGTGCTGTCGGCGGCCGGCATGAGGTTGACGGCGGCGGTGGCTCCGGCCGGAACGAGCGCCGAGTCGTAGGTGACGGCGGTCGCGCCCGCGGCGTACGGCGCGAACGTGCCGGTCGCTGTGGCCGGGGTGCCGGAGGCCGGTGAGCCGCCTGTGGCCGCCGACGGGGTCGGCACCACGGCCGGTTCGTCGATGTCTTCGGCGCACCCGGCGAGCAGCGCGGGCGTCAAGATCAGGGCAGTGGTCATGAGCAGGCCTGCACGCTGCCGCATGGTGTCTCCTGTCGTCGAGGACTCGGTATGTTTCGGCTTACCCGGCAAGAGCGGGTAGAACCCACGTGAATTGACCGTAAGCCACGGCTCGACCACGATCCGGTGAAGCTGAGGCGGCGTTTCCCTTCCGATCTCTGGGTGGCCGCCCTGCTGTATTCGACGCTCGACGAAGGAGTATGCGTACGAGGCGGAGAACGCTCGGCGTGACAGTGCGGACGCCCTCGCCGATCCCGGTGTGGACGACGACGCGGTCGTCAGGACCGTGCGCGGTCACGGTCGCGCAGTTGCCGGGCGAACCCGGTGTCGGGGATGCCACCGCGCATCACCAGGTCGCGGTAGACGTCGCTGACGCCCTCCCACGGGTTGATCGCGGCCAGGTGCTCCGGTTGGTCGGCGGTGGTGAACCACGGCGAGACGGCGAGGTAGGAGGTGCCGCTCATGCCGACCTTGCCGGAGGCGGCCCTCGGCGTCCGTCACTCCGAGCCGGCGAGCCGGGTCGGACGACGGCTCCAGCATCTCGCCGGCGAGCCGCCATCTCCACGGCTGAGTGTTGAGCACCGACGGGGCGCGCAGCGACGCCCGGGCGGCCGCCTCTCACCACCGTCGGCGCTGCTGCGGCCCGTACGGCGCGATTCGCGGCGTTGACCCAGCCGCGCGCTGGGTCTCACGCGATGAAGAAGGTTCCGGCTACAAAGATCGTCAGGAACGCCGCATGCAGTGCGGCGCCGATTATCAGGACGGCTCGGTCGATCATCTGCCTGGCGCCGAGTCGTGCCAGCACCATGAAGATGGCCAGCACTTCGAGGACATAGCGGGACGAGGACATCATCGGGCGGAACCACAGCTCGGTGGACGTCAGCAGGGCGAGGGTGAGGACGCCGTGCACTAGCAGGTACATCTGATCGCGCCGGAAGCGGGCAGGCCCGGCCACGCAGAGGATCAACAGGACCGCTACGACTACCACGGTGCCGGCGTCGAGCGCGGCGCCCAGCGTGTCGGTGCTCAGCAGCCCGCCTCCCGCGTGCTGCACTGCGCTCACCCAAGCGGCGCCGGGGAAGGTGTATCGCCGGCCCCAATGGTCCTGGGCGTTGCTGAAGGCCAGCGGATCGTCGAGGACGACCAGACAGTACAGGCTGTAGGCGGCGGCGCCCATCGGCACCAGCGCAAGGCTCAGCAGGTCGGGGCGAACGCGGCGGGGTCGCCAGCCGATCTGGCGCACGTACTCCACAGCCAGCGGAGCCATGAGCAGCACACCGAACAGCCGGGTGGCTGAGGACAACGCGCCAAGAGTCCCGGCCAGCCACCAGTGACCACGTCGTCCGGCATATAGCGCGCCGGTCAGCAGCAGGATGAACAGCGACTCGTTGTAACCGATGAACAGGAAGAAGCCGGTGGGGAAGGCCGCGAGGTACCAGGTGGCGCGTTGCGCCACTTCGGTGCCGAATTCGTGGTGGGTCAGCCGGTACAGCATGGTCAGCGCGCCGAACACGGCGGCATTGGCGACGAGAAGTGCCGCGACCAGGGCCCCGCCCGGCAAGATCGCGTCGGTGACGCGGATGAGCACCGGGTAGAGCGGGAAGAAGGCAGGGGAAGCCGGGTCCGCCTGGTAGCCGGATTCGGCGATCCGTAGGTAATGGCCGGTATCCCACTGGTTCAAGCTGAGCAGGAGCTGCGTCGTCGCGGGAGTGGAACCGCCGTCGCGGCGTGGCAGCCAGGCCAGCATCTGCACACCTACGTGGGCGACGGTGAGGACGGCCCACACGGCAGCGGCAGCCAGCGAGGCGTCCCGCCACCGGCGCCGCGGCTCGACCGGGGGAAGAAGACGCCGGGTGCTCTCGTCGGGATGGGTCAGAAGCGTCATTGCACCTGCTCAGCCGCGGCCGCGTTGGCCCGGGTCCGGCACGGACAAGGCTCGGGGTAGTAGGCGGGCCGGGACCGTGTGCGGGCGACGTCCGAATTCGTCGACGCGGACGGGACGAGATCCTGGGCCAGGTGCTTGTCGCCGGCAATCAGCAGCGTGCCGGTACGCGCAGACCCCGAGTGGCGGCTGCGCACGAACTCGTCAAAAGGCTCGTCATGGTCGGTGCTCACGGCTTCCTCTTCGCTCTCACGTGCCCTTGACGGCTGGTCAGGTGGCTGAGGTTGCATGCCGGTCGATGGGGGTGACACTGGTGCGATCTTCGGCTAGTCGACGGCCGCCTACGGGGGGTGTGCGCGTCAATTGCAGCATCGCCGCCATCACCGGCTGCCGTGTGAGCTCCGGCTCGGTACCGCCGCCGGCTCAACGCCTGCCGTACGCCCTGATGAAGGCGTGCACGCCGTCGACCATGGTTTCTGCACTCGGAAGCCCGCTATGCCGCCACTGAACTCGCCGGTATGGCCCAACGGCTTGGTGTAGCCGTCAGCAACTACCGGGTGTGAGCGACCGGGCTGGGACCTTGCGGCCCTGCAGGGGTCCAGCGGTAACGTGATCGGCTGGCTGCGCGCCGGCGAGGCCCTCTCCACAGGCTTTCTCGTCGCCCAGGCCGACGCTGCCGAGCCCTGCGATGCCGATGCTCACGACCGCGACCGAGTTAGCTGCGGCGGGTGGAGGGGTAACCGTAGTGTCGTGAGTACCGATCGCGCCCGACGAGCAGAATCGGGCGGCCGGCCGGAGCCCGGCCGGGATGCCGGTCCGAGTCAGCTGGAGGACCGGGTCGAGCAGGGCCTGGAGCACATCAGCGCCATCGTCAAACCCTGCCTTCGTGGGTGGCTGCATGCCGGCACCTTCCCGGTCGCCGTCACGGTCGGCGCTTTCCTGACCGTTCTGTCCCCGGACGACCGATCCAGGGTGGCTTTGGCATTGTTCACGCTGTCGGCGGCGCTGCTGTTCGGCATCAGTGCGCTCTATCATCGCGGCCATTGGACCGGGCGCGTCGAGAGCATGCTGCGACGCTTCGACCACGCCAATATCTTCCTCATCATCGCCGGGACGTACACGCCGTTCTGCGTGCTGGTGTTGCCGCCCGGACAGGCTCGGACGTTGTTGTGGATCGTGTGGTGCGGCGCGCTGGCCGGCGTCGCCTTTCGTGTCCTGTGGGTCGGTGCCCCGCGCTGGCTGTACGTGCCGGTCTACATCGCCTTGGGCTGGGTCGCTGTGATCTACCTACCCGGGTTCTGGCGCTCCGGCGGCGCTCCGGTCGTCACCTTCCTGTTCCTCGGCGGCGTTCTATACACTCTTGGAGCCGTCGTTTACGGCCTCAGGCGACCTGACCCCAACCCGCGTTGGTTCGGTTTTCACGAGGTCTTTCACGCCCTGACCATCGCCGCGTTCGCCGCCCATTGCATCGGCCTCTCCATCGCCTTGCGTGTCGCCGCGGCGTGAAGCGCGCCGGTCCCGGCATGCGCCGTGCCCTTCGGGCCGCTCGGCCCGGACGCGGCGCACCTGACCCGTGGCCGGCGGCTCGCCGGGCGGACCGCCGTGCTCACGCGTTCTGAGGGATACGGCCCGCTGAGGCCAACACGTCCGCGTCGATCCCGAGATTCGCCAGGAGGCTGCTGTTCTCGCCGATGTCGCCGATGTCGGGCAGCGTGCGATCGAACCAGTCGGCGCGTGCGAGCTTTCCCCTGGACCGCAGGATGGAGACGATCTCTGCTTTTCTGGCGTGTGTGGCGGTCATGACTCTTCCTCTCGTTGGTGGTGCGGGCGGCGTGATCATCTGCGTGTCAAGGCGCGAGCGGAAGCCTCGCCATCGACTGTCGCCTCGACCACCGTTCCCGTCGGGATGGTCGTCATCCGTTCACCGGACGACGACGACCGGGCACGGTGCGTGCTGCACGCACTGCTGGCTGACCGAGCCGAGCATGATGCCCGCGAACGTGCCGTGCTCGCGACTGCCCACCACCAGCAGATCCGCTCCGGTGACCGCGCGCGCCAGCGCCTCGGCTGGGTGGCCTTCGACGACCTGGGCGAGAACCTTGCCGGGATATGACGTCTGAGTGACGGCCTCGGCGATGGTGTCGGCGAGGACCCTGACCATCGTGGTGGCGTACGTGTCACCTTCGAAGGCTGCGGAAGTCCAGCCGAAGGCCGTTCCCTGTTTGGCGGGGTCCTGCCAGCTGGTGACCGCTTCGACGGTCGCGCCTGGTTCATGACCCACTTCAATGCGTTCTTCGATCCCGGCGAACCGTCGACTCACACGACGATGCGGTGGCTGCTCTCGACAGCGGTGTCGGCCATTTCCCTCTTCTCAACGATGCGGTGTCTGGGCGCGGTGGTGTGCGCCTGGCGGGTTTGCTGAAGGCGCATAGGGTTCCTCCCCGGCCTCCATGGCACAGGCACCGTGGCGGGTCCCGCGCATCCACGGATCGAGCGGGGAGCGGCGCCACCTGCTCAGGCGGCGAGCCGTGCTCTCCCCAGCTACACGGCGGAGTTCCCAGCTCAGCGACGGTGGGTCTCAGCGGCCACCGGGGTCCCGGGCGGCCCTTCGACCGTACGCCCTCTTTGCCGGGCCTGCCGAACCCGTGCGACAGCCACGCTGCCGGGTGTCGCGAACAGGCGTAGTGTCAAGGTTGTCGCCCGGGACCCCGGTGGCCAGGTGGTTGGCTGCTGTGCGTGGTTGGGCTCTCGCCTCCGCAGCGATCGGCTGCGTTCCTCATGCAGATTGTTCCCGGGCACGAATATCCGGCTACGGCCGAAGTCAGGATTCCACCGTGTGGTACCTGTGGATCGCCCTCCTCGTTCTCTTCATTCTCGGCCTGGCCTACCTCGCTGTGAAGGTCGTCAAGCAGTATGAGCAGGGAGTGCTCTTTCGGCTCGGCAAGGTCATCGCCGTCCGGAAGGCCGGCCTCACCGTGATCGTCCCGTTCGTCGACGTGCTTGACCGGGTGAGCCTGCGAATCGTCACGATGCCGATCCAATCACCGGGCATCATCACCCGCGACAACGTCAGCGTCGACGTCTTTGCGGTCGTTTACTTCCGGATCGTCGACGTGCGGAAGTCCGTCGTCGCGATCGAGAACGTCGGTGCGGCGATCAATCAGATCACCCAGATCACCCTGCGCAAGGTTGTCGGCCGGCACACTCTCGACGAGACCCTCTCCGAGACCGACCGGATCACCATCGACATCAAGACGGTCCTGGACATCGCCACCGAGGACTGGGGTGTCCAGGTCACCCTGGTCGAACTCAAGGACATCCAACGGGAGAGCGCGCCGGCCGGTATGCCACTGATCAACGGCGTACCGATGACGACGACCTCCGGATGACACAGGGCACCGCACTCGCACGGAAGCGTGCGTGACCGGCGACGTGAGGCCACAACCGGCTGGCCGCGATGCCGCAGCCGAACGAGTTCCCCATCGGACCGGCGAGTCCATCGGACACCTCACTCATCGAGGCAGAAGCGCAGCCGTGCCGGCGGGGAGGAGGGACCCACCCGATGGCGGCACCGACGGTCGGATGGTGAGGCGCGTCGCTGCGGCGTGGCAGCGTGCCCCGCGCCGCCACGGCCGGCTCGATCACCTCGCCCGCGCCGCCGTTCGGTACGACGAGGCCTAGCTGCCGCCGTCACCTACTACGCGTTCTTCGCGACGTTCGCGTTCGTCCTGCTGGGTTTCTCGGCTTTCGGGTTCGTCCTCGACCGGCCGGAGGCGCAGCAGGCGCTGCAGCGGTACCTGGCCGAGAACCTGCTGCCCAGCCTCGACGTCGAGCAGATCCGTGTAGCCCGCGGCACCATCGGGGTGATCGCGTTCCTGGGACTACCGATCACCGGGTGGTTCTGGTCGATGCCATGCGGTCGTCCATCCGCAAGGTGTGGCGCCTGCCCGAATACCCGTCGCGGAACGGTGGGACTGCTGTACTCCCTCAACATCATCAACCAGCTCGTCCTGCCCGCCACGGCCCTTGCCGCGGCCAGCGTCACCGGCGCCGTCACCGACTTGTCCGCCAGGGGCGGCTCGCCGAGGTGCTCCACCGGCCCGGTGTCTTGACAGCCGGCGTCGATGAACCGTTCCCACGCGGTGCGTTTCTCGTGCGGGAACGGCCTAACGGGGCCGCAACAGGCATGTTATTGCGCCGGATGAATGACCGGTCGGCGGCGTAGGCTCCGGCCGCCGACGGGCGGTGGTGGTGGAGAGTATGCACAGCGATCGTGTCGAGGGGCAGGCGGGTCCAGCGGCACGGTACGGTTTGTAAGCTGTGTGGTGTTCGCCCTTACTGTCCGGCCCGTCTACCGGGCCCCGGTGTGGAGGTGTCGCCGTGTCACGTCGTGAGCAGCGTGATAGCGCCGGCTCGCCAGGATGTCGCCGTGCCGGCGGGGGCCGGACAGGGGGCGGCGGTGACTGACCGCCGCGACATGATCCGCAACCTGATCGATGACCAGCCCCTCCCACCGGGTGGCGGAAGCGGGTTGCTGTACCGGGTCTGCACCGCCGCCACGCAGACGCTGGCGGCCTCGGGCTCCGGGATCAGCATGATGACCGGGGAAGGGGCGCGGGGACTGTACGCCGCGTCCGACCCGCTGACCGAGCACATCGAGGAACTGCAGTTCGTCCTCGGCGAGGGACCCTGCTGGGAGGCGTTCTCGTTGCGGCGCCCGGTGCTGGTGCCCGACCTCGGGGAGGTGTCGCCGGCGCGCTGGCCGATGTACATCCCGGCCGTCCAGGACAGCGGGATTCGGGCGGTCTTCTCGTTCCCGCTGCAGATGGGCGCCATACGGCTCGGGGTGCTCGACGTGTTCCGGAAACGAACCGGTTCGCTGACCGGAGAGGAACTCGCTGATGCGATCACTCTCGCGGAGGTGACCATGGCGGCGTTGCTGGACCGGCACGAGGAGGCCTCGGCGAGCGGTTCCGGTGACGGTCTGGCCGACGCGGGGGAGCATCGTGCGGAGTTGTTCCAGGCCCAGGGGATGGTCATGGTGCAGTTGGGGGTGTCCATCGGGGAGGCGATGGCCCGGATGAGGGCGTATGCGTTCGTGCACGGCCGCCGTCTGGACGATGTGGCCCGTGACGTGGTCGCTCGTCGGCTGCACTTCGACCGGGAGCGTCCATGACCGCGCAGGTGACCGCCGGCCAGGCCGGGAGGCAGGCATGATGACCGTATCCGTACAGAAACTGGCGACGATCTTCGTCGAGATCGCCGACACGCTGGTCGACGAGTTCGACGTGCTCGACTACATGCACATGATCACCGAGCGGGTCGCCGACCTGACGGAGGCGCCGGCCGTCGGGATGCTGCTCGCCGACCAGCATGGCCGGCTGGAGTTCGTCGCCGGGTCGAACGAGAGCGTCACCCTGGTCGAACTGTTCGTGGTGCAGAACGAGGAAGGGCCATGCCTGGAATCGTTCCGTACCGGCGAGCCGGTGGTGAACGTGGACCTCGACCATGCCGGCGGCAGATGGCCACGCTTCGCTCCGCTCGCCGTCGCATCGGGTTTCCAGTCGGTGCATGCCTTCCCGCTGCGGTTGCGCCAGCAGGTGATCGGGACGTTGAACGTCTTCGGTGACGTCGCCGGCGAGAGGTTCGGACGTGACGACGTCATGATCATGCAAGCCCTGGCTGACGCCGCCACCATCGGGCTGCTGCAGGAACGTGCCGTCAGCCACGGCGAGGTCCTCACCGAGCAACTTCAGGGAGCTTTGAACAGCCGGATCATCATCGAGCAGGCCAAAGGCGCGGTCGCGCAGGCCCGCGGCATCAGCGTCGACGACGCGTTCACGGTCATCCGTGCCTACGCCCGCAACCACAACCGCCGGCTGACCGAGGTCGCCCACGCCATCGTCATCGACCCGCAAACCCTGCGACAATTCCTCTCCACATAGCCGCCGCTACAGGCCGGGGGCGGTGCAGTCACCGGACCGAGGACGGACGACCGCCCAGACGACCTTACCGCCGCGGGCGGGCATCGACCCCCAGGCGTCGGCGCCGGCCTGGACGATCCCGAGCCTCGTACCCGGCCGTGTCAACACCTCTGTCCCGGACGAGGATTGAGCGGATCGCAGGCTGGGACGGCTGGTAGTGCCGTCGTGTACCGAGAGGTGCAGATCGGCGCCCCGGTGCGACACGGTGACGCGGATGCGGGTGCCGGCGTGCTCGACGGCGTTGACGACGAGTTCGGACATCACCAGCCTGGCTCGCATCAGCAGCGGCTCCGGCAGATTCCAGTCGGCACCTGCCCGGGTCACCAGGTCGCGGGCCAGGCCGGCGGAGGCCGAGTGTGGGGGCATGTCGGCTTGGCGTCGTGGCACCGGCGCCAGCCGGCGGGTGACGGCCGCGCGGGCTTCGGCCAACGTGGCGAACAGGAACACATGCGGCACCACGTCGGTGCGTCGGAGCCGGCGGTTCAACGCGGTGGCGGTGGGCAGGCACAACGCGAACTGCACGGCCGGCTGCACCGCGCTCACGGCACGCCGGGCGGCCAGCCACAGCGGCATGCTGGCGGCATCGGGGTCACCGAGGTCGTACAGGTCGGCGATGATGCCCGCCGGTGGTTCGGCCAGGCACTTTCCGATCGCTGCGGACACGTCGGCGCCGAGGCTCCGCGACCAGCGGCCGTGCACGCCGATCTCCACCAGGGTGGTGTCGGAGTCCGCGGTCACTGAGACCAGTGGGCCGATGCGCGTCCCCGGCGTGGTGAAGAGGTATGGAGGAGGGGCGTGCGCACCGGAGGGATCACGATCGATGACGCTCATCGGACGGCAGCGACCGCGATGAAGGCGCCGGTACCGGCGGTCCGGTCGTTCTGATGGTGGTGACGCTGGGGGAGCGACGGCACCAGGCGGGTGAGACGAAGGTTGACGATCAAGGCAGCTCCCGGGAACGCACCGGCAATAGGGCGCACTGCCGGGGTCTGGGGCAGCTGACGGCACCGCATACAGCGTCACCGCTGCCATCGATGATAAGGGTGGCGGTGCCCTTCCGCCCGATACGGCTCGGCGAGAAGAGAACCGCCAGGTCACTCGCCGGGCCGTTCCATGGGCAGCCGGGCGGTGATCGTTGTGCCGGGCGGGTCGTCGTCGGTGCTGGCGGTGATCGTTCCGCGGTGCTGTTCGACGATGACGCGGGCCAGGGAGAGTCCCAGCCCGGTACCGGGAACGGTATTGCTGATGGCCTTCTGGTGCGGAAGAAGCGCTGGAAGAGTCGTTCGCGTTCGGCCGCGGGAATGACCGGACCGGTGGCGGACAGGTGCAGCACCCCCGTACGGTGGTGCTGCGCGAGGACACACTGGTCGGGCCGCTGGACGCGTGGCTCGCTCAAGCGTTCGGGCCGCTGCACCGCGATCACACGGTGGCGACGATTCTCGAACAAGCGGCGATCGGTTTGCCCGTCTCCGCGCCGATGTCGGATCTGGGCGGGCCCAGCCTTGCGGAACTGGATGCGAAGCTCGCCCGGTATCGGGCGACGTTGGACGCCGGAGGAGATCCGGTGGTGGTCGCCGGCTGGATCGCCGAAGTCGAGACCGAGCGTCGCGCCGTCCAGTCCCTGGAACGGGCGCGGGCGCAGAAGTCGGACACCGACCGGACCTACCGGATGACCAGCGACGAGCTGAACGCGATGATCGACGAGGTGGGCGGTGTGGTCACCGCTCTACGAGAGGCCAACCCCGACGACAAACTGGACGTCTATCGGGATTCAGGGCTGCGGCTGACATTTCAGCCTGAAAGCCGAACGGTGCGGGCAGATGTAGATCTTGCCCAGCACCGTTGGCATTCGGTTTGTGTCCGAGGCCCGACACTGGCAACACGCACACTGTAATCGCCGCCGCAACGCTGTCATGCCCGTCGTAATCCTGGATTGGGGCGTGACCTTCGATCCAAGATCGAATTGAGATATAGGTCGACACGCCACGCCTGGAGCGCGTGGTGTTGACGCCATGTCGTCCTGTCATGGCTTTGAGTAGAGCGTCGCGTAGGTCCTGCTCCCGCGCACGCGGCACCGGCTTGCCGAGTTTTCATCAACTCGTCGACAGCCTGCTGCGGGAGCACTACCCCACGACCTGGTCGAGTACCGCTACTACCTACGGACGTTCTTCCCCGCGACGGAAATACTCTGCCGAAGCATCTTGCCTCCTTGCATCCTCGCTGTACTGGTCCGCGAGTGCCCGCAGCACCGCTCCGGTCCTCGGCCATTCGTCTGCCAACATATCCGCATAACGTCGGTATTTTTCTACCAGGTCTCGTTCTTGTTGTCCTCCATCGCCCAACCCACGCGATGTGACGCCACGCGAGTTGACGACAGACATAAAAAAGCCAGCCTCTAGAGCCTCGCTGCGCTCCTCTTCGATCAAGTCACGAACGACCAGACGTGGCCAACTGTCGTCAGGGTCCGCTGGCGCCTTGGCAAGAACGGACCCGATAAATTGTAAACCCACGGTCGATCGATCCGAAGTCTTCAGTCCACGTTTCGCCTGTTCAATCCAATTTCGAAGCTGCTGCGCATCGAGTTGACCCGAAGCCTGATAACCCGGCGGAACTGACCACTCCCTCAAAAGCCTGTAGGCGTTCGTCGCTTGGTACTGCTCTAGCTCCGAGAAGGGCGAAGGATCCTCCACGATCTCTTGAGATTCGGGTCGAAACGCCAACTTCACAATTTGCACAAAGAAATTCGGATCGCGAGCTAAAACTGCTCCAAGCATTCTTGGCTCAGCGTCGAATCCCAGGGCGGGCAAGTAGTGCCACTCAAGTCGTCCAATACGCTCCCAGCCCAAGGCATCTTCGTGTTCGTAGAATAGATCGAAAAGCTGCTGGAAGTCGTGCTGACGCAAAGTTCTGAAATCAATATCCTCCTGCACTAAAAGCGCCTCAAGCGCATCGGCGGCAAGCCCGAGAAGCCGAATCGTCTGTTGCCCTCCTCGCTTAACATACAAATTTATCAGCGCTATCCCAGCGTTAGCGCGCCCTACGCCAATGAGACGCTCTGCAGCGATATCCACGCTAGCAAAGTCGCCACCTAGACCGTACGGTTGGAAATTCTGCCAGAAGGCGTGCGAAGCTTCCGCTCCCAGTTCGTCCGCTCGCTCCCAGGCTAGAGGAAAATCCCGGGACTCCAGGAGAGCGATCCCGCGCTGTGAGTCCGTCAACGTACTGCGCGATAGCACGTCCTCGAGCCAAGGCCATCCACTGGCGTGGAACCTACGCCAGACAAAGCTGGCGGCCAGCTCTCTGTCAACGCGGTCGGTCGATCCAACCAGCGGCAATAGAATGTCGACGCAGTAATCCTCTGCAGCGTCCGCTAAGGCGGTCCCAACCCATGCAACCTGCTCCGCCTGGACGGCCAGCTCCCGCACCGCCACGAATCCTTCGCTTTCGTAAATCTGCTGAACGGCGTTCCGGCGCCGCTCCGCGAGAGTAATAAAGTAGGCGTTGTGGTCATTGCGAATAGAGTACTCCGTCAGCTCTGGCGTATAGTCTTGGAAAAGCCAGAGGAAATGGAGTTCGGATGGCGGAGGCTCCAGAGGAGCCATGACTTCCTCAATTTTCGCAACCTCATCGGCAGGAAGCGCCCAGGAAGAATCAGCGTATTCGCGGTGCTTCGCCACGACTTCCCTGAGCGAATCCCACAGCTTTGCTCTATCCGTCTCCGAAAATGCACCTTCGGCCGCAAGGTGCGTAAGCTGATCCAGTTGCCGTGCTCTTTCCGCCGGCGCAATATCCGATATCCTGACGATCAACTCACCCCAGCGAGCGGCGTCGCCACCTGCGTCCTGCGTTAGCCGCTCGACAACATTCTCAATTACGGTGGCCAGCTCGCCATACGTAACTGTAGCGCTGGAGGGCTTCCAACTACGGTACGCTGGCTCGTGTATGGGGAAGTGAATACTATGCGTCCTTGGCAACATGTTGATCATTAGGCGCCACGCAACCGACGGATGCCGGCGTCTCATCGCGTCCAGAACGGCGAGACGTCGTACCGCATCGACAGAGTTGTCTGGATGCCATGGGCTGAAGATGGCCGCTAGCGTGGCCGCTGGCCGGTTACTTAGGCGTCCGCCAGGGTCAATTTCGGCCAGCCTGGCGATAATTTCTACCGCCTGTCCGAAGTGCGGCGCGGACCACACGATGTTTTCCAATGACCACAACAGGTGTGTGTGATGACTTCCTGCGCCTAGGAGGCCATCTTCTTCCGGTGACTCAAAAAGAGAGGCCAAGAGTGGCGGCTCCCCTTCAAGGCCTTTGGCAGTACCTGCAAGGAAGGCGTCTGGGGCGGCCTCGGCTAACAACGGAAGGATAGGGGCGGCTGACCTCCACGTATTTCCGGTAAGGTCGTCGTTGGCTGTTCGTAGGAGTTTAGATATTACCGCAGAAGCCCAGCTCGCCCCAGTCCGCCCTGATCCAGCGTCGATGGTTTCACCGGATGCACCCAACAAAGCTAACGATGACGCTAGCCCATTACGAAGGTGAGCGGAGTACTTGGGCCCCACTCCCTCTAGGCCAGCACGAAACCTCTCTCGGCCGGCGGGGTACTCCAACCGACGGTCCACCTCGCCTAGCACTGAGAGCATGTGAAACTCAAGCCGGTCGAAGTCGTCCGGCTGGATCCTAGGACCCATCTGACTCCAAGCATCGTACGGACTAATCAGTGCGCGGATTCTGTCGATCCGGCCCATCATGGGGTCTGCGACGGTAGACAGCTCGTCGGCGCGCTCACGAGCCTCGTCATGGCTCATTCCGGCAAGAGCAGCCACCACACTTTGGTCATGATCATTTCCGTCATGCCATCGGCCGGCAAGGAGGAATCCGCGTCGGCTTCTATCGACGGGTGGCCGCGCCCATGGCGGTTGATGCAATTCCGGCTTATTAGCAATCTCTCGGCGCATAGCGAGCAGGCTTCGCCGAGCAACCCGGCCTAGCCGCGCGGCTCTATGTTGCTCTAGCCCCGCGTCTTTTAGGACTTCGAGAGCGGCGTCGGGGTCAATCGGGGGAAGCGCAATGTCGGCGTTAACAGTATCGATTAAAGGCGTCAGAATGTGATGCCGTTTCGCTGTTTCAGCCTCACGCCGTGTCTCAGCGGTGACTGGAATAATTATGAGTGAATTCGGCCGGGACATGAGTGCCCGCAAAGTGTTAAGGTCATCAACGAATGCTGCTCTGGCAAGCAGTTGATCGTCGCCCTCTTTTGCAGCATTGAGCAGCGCGGCGGCGATGAAGGCTTGGGCCTCATCGAGGCTGTCTGCCTTGATGGTTGTTACTTGCGGCATTCCGGCGAGACGCTCGATCAAAGAAGTAGTCAGTAGAGCACGCGAGGGCTGGTTCGAATTCGGACCGCCAATAATCAAATGCGGTGATATCGGCGGTGTCGTGGCCTGCGCCCAAGTCTCCCACCACAAATCTACGGGGCGGAGGCCGTATGGGTTAGAGCCCAGATGCTGTGCAAGCCATGCCTGTGTGACAGGTGCAACCTCAAGCCATGTTTCGAGGTCGTCGACTCCAAGCGCGATTACCTTTTTCCATACTCCCTCGGCAGTGCGACGATTCGCCCAAGTCTGGCGGTCTTTCCACGGTCTCACGATGAGGGCCACGTAAGTGCAGTCCGACCGCGGGGAGCCATCTGGCGTGGCATTTCTCTTGTCGTAATCTTTATCCGCCTTTGTTCCAGGCGATTTTTCAACGCTGAGTTCCCATACTGAGAGCCCTCGGGGAATATAGGCGGAGGGCTCAGTGGCGATTAGGTTCCCGTCCCAACCGCCCAGTTGCACACCTTCCCCCGCAGGAAAACCCAGCCGCAACACGTCACGGCCAGTTTCCAGTATAAGGCGTCGAATCAGCCTCGGAAGATCACTTCGTGCCGCGACAGTGTCCGCCCACTGAAGCAGTTCACGTCGGTCGACTAGAGCAGGGCTAACCATGAAATCGAGCCTATACGAAGAAGACCGAGCCATGCTAGCGCTGCAGCAGCTCTGCTCAAAAATCAGGTACTAGATCATTTGCGTCTTCAAGTCGCGCGACTATGCCAGATTCTCCGAAAGTAACCACACTAGACTGAGCGGGCTGATCGGCAATCCGAACGTACTGTCCTCGTCGGTGGTTGGTATGGTTGTTCGCGACAAATCAGAAGAACGCTCTGATCTCTTCATTGCCGCCTTGCAAGGGAAGTCAGAGGGTTGAGCAAATCTCGGCTCGAGGCCTTCGCCGGACGAACCAATTTCAAAATACTAATTTCGAGAATGCGACCCGGATCCGATAACAGCCGTGCTAGTTACCGCTGCCGTCACGGCACACCAGCGCCCAGCCGGTCACCGAGGATGCGCCGCGTTGGGTGTACCGGTCCGAAGCGCGCCTCGTGGAGGATCTGATCGCAGCGAACCCGGACCTGGTCGATCTGGCAGATGCCGGCGAGGTGGCGGCGTATTTACAGGCACGGGACATGGTGGTCGTCTGCGGCCCCGGCATTCAAATGATCGAGGAGGCCACTGGTGGTGAGCCGACGGATCCTTCCCCCGCCGAAGCGGTGCAGGCGGACGGCATCCCGGCCGAGAATGCGGTGCCGACCGAGTCGCCGGTGAGGGAGGGGAAGATATAAGGCGCCGCGCCGATGGTGCCAGCCGAGGACCGGTCTACATGGCGATTCGCCTATCGGGCCTGGCTTGCAAGCTGTGACACCTTGCCACCCTCACTGCAAGATAAGTCAAGTACCTATACGGAAATCCGGCTCGATCCACGGCTGGAACCAATCCAATGACTCCGATATTGATGCTATTTGCCCCCACTCGGCGAGGTACGCTTCCACGATCGAACGATCTCGAATCACGACAGCGTTCTCAAGTGATCTGCGACCATTGTTCGTGAAATTGAAGGATCCGGTCCATACGCAACATGCGTCGCCGTATTGGTTGGAGCTACCTGCCGGAAGCATCCGTCGGTGGCTCGAACTACCGTTTCCAAGTACGACGAATTTATTATGTGCCCGAGGATGCGCAGGGTTCTTCTCTGTATTGAGATTACCCACGCAACGGATCGGCTCCAGGTCCGGATAGCTAGCTAAACTGAGTTTACCCACATGCGGCCAGTCCAGCCTGTAGCTTGTGGGAAGTTTGCCATAAGCGGCTCGTAGCTGCCTCCAGGAGGTCGCGTCCGGCCGAAGAAAATCTTCCTTCTGAACTATGATCGATACTCGATCCAGGCGTGATAAAGCCTCCAATATGGGAAGGCTGGTGAGCCACGCGACGTTCCCTGCTGCCCACCCGTGTTCGCCTATTAGAGTTACAATTTTGCTTTCAAGATTGCGGAAATGAACATCGACAATCGGAGTCATTGTCGAGTAATCTGCGAAGGCGCGTGGAGCATTGTACCCGTCGCCGCGGATAAATTCCTCGTTGAGATTCAAAGATCCTCCTGCCGGTCGGTTTCGTTGCGACCTTCTTAACCTTATCCAGGGTGGGTCCGTCTGTGAGGAGTGCTGCCAACGCGGGGGTCCTGCGGCGTATCCGGCGGCCACCTGGTGCCGGACACCGCGACAAGCTCAAGGCATGGCAAGGCCGGCCGAGAAAGCCAGATCACCGCATTAGGAAGGTGGCACAGGCGCCTCCCAGGTGGAGAAGTCGGCGAAATCCACGCAGGCCAGTGCAGAAAGCCCATACTCTATATGAAGTCGTCGCCGTCTTTACTCACGATCGCGTGGCTCGCAACGACCGAGCGTTGGGTCGGAATTAAATTCCCGCCTGACAGCAGTGATCCAGTCACTGGATCCAGCTCGACGTTGATAGCGTTGGGAGGTAGCCATTCCCTATTAGCCTCAACCCAACTCTTGAACTCATTGTAAATGGAGGTATAGAGCGGTGCCATCGTAAAAGAAAGCGGACTGATAGCGCCAACTAGCATAAATGGGTATTGCCGATTCGATTCACTGGGTTGAGTGAAGCTGCGATACAGTGAGATCGACTCAGCTCTATCAACTTGCGCGCGAACGAGGTCTAAGTCTGCGCCGGTAAGCCCGTACCCTAGTGCGCGAAAACCGCTTTTAAGTTGATCCCAAACATCAGGATGTAATGTATGTGGCGACTGTAGAACGTACATCCAGCCGACGCCATACTTGCGCGTCTCCCGAGCGTATCCGGCCAGTTGGTCAGCCAAGGACTTGATTTCGGGATCCGTAGCCGAACGGGGTGCGTACCGCCACGCCTCATCAAATACTATAAGAGTATTGAGCAGTTTCTCGCCCCTTTGATAGTCGTCTGCGGCAATCCTCTCAAGATGATCGAATACTGTTCGCAGAATCCTGGCCTTTGTGCTCTCGCTATTTAGCTTCTTGATCGCCTCAATCATCTCTGTGTCTGCGTCTCCTGGCGGTGCAGAGAAGGCCATGTTGAGAATGATGACTGGGCGAGCTCGAGACGGGTCGCGTTCGAACGCCTGGTGCAGTAGCTGCAGCATTTTTACACGTTGTTCACCGTTCGGGCCGGAGGCGGAAAACAATGAAGCGATTGGCCCGAAGTACCGCATCAACCTGTTGCGCCGGCTTCCTTGGTTCAAGGCTTCGTCCAGAATCTGGATGAGCTTATATGCCGGACCTTCCGGTTTGATGTTCCCATCTCTGTCCAGTTTCATAGTCTTGTAGACGTCACCGTTCGTAGTAGCGTCTCTTAAGCCCCGAAGCACGGCATCGAGCACTACATCAAGATCTTGGTTGGCCCAGTTGGCCAGGCTGTCCAAAGAATCCTCGACTGCGGCCAGAGCGCCTTCGAGGGGCCCAGCGCTTCTGAACACGAGGCCCGTTCGGAAGAAAGGAGTTTTGCTGAGGAGTTCGCAAAACAAGCCCTTATCCTGCGGCAGCCTTACTTCGGTCGACAGGGTCTTCGTAATCACCTCACGTCCTTGGAGTCGAGCGAGGCTTTGAAGTGAGAACGTGAAACCTCGCTCTCTCGTGAACTGACTTTGAGGATCAATGATCAGTACACCTAGGTCAGTATGCCGCAGCTGGCCAGCAATATAGTACGTAGTGAAGACCGATTTACCCACACCGGACGGTCCGAAGACTCCGGCATGGAAAGCTCCGCGTGCTCCGGAGAAGTCGCTAGGGTTGAGAGGAAGCCGAACACCGGCCATCCGATAAATGTCACCTAGGTAGAAAATATTCTCGTTGGCCTGGACGGTCAACTCCTGAAGAATTTCGTCAGTAACTCGTATAACTCCAGTTCCGGTCGTAGGTGACATCGAAAGCGTGGAGCCGGCTGGTCGGTACGCTCCGTCCTCGGAGGCGTAAACCGCCTGTACATTGATTTCCGCTCCCTTGACGTCGGCGCGTCCTGATAGCGCCAAGAGCCTGCCCTGCAAGGCGATAACACCTCGCATAGAGGTGTTCTCGTGCCATTGATTCCGAGTTGTAATTTCGGTGACCGTCCCTAAAGCGCACTCAACCTGCGTATCCATCTGCTGTTGCAGCAGCACCATCGCACCAACAAGTGGGCGACTTCCGGCGTCACCAACAACGTCGACAGTCACTTCGCTCGTTGTCGACGGACTGCCCACAACACCCACTTCTTCAGCACCCTCGAACGCCACGGGCTACCCTCCAGTTGTGCGGTAGGAACGAAGGACATATTCGAGAAACATTGGATCGCTACTCTCGGCAAGATCCAGCCGCATGCCTTGGAGTTGCGCTTGAACACCGACTCCAATCGATTTTGCCCATTGGTCAGCAAGATGTTGTGCGAAAGGCTCCTGAAGATGGGGCGCTGGTGTTTCGGCACTAACCATGGCACCGACATCTCTCCGCCAGTCCGCACCTTTCCGCTCTTTGAACTCAACCTTGACTGCTGTATTAGATCCAAACGGCTTCACATAGGTGATGCGGATCTTCCTATCGCGTAGAGGTTGGATCGCCTGATTGAGCTCGTTCGCAATCTTTACCAATGGGTCATCTCTGTTTCTGCGTAGCTCCTCTCGAGTGGCTATGTGTAGGCCTTCCCATGATTTTGGGACTCGAAAAGCTTGGAACATTTCGCCTTGTTCGAGTACCAAGGACGCTAGAACTTTATCGGTGCCAGGCAAGTCGAATACCCGGTCCTGCGCAAATCTTTCCTGCAGCAGACCGATCAAGTCGCGTGATGAATCTGACTTTGGGGACGCAACTATCTTCCCGCCTAATTCTGGATCACAAAGATCACGAAGGGCGGCAGCGCAATCATACCGCTGTAGCACTTCTAGAGACTTTTCACGGACTTGTGCGCTTTGAGAAGACAAGGCTGAGTTGATTACAATGACCGGTGTCTGATGGGATCCGTCGAGTATGCACATGTCATGCCGAAGCCCTTGAAGCAATTTGAGCTCTTGCGCGCCCATCGCGACCTTGGCTAGACGGTCGTTATCGCCGTCATGATTAAGGAACCGCTGCCACGTACTGTGGACGGGAGATTCACCCAGTCGGCCGGCCGGGGTGAGTCCTTCGGCGGCGACAGCGACAGCGACTACCAGATCTCCAGCGTAAAGCGGCTCTTGAACTTGAGCACCGTCAACGGCAACCGTCGAACCGATGGCCCGCCTGTTGTCAACGGGTTCAATCCAGCCTCGTCCGAGTAGCCGATCGCGAAGTTCGTCCCGCTGTTCGATCATGGGCAGCAGAAGACCGCGCGCCTCGTCGCTCAAGGGTCTGATCTCCCGCAACATTGTCGCCAGTACCTCGGCGGGCAGTTGCGGCGTGCCATCAAGAGGGTGTTCGAGGGTCACCGGATGAGGCTACGGCATGAGTACTAAAACTTCTTTCACTGCTTGTAGAGCCGCCAATCGCTTGGCTGAAAGTCGCGCCAACTGTCGGCTCTCGCGGCACGCGGGGTCGCCCACCGTTTGAGCCAGTATGAAGAAGCTTCTGATACTGATGACGTGATCCACTGCGCATCCACGCCCTTGATAAGATGATCACTGACGTTCGCCATTAGGGGAGCTAGGAACACTTGTCGGCGCACGCCATGGACTCGTAGCTGCCTGCCATCTAGGCCGAGCGTGTGCAGCGCCCGTTGGATCACTTCGCGTCGGTTGCGGGCGCCGGACTCCTTCCAGCGGGCGTGCGCATGACTCGCCTTCTGCGGATTCGCCGCTGCCGCAAGCTGGGCGAGTTCATCATAGATGCTGCCAGATAGGTGGAAATCGCCCGTGCCCTCCGTGTAGCCGGTTGGGAGAAACGCAAGCGTGCCGTCCGGTCGGGTCAGTCGGTTGTAAATTGATGACCTGCCAAGCGCCGAAGATGTAGTCACTAGGGCCAACTGCGCGTTCGGATCCCTTTGGGTTATCAGAGTCTGCCGATGGCTGTATCGAAGTTCGAACGCCTGACGCACCTCGAGGCTGGTGGCTAACAGAGCTACAAGTTTCCCGCCTAAAAGATTGCTATAAGGGGGCACGGCTCCGAGGACGAAAGCGTCCATGACATTAGTTAGTCGCTCGCGCCGCTGCTCAGCAGTCCAGCCCAACCAATTGTCACGCGCCCTAAGGGCGAACACAGGGTCACCCAATCCGATGAGGCCCATGACTTTGTTCGCATGGCCTCTGTCCATGACAAGGAATCGCAGCCTCCGACCATACCCTGCCGATACTGGCACGGACCAATGGAGGGAACACCATCGCCACAGCAGACCCTCGAACGAACGCCGGTCAATCACAGGCACTAATATAGGATCAATGCGCTGGACGTCAATCGTCTCGCCGCGCGCCATTTTCCGAAGAAAAAGGTCTTCATGAGTGCGTAGAGCGCCGGCAGATTTCGCCCGTTGAAAATCCACGGCTTCCGAATGCAACTTGCGCAGACGCTCTTTGTCTTCAAAATTCGGCGCGACAAGGCGACCGTTATTGACTGAGAAACCCATGCCTTCAAGATGGCGTAGCACCTTGTCTTTCAGGGATTCTAGTTCTATCGAGCCTTCAATCGGCTTCGAGCTTGCGACGCGCCGCGAAGAAGGCCCTATCACCCCTCCACCCTTCCGGTCAACTCCACATTGGACCGACGGGAAATCTACCACCGACGCCGGCGCGTCTGGTGTCTCCGGCGCAAGTTCTCCGGGGCGCCCACGGCGGCAACAGTCTAGAGGTCCAGTTTGGCTGTCAAGCGATCGGTGTTGCCGGTATTCCGTGTCGGCGAAGGTCCCAGGTGATCCACCGTCTTTGATCGAGGTGCCGGCCAGACGTCGTTCTGAGGTCCTGGCTACCTGGTAGTTGCTCCGGAGAGTCCTCGCTGAGGTTTGGCAGGTCGGTGCCTTCGGACGTCGAAGGACGCGGAGACGTGATGAGACGTCCTTATGGAAGAAGTCGGCATCTCTGGTTCCAGGATGCAGGGTTGTGAGCAGCCGGTATTCAGGTCGCAGGAGGGATTGGGACACCGGTGGCTGAGGACCCCGGCCGTCCGTGTGCAGTTTCCGGGCGGTCGGGCTGTCCTTCGACGGTGTTGCCTCGGCCGATCCTTGCTGAACGTCACCGGACCAATGAGCTTGCCGTGACCGTAGATCGGAGTGATCGTGGAAGGAAGCATTCCTGAGGCTGTCCTCCGAATCTGCGCCGACGCCGACGAAAGTCCCGTGTCGGACCCGATGCCGGATCTTGTCGGGACCTACGAGATCAGGCATCTGCTTGGTGTCAGCCGTCAGCGGGCGTTCATGGTCTCCTGCCGGGATGGGTTTCCTAAGCCCGTCGCAGAACTTGCGTCAGGGAGGATCTGGCGTAGGGATGATGTCGTGGCCTGGGTCAGGTTGCATCGCCCGGAGGCCTACGCGCGGATCACCCAGGGCGAGGCCGAGGGGTTGTGATGGATTCCGAAGCGAGTAGCGAGGGTGTCTACCTCGGCCGTGTGGTGCTTGATCGAATTGGGCAGGCCGAGCGGGACCTCTATGAACATCTCTCGGTCACCGCCGATGGGCTGTGCGCCGCATGTAGGGAGCCGGAGCCGTGCCGAGCGCGTTACGACGCCTTGCGGTTTCTCAATCGGTACTGGGTTCTCCCGAGGCGGCGACCCGGTGCGGCTGGTGTTACCGCTTCAGCCGCTCAGACTTTCAACGGCTTTGCCGAGGCCCAGACTCGTTCGAACGCGGTGATGTGAGTCGGTCCCATGCCGTCGTTGGCGGCGCCGGCGAGGTGGAGCACTGGAGCGTGGGAGGCTGGGCTGCCGTACACGTGGGGGTTGACGAGCATTTCGTCGTCGGCGCGGCAGAGGGAGTTGTAGAGCACGGTGTCGTGTAGGCGTACGGCGATGCCGGGTGCGCTGGTGAGGGGTTGAAGGCTGACGAGAGCTGTGCGGATGCGGGCGCTCATGCCGGCTCCGACGCGTTCCTCGGTTCCGCGGTTGGCGATGTGGTGGCCGTCTGGGTCGCCGAGGGCGATGCGTACGCGTACGCCGTCGTATGCCTTGTCCCGCAGCAGGGAGGGCACGGATGCGTCTTCGGCCAGGAATAGTGCGCTATACGCGAGGATATCGATCTCACGCTCGGCGCGGCTGAGAAGGCGAGCCCAGGCATCCGAGGGCACGGAGGAACGATGCGGGTAGACGACGCGCACCTCGGTAGTCGTCGGACTGGCTGCCTGTGGGCGGGGGAGTCCCGGCCATAGGTCGTAGGCCGTCCAGCCGGTGAGTTTTACCAAGGCGTCGCGGTGGCGGGGGTAGGGCATGCGACCGCTGGTCCACCGTTGGACGGTTTTCGGGTCGACGTTGAGGCGTGCTGCGACGTCGATGACGGTGAGTCCGGCGCTGTGGAGCGCTCGTGCGAGTGGGTGGTTCACGCAACGACTCCCATCGCTGGCGAGAGCGTCATCGTAGCCAAGAAGTCCCTAGACGTCCTAGAGGTGCGGTTCACGTTCCGTCACCGACCGCGAAAAATCGATTCCAACGGCGAGCGTTGAACGGATGGGCGGAATGGCGGTAGCGATGGGCGATGCACCAGGGGAGGAGGCCGCCCGAAGGTCGACTGACCGGCTGGCGCTGGCCCTTGAAGAGGCAGGCTTCGACGTCGGCCAAGAGTTCCCGGCTCTGCACCACGCGGTGGGGCGCCGGGGTGCAGCGGTGGTGCGGATCGGCGATATCTCGCCGGCAGTCGCGGACCGGCTCTCCGAGGTGCTGGCCGGGCAAGCGCTGGCGGGGAAGTGACGTCGGTACGTGACCTTGGGTTGCTGCTCGGACGGTCGCATAGTCTGCCTGTGTGGATCAGGTGGAACGTGCCCCGGACCTTGCGCGTCGGTTGCTGGCGGAGTCGATTCCGCGCCGGTGGGCGCATAGTCAGGGCGTGGGGCGTAAGGCCGCATCGGTTGCGCACCTGGCCGGAGATCAGGCGTCGGTGTTGGTGGCGTCTGCCTGGCTCCACGATGTCGGTTACGCACCCGACCTGGTCGTGACTGGTATGCATCAGCTCGACGGCGCCCGCTATTTACGGGACGTCGCCAAGGCGGACGATCTGGTCTGTCGGTTGGTCGCTCATCACTCGTGTGCGCACATCGAGGCCCGGAACCGCGGGTTGGCTGAGCAGCTTGCGAGCGAGTTCCCGCCGGTGGCGGAGTTGCTGTCGGATGCGATCACGTATGCGGACATGACGACCACCCCGGATGGGGAGCCCGTTGAGGTCGAGCAGCGTCTCGCGGAGATTCTGTCCCGCTACGGTGACGGTGACTTGGTGGCGGAGTCGATCCGGGAGGCGAGCCCTCTGATCATCGGCTCGGTTCAGCGGGTGTCTGCGCTGCTGGCGGCAGGTTAAGACGCGTCGGTGCGGGTGATTGAGCCTTGTTCGTCGCGGCTCCATCGCCGGCCGGCGCTGTCGAGGAACTCGATCTGTACGGGTTCGGGCTCGACGTACGTGCGTAGCCACTCTGCCGGGGCGGGGCGTTGGACGGTGCGGCCGGGTGGGACGAGGCCGACGAACTCGGAATGGGGCTCCTCGTCGCCGCGGGCGGGTAAGGGCAGTTCCACCTCGTAGATCGGCATGTCGCTGGCGTTGTGGATGTGGAAGGCGAGTTCCCGTACGCCGTCGATCTTGCGGGTGAGCTCGACCCATGCGCTGATGCGTTCGGCCTGGGCGCGGCGGTCGTCCTCGGCGCGGTCGGCTTCGCGTCGGTGCTCGCGGCGCAGCAGTGTGAATCCGACGATGAAGGCGCCTACCGTTCCGATGGCTGCGAAGCTGTCGGCGCCGGCGCCGACCCAGTCGCTATCCAAGGTGAATGCTGTCGGGAGCGGTGAGGTACTGGTCGACTCGCATCCGCATCGACCGGTCCATCGGCAGTGCGGCGATCTCGGCTGGGGGTACCCAGCGGACCTCGGTCGATTCCGAACTCGGCGTCGGGGTGCCACCGATGGGCCGGGCGGTGAATACGATCGAGAACTCCTGCCGGGCCTCGTTGTTGCTGGTGTAGAGGATGACGTGCCGGGGGTCGGTGTAGATGCCGACCAGGCCGGTGACCTCGACGTCGATCCCGGTCTCCTCGGCCGTCTCCCGGACCGCGGTCTGTGGCAGTGACTCGCCGAGGTCCATGCCGCCGCCGGGCAGTGCCCAGTTGTCGTTGTCCGATCGGCGGATCAGCAGGATGGCGCCGTCGTCGTTGACCACGACGGCGTTCGCCGAGGGCACGACACTGTTCGCCTTCGGCGCCTCGGGGTCGTTGTAGTAGTCGATGCGTCGTCCCACAGCCGCCTCACTCCATCGGTGTCGCGTCGTCCCAGACGCGTTCGAAGCTGTCCAGGTACGTGTTGACCATGCCGCCGCCGGCCACCCGTCGCAGGTGCAGCACCGGCGCCTGGGACGCGGCGAAGCTGTAGATGTGGGTGTTGACCAGGACTTGGTCGTCGGCTCGGTAGATCGAGTTGTACAGCACGGTGCGGTGGAGCCTGAACTCGATGCCCTCGACGCCGAACAGCGGCCGGTACATCACGAGCGCATTCTTGATCTTCGGGGCCATGCCACCGTCGATGCCTTCGTCCTGGTCGCGCTGGGCCACCGACTCCGAGTCCGGGTCGCCGAGCAGGATGCGCACCCTCGCTCCGGCGCGGGCCTTGTCCCGGAAGATCCGGTGGATGCCCGCGTCCTCGGACAGGAAGAGACCGCTGTAGA
Organism: Actinoplanes utahensis; assembly: GCF_016862455.1. Lineage (GTDB taxonomy): Bacteria > Actinomycetota > Actinomycetes > Mycobacteriales > Micromonosporaceae > Actinoplanes > Actinoplanes utahensis. The sequence goes on from NZ_BOMZ01000090.1 coordinate 174,618, forward strand.
CGAGGACACCGATCTCTTCCTCGGCGTTGTCGAACATGGTGCGCCACACCTCGGACGGCACGGTCCACCGGTGCGGGTAGATGTTGATGATCTCGCTCTCGCTGGCGCTGGCGACCTGGTCGGAACTGAGTGCGTCCGGCCACAGATACACCTCGTCGACGCCGAGGCGAGCGGCTACCGCGTACCGATGACGGCGGTACGGCGTACGCCCGGTGATCCATCGCTCCACGCTTTTCGGGTCGACGTTGAGCCCTTCCGCCAAAGCGGCCGGCGTCAATCCGCGTTCCAGCATTG
>NZ_BOMZ01000091.1 GCF_016862455.1 Actinoplanes utahensis
GGCAGGTTGCGGCGGTCGAACCGCGAGGGGCCGCTCCGGCCCGCCGGCCGCGCCGCGGTCCGGGCGGCGGGCCCGCCTCGCGCGGTGGTCCGGGACGGTGTAGCCCGGCGAGGGGCGATCCGGGGCGTACAAAAGAAGATCTTCAGGAACTTGCCAGTTTTTGCGGGGGCCGCGCGGGTTATCGGTTGTCCATGAGCAGCAGGGACAGCAGGTCGTCCAGTGACCGCGCGGGCCGTACCGCATGATCGACGAAGAGATCTGCCCGGCGGATGCCTGGAAAGTTCGGGAGACCCGCCTCGAAACCGGCCTGCTGGCCCAGATGGAGTCGGTGTTCGCGCTGGCCAACGGGTATCTGGGGCTGCGCGGGAACCTGGACGAGGGCGAACCGCACGAGATCTCCGGAACGTATCTGAACTCGTTCTACGAGAAACGGCCGCTGCCGTACCCGGAGGGCGGCTACGGGTATCCGGAACAGGGGCAGACCGTCGTGAACGTGACCGACGGCAAGATCATCCGGTTGATGGTGAACGACGAGCAGTTCCATGTCGGGCGCGGGGTGCTGCGTTCGCACGAGCGGGTGCTCGATCTGCGCACCGGCCTGCTGCGGCGCGACGTCGAGTGGGAGTCACCGGCCGGGCGGCGGGTCCGGGTCCGCAGCGAGCGCCTGGTCTCGTTCACGCAGCGTGCGGTCGCGGCGATCCGTTACGAAGTGGAGGCGATCGACCAGCCGGTGCGGATCACCCTGCAGTCGTGCCTGGCCGCCGACGAGGAGCAGGTGAAGGTCTCCGAGGACCCGCGGGTCGCGGCGGCCCTGAAGGATCCGCTGGTCGCGGTCGAGCAGGACGGCGAGCAGCACGGCGCGGTGCTGCTGCACCGGACCCGTCGCAGCGGTCTGCTGCTGGCCGCCGGAATGGATCATGTGGTGGACGCGCCCGGCGATCTCGAGGAGGAGACCGACGTCCGGCCCGACTGGGCACGCACGACGCTGGTCACCGTGCTGCGGCCCGGCGAGCGGTTGCGGTTGGTCAAGTTCCTGGGGTACGGCTGGAGCGCCGACCGTTCGCCCGATGCGCTCCGTGACCAGGTCGCGGCCGTGCTGAACGGGGCACGCTACGCCGGATGGGACGGTCTCGTGGCGGCCCAGCGCGAGTACCTCGACGACTTCTGGGACGCCGCCGACGTGGAGATCGACGGCGATCCGGCGTTGCAGCAGGCGGTCCGGTTCGGGCTGTTCCACGTGTTGCAGGCGGGCGCGCGAGCCGAACGCCGGCCGATTCCGGGCAAGGGCCTGACCGGCCCGGGCTACGACGGGCACGCCTTCTGGGACACCGAGGGTTACGTGCTGCCGCTGCTGATGTACACCGCCCCGCGGGCCGCCGCCGACGCGCTGCGCTGGCGGCACTCGATCCTGCCGTACGCCCGGGAACGCGCCGGAACCCTCGGGCTGTCCGGGGCGGCGTTCCCGTGGCGGACCCTCGGCGGGCAGGAATGCTCGGCGTACTGGCCGGCCGGCACCGCGGCCCTGCACCTGAACGCGGTGATCGCCCGGGCCGTCGACCGCTACCGCCTGGTCACCGGCGACACCGCGCTGGAACGCGAGGGCGGCCTGGAGATCCTGGTGGAGACGGCCCGGCTGTGGGTGTCGCACGGCCATCACGACGCGTACGGTGTCTGGCACGTGGACGGGGTGACCGGCCCGGACGAGTACAGCGCGGTCGCCGACGACAACGTGTTCACCAACCTGATGGCCGCCCGGAACCTGCGGGCCGCCGCGGCCGCGTGCGAGCGGCATCCCGACCTGGCGCGCCGGCTGGGGGTGCGACCCGAGGAGCCGGCCGCGTGGCTGGGATGTGCCGAGGCGGTGCACGTGCCGTACGACGAACGGCTCGGCGTGCACCCGCAGTCCGAAGGCTTCACTCGTTACGCTCCGTGGCATTTCCCGGACGAGCATCCGGGCGAGCCGCTGATGATGCTCGCTCCGTACTTCCAGCTCTACCGCCGGCAGGTGTGCAAGCAGGCCGACCTGTTGCTGGCCATGCACTGGTGCGCCGACGACTTCACCGCCGACCAGAAGGCCCGCAACGTCGACTACTACGAGCGGATCACGGTGCGGGACTCGTCACTGTCCGCCTGCACCCAGGCGGTCATGTGCGCCGAGGTGGGCCACCTCGAACTGGCCCACGACTACGCCTGGGAGGCCGCCATGGTCGACCTGCGCGACCTGCACGGCAACACCCGCGACGGCCTGCACGTGGCGTCGCTGGCGGGGGCGTGGTCGGCGATCGTCGAGGGCTTCGGCGGGCTGCGGGAGCTCGACCACGGCCCGGCCGTCCTGGCCCTCGACCCGCGGTTGCCGTCCGGAATCACCCGGCTGCGGTTCAACCTGCGGCACAGCGGGGTGCGGCTGCAGGTCGAGGTCGACCACGAGACGGTACGGGTGTCGGTGCGTGACGGCGCGGACGCCCGGCTGACCATCCGGCTTTACGACGAGCAGGCGGAGGTCACCGTGGTGGAGGCGGTGACGCGCCCGATCGTACCGCTGAAGCCTCTGCTCCCGGCCCCGCCGCAGCCGCCGGGGTATGCGCCGCGGCGGCGTTAGGCCGTCGCGGGCACTCACCGTCGTCGCCGGATTGCCGATAGGTGGGGAGTGAGAGCCGCACCTTTCGCCCCGTCCTTCGGTGACCTGCTGCGTGACGGCGGGCTGCACTGTGTCTTCCAGCCGTTCGTCGACGTGGACACCGGGGCGGTGGTGGGCTTCGAGGCGCTGCTGCGCGGCCCGGCGGGGACCGCGTGGCAGTCGCCGCTGGCCCTGCTGGACGCGGCCCGTTCGGCCGGGCGTCTCGCCGACCTGGAACGGGCGTCGCTGACCGCGGCCCTGACCACGGTGGCCCGGGAGTCGGCGGGCCGCCCGGTCACGCTCTTCGTCAACCTGGAGCCGTCCACGCTGACCCGGCGCCTGGACGTGGTCCTCGACGCGGTCGCCGATCGGCCCGCGCACGTCACCGTGGTCGTGGAGATCACCGAACGGGCGCTGGCCGACGACCTGGCGGGAGTGCTGGCCGGCGCGGAACGACTGCGTGAGGCCGGTTGCGCCATCGCCCTGGACGACGTGGGGGTGCACCCGGAGTCCCTCGCGTTCATCCCGCTGGTCCGGCCCGAGGTGGTCAAGCTCGACCTGAAGCTGCTGCGCACGGTCAAGGATCCGGCGACGGTCACGGTGGCCGGGGCGGTCCGCGCCTACGCCGAGCAGGTCGGGGCGGAGGTCGTCGCCGAGGGCATCGAGACCCCGGAGGATCTGATCCGCGCGCAGGTGCTCGGTGCCACCCTCGGCCAGGGCTGGCTGTGGGGCCGCGGCGCACGGAACCTGGTCCCGTGGACGTCCGCGCCGGAACGGTTCGCGGCCCGGCCGATCGGCACGGCTCTGCGCACCACCCCGTACCAGCTGATCGGCTCCTGCCGCCGGATCCGGCTCGCGCCCAAGCACCTGCTGGTGCCGGTGTCGAAGACCCTGGAGCTGATGGCGTCGCAGGAGACGGTACGGCCGGTGCTGCTGGCCGCCTTCGAGCACGCTCGCTTCTTCCGCCCGTCCACCGTCCGCCGGTTCACCGATCTGGCCGCCCGACTGCCGTTCGTCGGCGCGCTCGGCGTCGACATGCCCGCCGCGCCGGCGCCCGGCGTCCGCGGTTCCCACCTCGACCCGACCGACCCGCTCGCCAGCGAGTGGACGGTGGTGGTCCTCGGCGCTCACACGGCGGCCGCCCTGATGGCCCGCGACCTCGGTGACACCGGCCCGGACGCGGACCGCCAGTTCGAGTTCGTCGTCAGTTACGACCGCACGATCGTCACCGCCGCGGCCCACTCCATGATCGGCCGGCTCACTCCGGAGACGTCCGCCGGATGACGATCGAATTCTGAACCGGTTAACCCCGTGATCAGCATCGATGCCCCCTATTGATCTTGATGAGTGGCGCATGCTTCGGCGCCCGGCCTTGACAAGACAAAATTAAGCCACTTAATAATGGCCCGTCGATAGGTTGACCTGGCGCTCCCCGAGTGGAAGTGCGGGTGGACCGCGTCCGTGATCGGATCGAGGGAGCCACTGATGTTCCACCTCACCAAGAGCCGGGTGGTCGCCACGGCCGCTGTGCTGGCGTTAGGGCTGGCGGGCTGTACCGGTTCGGGCGACACCGGTAAGTCGGGCGGGAACGGCGACAGCTCGATCACCGTCTTCAACGGCGCCAACGGGGCGATCGTGGAGAACTGGAACCCGTTCATCCCGAACTTCCTGCAACCCACCAGCGGCGCCATCCACGAGGCGCTGTTCTGGTACAACATGGCCACCGACGCGCCGCCGCAGCCGATGCTCGGCACCGCGTACCGGTGGAACGCCGAAGGCACCGAGCTGACGATCACCACGCGTGAGGGCGTCACGTGGACCGACGGCAAGCCGTTCACCGCCAAGGACGTGGCGTTCACCTTCGACCTGATCCGCCGGAACAAGGCGATCAACGCCACGAACCTGCAGATCAAGAGCGCGGTGGCGAAGGACGACAAGACCGCGGTGCTCACCTTCGGGGTGAAGACCTTCACCGACGAGGCCGCGATCATCGGCCACACCCCGATCGTTCCCGAGCACATCTGGAGCAAGATCGGCGACCCGTCGAAGACCATCAACCCGAACCCGGTCGGCACCGGGCCGTACAAGCTCAAGACGTTCTCCGCGCAGAGCTATGTGCTGGAGAAGAACCCGAGCTACTGGCAGGCGGGCAAGCCGCAGATCCAGAACGTCCGCTTCATCAGCCTGGCCACCGCCGACGCCGCGAGTGCCGCGCTGACCGCCGGCCAGGTCGACTGGATGACCTCCTTCCTGCCCGGCCTGGACCAGCTGCTGAAGAACCACAAGGAGCTGACGTACGTCAACACGCCGGCCATGACCACCGCGATCTTCACCTGCTCGAACGCCGCGCTCGGCTGCACCGGCCCGCAGACCGACGTCGCCGTGCGCCAGGCCATCTACCACGCCCTCAACCGGGACCAGCTCAACAAGCTGGCCGGCGGCGGGTTCGCGGGCACCGCCTCGCCGACCATGCTGCTGCCCGAGCGGGACAAGAAGTGGATCGCCGACCCGGCGCAGGCGACCATCCCCGGCACCGCCGACGTGGCGAAGGCCAACCAGATCCTGGACGCCGCCGGCTGGGTCAAGGGTGGCGACGGGATCCGGGCCAAGGGCGGCCAGCGGCTGTCCATGACAATCCAGACGGTCACCGGGTGGAGCGACTACATCTCGCTCAACGACGCGATGGCCCAGCAGTTCAAGGAGGTCGGGATCGAGCTGAAGCCGTCCCAGATGTCGTGGAACGAGTGGAGCAACAACCAGGTGCAGGGCAAGTTCCAGCTGTCGCTGGACTCGATCGGGCTGGGCGCCAACTCCAACCCGTACCACACCTACCAGCCGAAATACTCCTCGGCGACCACCGCGAAGGTCGGTGAGGCGGCCCGCAACAGCGGCAACTTCGCCCGGTACGACAACCCGGTGGTGGACAGGGCGGTCCAGGCGGCGGCCGGCACCAACGACGAGAACGTCCAGAAGGAACAGTACAAGATCATCCAGCAGGAGATCGTACGGGACCTGCCGTACATCCCGGTCTATGTGAACTCGCTGCTGACGGAGTTCAACACCAGCCGTGCCACCGGCTGGCCCAGCAACGAGGACAAGTACGCCCTGCCCGCCTCCTGGAAGATCTGGGACAACGGCATCGTGCTGGCCAACCTCAAGCCGGCCCAGTAGGCGCACGTGCGGCACCTGTTCCGGAAACTCGGGTTCTACCTGGTCGCTCTCTGGGCGGCGCTCACCGTCAACTTCGTCATCCCGCGGATGATGCCCGGCGACCCGGTGGACATCATGCTGGCGAAGCTGGGGCAGAAGGGGCCGGTGAGCCCGGAGGCGAAGCAGGCCATCGAGGCGATGCTCGGCACCGACTCCAGCCAGTCGCTCCTGTCGCAGTACGGCGACTACCTCGGCGGCCTGGCCTCGGGTGAACTGGGCGTCTCACTGGTCTTCTTCCCGGCGTCGGTGAGCTCGATCATCGGGCAGACCCTGCCGTGGACGATCGGGCTGATCGGCCTGGCCACGATCATCAGCTTCCTGACCGGCGTGGGTCTGGGCACCCTCGCCGGCTGGAAGCGGGGCTCGTGGGCGGACAACCTGATCCCGGTGACCACGATGTTCCAGTCGGTGCCGTACTTCTGGCTGGCCCTGATCCTGCTCTTCGCGTTCGGCAGCATATGGCCGCTGTTCCCGCTGAACGGCGGCTACGACGTCTACAACGTCACGCCCGGCTGGAACGCGCCGTTCCTCGGCTCGGTCCTGTATTACGGCACGCTGCCCGCGCTGACCATCATCATCTCGTCGGTCGGCGGCTGGATGCTCGGCATGCGCAACATGATGGTCTCCACGCTCTCCGAGGACTACATGGTCACCGCGGAGGCGAAAGGGCTGCGGTCCGGCCGGATCATGCGCCGGTACGCGGCCCGCAACGCGGTCCTGCCGTCCATCTCCGGGTTCGCCATCTCGCTCGGGTTCGTGGTCGCCGGGTCGATCGTCACCGAGGCGGTGTTCTCCTACCCCGGGATCGGCTCGGCGCTGCTGCAGGCCGTCGGCGGCAACGACTACGCCCTCATCCAGGGCATTCTCCTGATCATCACGCTGTCGGTCCTCGGTGCGAACCTGCTGGTGGACCTGCTGTATTCGGTCATCGACCCGCGCATCCGGGCCAGGAACTAGAGGGACGGACATGGCCGCGAACCCCATCGCTCTCGACGTACCGATCCCACGCCGGCGGGTCACCCTCCCCCCGCTGACCGCGAAACTCGCCACCGGGCTGATCATCGGCGCCGCGATCGTGCTGTTCGGGCTGATCGGCCCGCTGCTGGTGCAGGACCCGTCCCGGGTGAGCGACGTCGGCCTGGCCGGTCCCAGCGCCGAACACCTGCTCGGCACCACCCAGACCGGCCAGGACGTCCTCGCCCAGCTGGCCTACGCCACCCGCGGCTCGCTGATCGTCGGCGCGATCGTCGGTGTCCTGACGCTGGCGCTGTCGGCGTTCTTCGGCATCGTCGGCGCCTACGCCGGCGGCTGGGTCGACGAGGCGTTCTCCCTGTTCACCAACATCATGCTGGTCATCCCCGGGCTGCCGGTGGTCATCGTGATCTCGGCGTACGTGGCCGACCGCAGCCTGCTCCTCGTCTCGGTGGTCCTCGCCATCACCAGCTGGGCCGGGTCGGCCCGGGTGCTGCGCGGTTCCACCCTGAGCCTGCGCAGCCGAGACTACGTGCTGGCCAGCCGGGTCGCGGGGGAGAAGCGCTGGCGGATCCTGGCCGTGGAGATCCTGCCGAACCTGATCCCGCTGCTCGCCTCCCAGGTGGTGTTCGCGGTCATCTTCGCCATCCTCGGCGAGGCCGGCCTGTCGTACCTGGGTCTGGGCGCCAGCGACTCGTTCACCTGGGGAACCATGCTCTACTACGCGCAGAACGGCCTGGCGCTGCGGCTCGGCGCCTGGTGGTGGTTCGTGCCGCCGGGGCTGATGCTGGCGCTGTTCGGCGCGGCACTGTCGCTGATCAACTTCTCGATCGACGAGATCATCAACCCGAAGCTGCGCAGCCAGACCCGCGCCGCCCGCCGCGGCTGGCGGATGTCCCGGGAGCAGCTGCGCAAGGCCAAGGAGTCGACGCTGTGAGCCGCCCGGTGCTGACCATCGAGGACTTCAGCGTCGACTATCTGATCGAACCGCCGGTCCACGCCGTCCGCGACGTCTCCCTGACCCTGCACAGCGGTGAGGTGCTCGGACTGGCGGGGGAGAGCGGCTGCGGCAAGAGCACCCTGGCGTACGGGATCGTCCGTCTCCTGAAACCGCCCGCCTCGATCGTCGGCGGCCGGGTGGTCTTCCACGACCGCGACGGCGGCGACACCGACTGGAACCGGCTCGGCCCGGAACAGCTGCGGGCGGCTCGTTGGGACACCATCTCGATGGTCTTCCAGGGCGCGATGAACTCGCTCAACCCGGTGATCTCCATCCGTGACCAGTTCGAGGACGTCTTCGTCACCCACCGGCCCCGGATGAGCCGCAGGGAACGCCGGCAGCGCTGCGGCGACCTCCTCGAGCGCGTCGGCGTCGACCGGAACCGGCTGAAGTCCTATCCGCACGAGCTGTCCGGCGGCATGCGCCAGCGCGTGATGATCGCGATGGCGATGGCCCTCGAACCCCAGATCATGATCATGGACGAGCCGACCACCGCCCTCGACGTGGTCGTGCAGCGCGAGATCCTGCGGGAGATCTCCCGGCTGCGCGACGAACTCGGCTTCGCGGTCGTCTTCATCACCCACGACCTGCCGCTGCTGCTGGAGATCAGCGACCGGATCGCGGTGATGCGCGACGGCGCGATCGTCGAGCTCGGCGCCGCGAAAGAGCTGTACACCAACCCCCGCCACGACTACACCCGGCAGCTGCTGGCCTCGTTCCCCAGCCTCACCGGCGACCGTGGCTCGTTCGTCCGCGGCGCGCTCGACGACCGGCTGCTCGCCCTGGACGCCGTCGACGTCGCCGAGGAGAACCCGTGACCGTCCTGGAAGCACGCGGCCTGATCAAGGACTACCGCGGGATCCGTGCCGTCGACGACGTCAGCCTCACCCTGGAACACGGCCGGACCGTGGCCCTGGTCGGGCAGAGCGGCAGCGGCAAATCCACCATGGCCCGGCTGCTGCTCCAGCTCGAACGCCCGACCTCCGGGGAGATCCTCCTCGACGGGGAGCCGGTCGCCCGCCGGGGCAAGAGGCTCACGCTCTATCGGCGTACCGTCCAGATGGTCTTTCAAGATCCGTTCGCGTCGCTGAACCCGTACCACGACGTCGAGCACCATCTCGCCCGGCCGATCCGCCTGCACAACCCGAAGATGTCCGCCGACGACGTGCACCGCCGGGTCCTGCACCTGCTCGAACGCGTCCGCCTCACCCCGGCCGCGCACGTCGCCCGCCGCCGCCCGCACGAGCTCTCCGGCGGCCAGCGGCAGCGCGTCGCGATCGCCCGCGCGCTCGCCCCGGAACCCGGGGTGCTGATCGCCGACGAACCGGTGTCCATGCTCGACGTGTCGATCCGCCTCGGCGTGCTCAACCTGCTCGCCACCCTGCAGCGCGAGGAGGACCTGGGCGTCCTCTACATCACCCACGACCTGGCCACCGCACGGCACTTCTCCGACGACATCCTCGTCATGTACCGCGGGAAGATCGTCGAACGCGGTCCCGCCGACTCCGTCATCCTCGACCCGCAGCACGACTACACCAAGACGCTCGCCGACGCCGCCCCCAACCCGGACCGACGGCTCGCTCGGTGACGGCAGACCTCGCGAGTGCTAGGAGAACTTGAATATGATCATGATCAGCGCGAGCGCGCCGCCGAGCCAACTGATCGCCGCCACCCCCAGCAAGTTCATCCACGGCTTCGCCTGAAAGTCGTCCTTGTTCTTCTTCCTCTTCGGCCTCTCCAAGGGCGGGAACACTCCGCCGAAGACCCCGAAGAGCGACAGGCCGTACAGGACCATGATCAGGAAGGCGCCGTAGTGGGCGCCGGGGTCGCGCCGCCCGGCGGAGTCCGACATCGTCGGCGCGATCTCGGCGACCGGCACCGCGATCAGCGCCACCAGCAGGTGATACAACACCAGCACGGCCACCATCATCCACCCGTACCCCACGCGTGCCCGGCGCAGCAGAGCGGCAGGGGTCTGGAACACCGCGCCGGCCACCAGCCAGACGACGCTCACCAGCAGCAGGTTGAAACCTTCGCTGCGCAGAGCCTCCCGCGCGGACGCCAACGGGCCACCGGCGTCGGCCGTCCAGTTGGCGTAGATCGCGACGACGACACCAGCGGCGATCGCGAGCGCGGCGCCCACCGAACGCGCCACGATCTGTACGGGATCGGCGCCCTGCTGCGCCACGGAGGGGGATGGCCGGGACATCCGGCGATCATAGATTCCGTACGCGAACGGATGGCCGCGGCCCGTCCCGGCCGCCGCCCCGAATCGACGGCCGGCGCTGTGATGGCAGAATCCGCGGGTGCTGTCTGACACGCTTCCGTACCCTCGCCGGATCTCTGCTCTTCTGACGTGGCTGCGGAACCAGGCCGATCCAGGGGCGCGGATCGGTGAGATGGCGGCGGACGGGCCGCACGAGCGCTACCTGGCGGTGGTCTCGGCCGCCGCGTTCGGCTTGCGGCCCGTCGTGCTTGCGGCCCTGCACGATCCGGATCCTTCGGTACGGGCGGAAGCAGTCCGCCAGGCACTCCGCCTGAACTGGGCGACCGCCGCGGAACTGCTCGCCGACGCCCCACCGGTCCTCCGGCACCTGATCCTGCGGCTGCTGCGCCGGCGGCCAGGCACCGCCGACACCGTGATCGACCTGATCCGCGAACGCCACGGCGACAGCGAGGCCGTCGTCCTGCTGCCCGGCTGCACCGCCGCGACCGTGGCGCGGCTCCTCCCGGAACTCGCCGGCGCCATCGGGTCCTGGAAGATCCTCGCCCGCCGGCACAGCACGGCGATCCTGGACTGGGTGGCCACCCGCCTCGCCACACCGGGGCCACCGCCCTGGTCCGCCGTCGAGGCGCCGGTGCGCGCCTGCGTGCGGTTCCAGCCGGAACGGGTGCTCGACCTGCTGGAACGGCACACCCCCACGATCCTGCCGCCGATCGACCTGGCGCCCCTCGCCGCCCGGTTCCCGGAACGGACGGCGGACCTGGTGATCGGCGGGGTCCCCGCGGGAGAGGGCTACACCTATCTGCCGGACCAGGTGCTGCGGCACTTCCACAAGCTCGACATCGACCGGCTGGCCGCCCTCGAGAAGATCAGCTTCGGGATCGTGCGTCACCTGAACCCGCGACGGCGTGCCGAACTGTACGCCGCGGGACAGCGCGACGAACCGTCCCGCTTGTGGGCCGAACTGCTGCCGGACGAACTCCGTGTCCGTGAGGCGCGCCGGGCACTGGCGCAGCCATCGGCCGCCGCGGACGACTACGAGACCCGGATGTGGCGGTCCTACCTGCCGGCCGCCGAAGTGCTGCCGGAACTCGACGAGGCGAGCCGCGACTCGGAGCCGTACACGCGCGGGAACGCGTACGCGACGATGGTCCAGGTCGCCGTCCGGGAACCCGCCGCCGCGCCCGAGGTGCTGCGCCGGCTGCTGCGGCTGCGCAACGACCGCGAACTGGTCCGGCTGCCGGTGCTGCGCGTGCTCCGGGAACTCCTGCCGCACCTGGACGGCACAGCCGCGCCGGCGCTGACCGCGATCACCGATGCCGCCCTCGACGCACGGGACTTCTCCCACCGCAACAGGGAACAGCTCGTCGAACTCGCCTACGAGGCCCTCGCCGGTCGCCCCACCGGCTCTTCCGCCGCGTCCGGTCCCGCTGACGGCCCGGTCGTTGAGGACGAGCTGGCTCGATGGGCGCTCGGCATGATCGCCCGGCTGCCGATCCCGTCCTGGGTCGAGACGCTGCGCCCCGGCCAGGAACACCTCATCACCGCGGCGCTGCGGAAACGGATCACCACCGACACCGGCGAACTCCTCGCGCTCGTTCGTCTGCTGGAGACCCGGGCCCGGCACGTGCCGCAGATCCAGGATCTGCTGCGCCGGGCGGCATCGCCGTCCGCCCCGGCCGACGTCCGCGCGGAAGCCACCGAGAAGTGGCTCGACGACCCGCGTACCCGGGCCGCCCGCGCCGCCGAACTGCTGCGCGAGGATCCCACGGCCGTCCGCCTCGCCCCGGTCTGGCGCGAGATCACCACCTACAGCACCGACCTCCTGAACGCCGTCCTGCCCGGCCTCACCCCGTCCGGCCGGCCCGACGGCCTCCGGCCGGCCGACACGACACCGGCCGAGTCGCCCGCGGGCCGGTGGGCGGTCCACTTCGCCCAGGCGGGTCCGCTCACACAGATCCGGCGGTGGGTGCCCGAGCAGCAGCGCGCCTATGCCGAAGCCCTCGCCGTCGTCGCCGCGGACACCGAGCAGGACCAGCGCCTTCGGGTACGGGCGGTGAAGAGCCTCGCCAGGGTTCCGGTGGTCGGCGGGGAACTGCTCGCCGGCTTCCTCGACACGCCCGAGACCCCGATCGCGGAAGCGGCGATCGGCGCGCTGCCCTGGACCGACCGGCCCGGCGACACGCTGCCGGCCCTGCTCTCCCACGCCGGCGAGGACAGCGCCCGGGTGGCCCTGCCGGCTGCCGCCCGGGCCGTCCGGTTCGTGTCCGGCTCCGCCCTGCTCGACATGCTGCGCGGCATCCTCCTCGCCCCGGCGTCGTCGGGTGTCCGGGTGACCAGCCGCAAAGCCGCCGTCCGGCTGCTCGCCCGGTACGGCCCGCCCGAGTCGGCGGATCTGCTCGCCGAGGTGTGGCGCGCCCCCGGCGCCCACCCCGACGTGCGGGCCGCCGTCGTCACCGCCGTCCGCGGCCCGGCGCCGTCCCCGCTCGCCTGGAAGATCTTCACGGAGGCCGCGGCCTCCACCGAACCGGTGGTGGTGCGCGCCCTGCTCGCCATCACCCCGGCCGAACTGGGCGAGCCGCAGCTCCCACGGTTCGCCGCGCTGGTGGCCGCGGCCTGCACGAGCCCACATCCGCCGATCGCACAGGAGGCGTTCCGGCACCTGCCCTCGTGGGTCCGATGGGCGCCGGACGCCTCCGAGCTGATCGTCGCGGCCCTCGCCGATCCCGGGTTCACCGGACCGGCCCGCTACTGGCCGGTCCCCGTCCTCTCGTCGATGACCCGCGCCCTGCTCGAACTGCCGGAACGCGGCGGATTCGGCGCCGTCCTCGACCGGCTGGCCACTCTCGACCGGAACGACCCGGACGGCGGAACCGTGGACCGTGACCGGCCCGCCCGCCGCTGCCTGACCCGGATCGTGGACGACGCCTGCCGATGGGCGCGGGACCTTCTGCCGCGGGATCCGGAGCCGTTCCGGACGGTCGCGCGCCACCTGGCCGCCGATCCGGCGTACCTCGGTGAGGCCGCCGAACTGCTCACCGCGCTGGCCGGCACGGACGCGGACGCCCTCGCCGAGGTGGCCGACCTGGTCGCCACCCGTCCGGCCCTCGCGGTGCGCCTCGCCGCCCAGGCCGACGGCTTCCGCTGGGATCGCGACCAGCTCGGCGAGATCCTGGTCGCGGCCCGCCGGCTCGCCGACCGCGCCGACCTGGCCGGCGGCCTGTTCGCCCTGACCCTGGTCAGCACAGTCGGCAAGTCCGAACGCTGGCCCGACCCGTGCCAGGAGACTCTGCGCCACTTGCGCCGCCACCCGAACCCGGACGTCGCCGACGCCGCCCTCCACCAGCGAATGGAACACTGACGGTCATCGGCACTCGCCCCTTGATCTCCACTCGGGTCGAGGTCGCAGCCCGGTGGGAAGGCCGGCTCACCCTCAGCGCCCGTAGGTTCAGGCGGGCAGGAACCCGTGCTCGCGGCCCCGCTTGCAGTCATCCTTGGTGGGCTTCGCCGGGATGGCCATGGTGTCGGCTCCGGGGAAGGCGTAGATGAAGCACTGCGATCGGAGCTTGTCCGACCCCGGGCCGGACGGCTTGCGGCCGCCGCTGGTCATGAAGTCGGTGAAGTCGGCATTCTGCGGCTTGCGTAAGGCACGTGCCCCGTCCTGGTAAGCCGCGGTGCTCGGGAAGTCGGAGTAAACCAGAGTGGCCGAGGTCCGGCCGTCACATCCGATCCGTGCGTGCAATGTGGTCCAGATGTACGGCGCGTCGAACCCGGTGATGAGGTGGCCGGGGCCGCGTTCGGCCAGGTTGAGTCGCGCGCCGGCCCGCAGCGTCACGCGCACCGAGCGACGGTCCGCCGCGGTGGTGACGGTGGGCACGCCAGAGGCATAGGCCGGATCATTGACGTAGGGGTCAGCCGGTAGGTAGAGCGCTGGTTTGTGGCCCAGGGTCGGGGTGTAGCCGGCGTTGATGTAGGGCTCGCCCTGCTTCTCGGTCGCGGTCACGGTGCCTTCCGCGCTGCACGTCACCTGGTACGAGGGAAGTGCCAATAGACCACGGTGTTCGCGCTTTTTGATCAGTTTCTGCCAGTTGCCCCCGGTCATAGCCTTCGCTGGCTCCGGATTGCCGGTGTTGAGCAGGAAAACGCACGTCGGCGCGACGCCGGTCACCCCGGCCTTGATCAGACGCTTCACGCATCTACTGAATGTGAGATCGCTGGCATCCTGCAGTGGCATGAACCAGCGGACCACCTTGTAGTCCGGGGACAGCACCGTGCTGACTCCGGTGCCCTGGTCAGAGCCACCGATCAGCCACAGCGACGTCGATCCGTACGCAACGCCGAACGTGTCTTGCAGACCGATGCGCACGGTGTTGACACCCGGTGCAAGCATATGGCTGATATCGATCGGAGCTGACGGCGGCTGAAATTCGTAGTTCTTGACGAAGGTGTTCTCGGTGCCGTCCGGGCGAGTGACCTTGATGAGGATCTGGTCGTCGACGGCAACCTCGCCGCGACCGTCGGGCGTGCCCGCGATGACACCCTTGCCGTCCGGAGTATTGAAGGAGAACACCTTGTCGAAGAAGAGCTGATCCTCTTCGGTGACGGAGGTCGATGGTATGGCTTCGGTGACCAGAACTGCGGCGGGAGCGGCGTGTGCCGGTGCCGCGATGACGACCGAAGCGGCCAATCCGGCGACCATGAACGCGGCTGTCATGAATGGAGAGGCGGCGACTCGCATGAATCAACTTCCTGTCGCGGCGGGTATCGGATAGCCGTATGACGGCGACCCCGATCACCCTGCCGGACGGCGTACCAATCGCCCATAGGTCATCGCGCCGCCGACCGCGGTCGTTCATCGGAGGTTCGCCCCGATACGGATTACCCCGAACGGATCGCTGTTCTCCAGGTCGACCAGCCCACGATTGCCGGCGAAGCATCCGATCCCCAGCCGGTGGCACCCTCCGGCCTGACCGCGGCACTCGACCTCGTCACCGACCGGCGCCGGGTTCAGGTCGTCATACGCAGTTACGAGCTCGCACCCGGAGAAAGCCGCAACCCGGGTCCCACCGCCGCGGAAGCGATGACCGGGTGGTGGGGAGATCAGGCCGGCGCCCGGAAGGCCACCATCGAATCCCTGGGCGCCGCGGAGGGCCTATCGATCAACCTGCATCGGGCCAGGCCGGTGAACACTTTCGACGCGCACCGATTGTGCCACCTCGCCGCCGACCGTGACAGAGCCGACGAGATGCTGGAGCAGCTACTTCGCGCCTACCACACCGACGGGCTCAACATCGCCGACCCGCAGGTCCTCCAGCGCCTCGGCGGCGCGGCGGGGCTCGCCGACACCGAGGTCCACGCCGTCCTGGTCGGCGACGACTACGCCGAGGACGTCCGCGCCGACCGGCGCCGCGGTGTCGAACACGGCGTCACCGGCGTCCCCACCCTGGTGATCGATGGAGGCCCTCCCGTGTCAGTCATCCAGCCCGTCGCCCAGCTCCGCCGCCTCTTCGAGTAGACACCCTCGGCCCCTTCCAACGCCGGCCACACCGCAAGCGATAGAGCGGCGTGGCCCGCACCGACGGTGGGCAGCCGGTTCAGTCGCGCGGTGGGGTGTCGTCGGTGAGGGTGAGGAAGCGGTCGACAGCCAGTTCGGCGTCGGCGCGGAGCCGGCCGGGTGGGGGCGCGGGCTCGCCGAGCAGGGAGCGGATCTGTACGTCGCGGACGACGAGCCCGTACAGCAGCTGGAAAGCCTCGGCGGGATCGCCGGTGCGCAGGTGGCCCTGGCCGATGAGCCGGGTCAGGTAGTCCTCGATCAGCGGCCCGGTGGTGTGCCGGCCGTGCCGCAGCAGCAGGGCGGCCAGGTCGGGGGAGGTCATGGCGGCCCGGTTCAGTGCCACCGAGGTGTCGCTGGTGAGCAGCCGGAGCAGGTTCTCGGCGATGACGGTCAGGGTGGCGCGCGGCTCGGCGGGGCTGTCGAGAGCGGCTGTCACGGCCGCGGTGACTTGGGCGGACTGTCGTTCGATGAGGGCCGCGAGCAGCCCGTCCCGATTGTTGAACCAGGTGTAGAGGCTCTCTTTCGAGCAGCCGGCACGGGCGGCGACGGCCTGCATGGTGGTGCCGTCGAGGCCGTGGGCGACGAGTTCGGTGAGCGCCGCGTCGAGGGCGGCGTGGCGGCGGGCCTCCTGTTCGCCGGCGCGGGGCCGTCCTCGTCGGGTCTGTCCGGTCACGGGGGCCTCCGCTGGCACTGGTGATTAATCGAACCATCAAGTACGGTTTAATTCGTACCCACTGGTTCGATTATAGCTGGAGGCACACCGTGCAGCGCACCGCACGCGCCTGGACCCTGGGGGCGGCCGCCGTGGCGACCGGGCTCATCGCCGGGTTCTTCTACGCCTACGCCTGCTCCGTCATGCTCGGGCTGGCCCGGGTCGACGATCACACCTTCATCACCGCCATGCAGTGGATCAACGCCACCGTCCGCAACGGATGGTTCGCCGCGAGCTTCTTCGGCGCACTGCCGCTGACGGCCGCGGCCGCGATCCTGCACCTGCGCCGTGACGGCAGGCGGGTGCTGCCGTGGGCGGCGGCGGCCTTCCTGCTCTACGCGGCCGCCTTCGCGATCACGATGGGCATCAGCGTGCCGCTCAACGAGGAGCTCGCGGCAGCCGGCGACCCCGGCGTCATCAGCGATCCCGCGGCGGTGCGGGCGGCGTACGAGGACGTCTGGGTGCGCTGGAACCTGGTTCGTACGCTCGCCTCGACCGCCGCTCTGGTCTGCCTGGTCCGGGCGCTGATCGTGCACGCCCGCCCGTCCGCCCGTGGGTGACCACCGTTCCCTGCCGCGTCTGGAGATCCCTGATGGCTGATGTCGCCGCCACGACCCTGGCCGATGGGCCCGGGGAGACCTACATCGGGCTGGTCCTGATGTCCGGGCTGTGCCTGGTACCCATGATCATGCTGGGGTTGGGTGCCTGGGCCGCCTCGGGGAGCCGTCGTGGGCGCCGCGCCGCGGTGGGGATCAGTGCCGTGATCCTGCTGTTCTACGGGCTGTCGGTGCTGGGCAGCAACTTCTCGTGGCCGGACCTGCGGTTCCACGGTGCGGTCGCCGATGTCGCCCTGTTGATCCTGGTCGGCTGCGGTGGCTTCCTGTCGCTGCCCTGGATTGTCGCGTTCGGTGTCGCCAAGCTCGTCCAGCCCGGCACTCCGGCGCCTGAGCAGGGGCCGTCACGGTCCGGATCGGAGTGAGGGGGATGCCGCGGCGCGAGGAGCACATCACGGTCGCTCCATGCTCGAGTTCCCACGCGAACCTGTGCGGTTCAACGACGTCGACGACGAGGCGGACACGGCGCTGGCGTTCCTGGCGTTCGCCCGTTCCAGCGTGCTGAAGAAGGTCGACGGCCTTGATGAGGAGCAGCTGCGGCGCCGCCTCGTGGTTTCGGATACGACGTTGCTCGGGCTGGTTCAGCATCTGACCGATGCCGAGCGTTGCTGGTCCGGATACACGGTGGCCGGTGACGCCCGGTACGCCGATGCCGGCTGGAGCATGACGGTCGCTGAGGAGCGGCCGTCCGCGAACTGATCGACGGCGTCACCGGCCGTTGATCAGGCGGCGCCCGGGACAGCACGGTCCGACCCAGGTCAGCGGCGCAGGTCGGATTGCAGGACCAGGGCGGCGGCCCCGGTGGCGGACGCCGTGGCGGCGGCCAGGGACACCGTGACCGTGACCGAGCGGTTCCAGGTACGGGCGTCGGCGGGCTGGATCCGGCGCATGATGGCCGGGCCGTACACGAACGACGCCGCCGCGAAACCCGGCCCGGTCAGGACGACCAGGTCGATGTCGAGGAGGTTGACGACCGACTCGGCGGCGGCGGCCACGTAGCGGGCGGACTCCTCGAGGAGGGCGAGGCACGCGGGCGAGCCGGCGCGGGCGGCCCGGGCGATGGCGGCGAAGTCGGCGCCGATGCTGCGGCCGGGGACGAGACCGATGGCGGGATCGGCGCGGGCGGCCAGCACGACAGTGCGCGGGCCGGCGATCACCTCCAGGCAGCCGCGGCTGCCGCACCAGCATTCCGGGCCGTCGACCTGGACGCAGACGTGCCCGAACTCGCCGGCGGTGCCGTGCCCGCCACGCATGGCCCGGCCTTCGACGATGATGCCGGCGCCGAGGCCGCTGCCCATGTAGAGGGCGGCGAACGCCTGTTGCGGCCCGACCCGGGCCACCCAGTATTCACCGACGGCGGCGGCGGTCGCGTCGTTCTCCACCAGCACCGGCCAGCCGGTCGACTCGGTGAGCCGGCGGCCCAGTTCGTCGCCGTCCCAGCCGCTGAGGTGTGGTGGCGCGTCGTCGAACCGGGCGATGCCGCTGCCCGTGCAGGGCCAGACCACACCGACGCCGAGGCAGCGGGCCGGGTCGACGCCGGACCCGGCCAGCAGGGTGCCGATGCCGTCGGTGAGGTGTGCCGGCAGGTCGTCGGCGGGGGCGGGGCGGGCCAGCCGGGAGATGACGCCGCCGGTCTGGCCGGTCAGCACGTAGGTGGTGGTGTCCCGGTCCAGGTAGACGCCGACGGCGAGCCGGGCCGCCGGGTCCAGCCGGAGCAGGGTGCGCGGTTTGCCGCCGGTGGGGGTCCGGCCGGTCTCGACGAGCAGGCCGTCCTCCAGCAGACGGCGTACGGTCATCGACACGGCGGCCTCGGTGAGCCCGGTGATCGCGGCCAGCTCGACCCGGCTGAGCGGCTCGGACGCCCGGATCGCGTCGAGGATGCTCTCCCGTGCCCCCGGCCGCCGCCGGCGGGTCGCCTCCGTCACGAAGCCCTCCGAGCGAGGCCGGCCCGCCGACGGAGGCGAGGCCGCGAACCGATGCTCACGGATTCCCCTGACTGTCGGCCGTGGCGCGTATCAACAGGACGCGATCGGGATACATTACCGGCATCCGCAGGCCGGAGGTGGCAAGCGCGCGCCCGGTCATCCGGACCCCCTCGGAGGTCGCCCAGGGAAGCGGGAAACCCCAGGCGAGGGCGTTGCCGTCGGGGACGTCGCCGGGTGGCTGCGGCCGTACGTGGTAGACCCGGTCATCGTCGAGGCCGGGCAGCGTCACCGTCCCGGGCGGGTAGGAGACGCTCGTCGCGGTGGTGGTCAGCGCGTACAGGGCGTCGGCGCCGGAGACCACCCCGGTCAGCTCGTACGCCGGGTCGGCCACGTCGGCGTGCACGAGTGTCCCGGTGTGCAGCAGCCCGCGCACCTGTTTGTAGAGCGCCACCCACTCGGCCAGCCGCGCGCGTTCCGCCGGTGTCGCCCTGGTCAGGTCCCATTCGATGCCGAGGTGTCCCCAGATCGCGGTGCCGGCCCGCATGTCGAGCGGCAGTTCCCGGTGGGTGGTGTGGGCGCGGCCGGCGCCGACGTGCGATCCGATCAACTCCAGGGGTACGAGCAGGCTCGTCCACCGCTGGATCGGCACCCGCTCGTGCGCGTCGATGCAGTCGGACGCCCAGATCCGGTCGGTCCGTTGCAGGATCTCCAGGTCGACCCGGCCACCTCCGGACGAGCACGATTCGATCTCCACTCCCGGATGGCGTTCCCGTAGCTCGTCCAGCAGCCGGTAGACGGCACGGGTCTGGTCGTGCACCCCGGCCCGTCCGGACGCGGGGTGGCCGGCGTCCACGAGGTCCCGGTTGTGGTCCCATTTCAGGTACGCGATGTCGTATTCGGTCAGCAACGCGTCGAGACGGTCGCGCAGGTGGGCGTACGTCGAAGGGTTGTGCAGGTCGAGGGCCTGCTGGGACCGGGCCGGCGGCGGCAACCGGTCGCCGGCCGCCATCATCCAGTCCGGGTGGGCGCGCGCGAGATCCGAATCCGGATTGATCATCTCCGGTTCGACCCACAGCCCGAACTCCATGCCGAGCCCGCGGACGACATCGATGATCGGTTTCAGTCCGTCCGGCCAGACGTCCGGCGACACCACCCAGTCGCCGAGCCCGGACGTGTCGTCGCGCCGCGACCCGAACCATCCGTCGTCCAGCACGAACCGTTCCGCGCCGACCGATGCCGCGGCGGAGGCGAGCGCGGTGAGCCGGGACAGGTCGTGATCGAAATAGACGGCTTCCCACGTGTTGACCACGACCGGCCGGGGTGATCGCGGGTGCTGCGGCCGGGCTCGCAGGAACTCGTGGAACCGCCGGGACACCGCGTCGAGGCCGTCCGCCCCGTACGCCGCGTAGATCCACGGTGTCGTGTAGCTCTCGCCCTCGGCCAGCCCGATCTCGCCGGGCATCAGCAGCTCGCCGCCCCCGAGCGCGGAATGCCCGTGATAGTTACGCTCCGCGATGGTCTGCGTGTTGCCGGAGAACGCCGTGTGCACGCCCCATACCTGCCCGTGCCGGTTGCCGAATCCGGGCGTGCCGGCGCACATCAGGTACGCGGAGTCGTACCCGGTCCGGCCGGTCCGGTTCTCCCGCACCCGCAGCCCGTGCGTGAACGCGGTCCGCTGCGGCGCGCGCTCCCGCAGGTGGTGCCCGGTGAAGTCGAGCAGCTCCGTGGTCCGTGCCGGCACCGGCAGGAACACCATCAGGTGGGTGAGCCAATAGGTCCCCGGTGCGGTGCTGGTCAGCCTCGCCCGGGCCCGCAGGATCCCGGCGGGGTGCAACTCCAGGTCCACGGTCAGCTCCAGGCCCGCGGCCTGATCGAAAGCCGTGATCCGTACGCGGGACGCGTCCCGGACGACATCGCGTAGCGTGAACGCGCTGGACCACGCCGTCCCGTCCCGATGCCCGGCCAGCCCCGGGAACCCGAGCCACCCGCCCGACTGTTCGGGAACCGGCGACACCCGCACCGGGGTGTCGGCGGAGAACCCGATCGGCTGCGGCGCCGCCGCCAGCGCGAGATCGCCGAGCTGGTCGGTGGTCAGGTCACCGAGGGCCGCACCCCAGTGAACGATGGTCGGCAGCCCGGTTCCCCGGCAATCCAGCACGACACTGACTCCGGCTGCGCTGAGGTGTATCAGGGGCTGCATCGGGCCTCCGCTTCCACTGCGTTGACGGACTTCGTTCAGTAGCTTAAGAATGTGGATGCCCAGCCCGCCAGCAGGAATCGCCCGACAGGAGCGCCGCCCGCCATGCTCAGGACTGACCTTCACGACGGCTGGACCGTCCGGGCCACCGGCGGACCGGTCCCCGCCGGGATCGCCGGGCAGGCGCTGCCCGCCATCGTGCCCGGCACGGTCCACACCGACCTGCTCGCCGCCGGGCTGATCCCCGACCCCTACCTGGGCACGAACGAGACCGCCCTGGCCTGGTTCCACCGCACCTCGTGGCGCTACGACACCACGGTCAGCGCCGCTCCGGCCGCCCCCGGCGAGCGCGTCGACCTGGTCTTCGACGGCCTGGACACGGTCGCGACGATCGAGCTGGACGGGGTCGAGATCGGGCGGACCGCGAACATGCACCGCGGCTACCGGTTCGACGTGCGGGAGCTGCTGCACGACGGGCCGATGCCGCTGACCGTGCACTTCGCGTCCGCCCTGGAGTACGCCGAGCAGGTCGAGCGGCAGGTCGGCAGCCGCCCCCGGCCGTATCCGCACCCGTTCAACGCGGTCCGCAAGATGGCCTGCTCGTTCGGCTGGGACTGGGGTCCCGACCTGCAGACCGCCGGCATCTGGAAGGGCGTGCGCCTGGAACGCTGGCACACCGCACGGCTCGCCGCCGTCCGGCCGCTGGCGACCCGGGACCGGCTCACCGTCCACGTCGAGGTGGAGCGCGCGTCCGGCGTACCCCTCACGGTCGAAGTCACCGTCGGTGACCGGACCGCCCACCTGGACCTCGCCGGCGACCGCGGCGTCGTGGAGATCGACGTGCCGGGCGCGCCGCTGTGGTGGCCCGCCGGGTACGGGGACCAGCCCCTCGTGCCGGTGACCGTGCGGCTCCTGGCGGACGGCGAGACCCTGGACGAGCACCACAGCCGGGTCGGGTTCCGGGACGTGCGGCTCGACGAGAGCCCCGACGAGCACGGCACGAGGTTCACGCTGTCGGTGAACGGGCAGCAGATCTTCGTGCTCGGGCTCAACTGGATCCCCGAGGACCACCTGCTCACCCGGATCACCCGGGAACGTCTGGAAGCCGCCGTGGACCGGGCCGTCGCCGCCAACACCAACCTGCTGCGCGTCTGGGGCGGCGGCATCTGGGAGTCCGGCGACTTCTACGACGTGTGCGACGAGCGCGGCGTGCTGGTCTGGCAGGACTTCCCGCTCGCCTGCGCGGCGTACGCCGAGGAGGAGCCGCTCCGGTCGGAGATCCTCGCCGAGGCCCGGGAGAACATCACCCGGCTCACCCCGCACCCGTCGCTGATCCTGTGGAACGGCGGCAACGAGAACATCTGGGGCCACGAGGACTGGCAGTGGAAGGAGCAGCTCGACGGCGCGACCTGGGGCGCCCGCTACTACTACGAGGACTTCCCGGCGCTGCTCGCCGAACTCGACCCGACCCGGCCGTACCACCCGGGCAGCCCGTCCAGTCCCGGCTTCGACCCGGCCGACGTGCACCCCAACGACGACCGGCACGGCACCCGCCACGAATGGGAGGCGTGGAACCGGGAGGACTACACGTTCCACGACGAGTTCGTGCCCCGGTTCTGCTCCGAGTTCGGCTGGCAGGCGCCGCCCGCCTGGTCCACGCTGGTCGCCACCATCGAGCCGGGTGACCTGCGCAAGGATGCGGCGGCGTTCCTGTTGCACCAGAAGGCCGAGGACGGCAACGGCAAACTCGACCGGGGACTCGCCCACCACATGCCGGTTCCGGAGGACTTCGCGGCGTGGCACTGGGCGACCCAGCTCAACCAGGCTAGGGCGACGGCGTACGCGATCGGGCATCTCCGCTCGCACGCCCCGCGCACCATGGGCAGCATCCTGTGGCAGCTCAACGACTGCTGGCCGGTCACCTCGTGGGCCGTCGTCGACGGCGCCGGGCGGCTCAAACCGGCGTGGTACGCGCTGCGGGCCGCGTACGCGCCGCGGGTGCTGACCTTCCAGAAGCGCGGCGACCGCACCGTCCTCGCCGCGATCAACGACAGCGACCAGCCGTGGCGTGGCAGCGTCCGGCTGCGGCGGGTGTGCTTCGACGGCACCGGACTCGCCGCCGGCGGCATCGACGTGGACGTCCCGGCCCGTTCCGTCGTCCTGTTCGACCTCGATCCCGAACTGCTCGCCGTCGCCCAGCCGGACCGCGAGGTGCTGGTCGCCGACCTGGGCGGGCAGCGCGCCACCCACCTGTTCGCCGAGGACTTCGACCTGGCCTACGATCCCGCGGCGGTCCGGGCGCACGCCGTCCGCACCGAGGGCGGATACTCGATCACCGTGACCGCCGCATCGTTCGCCCGGGACGTGGCAGTGCTCGCCGACCGGGTCGCCCCCGACGCCGTCGCCGACAGCATGCTCGTCGACCTGCTGCCCGGGGAGACCCACACGTTCACGGTGACCACCACGGCGACCGTCGGCGGCGAGGAGTTCACCGCGCCCGAGGTGCTGCGCTCGGCGAACTCGCTGGCCCTGCCGGCGAAGGTGGGCTGACGTGCCGGACCCGGGCGGCCTGATCGGGCTGGTGCTCGCGGGCAGCGCCGCCCGGGTCGGTGTCGAGCCGTTCTTCATGGAGTTGATCGCCGGGATGGAGCAGGAGCTGGCCCCGCACGGGGTGAACGTGCTGCTCCTGGTCGTGCCGGACCTCGACACCGAACTCGCCACCTACCGGCGCTGGGCCGGCGACCACACGGTCCGCGCCGTCGTCGTGGTCAACCTGGTCCACGACGACGTCCGCCCGGCCCGCCTCGCCGAGATCGGGCTGCCCGCGGTGCTGGCCGGCCGCTGTGACGCCCCGTCCTTCGCCCGGGTGGTCACCGACGACGCCGGCGCGATGACCGCCGCCGTGCGGATGCTGTCCGCCCTCGGCCACCGGGTGATCGGCCGGGTCAGCGGCCCCGCCGACCTGGTGCACACCGCCGAACGGACCGCCGCCATGCACGCCGCCGCCGCATCCTGCGACGTGCGGGTGCACATCGTCGAGGGCGACTACAGCGCCGAGGCGGGCATCCTCGGCATCCAGGAGCTGCTCGGCGCGGACCCGGCGCCGACCGCCGTCGTCTTCGACAACGACGTGATGGCCGTCGCGGCGCTCCGGTCCGGCGTGCGGGTCCCGTCGCAGGTCAGCATGCTGGTGTACGACGACTCGCCGCTCTGCGAGCTGGCCGTGCCACCGCTGTCGGCGCTCAGCATCGACGTCCACGAGCATGGCGTCACCCTGGCCCGCGCGGTCCTGGACACCCTGGACGGCGCGGCGCCCGCCGAACACCCCGGCCCGCCGATCCGCGTCCTGGAGCGCGCGAGCACCGGCCCGGCGCCCGCATAGCGCCGACCGCGAACGTCAGGTGCACGCGTGAGTCGACGGTGTCCCCGGATCGTGCGCGCGCTGAGGGTTGTGCCAGTCGTGGATGGCCGGGCCGAGGAATGGTTGCAGGTTCTCGCCGTAGGCGTCCCCGAAACCGTCATTGGCGCTCAAGAACTGGTTGATGAGGTCCGTGAGCGCCGCGCAGATCTTCGGATGACCATTCTTGATCGCAATTCCGTACTCTTGTCTGTCGTCGGCGCGCAGCTTCACTCCGGACGGAGGTGGGCCGGGGTCCAGGACGTTGCCCTGTGCATCCTTCTTGGCGGGCGGGTAGTCGTTTCCATCGGTGACCGGAATGTTGCTGTTGAACGTGCGGAGGATGCTCCAGTCGGAAGCCACGTACACGGTGTCAGAATTACTCTGCTGGAAGTCGTGAAGGCATTCCAGTGTTGTTTCCCGCTCGTAGACGCCGGCGAACTTCTCGCCCAGGAACTGGCGGCTGAACTGGCCTGCCGCGCCGACTCCGGTGGTGTTCTTCGCTTGGCAGACTCTCGCAATCTTCGGTGACACGCCGGACTTCGTCGAGTTCTTCCACACGCCGGTGGTGTCGATGTAGTACGGCCCGGCCATGTCGACTTTGCCGGCTCGATCGGCGTTCATCGTGAAGGTGGCGATGATGAGGTCCACCGGCGGTGTGTCGGCCGTGCCCTCGTCGAGCATGGTGATCTTGTTCTTCCCGTCCACGTGCACGGGCGTCCAGTCGGTCTTCTTGTGCCGGGCGATGAAGGACGCCAGCTGATCATCGAACCCGCGCGACCCGTTCCTGCTCCATCCGTTCAGGCTGCCGGTGATCCCGATCCTCAGTTTCCGGCTGAAGAACTTGTCCGGGTCGTCGTCGCTGAATTGGTGGTATGGCGGAGGGTGGACGAGCACTCCGCCGGCCATTGCGAGAACCGGGATCAGCAGGAAACATGTTTCGACGACGATGTATCGCCGGGAGGGAGGGGCCGCCGCCCTTCTGCTCAGAATCGTGGCGACCACGGCCGCGATCGCGGTAACGGCCGGAACCAGCCAGGCGAGAGTCGCCGTCGTGTCCCGGTCGACGAAGGAGATGTAGCCGGCCAGGCCGAGTGAAACAGTGATCGCCATTGCCCACACAGTCGGCCTCAGTATTTTGAAATCACTGGCCGTGCCGTCCGGGGTGCTCGTCTGGGTGGGGGCTGAATGCACAGTGCGCAATCTAATCTCGTCCTACCTCCCGGCAAAGCGGGCAGCGACTCGTTCATCCTTTCGCGGTGGCTGGCGGCAAGGTTCGCCCCTTTTGTGAGAATTTCGATTCACAAATATCATTCGGAGGGCTGTGGAAAGGCGAAAGCCTCGGTGGAAACCGTTCCGAACGGGCCGCCGTGGATCGCCGACGCGACCGACCGCACCTTCACCGACGTCGCCGAGCGCTCCCCGATGCCGGTGCTCGTCGACTTCTGGGCCCCGTGGTGCGGCCCGTGCCGCCGGGTCACCCCGGCGCTGGAGCGCGTCGCGCGCGACCTCGCCGGCCGCGTCAAGCTGGTCAAGGTCAACGTTCCGTCCCGCGTCGCACCCGGCTTCGATGCGCTTCTGGCCTGACCGCAGGGAGGGCGCACGCTTGGTGTGGACGACATGCGCTCACGCTGGGAGCGGCGGGCGCCTGAGCAGATTGCCTAGTACCGGTGGGTAACTACCCCAACATCTGTGCAAAGTGCGTGCCGGGAAACGTCATTGTTGTGCAGTGACCGGGGTCTCAGCATGCTGTGGGCATCAGCAGGGTCGCTGGAGGGAGCGCCGATGTCCATCAATGAGACGTTGACCGATGAGGAGCGGCTCGCCGAGCTCGATCTCGACAGCCTCAAGCAGCTGGTGGGCCTCGTCGAGTACGACTCGGCGGGGGATCCGTTCCCGGTGACCGGGTGGGACGCGATCGTCTGGGCGGTCGGTAACGCCACCCAGAGCGCGCACTTCTTCCAGTCGGCGTTCGGGATGGAGCTGATCGCCTACTCGGGGCCGGAGACCGGCAACCGTGACCACATGTCGTACGTGCTGAAGAGCGGCGCGATCAGGTTCGTCGTCCAGGGTGGGGTGGACCCGGACAGCCCGGTCATCGCGCATCACGCCCGGCACGGCGACGGCATCACCGACATCGCCCTGTCCGTTCCGGACGTGGACAAGTGTGTGGAGCACGCCCGGGCTCAGGGGGCGACCGTCCTGGAGGAGCCGCACGACGTCAGCGACGAGTTCGGCACGGTGCGGATCGCGGCGATCGCGGCGTACGGCGACACCCGCCACACCCTGGTGAACCGCAGCAACTATTCGGGCCCGTACCTCCCCGGCTATGTGGCCCGGACCTCGACGCACCGCAAGCGTCCCGGCGCGCCCAAGCGGATCTTCCAGGCTCTCGACCATGTGGTCGGCAACGTCGAGCTGGGCGCCATGGACCAGTGGGTGGACTTCTACAACCGGGTCATGGGCTTCACGAACATGGCGGAGTTCATCGGCGACGACATCGCCACCGACTACTCGGCGCTGATGAGCAAGGTGGTCGCGTCCGGCAACCACCGGGTGAAGTTCCCGTTGAACGAGCCGGCGATCGCCAAGAAGAAGTCGCAGATCGACGAGTACCTGGAGTTCTACAAGGGGCCGGGCGCGCAGCATCTGGCGCTGGCCACCAACGACATCCTGCGGGCGGTGGACGCGCTGGTGGAGGAGGGTGTGGAGTTCCTGGCCACGCCGGACTCCTATTACTCCGACCCGGAGCTGCGGGCCCGCATCGGCAACGTCCGGGTGCCGATCGAGGAGCTGCAGAAGCGCGGCATCCTGGTGGACCGGGACGAGGACGGCTACCTGCTGCAGATCTTCACGAAGCCGATCGGGGACCGGCCGACGGTGTTCTTCGAGCTGATCGAGCGGCACGGGTCGCTCGGGTTCGGCAAGGGCAACTTCAAGGCGCTGTTCGAGGCGATCGAGCGCGAGCAGGCCAAACGCGGGAACTTCTGATGGCGCACTATCAGCGGGCCGGCAGCGTCCCCCCGAAGCGGCACACCCAGCACCGGGACCCGGACGGGAAGTTGTACTACGAGGAGCTGATGGGGGAGGAGGGCTTCTCCTCCGACTCGTCGCTGCTGTACCACCGGCATGTGCCGTCGGCGGTGACCGGGGCGCGGATCTGGCAGATGCCGGACCAGAGCACCGAGGCGAACCTGCCGCTGCTGCCCCGGCACCTGAAGCTGCACACGCTCTTCGACGGCGAGGAGTGGAAGTCGTGCGACGCGGTCCGGGACCGGCGGCTGGTGCTGGGTAACGACGACGTGCGGATCAGCTACGTGGTGGCGGGGGCGGAGTCGCCGCTGTACCGGAACGCGACCGGGGACGAGTGTGTCTACGTCGAGGCGGGCAGCGGCACGGTCGAGACGGTCTTCGGTGATCTGGTGGTGGGGCCGGGTGATTACGTGATCATCCCGCGGGCCACCACGCACCGGTGGGTGCCGGACGACGCGCTGCGGCTGTACGTCATCGAGAGCAACGGGCACATCGCGCCGCCGAAGCGGTACCTGTCCCGGTACGGCCAGTTCCTCGAGCACGCGCCGTATTGTGAACGCGATCTGCGTACCCCCTCAGATCCCCGGATCGTCGAGGACCAGGACGTCGAGGTCTACATCAGGCATCGCGCGGGCGGGACCGTGCACGTGCTGCCGCATCACCCGTTCGACGTGGTCGGCTGGGACGGGTGCCTGTACCCGTACGCGTTCAACATCGCCGACTTCGAGCCGATCACCGGCCGGGTGCACCAGCCGCCGCCGGTGCACCAGGTCTTCGAGGGTCCCAACTTCGTGATCTGCAACTTCGTGCCGCGGAAGGTGGACTACCACCCGCTGTCCGTGCCGGTGCCGTACTACCACTCCAACGTCGACAGCGACGAGGTGATGTTCTACGTCGGCGGCGACTACGAGGCGCGCAAGGGTTCCGGGATCAACGTCGGGTCGGTGTCGCTGCACCCGGGCGGCTATCCGCACGGGCCGCAGCCGGCGGCGATCGAGGCGAGCCTCGGCGCGGAGCGGTTCGACGAGCTGGCGGTCATGGTGGACACGTTCCGGCCGCTCGGACTCGGGGAGGCGGGCCGGGTCTGTGACGACGGCGTGTACGCCTGGACCTGGGCGCGGCGCTCGTGAACCCGCTGTTCGCCGGCCTCTTCGATGATGCGGCGATCTTCCCGCCGGGCGATCTGCCGATACCGGACGCGGTCAAGGCGCACCGGGAGCGGCAGGGTTCGGCGCTCGCGCCGCTGCTGGGGCCGTTCGTGTGCCCGCTCGCCCGGTTCGGGGAACTGACCGAGGCGGTCGCCGGTGGGCCGAAGCTGGCGGTCTCGCTCATCCTGGCGTCGCCGGAGGACGAGCCGCCCGCGGATCCGGCGGTGGACGTCGTCGCCGTCGAGTTCCCCGGCGTGCCCGCCGTGGCGGCCGGGACGCTCCCGGCGTACGCCGAGATCCCCTGCGGGGAGGTGACCGCGACGCGCCTCGCCGCCGTACGCGATGCCGGCGTGCGATTGAAGATCAGGACCGGTGGGGTACGGGCGGACGCGTTCCCCGCCGAGCCCGAGCTGGCCCGCGCGCTGTGGTCGGCGGTCCGTGCGGGGGTGGCGTTCAAGCTGACCGCGGGCCTGCACGACCCGATCCGCCACCGTGACCCGCTGACCGGTTTCGAGCACCACGGCTTCCTGAACGTCATGCTCGCCACCGCCCGCGCCGTGCAGGGTTACGACATCGAACGGGCCCTCGCCGATCAGGACGGGGAACGGGTCGCGTCCGCGGTCGCCGGCCTGGACGAGGTCCTGGTGAAGGCGGTTCGGCGGCATTTCGTCAGTTTCGGAACGTGCAGCGTCGCGGAGCCGGTCGCCGGTCTGCTGCGCTACCGACTTCTCCCGGAGGAACTACGGTGACCTGGCTCGACATCCCGGCCGGGCATCCGTTCGGCGTCGCCACCCTGCCGTACGGGGTGTTCAGCACGCCTGCGGACCCGCACCCGCGCGCCGGCGTCGCGATCGGCGACTGGATCATCGATCTGCCGTCCGCGGTCCGCCGCCTGGAACCGTCGCTGGCCGGCGCGGTCGCCGGGCCGTCGCTGGACGCACTGCTGGCCGCCGGGCCGCGAGTGTGGGCCGCGGTGCGGGCCGCGCTGACCACGTGGGTCACCGACGAGGTCTACCGTGACCTGCTCGGCGGGCATCTCGTCCCGGCCCGCGACGCGATCCTGCACCTGCCGTTCACCGTCGCCGACTACGTCGACTTCTACGCCTCCGAGCAGCACGCCACCAACCTGGGCCGGATGTTCCGGCCGGGTCAGGAGCCGCTGCTGCCGAACTGGAAGCACCTGCCGGTCGGCTATCACGGCCGGGCCGGCACCGTGGTCGTCTCCGGCACCGAGATCGTCCGCCCGTCCGGGCAGCGCGGCGCCGGGGTCTTCGGGCCGTCGCAGCGTCTCGACATCGAGGCCGAGCTGGGGTTCGTCGTCGGTGTCCCGTCACGGCTGGGCGCGCCGGTCGCGGCGGACCGGTTCGCCGACCACGTCTTCGGGGTGTGCCTGGTCAACGACTGGTCGGCCCGGGACATCCAATCGTGGGAGTACGTTCCGCTCGGCCCGTTCCTCGGCAAGTCGTTCGCCACCTCGATCTCCCCGTGGATCGTGCCGCTGGCCGCTCTCGATCACGCCCGAGTGGCGCCGCCGCCGCGGACCGTGCCGGTGCAGCCGTACCTGGACGACGCGGCTCTCGGCCCGTGGGGCCTGGACATCGGCTTCGAGGTGCGCCTCAACGGGCAGGTGATCTCCCGGCCGCCGTTCGCCGGGATGTACTGGACCGGCGCGCAGATGCTCGCCCATCTGACCGCCAACGGGGCGTCGCTGCGCACCGGCGACCTGTACGCCTCCGGCACGGTCAGCGGCCCCGAGCCGGATCAGCGCGGCTCGCTGATCGAACTGTCCTGGAACGGCGACGACCCGGTCAAGCTGCCCGACGGCTCGGTTCGCGCGTTCCTCGCCGACGGCGACGAGGTGACGATCACCGCGACCGCGCCCGGCCCGGACGGTGCCGTCATCGGCCTGGGCGAGGTGACCGGCCGGGTGGTGCCCCGCGGCTGAGAGCAGCCCGCTGGTCGGGGCGATAGTCGCCGATATCGGGGAAACCCGCCCCGTCCCGCCGGATGATGAGCGGGCACCTGTCCACGGGGAAGGGATCACCGACCATGCTCTCCACGGTTCTGCTCGCCACGTCGCTGGCCGTCACCGGCGCGGCACCCGCGGCCGCCGCCGACGGCGCGCGGCTCATCGTCAACAAGCTCTCCCAGAAGTGCCTCACCGCCGCGTTCGGCGGCAGCACCGTCACCCAGGCGGGATGTGACTCCGGCGAGGACCTCCAGCGGTGGGAGCTGCTGGACGGCGCCGAGGAGAGTCACGTCCGGATCCGTAATCTGGCGACCGGATACTGCCTGACCGTCCACGGCGAGGAGAACGGTCAGGTCGTCCACGGCGGGGACTGTGACGCCGAGGCCCGTAACGTCTGGAAGTTCCAGCACAAGGGCGACGAGTGGTGGGAGCTGCGGGTGCTCTCCACCGACAAGTGCCTCGACCTGCACGCCGACAGCAAGGCCGACGGCGCGGTGATCCAGCAGTGGGGCTGCAACTGGGGTTTCAACGACAACCAGACCTGGATGCTCCTCTGAGGCACGGCACTTCTCGCCGCACTCGGGCACCGGCCGGCCCGCCGCTGCCGGCCGGGTTCGCGGCTGCTCGCGCAGCGCGGCACGGCGTTCCTCAGGACAGCAGGTGGCTGACCTCGGGCGGGCCGTCGGTGAGAGCCAGGGCCCGCTGCTCGACGGCCTGGTCGGCGCCGGTCAGCCGGCCGGTGTGCTGGCGCAGGTGCTCGTCCCAGGTCGGCACCAGGTACACCTCGACCATCCGGCCGGGGCGTTCGCCGTCCCGGAACAGCCCCCACCGCACCGCGCCGGTGCGCATTCGGCTACGGCGTACCCCCTGCATCGCCTCGGCGAACGCCGCCTGCCGCTCCGGCGGCACCGGATAGCTGCTCATCACCAGCACCGGGCCGTTCTGGTCGTCCGGCTCCACCTCCAGGTGCGGTTCCGGCCAGAACACGGCCGGATCCCGGTTCAGCCCGCTGGTGTCGTGCAACGGCCACCAGCGCAGCGTCACCGCGCCGCCGAGCATCAGCACGACCGCCGCCAGATGCGCCGGCGGCAGCCCCCACAGGTCGGAGACGACACCCCAGACCAGCGCGCCCGCCGCCTGGGAACCCGCGAAGACGATCTGATAGATGGCCAGGCCGCGGGCCCGCACCCAGTTCGGCAGGAACAGCTGCATCGCCGCGTTCACACTGGACAGCACCATCACCCAGGCGACACCGGCGGGCAGCAGCGCCACCACCACGACCGCCGTCGAACCGGCCGTCCCCAGCACGGCCAGCACCACCGCGAAACCGAGGCTCGCGACCAGCAGCAGCCGGTTCAGCGACCAGCGGGCCCGCAACCGCGGCAGCAGCAGCGCCCCGGCCACCGCCCCGGCGCCGACCGCGGCGAGCAGCAGGCCGTACCCGCCGGAACCCAGCCCCAGCGCACGGCTCGCCACCAGCGGCAACAACGCCCACAGCGCGCTGCCCGGCACCAGGAACAGCGCCGCCCGCAGCAGGATGCGCCGGACCACGGGGGAGTGCCGCACGTACCGGCTGCCGGAACGGACCGCCGCCGTGAACCGCTCCGGTGTCGTCGCCGTTCCCGGCGCCGCCGGCCGCCACCGCCACAGCACCAGGGCGAACACCGCGAACGACAGCGTGTTGAGGCCGAACACCACACCCGCCCCGGCCCGGGCGATCAGCAGACCGGCCACCGCCGGGCCGACCGCGCGCGCCAGGTTCATGCTGATCGCGCCGAGCGCCGACGCGGACGCCAACTGCGGGCGCGGCACCAACTCCGGGATGATCGACTGCCAGGCCGGCGCGGTCAGCGCCTGCCCGGCGCCGAGCACGAACGTCAGCGTCAGCAGCAGCGACGGCGGCATGTACCCGGCCACCGTCAGGGTGGTCAGCACGGCGCCCACCCCGGTCAGGAACACCTGCACGGCGATCAGCAGCCGCCGCCTGTCGAAGATGTCGGCGAGCGCCCCGGACGGCAGCGCCAGCAGCACGATCGGCAGGGTGCCGGCCGTCTGCACCACCGCCACCAGGGTGTCGTTGCCGGACTGCTCCACCAGCAGCCACTGCGCGCCGACCGTCTGCATCCAGGTGCCGATGTTGCTGGCCAGCAGCGCCAGCCACAGACTGCGGAAGACCGCGATCCGCAGCGGCGCCCACGCCGACGGCGGCACGGCCCGGGCGGTGGTCGTCTCGGTGCTCACCGGCCCTGAGTTTCCACGAGCCGCGGGATCTACACGCCGGGGTCCCGCGCGAAATCGGCCATGGCCCGCAGATAGCCCGGCGCCATCAGGCGCCGCGGCGAGAAGACCGCCGTGACCCACGCCCGCACCGGATAGTCCGCCACCTCCGAGCGGACCAGCGCGTGATCGGCGTCCGGGAACCAGCACACCCGCACCCGCCCGAGCACCTCGCGGTAGACCCGCTCGGTCTCGTGCGCGTCGACGTTGCGGTCGTCACCGCCCAGCAGGAGCAGCACCGGGGTCTGCCGGTGGGCCAGGTCGCGCAGGGCGGCGGTGGCATCGGACCGGAAGTTGCGGCCGACGAAGGCCCACCGGTCGCGGTTCATCGGCTCACCGAACGGCTTCGCCGCCAGATACTCCTCGTACGATCCACCGCGCGCCAGCACCGCGTTCACCCGGTCCCGCGCGGCCAGCGCGGCGTCCCGGGTCGTCTGGTCCGCGCCGTCGTCCGCCAGGCTCGCCCGCAGGTGGAACTCGCCCTGCCGCATCCAGTTGACCGCCGGCGACACCAGGACGACGAAGGCGATCCGCGGATCGGCGGCCGCCGCGGCCGGGACCACCCATCCGCCCTGGCTGGCGCCCCACAACCCGACCCGCTCCGGATCGATCTCCGGCCACTGCCGCAGCGCCGCGACGGCACCGGCCACCTCGCGCGCCCGGTCGGCCTGGTCCTGCCGCAGCCAGTCGCCGTCCGATCCGCCGACGCCGGGTTTGCTCCAGGACACCGATGCCACCCCGGCTTCGGCGAGCGCCTCGAACTGCGGCCGGTACAGCCCCTGATTCGTCGCGTCGACCGGCCCGTCCCCGTGCACGAACACGACCACCGGCACCGGCCCGGACCGGTGCTCCGGCAGCGTCAGCACGCCGTCGAGCGTGCCGTCCAGCCCCGGCAGGCTGACCGCCCGCTCCTCCATCGCGAACGTGTTCCCCCAGGCCGCCGCCGCACCCAGCCCGGCGACCGCCAGTACCACCGCACTCGCCCACGCCACCCATCTCCGCATGACCTATCCTTTCAATGACGACCGTTGCTCAAACGATAGGTCACTGATGCGAACCGAGAACCAACCGTCCGACCCCTCCGAAGCCGCCCGCGCCGCCGCGCCGCCGGACATGCCGCTCGCCGGGATCCATCGCGCGGTCCCCGCCGAGGCGCGTCAGACCGCGGCGCGGTTGTACGCGCTGGCCTTCGACGCGAAACTGCGCGCCGCGCTGGGCGCCGGCGACGAGCGCCTGCGGTTCCTCGCCGATCACCTGCGCCCCGACCGCATGCTGTGCGCCACGGTGGACGGGCGGGTGCGGGGCGTGGCCGGGCTGCACCTGGACGGCGGCACGGCCTTCGACGTGACCCTGCCCGGCCTGTTCCGTGCCTACGGCGTCAGCGCCGGGTGGCGGTTCCTCGTCCTGCTCGGCCTGCACCGCGAGCCCCGGCCGGACGAGCTGCTGCTGGACGGCATCGCCGTCGACCCCGCCGCACGCGGGCAGGGACTCGGAACGCTGCTGTTGCGGGAGGCGGAGATCCTCGCCGCCGAGCGGGGCCTGCGACGGGTACGGCTGTCGGTGGTGGACACCAACCCGCGCGCCCGCGCGCTGTACGAACGGGTCGGCTTCGTCACGGTCCACAGCGAGCGGGTCGATACGCTGGGCCGGCTCTACGGTGGCTTCACCGAGGTCACCGACATGGTCAAGGAGGTGCCGGCATGCCCGAGGTGAGCGCCCGGTTCCTGATCGAGAGCCTGGTGCGCCCGGACGGCACCGCCGCCCTCACCGAGGTCTACGACACCGCGAACGCGCTGGGCATCCCCGACCAGCCGGTGCGCCTGACGATCCGCCGTCTCGTCGCCGCCGGCGCCTACGTGCAGGAGGGCCGTGGCCGCGCCGGCCTCCTGCGCCGGGCCGGCGTCGTCGCCCGCACCGGACGGCACGACGCCGAGTTCCTCCGGTTCGCCTACCGCCGCGACGCCGGCCTGGAACCGTGGGACGGTCGCTGGCACCTGGTGATCTTCACGGTGCCGGAGAGCGAGCGCGCCACCCGGGACACGATCCGCCGCACCCTGCTGCGCCTGGGCGGCGCCCCCCTGCACCCGGGAATGTACGTCAGCCCCAACGACTGGACCGACGTCCTCGCCGCCGAACTGACCGTGACAGCCGACCCTTCGGCCACCGGCTCCTCCGCGCCCGCTGACTCCCCGGCCCCCGGTTGGGGCTGGACCGCCACCACCGCGGACCTGCGACACGCGGGAGAGAGTCGGCCCGCCGTCCTCGCCGCCCGACTGTGGCCTCTGGAGGAGATCGCCGCCCGCTACCGGCGGGTGGCGCTGCTGGCCGCCCGCCCGGTGCCGGCCGAGGTGTCCGGGCACAGCCGGCGTGTCGAGGTCCTGCGGGACGCCCTGGAGTTGGCGGCCGCCTTCGACCACGCCATCGCTCCCGACCCGCTGCTGCCCTTGGAACTGCTGCCGGAGGGGTGGCCGCCGGTCGCGGCGCGCGCGGCGTTCAGGGTCACCTGGCTGGCGTTGCAACAAGTCCTCGCCGAGAGCGGTCATCACCTCTTCCGCGGGGTAATCCCGCTGCCGTGAGCAGGAATCCTGGCGTGATCACCGCGGACGGCCCCGGCGCCTGGCTGATCAAGGGCAACGCCGACCGCACCGACCTGCGCGAGCGTTTCGCCCGGAACCCGCGGGTGGACCGGTGGTGTGTGCAGCGCAGCTACCGGCTCGACCTGATGGAAGCCGGTCAGCCCGTGCTGTTCTGGGGTAGCGGCAGCCGCTTCCGGGATGTGGCCTACGGCATCTGGGGCTGGGGCACGCTGAGCGGTCCGGCCCGCCCGGAAGCCGACGGCCACGGCTGGTGGGTGCCGCTGGACCTGACCATCGCCGACCCGTCCGCCTGGGTGCCACGGCAGGCCCTGCGCGCCCATCCCGAACTGGCCGGCCTCGAAGTCCTGCGGCAGCCGCAAGCCGCCAACCCGTCCTTCGTGACCAAGCGTCAGCTCGACGTCCTGCGCCGCGAGTTCCTCGAGTCCGGCCGGCTGTCGGTGCTGTCCCGGCACGATTGAGACAGCGCCGGCGACCAGCCGGGGTTTCGGCGGGGGCGTCGCGGCCGGGTTTCGTCAGGTGGGGGCGGGCAGGTGCTCGGCGAGGACGGCGAGGTGGGTGTGCCGGGCCTCGGCGTGGCGGGCGCGGCCGGCCTCGGTCAGCTCGACGAAGATGCCGCGCCGGTCCTGCACGCAGCTGGTGCGCTCGACCAGGCCGGCGTCGACGAGCCGGGTGACCGTGCGGGACAGGGCGCTCTGACTCAGATACATCGCCTCGGCCAGCTCCTGCATGCGGCGCTTGTCACAGTTCTGTGTGGCCAGCCGATCGAGGGTCTCGAACTCGCTCAGTGACAGCGCGTGCGCCTCCGCGAGGGCGCGCTCGAGGTTGACGGCGACCTCGTTGTAGCAGGTCAGCAGCGACCGCCACCGGTCGAGCAGGGCGGTTTCGGAGCTCATGCCCGGCATCTTATCCGCCCGCACGGCTGTATGCACACGAATTTAATGCACATGCATCTAATGCTTGTGCATTAGATGCATGTGCATCTAGATTCGCCGACGTGACTATTACCGAGCCGCAAGTCGTGACCACGGGAACCAGAGCCGCCGGCGGAGCGTGGACGCCGCGGCTGTGGGGTGTGCTCGCGGTGCTCTGTGCCGTGCTGTTCCTGGACGGCCTGGACGTCTCGATGGTCGGCGTCGCATTGCCGTCCATCGGCGCCGAGCTGGGCCTGTCCACCGCGTCCCTGCAGTGGATCGTCAACGGATACGTGCTGGGCTACGGCGGCCTGCTGCTGCTCGGCGGCCGCACCGCCGACCTGCTCGGCCGCCGGCGGGTGTTCCTGATCGCGCTCGGCGTCTTCACCGTGGCGTCCCTGGTGGGCGGCCTGGTCGACGACGGCGCGCTGCTCATCGCCACCCGGTTCGTCAAGGGCCTGGCCGCCGCGTTCACCGCGCCGACCGCGATGAGCATCCTCACCACCACGTTCGCCGAGGGCCCGGCCCGCAACCGGGCGCTCTCGATCTTCACGGTGTTCGGCGCCAGCGGTTACTCGTCCGGACTGATCCTCGGCGGGCTGCTGACCAGCCTGGGCTGGCGGTGGACGTTCGTCGTGCCGGTGCCGCTCGCCCTCGGAGCGCTGGTCGCGGGCTACCTGCTGATCCCGCGGGACCGGCCGGCCGCCGACGGCGGCCACGACCTGATCGGTGCGGTCACCCTCACCGCGGGCATGCTTCTCTCGGTGTACGCCGTGGTCACCGCCCCCGAACGCGGCTGGACCGACCCGCTGACCATCGCGATCGCGGTGCTCGCCGTCGCGGCCCTCGTCGGTTTCGTGGTGACCGAGAGCCGGGTCCGGCACCCGCTGGTCCGGCTCGGCATCTTCCGGGTCGGCTCGATCGTCCGCGCCAATCTGAGCATGGTCGCGCTGCTCGGATCGTACGTCAGCTTCCAGTTCCTGATGACCCTCTACCTGCAGGACGTGCTGCACTGGGCGCCGCTGCGGATGGCGCTGGCCCTGCTCCCGGCCGGTCTGCTGGTCGCGTTCGGTTCCCCGTTCATGGGCCGGCTCATCGACCGGTTCGGCACCGCGCCCCTGATCATCGCCGCGATGGCCTCGTTGAGCGGCGGCTACGTCTGGTTCCTGCTGACCGCCGGAGAGCGGCCCGGCTACCTGTTCACCGTGCTCCCGGCGATGCTGCTGCTGGGCGGCGGTTTCGCCTTCGGGTTCAGCTCGATCATGGCGCAGGCCACCGACGGCATCGACGACTCGGAGCAGGGTCTCGCCTCCGGTCTGGTGCAGAGCTCCGGCCAGGTCGGCACCGCCATGGTGCTGGCGGTGCTCACGGCGATCCTCGGTGCGGCCACCGCCGCGGCCGCCGACTTCACCGCCTTCCGTCCCGGCGTCGGCCTGGTCACCGGCGTGGCGGTGGCGGGACTGCTGCTCAACCTCGTACCCCTGCTGCTTCGCAAGCCCGGCAAGCATGTGGCGGTGGGCTGACAGGTTCGTCCGGCTGGTCGTCACTGCTGTCGCAATGCCCTTGAGGCGGCAGTGACGACCAGCCGAGGGGGTGACCGGAGCCGGCTCGCGCCGGCTCCGGTCTCCTCCTAGGAACTCCAGGCGAACGCCTGCGCCGGAACGCTCGCCGCGGTGGCGAAGTTGCTGTTGACAGTCGATGCCTCGCGGGCGTTCGGGTTCGGGTTGGTGCAGCTCACCGGGGCGCTGCTGCCGGACATCAGGTCGGCGCAGAGACCGGTGCGCCGGTCCGGCAGGCCGAGCAGGTGACCGAACTCGTGCGCGGCGATCCGCGGCTGGTAGTAGCCCTGGTTGACGGCTTGGCGGCCCATGTACCACCTGCCGTTGCCGAGTGAGGTGGTCTGCGCGCGCGGCCAGCCGTTGTCGGCGTAGACCCGGATGTTCGGGGTGCGGCCGGCCGGCACCGGCTCCAGGCGCACGTTGGTGACGCGGCTGTTCCAGATCTGGGCGCCCTGCGCGACCACGGACTTGAACTCCTGGGCCTGGCTGGCGTCGTAGTAGAGGACACGGGGGGCCGCGGCGGCGGGTGCGGCGGTGACCGCCTGGACGCCGGTGACGGCCAGCGCGGCGAGGACGGCCGCCGCGAATCTGCGGAGCAGCATGACTTCCTCCGGGGGACGGGGACTTGGGACACCCCCTTTCTATCGATGATTCTCGATCTAGTGGGCATATCGGTTGGGGGCTCTGCCGCGCGTGATATCGCCGCTGACCGGGACGTATGGAGACCGGTCATCGGCCCTGCTGGAGAAGATTGGCCCCACGGGGTGCGCCTGCAGGGTTTAAAACGCGAAAAGCGGCCTGAGCTCGGGGACGGTGCTGAAATCACCTAAGACCGCTTTTCGTCTTAGAAAGGATTATCAGTGAGGAAACCTCTCAGTCTGGCCGCTGTCGCCGGTGCCGCTGCCCTGTCGATCGGGTTCCTGGGATCGCCGGCGAGCGCCGAGCCGCCGCCGCGCGGGCAGGCCGGCTACGGCTCGGACGCCGACGGTGCCCAGCAGAGCGGCGCCGCTCAGCAGGCCGGTGACACGCAGCAGGCCGGTAGTGCGCAGCAGGCTGGTGCGGCTCAGCAGGCCGGCGGTGCGCAACAGGCTGGCGCAGCTCAGCAGGCTGGAGGCGCTCAGCAGGCCGGTGGCGCTCAGCAGGCGGGCGATTCCCAGCAGGCTGGTGACGCGCAGCAGAGCGGCGACGCTCAGCAGTCCGGCAACGCTCAGCAGGCTGGCGGGGCGCAGGCGACCGCTCAGCAGACTGGCAACGCTCAGCAGGGCGGGGACACTGGAACCGCGTCTATCGCCAACGTCCAGTCGAGCAGCATGCACCAGGGCGGGAACGCCCAGCAGACTGGCGGCCAGCAGGGTGGTGACGCGCAGGCGACTGCTCAGCAGTCCGGCGGTGCGCAGCAGTCCGGCGGCCAGCAGGCTGGTGCGGTTCAGGCCGGTGGTGCTCAGCAGACCGGTGGCGCGACCGGCATGTGACGTTCTGACGATGTGACAAGCCCTCGGCTTGCCCCGGAACGAGAGTTCCGGGGCAAGCCGAGGGCTACTGTCGGACCCGAATCTCAGACGAGGTCGAAGCGGTCCAGCTCGGTGACCTTGGTCCAGGCCTTGACGAAGTCGTGGACGAACTTCTCCCGGGCGTCGGCGCTGGCGTAGACCTCGGCGAGGGCGCGCAGCTGCGAGTTGGAGCCGAAGATCAGGTCGACCGCGGTGGCGGTGAACTTGACCTGGCCGGTGGCGAGATCCTGGATCTCGTACACGTGCTCCTGGCTCTCCGACGCCTTCCACCGGGTGCCGGGGGAGAGCAGGTTGACGAAGAAGTCGTTGGTGAGCACGCCCGGCTTGTCGGTGAGGACGCCGTGCTTGCTGTCGCCGTAGTTGTTGCCCAGCGAGCGCAGGCCACCCACCAGGGCGGTCATCTCCGGCGCGGTCAGGTTCAGCATGTACGCCCGGTCGACGAGCAGAACCTCCGGCTGGGTCTTCTCGCCCGGCCGCAGGTAGTTGCGGAAACCGTCGGCCCGCGGCTCGAGGACCTTGAACGACTCGACGTCGGTCTGCTCCTGGGTGGCGTCGGTGCGGCCCGGGTGGAACGGCACGGTCACCGGCACCCCGGCGTCGGCGGCGGCCTTCTCGATCGCGGCGTTACCGGCCAGGACGATCAGGTCGGCCAGGGAGATCCTGGCGCCGCCGGCCGCGTTGAACTCCTGCTGGATCTTCTCCAGGGCGTCGAGCACGGGCGCGACCGACTGGTTGACCTCCCAGCTGCGCTGCGGCTCCAGGCGGATCCGGGCGCCGTTCGCGCCACCGCGCTTGTCGGTGGAGCGGTAGCTGGCCGCCGACGCCCACGCGGTCTGCACCAGCTGCGCGACGGTCAGGCCGGACTCCAGCACCTTCGACTTCAGCGCGGTGACGTCGGCCTCGCCGACCAGCTCGTGGTCGACGGCCGGGACCGGGTCCTGCCACAGCTGCGCCTCCGGCACCCACGGGCCGAGGAAGCGCTCGACCGGGCCCATGTCGCGGTGCAGCAGCTTGTACCAGGCCTTGGCGAAGGCGAGGGCGAAGTCGTCCGGGTTCTCCAGGAAACGGCGGGAGATCTTCTCGTACGCCGGGTCGACGCGCAGCGACAGGTCGGTCGTGAGCATCGTCGGCTTGTGCTTCTTCGCCGGGTCGTGGGCGTCCGGAATGATCGCCTCGGCGTCCTTGGCGACCCACTGCTTCGCGCCGCCGGGGCTGGTGGTGAGCTCCCATTCGAACCCGAAGAGGATCTCGAAGAACCGGTTGCTCCACTGGGTCGGCTTGTCGGTCCAGGTGACCTCGAGGCCGCTGGTGATGGTGTCGCCGCCCTTGCCGCTGCCGTGGGTGCTCAGCCAGCCCAGGCCCTGCGACTCGATCGGGGCGGCCTCCGGCTCCGGGCCGACGTGCTCGGTGGCGACGGCGGCGCCGTGGGTCTTGCCGAAGGTGTGGCCGCCGGCGATCAGCGCGACGGTCTCCTCGTCGTTCATCGCCATCCGGGCGAACGTCTCACGGATGAAGTGCGCCGCGGCGAGCGGGTCGGCGCTGCCGCGCGGACCCTCCGGGTTGACGTAGATCAGGCCCATCTCGGTGGCGCCGACACCCTCGGCCATCGAGTTGTCGGAGACGTAGCGCTCGTCGCCGAGCCAGGTGTCCTCCGGGCCCCAGAAGATCTCCTCGGGCTCCCACACGTCCACACGGCCGAAACCGAAGCCGAAGGTCTTGAAGCCCATCGACTCCAGCGCCACGTTGCCGGCCAGCACGAGCAGGTCGGCCCAGGAGATCTTCTGGCCGTACTTGGCCTTGACCGGCCACAGCAGGCGCCGGGCCTTGTCCAGGTTGGCGTTGTCGGGCCAGCTGTTCAGCGGGGCGAACCGCTGCCCGCCGTCACCGGCGCCGCCGCGGCCGTCCTGGATCCGGTAGGTGCCGGCGGCGTGCCAGCTGAGGCGGATCATCAGGCCGCCGTAGTGGCCGAAGTCGGCCGGCCACCAGTCCTGCGAGGTGGTCAGCACCTCGACGATGTCACGCTTGAGGGCCTCGACGTCGAGCTTGGCGAACTCGGCGGCGTAGTCGAAGTCGGGGCCGAGCGGGTTGCCCTTGGACGAGTGGGCGTGCAGCACGTTCAGGTCGAGCGAGTTGGGCCACCAGTCGCGGTTGGTGTGCGGGCGGCCGCCGGTCTTGGGCTCCGGCGAGGGGATGCCGGGGTTCTCGCTCTCGCTGCCGCCGTGCCCGGTTACCGAGTCGTGGGCGACCGGGCAGCCGGACGCCTCCTTCTTGTCCACGCCCTGAGCGCTGGCGGGGGTGTCCTGGGTGTCGCTCATCGGATTCCTTCCGAAATCGTGCCGGATTAGTCGGAGCTCGCGCAGTCGGGGCAGGTGCCCCAATAGACGACTTCGGCCTCGTCGATCACGAACCCGTGATCGTCCGAGGCGGTGAGGCAGGGCGCGTGGCCGACGGCGCAGTCGACGTCGGCTATCGCGCCGCAGGACCGGCACACGACATGGTGGTGGTTGTCCCGCACCCTCGACTCGTAGCGGGCGGTCGCGCCGGCGGGCTGGATGCGCCGCACCAGGCGGGCTTCCGTCAACGCACGCAGGACATCGTAAACCGCCTGGTGGGAGACCGTGGGAAGTTCCGTGCGGACCAGGTCGATCACCGTGTCGGTGTCGACGTGCGGGTGGTCGTGCAGGGCTGCGAGCACCGCCAGCCGGGGCCGGGTCACGCGCAGCGAGACCGCCCGCAACTGTGCCTCGTAGTCGGCCGTCATGGTCACGACCTTAGCCGCATATTCTGGAATCGTT
This sequence comes from Actinoplanes utahensis, assembly GCF_016862455.1. GTDB lineage: Bacteria > Actinomycetota > Actinomycetes > Mycobacteriales > Micromonosporaceae > Actinoplanes > Actinoplanes utahensis. The sequence continues at coordinate 42,223 of NZ_BOMZ01000091.1, forward strand.
CAAGTTTTCCGCGGCGTGACCCTCGAACGTCTCACTCGGCCGGGGGCATGCAGAATCATCCCCGTGGATGTGCGGAGGCTGCCCTGGTACGTGACCGACGGGGCGCTGGCGGTGGTCGCGTTGCTCGCCCAGCTCGCCCCCTTCTCCGGCACCCCGTGGGCCGGTGAGAGCTGGCCGGTCACCGGCTATCTGGTCGCCGTCGCGGTGTCCGTGCCGGTGGTCTTCCGCCGTAAGGCCCCGTTCGCCGTGCTGGCGCTGAGCGAGCTGGCGGCGGTCGCGTACACGTTCGTGCCGGACGGACCCCGGCAGCCGCTCTGGTACGGGGCGCTGATCGCCATGTTCACCGTCGCGGCGCAGGCACCCCGGTGGCAGCGGATCACCGCGATCGTGGTCATCGTCTGGGGCGCGTTCTTCTTCACCGGCTCCCTGGAGACCGCGGCCCGCGGCGCGCTGCTCTGGACGGCGGCGTACGCCACCGGCCGCGCCTGGGCCAACCGCCAGGAACACCTGCGGGTCCTGCAGGAACGCGCCAGGCACCTGGAACGCGAACGGGAGCTGGAAGCCGAGCGGGAACGGTCCCGGATCGCCCGGGACATGCACGACATCCTCGCCCACGCGGTCAGCATCACCATCGCGCAGGCCGAGGCCGGGCCGATCGCGATGCGGCACGGCCCGGAGCGTACCGAGGCCGCGTTCGAGGCGATCGCCACCGCCGGCCGGGAGGCGATGAGCCAGCTCCGCCGCATCCTCGGCGTCCTGGAGGTCGGCGGGGAACGCGTCCCGCAGCCGACCCTCGCCGGGATCCCCACCCTGGTCGAACAGGTCTCGGGCGCCGGGTCCACAGTGGTCACGCTTACCGTGTCCGGCGAACCGGGCACGCTCAGCGCCGACGCCGAGGTCGCGGCGTACCGGATAGTCCAGGAGGCACTGACCAACATGATGAAGCACGCGCGGGCACGGACCGCGACGGTGGCGCTCGACTGGCGCGACGGGGACCTGCACGTCACGGTCACCGACGACGGCGTCGGGGCGAAGGCCGCGGCCGGCGCCGGCGGGCGCGGCCTGGCCGGCATGCGGGTCCGGGCGGAGAGCTGCGGCGGTACGGTGTCGGCCGGCCCCGCCCCGGCCGGCCGCGGCTTCGAGGTCCGGGCGACGGTGCGATGACCATCCGGATCGTGGTCGCCGACGACCAGGAGCTGATCCGCGGCGCGTTCGCGATGATCCTCGACGCCGAGGACGACATGGCGGTCGTCGCCGAGGTGTCCGACGGCGCCGCCGCGCTGGACGCCGTCGCCGAGCACCGGCCGGATGTGCTGGTGCTCGACATCCGGATGCCCGTCATGGACGGCATCGAGGCCACCCGGCGGCTGGCCGGCCAGCCGGTACGCGTCCTCATGCTGACCACGTTCGGCCAGGACGACCACGTCTACGACGCCCTGCGGGCCGGCGCCAGCGGCTTCCTGCTCAAGGACGTCCGCCGGGCCGAGCTGGTGCAGGCGGTCCGGGTGGTCGCCGCCGGCGAGTCGCTGCTGGCGCCCGCGGTCACCACCCGGCTGATCGAGACCGCGGTCCGCAGCCAGGGCCTGCCGCCCCGCGGCTGGACCGGCCTGGACCGGCTCACGCCCCGCGAACGGGAGACCCTGCAGCTGCTCGGCCGAGGGCTGACCAACACGCAGATCGCGGCGGCCATGGTGGTCAGCGAGCACACCGTGAAGACGCACGTCAGCAGCGTGCTGGCGAAGCTGGGGCTGCGCGACCGGGCACAGGCGGTGGTGGCCGCGTACGAGTCGGGTCTGGTCGTCGCCGGGGGTCTTCCTCCCTCTGGAGAGTGAGGGGAAGTTCCCTCGCGGCGGCGATGGCCGGGCCGGCCGGATTCACGAAGATCTTCGTGTGACCAAGAGACTGCTGCTGATCCTGATCCTGGCCCTGCTGCCGGTGCTGCTCCTGCCGGCCCGCCCGGCCGCCGCCGCCACGGACCTGACCACGACCGAGGTCAGCATCCCGGTCGCCGGCGGGAAGACCCTCGCGGGCACGGTCTACGCCCCGCGGGACGCGGCCGGTCCGCTGCCCGGCCTGGTGCTGGTGCACGGCTCCGGCAACGGCACGCGGAAGAGCGTCACCCCGGAGGCCCTCGCCTTCGCCCGGCAGGGCATCGCCGTCCTCGCCTACGACAAGCGGCCCCTCGACCAGCCGGAGTACGAGCTGCTCGCCGGCGACGCGGCGGCCGCCGCCCGGGTGCTGCGGGGCACCCCGGGGGTGAACCCGGCAGCGGTCGGCCTGTGGGGGATCAGCGAGGGCGGCTGGGTGATGCCGCTGGCCGTCCAGCAGTCGCCGGACATCTCCTTCCTGGTGCTGGCCTCCGCGCCGGGCCTGTCCCCGCTGCGGGTGCAGAACTGGAACATGCGCAACAAGCTGGCCGCCGCCGGCGTCTCCGGCGCGCTCACCGGCACCCTGTCGGACCGGTTCTACCGGCTGGCGAACGACGCCGGCCTGTTCGCCGAGGCCGGCCACGACCCGCGGCCGCCGCTGGCCGCGCTGCGGATCCCGGTCCTGGCCGTCTACGGCACCGACGACACCCAGGTCCCGGCGGCCGAGAGCATCGCCGTGCTGCGGGCGACCGTCATCGCCCCGCTGACCGTGCGTACCCTGCCCGGCGCCGGCCACACGCTGCGGGTCCTCGACGGGGATGGCACGTTCACCGACGAGCTGTACGCCGGCTACCCGGAACTCGTCGGCGACTGGATCCGTGCCCGCCCGGCGCCGCACAGTGACGTCGCTCCGGCCCAGCAGGCGTACAGCGTCGCCCTCGCCCCGTCGGCGTGGTGGGAGTCGTGGCCCGCGCAGCTCGCCACCCTGGCCGTGCTCCTGATCGGCTTCCTGGCGTACCCGCTGATCGCCGTCGTCCGCCGGTTGCGCCGCCGACCGGCCACCGTCACCCGCCCGGCCCGGGTCGCCGCCGTGGCCGGTCCGGCCGTGGTGCTCGGCGCGGTCACCTACTTCGTCCTGGTCCTGGACGGCGCGAACTGGAAGGGCATCGATCCCGGCCCGATGGCCGCGGGCCGCCCGGTCCTCTGGATCGCGTTGCAGGCCCTCGCCCTGATCCTCCTGATCGCCACCGTGATGACCGCCTCCGCCTGGCGCGCCGCCACCGGTGACCGCCTCCGCCTCGGCCTCCTGCTGACCAGCGGTGTCCTCTTCGTCCCGTGGGGCCTCTACTGGGGCCTGCTCCTTCCCTGAGCCCGCCGAAGTCCTGAACCCGAACGTCCCGAACCCGAAAGGCCACCGTCATGCGCCGCGCCCTCCCCGTCGTCCTCGCCGCCACCCTGCTCGCCACCACCGCCTGTGACCAGGAACGAATGACCAGCACCGACGCGTACGACGTGACCGGCGCCGTCACCACGGCGGCCGTCGACAGCCTCGGCGGCCGGATCACCGTCACCGCCGGCTCCGGAACCACCGTTCGCGTCACCGAGACGGCCCGCTACACCGGCGCCCGGCCACAGCCGGAGCACCGCCTCGACGGGACCGGCCTCACGTTCACCTCCGGCTGCCAGGGGCTCGGCGACTGCGGGGTCGACTACGAGATCGAACTGCCCGCCACGGTGCGGCTGACCCTGGACAGCGGCGGCGGCGACATCCGCATCGACGGCGTGTCCGGGCGGATCGACCTGCGGTCCGGCGGCGGCTCGGTGACCGCGAACGGCATCGCCGCGCCGGAGGTCACCGCACGGACCGGCGGCGGCTCCTACGACATGGCGTTCACCGCCGCGCCGGGCACCGTCCGCGTCGACACCGGCGGCGGCGACACCACCCTCGCGCTGCCCGGGAAGAGCTTCGCGGTGCAGGTCGACGCGGACGGCGGGGACAGCACCGTCGGGGTCCCGGTGGACCCGGCGTCCCCGCACCGCATCGGCGTGAACAGTGGCGGCGGCGACGTCGTCCTGCAGCCCGCCTGACAACCGCGCGTATGACGGCCGAACCACGCACGGAAAAGGGCCGCAACCGATCCGCACTCCGGCCGCGCCCGGAAAGGCACCCGGCGGTACGCATCCTCGGAGATCCACGAAGCACTGGAGCCCGAGGAGCGTACGTCATTGACCAAGCGACATAGCGCCATCCGTCTCGCCGCCGCGCTGACCGTGACCCTGGCCGGCCTCGCGCCGCTCGCCGTCGCGCCCGGCGCGGCACAGGCTGCGGTCCCGGCCGTCGCCGCCTCCTATTCGTCCCTGATGTACCGCAGCCTCACCGCGGACGAGACCATGGCCAAGCTCCGCGGCACCCTCGCCGCGCAGCAGAAGGCCCTGCAGACCCGATCCGCCGAGACCACCGCCGCCGTTCAGGCCGACGCCGCCGCCCAGAAGTCGCTCACCGGAGTCGCCGCCGCCCACGCGGCCGTGCGGGAGCGTCTGACGAAGGCCGAGCGCACCCTGGCCGCCGCGAAGACCACCCTGTCGGCCGCACAGAAGAAGCGTCCCCGCGACACCGCCGCCGTCATCCGGTCGGCGAAGGCCGTCGAGGCGGCCACCAAGGTCCGCGACGCGCGCCGCAAGAAGCTGGCGCAGACCGCCGGCACGCTGCGGACCGCCCAGGCCGGCGCCCGTACCACCGCCGCCCGGGTGAAGAAGGCCCTCGCCGTCCAGCAGTGGACCTCCACCACCATCGGCCAGACCCACAAGCAGATCGCCGCCGCCGGCACCGCCGCGGGTTACGCCGCCGAGGCCGGCAAGCTCAGCGTGGGCGTCGTCGCCGAGGTCCGGCCCGCGTTCACCACCAAGGACACCACCACCGTGTACGGCGTGACCGTGCACCGCAGCGTCGCCTTCGCCTTCAAGCGGATGGTCGACGACGCCCGCGCCGACGGTGTCGAGTTGTCCGGCGGCGGCTTCCGTACCAAGGAACGTCAGATCGAACTCCGGAAGATCAACGGCTGCCCGGACGTGTGGAAGGCGCCGTCCTCGTCCTGCCGGGTGCCGACCGCGATCCCCGGCCGCTCGCTGCACGAGATCGGCCTCGCCGTCGACATCAGCTCCGGCGGGCGGACGATCTCCCGCCAGACCAAGGCGTTCACCTGGCTGCAGGCACACGCCCGCGCGTACGGCTACGTCAACCTCCCGTCGGAGGCCTGGCACTGGAGCATCACCGGCGGCTGAGCCGGTAGGAGGAGACGGGGGCGCGGCCGGTGTGGAGCCGCGCCCCCACCGTCAGGAGGGCTGAGCCGCCAGCAGCGGGAACCGGTTGCCCTCGGTGTCCTCCAGCAGCGCCCATCGGCCGAACGGCATGTCGATCGGCTCCTGCCGGAACACCACGCCGCGGCCGGCACGCCGCGGCCGGCACGCCGCGGCCGGCACGCCGCGGCCGGCACGCCGCGGCCGGCACGCCGCGGTCGCCGTACGCCCGCTCTCAGTTCGGCCGGTTCGCGCCGGAGCGCCTGACCGTTCCCGGCGGCATCTCTGCTGAAGACTGGGAACCCACCCGCCCGCGACGGACAGGACCCGGATGCGCATGCTGCTGAATCTCGGCCGACTCCGGGGCCTCTACCATGTGCCGATGTTCGCAACGGTCGATCTCCCGTACGGTGTCCGGCTCCGCCCCGTCGAGGAGGACGACGCCCCCGCCCTCGCCGCGACCCTGCTGCGCAACCGGGACCACCTGCTCCCGTTCGAAGGCCACCGGCCCGACTCGTTCTGGACCGCCGACGGCCAGCGTGACCGGCTCCGGATGCTGCTCGGCGCCCAGGCGGACGGCAAGATGGCCGGCGGGATGCTGGCCCGGGACGGGGAGATCGTCGGCTACATCTCGCTCAACATGCTCACGCCCGCGCCGGTCTGCGGCGCCAACCTCGGCTACTGGGTCGACGCCGCCGAGCACGGCCGCGGGCTGGCCACCGCCGCCGTCGCCGGGATGCTGCGGATCGCCGAGGACCTCGGCCTGCACCGGATCGAGGCCGGCACCTCCCCGGCCAACATCCCGTCCCAGCGGGTGCTGCTCAAGAACGGCTTCGAGCAGTTCGGAACGGCCCGCGGCCACTACTACGTCGACGGCCGCTGGCAGGACAGCCACCTGTACGAACGGATCCTCAATGACCATCCACCCGTCCGCCGCTGACTTCCGCCGGCACGCCCGCCAGGACGCCGGCCTGTTCACCCACGCGGTGAACTATCCGGTCGCCGCCCACCTGGGGCTGCTGTCGTACCGGCTCGGGCTGCGGCCCACCACCCTCACTCTGATCAACCTGCTGCTCGGGATCGCCGGGTCGGTCCTGGTCGTCACCCTGTCGCGAGGCGGCACGGCGGCCGTGCCGGTCGCGGTGGGGGCGTGGCTGCTGTGGCAGGCCGCCTACCTCGCCGACTGCGCCGACGGGCAGCTCGCCCGGGTCACCGGCACGGCCAGCCCGGCCGGGGGCCGTCTCGACGTGCTCGCCGACGTGGCCGTACAGATCGGTCTCGTGGCCGCCGTCGCGACCGTCGCCGGGCAGGGGACGCCGGTGTGGTTGGTCGCCGCCTTCGCGGCCGGCTGGATGATCTCCATGGTGACGTCGGTGATGGCCCGGGAGGGGGCCAACCTGAGCCTGCTGCCGTCCGGGAGCCTGCCGATCCGTCTGGTGAAGATGGTCCGCGACCACGGCTTCAAGGTCACCGCGATCGCCGTCGCCGTCGCCGTTCCGGGGGCGATGCCGTGGCTGTTGGGCTTCTACACCGCGCTGAACAGCGCTTTCCTGCTCGCCGCGATCGCCCAGGCGACCCGCGCCGCCTGGCGTTCCACCCCCTGAGATGTGCGGTGGTGATGTGCCAGACAACCGGAGTCCAGTCCCGGATCTCGAAGAACACCTCGCCGATCCGCGGCTCGCGGGGCAGGCGGGGCTGGGTGAGGATGGCGGGATGCTGGATGTCGCCCGCCGTCATGAGTTCCGCGTGCTCGCCGCCGCCAAGCCGACCCTGCCCGTGCTGCTCACCGCCGGACGCCTGGCCGGGAAGCTGCGCCGGGTGCCGCGGATCGGGTGGGTCAGCGCCGACCCGGTCGTGGCCCGGCGGATCCTCAACGACCCCGCCCACTTCACCCTGCTCGGTGAGGGCGGCGTCGGCCACCTGTGGGCGCAGGTCCTCGGCGACTGGGTCAACGAGATCTTCGACGGGCCCGGCCACCACCTGCTGCGTGCCCGGACCCGCGACCTGTTCACCGACGACAGCGCCCGGCGGCTCACCGCGCGGGTGATCGGGTCCCGGCTCGCCCGGGCCGGGGCGGAACTGGACGACGGCCGGGCGGTCGACGTGGCCGACCTGGGCCGGGTGCTGGTCGGGCGGATCGTCGCGGACCTGCTGCAGCTGGACGTGCCGGATCACGACGAGGCGTACCGGGAGATCTTCGCGACCGGGGAGGAACTCGCCGCCCTCGCGCTCGGCACCACCACCTCGACCCATCTCGCCCCGGAGACGATCGCCCGCGCCAGGACGATCGTCGCCAAGCTGACCGTCAACGTGGACCGGGCCTGGCGGACCGCGTCGCCGGAGACGGTGCTCGGCCGATGCCGGGACCTCGGCCTGGAGCGACGCCAGGCGGAAGGGCTGGCCACCCTGCTCATGGTGGCGGGCACCGAGACGGCGGCGAGCGCCATGGCCCGTACCGTCGCGATCCTGCACGACACCGGTGCGCAGCACCGGCTCCGCGCCGACCGTGACCTGCTGCCCGACGCCGTCCGGGAGGGTCTGCGGGTCACCTCGCCGGCGCCGGTGATCGGCCGGGCGGTGTCCGCCGACGTCACCGTCGAGGGCCGGCGACTGCGTGCGGGGGAGCGGGTGCTGATGCTGACCTGGACGGCCAACAACGCGGCCGGCGCCTTCGACCTGGACCGTGGCTATCTGCCGGACCAGCGGCAGCTGTGGTTCGGTGCGGGTCGCCATCTGTGCCTGGGCGCGCCGGTGGCCCGTGCCGAGATCACCGGCCTGCTGGAGATGCTGCTGCGATCCGGCCGCCCCTGGCGCATCCGCGATCGCACCTACCGCCGGAACGTGCTCATCCCCTCGTACGCCTGTCTTCCGGTCCGCCTGGCCCGCCACTGACGACGATCCCGGCTCCCGCTCAGCCGGGGCGGGCCGGTTCGGGTCGGCGGCGGCCGAGAGCGGCCGGCCCGAACCCGATCAGCGCGACCAGCAGGGCGAGGGCCGCGGCGATGGCCGGAGTGGCGTACCCACGGTGGGCTCCCACCGTCTCCACCACCCAGCCGCCGACCGACGCGCCCGCCGAGACGCCGATGAGCAGGCCGGTCATGGTCACGGTCATCCCTTCGGTGAGACGCGATTCCGGCACCAGCTCGTGCACCAGCGTCATGCTGGTGATCATCGTCGGGGCGGTGGCCAGGCCGGCGACGAACAGCAGGACGCCGAGGGTCCACACGTCCCCGGCGAGAAGAACAGGCTGCATCAGTACGGCCATGCCGGCCACACAGACGAGGAAGCGCGCGGCTGTCGTACCCCGCACCTTGATCGTCCCGAAGGCCAGCCCGGCGACCGCGGACCCGGCGGCCAGCAGTCCCAGGATCACCCCGGCCGCGGCGGGCCGGCCCAGCGAGTCGGTGTAGGCGACCGTGACCACCTCCATGCTCCCGAACACCATTCCGGTGAACAGGAAGGTCACGGTCACTTCGAGGACACCCCGCACCCGGAGCGGCGACTTCTCCCGCTCGGCGGCGGTGACCGGGCGGATCACCGGCTGGGTGCGGCGCTGCGCGGCGAACGCCAGCGACCCGCCGAGCATCAGCACGATCGAGGCGATCAGGCCCGCCTGGGGCGCGATCATGGTGCACAGCAGGGCGGCGAGGACCGGGCCGAGCATGAAACACAGTTCGTCGAGGGCCTGTTCGAGGGCGTTGGCGCTGTGCCGGTGTTCCTGATCGGGGTAGAGGACGGTCCATCGGGCCCGGGTCATCGCGCCGACGTTGGGGGTGCAGCACGCGGCCGTGTAGGCGACGAACAGCGTCCAGGCGGGGACGTCGGCGCCCGCACAGACGGCCAGCACGACGGCGAACACGGTCGACACCAGCACCGCCGGCACGATCACGCGCGCCTGCCCGTGCCGGTCGGAGAGCCGGCCCAGCCACGGCCCGTTGGCGGCGACGGCCACCAGCCCGGCCGCGGAGACGGCGCCGGCGAGCGCGTACGAGTCCCGCAGGGTCGCCACCATCACCACGACGCTGACACCGTACATGGAGACCGACAGCCGGGCCGGCAGGGCCGCCAGGGTGAACGCGACAGCGCCGGGCGTCCGGAAGAGTCGGCGATAGGAATCCAGCACCGGGCGATGATCCTCGTTCCCGGCCACCCCTGTCATGTCATTTCTCAGTCGCTGACGGCCCGGTCGGCGAGGGCCCCGATCTGGGCGAGCAGGGCCGGCGGCGGCGCGGACAGGTCGAGGGGATGCCGGACGATCTCGATGCCGGTGTGCCGGACCGGCAGTGGGCCGTCCGGGACACCGTGCGCGTACACCAGCCATCCGGCCGTCAGGCCGAGCGCGGTGCAGTAGGCGAGCATCTGGTAGACGTCCTCGTTCGGGAGGGAGAGCTTGTATTTCGCGTCGAACACCGCGACCGGCCGTCCATCGACGACGTGCACCACGTCCGGCCTGATCAGGATCCGCCGCCCGGTGTCGAGATGGGCGCGGTACTGTCCGGCGGTGTGACCGGGCCGCCCGGCCAGCGCCTCCCGCAACGCCGTGGTCACGAAATCCTCGAAGACCGTGGCCATGTCGACGACGAACGCCGCCACGCTCTCCCCACCGGGCCCGGCGTCCGCGCTCTGATGCCGCAGGATCAGCGACGCGAGCCGCAACACCGGCAGATAGCGGCTGTTCAGACGGCTCGGCCGCCAGTCCGGGAGCTCCGCGCCGGGCGGCAGCACCCGGACCCCGTCGAGCCGGCCGTCCAGATGGGTGAGCCGGGACCGTGTCCCGGCCGGCAGCCGCGGCACGGCGAGCATCCGGCGCAGCGCGGTCCGCAGGATCCGGTTCTCGGCGATGTCCGGCGCGTACTCGTCGTAACGAACCTCGATCGGCAGCGGCATCCCCGGCCGGCGGGCGATCTGATCAGCGAACCTGATCCGGCCCCGGACCAGTGGCAACGCCTCGTCCACCGGCACATAGCCCTGAAGGACGCCCGGCCGGAGCGCCTGTTCCGCCTGCCGGGCCAGCGACTCCGCCAGCACCGGCCACAGACCGGCGTCGGTCCGCGCGGACGCGTCCTCCGGCCGGAACCCCGGATCCCGCGCATACCCGAGCAGGAACATCAACCGGTCGATCCCCACCTTGGGGCGCACTTCCACATCAAGCCCGGGGAGGCGTACGGCACCCGCCCGCCCGGCCGGGGACAGCCGCCACCAGCCGCCCCCTTCCGGTCTCGGCGCGACCAGCCCCGTCGCGCCGAGCGCCGCGGCCTGGTCGGCGGACAGTTCGCACCGCACCCCGGTGTCGTCGAGTTCGGCCAGTTCGATCCGGGTCACGGCAGTCGGGCGCGGATCGCCGCGAGCCCGAAACGCTCGTGCACCTGCTGCCGTGACCACCGCCCGTAGTAGTGCTCCTCCAGCAGCGGCAACAGATCATGACGCCAGATCCGCTGGAGGTCGGCGCCCGGCCGCATCAGGTACGACGGCCCGATCTTGAAGTCCCGGTCCTCCTCGCCGATCGCCGCGTTCAGGGCGTCCAGCAGCAGCGCCGGTTCCCCGTCGAGTCCCCGTTCCGCGAGCCACCAGCCGAGCAGGCCCCGCACCGGAACCTCGTCCGGGTGCAGTTCGACGAACGCGAACCGCCGCCGGATCGCCGCGTCCACCAGCGCGATCGACCGGTCCGCCGTGTTCATCGTGCCGATGATGAACACATTCGGCGGCAGGTTGAACGCCTCCGACGGCGAGTACTGCAGCCGGACCGTCGCCTCCCGGTACTCCAGGAGGAAATACAGCTCGCCGAACACCTTCGCCAGGTTCGCCCGGTTGATCTCGTCGACGATCAGGACGTACGGCTGCCGCGGATTCTCCCGGGCCTCGGCGGCGATCTCCCGCAGCGGACCAGGGGTCTTGGCGAACCCGACGGTGCCGCCCGGTTGCTCGGCCGGCCGGAAACCCTCGAAGAAGTCCTCGTACGAGTACGACGGATGGAACTGGACCAGGCGGACGGCGTCGCGTTCGGCCACGTGGGCGGCGAGCGCCCGGGCGAGGAACGTCTTGCCGGTGCCGGGCGGCCCGTGCAGGATCACCTGCCGCCGCTCCCCGAGCAGGTCCACGAACTCCCGCAGCCAGGAGACGTCGACGTGGAGGCGGCCGGCCAGTTCCGGGGTGACGGCGGCGAGCACCGGCGTCTGCGGTTCGGCCGGTTCCGGGGCCTTCTCGGCGAGCCTGAGCGCGTTGAGGGCGGCGAAGGCGCCGGTGAGGTCGACGACCGTGCCCTGCTGATCGAGGTCGGCCGGCAGCGGCGCCGGAAGGGAGCCGATCGGCGCCGGCGGCGCGGTGCTCCAGTCGACGGGACGGGACAGAGCGTCCGGGAGATGCTCGGGACCGCCGGTGACGGTGCCCACGTGGAGATGGTCGTCGACGACCGTGGCGACGATGTCCTCGCTGTTCATCCGGGACAGGAACGCGTGGAACTCGTTGACCAGCGCGGCCCGCTGGGCGTAGTCGAGATGCTGGTATCCGGCCTCGACGGCGGCACGGACCTCGGGCAGGGACGAACCGGAGGTGACGTCACCGAGGTGGGTGGCGGCCAGCGAGACGAACGAACCCGCGCGCCACTCCTCGACCAGGCCGGGACCGCCCTGCCGGGGGCGGACCAGCCAGGCGCGGCCGGTGCCGTCCGGCGGCGCGGTGTGACGCCACTGGTCGACGAACGGAGGCCGGTAGTAGTCGACCGGCTGCCCGGACTCGTGTTGCAGCCGCACGGTTATCTGGAAGAGGTCGTCGTCGATGAATTCGGAGGGGGGCCTCCCCGGCGCCAGGAAGGCCGCACGGATCGCCTTCTTCTGCGCGATGTTGAGGATCGGCAGGAAATGCGTCGGAAAGGCGAGATAGAGAAGTGCGGTCCGCAGCGACGGCATGATGTCGTGACTGTCGAGCTCGATCTCCCACGCCGACGGGCGCATGAGGGCGGCTCCCCGCTGTTCCGCGGAATTCTCGAACCACTTGCACAGCATTTCGACCGCGTCGCTGAGCCACCGCCACAGCACCGTGTGCGCGCCCGTGCCGCCGTTCCAGGTGCCCTGGGAGAAAGCCTCCGCCACATGATCGGGGACGCTGACCGGCCGGTTCATCCAGCTCAGGACCTTCCGGACCCGTTCCAGCAGGGTGTTCCCGTTCAGGTTCGTCAGCGGCAGTCCCTGGAACGCCAGCAGTTCCGCCGCGAGCTGCACCGCACCGTCGGGGGCCTCGGCGAGTTGCCGTCTCAGTTTCTCCAGGAACGGGTCCGAGCCGAGATCCGGCTGGTCGTTGTAGTACCGGTGAAGCTGCCGCGCGGTCTCCCGATTCCACACCGAGCGATCCGGGGTGAACACCGACGTCCCGTCGCGGAAGCCTCGCTCGATGAACTCACGCCCCACGGCACGGACCAGGTCGTCGTCGCGGGACGGAATGATGACAGCGTCGTCGGCCACGCGCGCCATTCCACCACGGCCGCGCCGCACCGAGACGGACAGACCGGCGATCACCGGTTCCCCCACCGCACTGATCCGGTTCATCCGCCTACGCGATGACTGCCGTTCTGTCGCAGGACGTCCGCTATCCGGGGAGGCCCAGCATGGGGTGCAGGATGTCGTCGACGACGTGAACGACCCAGGGGTCGTCGAGCGGCCGGCCGGAGAGCAGGAGACGGTGCCAGAGCAGGGCCTTGCCGACCTCGACGACGGCGGGGACGTCCGGCAGGGCGGGGAGCTCGCCGCGCGTGACGGCGCGGGCGAAGACGATGTCGGCGCCGGCGGTGCCGGAGTCGAGGATGTGGTCGTGCATGAGACGCCCGATGGTGGGATCGGTGCGGATCGCGGACAGGACGCTCAGGACGATCGGGTGCTTGCGTTCGTAGACCCGGCAGAGGGTGGTCAGCGTGGCGATCATGTCGGTGCGCAGGCTGCCCGTGTCGGGTGGGTCCGGAAGCTCGGTGATCATGCCGTGCAGGGCGGCGGCCACCATGTCGGGTTTGCCGGACCAGCGGCGGTAGATGGTCGCCTTGCTCGCCTTGGCACGGCGGGCGACCTCGTCGATCGACATCCGGTCGTAACCGACTTCGGTCAGCAACTCCCGGATGGCGTCGAGGATGGCCTGCTCACGGGTGGGGTCGAGCCGGTATTGCGGGGTGGCCGGCGACGGCGGCATCCGGCCCTCCACGGGTCATTCGGGGATCGAGACCGTACCGTATCGCACCCCGGTCAGCTGTTCGGAGATCGCCCAGAGCCGCCGCGCGTCCTCCTCGTCGCGTCCCCGGTCGGACACCGCGATCCTGGTCGGGGCGCCGCGGCGTTCGCCGGGGCCGTCCGGGCCGTACGCGTCGCCGGTGACGACGTCGGGGCCGGTGGCGGCGTGCAGCAGGGGGAGCGCGCCGGCCTCGGCCGACTGTGCGGAGATGCGGGCCAGCGCGATGAGCACGGACCGTAGCGGGTTGCCGGTGCGGGCCAGGTCGGTGTGCGCGACGCCGGGGTGCGCGAGGACGCTGGTGATCGGGGCGCGGCGGCCGAGCTCCAGGGCGAACAGGACGTTGGCCAGTTTGGACTGCATGTAGGCGCCGAACTTGGAATACCGGCGTTCGCCCATCAGGTCGTCGAAGTCGATCCGGCCGCGGCGGTGCAGGCCGCTGGTCACGGTGACGACGCGGGACCGGCCGGAGAGGGTCAGGGCGGGCAGGAGCAGGCCGGTCAGGGCGAAGTGGCCGAGGTGGTTGACGCCGAACTGGCGCTCGAATCCGTCGGCGGTGACGGAGCGGGGGAGCGCCATCACCCCGGCGTTGTTGATCAGGAGATCGAGTTCCGCGTACGCCGCGAGGAATCTGTGCGCGAAGCGCCGCACCGAGGCGAGGTCGCCGAGGTTCAGCTCCCACCAGGCCGCCCCGATCCGAGTGGCGGCCGCCTCGCCGCGCACGCGGTCACGGGAGGCGATGATCACCTGTCGGTCCTGGCGGGCCAGCCCGAGCGCGGTGTGATACCCGATGCCGCCGGCGCCGCCGGTGACGATCGCGATTCTCTCAGTCATGTACGGTACGGTACCGTACACCTCGAAGAGATGACAGGTCCGGCAACGAGCGGGCTTCAGACCCGGGAGAACGGGAACCGATCGGTCCGGACGGGCTTCAGGCTCGGGAGAACGGGAACGATCGGTCCGGACGGCAGGCGACGCGACTATCCGCCCAGATCGTGCAGGCCCTGCTCCCAGCGGGCACGCCGGTCCGCCGGGCTCTGCTCCCACCAGGGAGTGCCGCGTTCGCCGAGAGCGACCTTCGCGGTCTGGACCCGGGCCCGTGCGGTCGCCGGGTCCTCGCCTTTGCGCAGTGCCGTTCCGACATCGCGCCGGGCCGCCATCAGGGCTCGCCGCAGCGCCGCCGCAACGTCCTCCGGGATCGCCGGATCGGTCGCCCGCCAGCGCCGTCCGTCGATCACGACATAGCGCCCGTCGTCGCTGGTCACGACCTGCTTCTCGGCTCCCATGCCCGACATTGTCTTACGAGCCGGTCTTGCGCTGCACCATCTCGGAGATCCAGATCGGGGCGTACGGGGAGGTGCAGCCCGGGGGAGTGGGGTAGTCCTCGAGGACCCGCAGGCGCTCGCCGATGCCGATGGCACGGGCCCGATGCCCGGGGTGCTCGATGCCGATCTGGGCCAGGCAGTGGTTCATCGCCCACTGCAGACGGTCCGGGGCGGCCTTCATCTCCGCCTCGATGACGTCGAGCAGGGCGGCCAGGTCCAGACCGGCGGGTTTCTTGGCGACGCGCTCGGTGGTCAGCGCCCATCCGGCGCTGGCGACGACCGGATCCGGGTCGGCCGACCAGGACAGACGCAGCTCCTCGGCCTGCCGGCTGTTCTTCACCACGTAGTTGACCAGCCAGTCGTGCACCTTCGGAGTCCGGGCCGACCGGAGCATGGCGTCCAGCTCGCCGGCGGTGAACTCCTTCGGCCGGCAGATCAGGATCGCCAGCAGCCGGGCCGCGCTGTCGCCGGTCGCCCACAGCGAGCGGGCCAGGTCATGCTGCGTCTTCAGCCGTTTCGCGATGGCGCGCAGCTTGCCGAGGTTCACCCCGTGGTCGTCGCCGTGCCGTTCGTTGACCGCCCGTGCCTTCGGATCGTCGAGGGCGGCCAGTTCAGCGAGCAGCGCGTCGACGATCACCTGGTCGGTCACGATTGCTCCGAACCGGGGGCGAAGTGCTGGACGCCGAACTCGACGGCCGCGGCGATGTCCTCGTCGCTGGTGTTCCAGGCCTTCTGCACGGCGGGGCCCCAGGCGTGGCAGGCCTGAGCGGCGAAGGCCTGCACGTCCGGCGCGTTCTCCCAGGTGGCGGGGTCCAGGTCGGCGCCGTGCAGGTGCAGGGCCAGCCCGAGGACGGTGAGATCCCAGCCGCCACCGATACCGATGGTGCCGCCCGGGCCGTAGGTCGCGACGAGATCGTCGACGACGGCGGCCGGGGAGGAGTGCTCCAGCTCGAAGGTGGTGCGCTCGTCGCCGGAGCGCGACAACCGTACCTCCACCTCGGTTTTCATGCCCTCGCCGAGAACCCAGGTGACCTTGAGAAGATGCGGCTGCTCGCACCGCAGGATCTCGCCGCCGGCGTTGCCCTGGAGCTGGAACGTGCCGCCCACCCGGAGATCGCCGTCGACCGTGCCCAGCCAGCGGCCGAGGCGGGCCGGGTCGGTGCAGGCGTCCCAGACGTCCTCGATCGCGGCGCCGTAGACCCGGCGCAGCAGCAGGGACCGCCCGGCGCCGTCGGCGACCGGCATGTCTCCTATCTCCCGGTGCGTGGCATTGATCTGCTGGACGATGTCGATCACGTGTTCTCCTCGTCGTCGGGGCCGGACGTGCTGCGGCGTGCGCGCTTGCCGCGGGCGAGCTCGGTCGCCAGGGCGTCGAGACGCTGCTCCCAGAACGGCCGGAAACCCTCCAGCCAGCGGTGCGCCTCTCGCAAGGGGGCGGCCTCCACCGCGTACAGCCGGCGGGTGCCGTCGGGCCGGGAGGAGGCGAAACCGGACTCGCGCAACACCCGCAGATGCTGGGAGACCGCGGGCGGCGAGATCCCGAACTCGGCCCGGACGACCTCGCTGATGGCGCCGGCCGGCTGCTCACCGGAGACGAGCAGCTCCAGGATCCGGCGCCGGACCGGATCGCCGAGAACGTCGAAGGCGTGCACATCCGTACTATTTCATCCTCGCCTTAATTAAGGCAACGACGAATAAAGGACGGCGGTCCGTCGACTGGTGGACAACCGCATGCAGCAACTCGGTCGTCCCGGCGGACGGCAGCCGGAAGCGAGGATTTCCGCATCGCCGCAGAGAGTGGCGCCAGACGTGGGGAGACCGAGATGCGGGAAACGGTACGGGTGAGGTGGCGCCGGCGGGCTGATCGGCGGGAATGCCCGTTCATCGCCGTCCACCGTCGTCGGCCGGTCGTCGCGGCGGCCGCCCGGCACCACCGCCGGCGATCGAGCACCTACGATCTTCCCCGTGCAACCTCCTGAGAATAGACCGCATCCTCCGCAATACGGGCCATACCCTCCGCAGCCGCATTACCCGCCACAGCCGCCGCCGGCGCAGTACTCGCCGCAGCAGCCCCCGCCGCAGTACCCGCCGCCGCCGGCGCAGTACCCGCCGCAGCCGATGCCGCCGCAGTACGGGCAGCCGGGCGCCTATCCGTACCCCGGAGGTCCGGTGCCGCCGCCGCGCAAGGGCAAAGCCCCGCTGGTGGTGGGCCTGGTCCTCGGGTTGGTGGTCCTGCCGTTGCTGCTGTGCGTCGGTGGCGGCTACTACTTCGCCGAGTGGGTGCCGAAGCAGGAGTTCAAGGCGCGTCAGGCCTTGTACGAGAAGCTCGGCGTCCCGGAAGCCTTCACCCGGGATCTGGTGGACGACGACGAGGACTTCGGCAACACCCTCGACACGTTCTTCTACCTCGATTGCCCCAAGGGTGTCTGCCCGGCGAACCCGACCACCTCGATCCACGAGTGGATGACCGACAACGGCGCGGTCAACCTCACCGCCTCCGATGTGGCCGAGTGCATCAAGACGGTCCAGGAGGCACGGGCGGTCAACTGCGATCCCCCGCTCCGCTGGGAGCGGGACGGACAGGTGATCAACCTGTTCCCGATGGGGCTGACGATGGGCAAGACGGTGAAGGACACGCGGTTCAAGCTCAGCGTGAGCATCTCGACGCCGGACTGACGCGGGCTCCGGCCGGCAGCCTGGATTCATGGATGGTCGTCGGTGGTCGTCGATGGTCGTTGAAAAAGTGATATCACATTGATAGTCTCAAGCCATCGCCGATCAGGGAGGTCCCCATGACCGATCACCTCGACCTGCCCACCCCGCAGGTGCGTGAGCGCAACGCCCGGGCCGCCAACGGTTGGCCGGCGCTGGCCGGGTCCATGCTGCTCGTCCTGCTCTCCATCGTCGTGTTCGTGGCCGGGCTCCAGCAGTCGTCCGACGCGGCCATCATCGGCCTCGTCGTGGCCAGCGCGGTGCTCCTGCTGGCCGGCCTGACCGTCGCGGCCGGGCTCACCCCGGTCGCCCCCGGCGAGGCCCGGGTCCTCCAGCTGCTCGGCCGTTACACCGGCACCGTCCGCACCGACGGTCTCCGCTGGGTCAACCCGTTGACCGCCCGCCGCCGGGTCTCCACCCGGATCCGCAACCACGAGACCGACGTCCTCAAGGTCAACGACGCCGACGGCAACCCGATCGAGATCGCCGCCGTGGTCGTCTGGCAGGTCGAGGACACCGCCCGCGCCGTCTTCGAGGTCGACGACTTCATCGAGTTCGTCGCCATCCAGACCGAGACCGCCGTGCGGCACATCGCCAACAGCTACTCCTACGACTCGCACGACACCACCCTGATGTCGCTGCGCGACAACGCCGACGAGATCACCGCCCGGCTGTCCGAGGAGATCGGCGTCCGGGTCGCCGCCGCCGGAGTGAAGATCATCGAGTCTCGGCTGACCCGCCTCGCCTACGCGCCGGAGATCGCGCACGCCATGCTGCGCCGCCAGCAGGCCAACGCGATCGTCGCCGCCCGGGCCCGGATCGTCGAGGGTGCCGTCGGCATGGTCGAGATGGCGCTGCAACGGCTCGCCGAGCACGACGTGGTCGACCTCGACGAGGAGCGCAAGGCGTCCATGGTGAGCAACCTGCTGGTCGTCCTCTGCGGCGATCGGGACGCCCAGCCCGTCGTCAACACGGGCACGCTCTACTCCTAGACACATGGCCACCGAGCGCAAGAAGCTTCTCCTGCGGCTGGACCCCGCCGTGCACGACGCCCTCGCGCGGTGGGCCGGCGACGAGCTTCGCAGCACCAACGCCCAGATCGAGTACCTACTGCGCAAGGCCCTCGGCGACGCCGGCCGGCTCCCCGGTGGGGTCAGCCGGATCCGGGGGCCCGGCAGACCGTCCCACACGAGCGAGCCGGAGGAGGACGAGTGACATGACAGTTCCCGGCAGCCTTGCCCAGCAGATCTTCCTGCTGGCCCACGACCCGGACAAGGGCCGGGTCCGGATCGGCACCCCGCTCGGCGCGATGCTCCGCGCCGCATCCCTCGCCGAGCTGTACCTGAACGGGCATCTCACCGACGAGCGCGGCCGTGCCGCCGTCACCGGCCGGGGCCGGTGCTCCGATCCGGTGCTGGCGGCGATGCTCGACGAGATCGGTGCCTCCCGGCCGCGGAAGTGGCAGTCCTGGGTGGACCGCCGCCAGGGCGCCGCCGTCAGCGCGGTCCGCACCCAGCTCGGCGCGGGCGGGTGGGCGCGGCTGGAGCCGTACAAGATCCTGGGTCTGATCCCCCGGACCAGGGTGACGCCGCGTGACCCGCGCGTCCGCAAGGAACTCCTGCGCCGCGTCCGGGCCGCCCTGACGGACCCGGTCGGCCGGGTGGAGGCCGTCGACGCCGCCCGGGTGGCCGTCGTCGCCGCGGGCGGCCTCGGCCTCGTGCTCGACCGTAAGGCCCGGCGTGCCGCGAAACGGCGCATTCAGGAGCTCACCGTCCTGACCGGACCGGCTGGTCCGGCCCTGCGCAAGTCGATCGAGGCGACGAACAGCAGCGCCGGCGGCTGAACCCACGGGTTCGGGGCAGGACCGGCACGCCCGGGAGAGATTTTGTGTCGTACCCGGGCTCTACGATGCGGTCATGACATCGCGAGAAGACGCCTTGGCCACCATGACAGAGCGGTTTCCGCTGGTCGCCGAGCGCTTCCAGCGGGTGTGGGGGCTGCGGCTGCCACGCCACGTGGCGGTGTTCGCAGCCCTCGCGGCCAGTGACGGCGACGCCCTCTCCGAGCTGATGATCACGCCGTGGGGCGTCACCGACTATTTCCGGGACGGCGGCCTGGACCTGCGTGGCCGAGACGGCCTCGACGAGCGGTTGCACGTCCGTTTCCGCCGAGACCCGGCCGAGTTCGTGACCGTGATGAGCGGCGGTTCCGACGGCCTCCACTACGGCCTCTGGTATGACGACCCCGCCGAGCTGCCGACCATGATCGTCCACAACTACGCCCGGGACACCGCCGAGACCTGGGAGTCGGAGTCGCCGAGCCTGCTCGGAGTGGTCGCTGAGGAGGTGGAGAGCCATCTCAGCGACTACGGCTCCGACGGCGAGGAGGCCGAGCGGATGGCTCCGCTCATCGAGGCCATCGAGTGGTTCGACGCCGCCGACGATGCCGCGCTTCTGGCGGACGGGCCACCCCGGTGGGTGTACGAGCCCCGGTCCTACCTCCGGGTGTCCGTGCTGCCGCTGCTGCCACCGGACGCCGGCGACCCACGCACGGGCGTCTCCGAGGCCCGGCTCGACACCTTCCAGAAGGATCCGGCCGGGGCCGCCGAGTGGATCGCCCAGGCCCGGCGGGAACTGGCCGGCGGGCAACCCGCGCTCGCCCTCGCGGTCGGCAGCGAGCTGCACTGGCTCGACCAGGACGAGTACCGGCAGGACGGTTCCGACCTGCTCGTCGGCGCCTACCGCGCGCTGGGCCGGGACGCCCTCGCCGAGATCGCCACGGTGCACGCCGCCCGCCGTGACCTGGCCTCGGTCCAGGTCCTGGCGAGCTGAGGCCCGGCGTGGGCGTAAATGCGGGGCGGGCGACGGCCGGCGCTGGCATCATCCGTGCGCATGCGCAATGACGACAGTGGAGTGACGTTGCCGCTCCGCTGGGACCTGGTGACGCCGGATCAGCTCGGTTCGCTGCCGGCCGGGTTGCCGGAACCGGATCTGTGGTTCGCGGACGAGCTGGTGGACTGTGCCGCCCGGATGCTGGCCCGCTCCGACGGCGGCCCGGTCTGCTTCGTCGGGCGCTCGCTGGATTCGATGTTCGACCTGCTCAGCGGAGTGGTGACCGACACCGGCCGGCTGTGGCGGCTGCCGTTCACCACGATCTTCCGGTTCTGGACACCGTCCGGCGCCTGGCGGGAGGAGGCCCGCGACATCCTCACACAGTGCGGTCTGACACCGTTCCGGCTCGCCCGCGCCGGTGATCCGGTCTCCCTGGTCGACGTGGTGTCGTCCGGCGGCACGTTCGAATGCCTCTACACCCTGCTGCGCGACTGGGTTCGGGAGGAGCGCGAGCCCTGGGACGTGGTACGCCGCAAGATCCGGTTCATCGGCATCGTCTCCCGCGGCAGCACCAGCCCGAAAACCCACCGGTGGCAGCAGCACGCGGACTGGACGTCGGATCTGCCGGCGGGTGCGGTCAGCAACGTGTCGATGGACCCCCCGCTGTACCGCTACCTGGCCGACCGGCAGACGAAAGTGACCCGCACGTTCGGCCCGGGCGCCGGCGGCCCACCGCCGATCCGGCACGACGACGACGGCCGCCGGGCCCTGGCGGAAGCGGTCGCCCTCGTCGCCTACGGCCGGCGCCCGGAGACCCGGGCGCGGCTGATCCGGGTCCTGTCGGCGCAGAAGCCGTACCCGAAGGCCTGGCTCTCCCTGCTTCGCCGCTGACCGCCTTCAGACTCCTGTGTGCGGGGTTCGGGCGTGACGAGCGGCTGATGTCCACACGTTGTTCCGCGGGGTCGGGGTGTCCGGTTCGGAGATCAGCGGTCGCCGGTGAGGGCGGGGCGGATCTTGTCGGTGATGGCGTGGAGCCGGGCGACGTCGTCGCTGTTCAGGTGGTCGAAAATCAGGCGGCGGACCTCGGCGACATGACCGGGGGCGGCCGCTTCCAGGACTGTGAAACCGGCGTCGGTCAGGTTGGCGATCTGGCCGCGTCTGTCGGTCGGGCACGCGTGGCGGCGTACCCAGCCGCGCTGTTCCAGATTGGCGACGGCGTGGGACAGGCGGGTCGTGGTGGTGCCGGTCAGGCGGGCGAGTTCGGTCATGCGCATCGACCGGTTCGGGCTGTCGCTGAGGGTCGCCAGGATCTGGTAATAGGCGTGCGGGATGCCGGCGTCCTCGCGGAGTTGCCGGTCCAGGGCGCTGGGCAGCAGCATCAGCACCTGAGCCAGGTTCAGCCAGGCGTCGAGTTCCCCCGGATCGAGCCACCGCGGACCTGGCGGGGCGGCGGGGTTCCCGAACCCGGAGCCGGACCCGAACCCGGGGCCGGTCCGAGGACTGGAGTCGGAGTCCGGCTTAGGACCGTAACCGGGGTTGGAGCGGGGCCCGGAGTCGGGGCGGGGGTTGGGGCCGTGACCGGAGCTGGAGGCCGAGCCGGGGATGGGGCGGGTGCCGGTCATCGGAGACCTGCCCGGGTGGGGGCCGGGACGAGCAGAGTCGTGGGGGAGACGAGCAGAGTCGTGGGGGAGAGGACGTGCTGGTTGACGGCGCGGGCGGAGTCGGCCAGGCCGGGGAACTCGATGACCTCGACGCCGTTGCGGCGCAGGGTTCCGACGCCGTCGCAGTCGGCGAACAGGGTGGGCTCGCGCCATGCCAGGACCACCCGGCTGATCCCGGCGGCCAGGATCAGGTCGGTGCAGGTGGCGGGACGCGACCGGCGGGCCGTGCACGGCTCCAGCGACGTGTAGATCGTGGCGCCGGACAGGTTCAGGCCGGCGAGTTTGGCCAGGGCCTCCTCTTCGGCGTGGTGGTGCGGGTGGGATTCGCCGGTGTAGCCGGTGGCCAGCACCTCGCCACCGGCGGCGAGGATGATCGCGCCGACGGCGTATCGGTCCGCGACCGGCGGCGCCAGCCGCGACTGCTCGATCGCCTGGACCAGCAGCCCGTGGTGGTCGAGCGGCACGTCCAAGGCCGGTACGTCCAAGATCGGCATAGCCGAGGGCGGCACGTCCAAGGCCTGTACACCCAAGGTCGGCACAGCTGAGGGCGGCACGTCGAGACGCGGCACAGCCGAGGACGGCACGACCGAGGGCGGCGCCTCCGAACGCGGTGCCTCCAGTCGCGGCGCGGCCTGGTGGTGGTCGACGGTTCTGGTCATGCGGCGGGTGGGAGGTCGATGGTGTGGGCGGTGTGGTCGCGCTTGGTGGCCAGGTAGCGGGCGTTGGCGGCGGACAGGTGCACGCCGGTGGGGACCCGTTCGGTGACCGTCACGCCGAGGGCGTCCAGTTGGGCGGCCTTGTCCGGGTTGTTGGTGAGCAGCCGGATCCGGTCGGCGCCGAGGGCGGCGAGCATCTGCGCGGCGGCGGTGTAGTCGCGTTCGTCCTCGCCGCGGCCCAGCGCCAGGTTCGCCTGGTAGGTGTCGAGGCCGGAGTCCTGGAGGGCGTAGGCGTCGAGTTTCGCGTACAACCCGATGCCGCGGCCCTCCTGACGCAGGTAGAGCAGGTAGCCGCCGGTCTCGGTGATCCGCTCGGCGGCCTCGCGCAACTGCGGGCCGCAGTCGCAGCGCTGCGAGCCGAACACGTCGCCGGTCATGCATTCGGAGTGCAGCCGCACCAGCGGCACCTCGGCTCCGGACACGTCGCCGAGGGCGAGGGCCAGGTGCTCCTGACCGTCGGCCAGGCCGGTGAAGGTGAACACCTCGGCCGTCGTGGCGTAACCGTCCGGGAACCGTAACGGCACTGTCACCCGTGTACGCACTGCCGCGGCTGCCGTCTGTGCCGTGACCGTCATGTCGTACCCCCCAGGTTGTTGAACTTTCACCAAGCATCGACGCGGGATGTTGAAAGATCAACAAACCTCGGGGTGGGGTACATCACCGTGGGCCAGGCGGCTTCAGGTGGTCGAGTCGTCGTAGCCGCTCGGGATCGCCCCGGAGACCCGCAGCAGCGGGAGCACCTTCTCGTTGAGATCGGCGATACCGTCCGAAGCACCGGGATGTGGATGTTGAACCCGGCCACCGCGCCGGAGCTCCACCAGTCCAGCACCGTGTCGGCGACCTCCCGGGGTGCCGACCGCCAGCCGGTGACCGCCCTCCACCCGGCGCACCAGCTGCCGGGGCGTGATCTCCTCGGCCGCCGCCGGCTCGGCGAAAGACTTGACGAACTCGACCCGCCCGTGCTGGTCCTCGCTGTGAGCGAACAGCTCCGGTCGGAGCGGCAGATCCAGTGACGAGCGAGGTCGACGGCCCAGTCGAGCTCCAGGAAGTCGGCGATCAACCCGTCCTTGCCGTGGTGGCCGTGCAGTGACTCGTGCATGTGGTGCGCCCTACCGGGTCACCGTGAGGCCCGGCAGCAGTCGCAGGACCGGGTGCGGAGCCGGTGCTGTTCAGCGCGACATTCAGGTCCAGACAGTGCGCGGGTATCAGTCATCTCCAGTCCAGATGGCGTGGTCATATACGGTGCGGCCGGAGGGTCGACGCCGGGAGCGGCGGCGCCGCACGTCGACGAGGAAGCCCGGGTACGCGCCCCGGACGCCGGACGCTGTCCCTGGCGATGATCGTGCTGCCGGATCACGGCGCCCGGAACCCCTCGGCCGTACCCGGGCGCCGTCGCCTTCATCGCGGGTCTCCTGACGGCGTGCCGGGATCGTCGACGCTGCTGAACAGGTCGGGCGTGTCGTCGGCGGGCCGTGGTGGGGTGAGGGTCGCGGTCGCGATGTCGCCGACCGGCACGTACTCGATGGCCTGGCCGGTCCACAGCATCAGCGACAGGTCGACGCCGGGCACCGGGGCGGGCGCGCGGGACACCGTCCAGATCGCCGCGGCCGGCACCTGCGCCGCGGTGACCAGCGCGGACGGCCCGGCCAGCAGGAAGTCGAAGTCGAAGTCGACCATCATCCGCAGCATCGTCGACCGGTTCGGGGTGTCCACGCCGGTGAACGCCTCGTCCAGCCACAGTGGCCGGGGTGCGTCCGGCGACTCGGCGAACAGCGTGACCAGGGTGGCGAGCAGCGGCTGCAACAGGGTGACCACCTTGCCGCCGCCGGAGTCCACCGAGTGGACCTGCCTGGTCAGCGGCCGCCATTTGCTGTCGCCGATCCGGAACTCCGGGACGATGTCGAACCAGGCCCGGTAGTCCAGCAGGCGGGACAGGTGTTCCACCCAGTCGTCGGTGCCGACCAGGCCGGACTCCTGGGCCTCGCGGAGCCGGTCGGCGAGGAACAGCCGCATCTGCTCCTGCGAATCGGCCGAGTCGATGGTGCCCTTCTCCAGGGCCTCCAGGATGTGGTAGCCGTGCCGCTGGCCCTCGGCCGGCCGCCGGATCAGCCGCAGCTTGGTCTTGTTGACCCCGGTCGGGTGCCGGTCGAGGACCGTGTTGACCGCCTTCAGCAGGTCGACCACCCGGGTCATCCGGTCGGCGAGGTGGTTGATGAACGTCGACGACAGCAGCTCGGTGTACATCTGGTGCAGCTTCTCGTCGTGGCTCGCCGACAGTTGGGTGACCAGCTCCAACAGGTGCTCGACGGCGGCCGGCGGGGTGAGCTGGGTGCCGGACGCGTCGACCACCAGCATGATCGCCGGCAGCGGGGTGACGTCGTCGGCGTCCACGGCGATCACCGACCGGCCGCCGGACGCCTCCAGCTTGGCCTGCAACTCGAAACGCGGGTTGGTGAACGCGCGGTGCTGGGCCGCCGCGACCCGTCGCGCCTTCTCCTCGGCGGTGTCCGGCCAGCCCGGCGGCCGGAGCGCCGCCACCGCCACGTGCGCCTGCGCGAGGGCGGCGGCGAGGCCCCGCCCGGCCGGTTCCGGCAGGTCGCGGGCGGTGGCGAGACCGGCGTCGACGGGCACCCACCAGTCCGCGACGGCGGCGTCCCGGTGAGCGACCGCGGCCGCTGCCGCGCGGCGGCGGGTCTCGGTGAGGTTGCGGGCGGTGGAGGCGTCGGCGGCCAGCCGCAGGCCGCGCCGCCGGCTGCCGGACGCGGCGCCGGCCGCGTCGCTGATGTCCTTCTCCAGCTGTGCGGCCCGGTCGAGCTGGGCCCGGTCGTCGCGGTCGATGGAGTCGGCCGCCTCGGCCGCTTCGATCCGCAGGCGGGCGGCGGTCTCGGCGGCTTCCCGGCCGGCCTCGTCGGCCTCGTCGACGGCCGCGGCCGCCGCGTCGACCCCGGCGGCGGTGCCGGCGACCGCCCGGGTGGCGGTGTCGAGTTCGCGCAGCGCCAGCCGCAGGTCGGTGCCGGCGCGGGCGGCCGTGTCGACGGCGGTGCCGACCGCGTCGAGCCGGTCGTGGCCGGCGGGCAGTCGGTGCTCGGCGGCGTACCCGGCGGCGGCCGTGGTCGCCTCGTCGGCGGCCCGCTTCGCCTTGGCGGCGTCGTCCTGGGCCTGGGCGTGCGCGAGATGGGCCCGGTCCCGTTCGGCGACCGCGGTGTGGTGGCCGTTGGCGGCGGTGACCACGGCGGTGTCGTCCGGGCAGGTGTCGGCGGAGTTCCGCAGCCGGGCCACCCTGGTGTTGACGGCGGCGGCCTCGGCGAGCCGGGTGGCGGCCTCCTGCCGCTGCCGCAGCGCCTCCTGACGGAGGGCGTCGATACGGCGACGGCGGGCATGGGTACGCGCGGCGGTGCCGATCAGCTCAGCGCCGTGCTCCGCGCGGGCGGCCCGGCCGGCCAGGCCCGTCATGCGCCAGCGGCCGTCGGCGGCGACCGAGGACTCCCCGGTCAGGGCCGCACCGACAGCGGAATAGCCGATGCGAGCCAGCAACCCGGTGACCATCCCGGTCAACGATCCGGCATCCTCGGCCGGCTGCAGGACCGCAGCGAGCGTGGAACCGGTGACCGCCGTGGTGGAATCGGCGCCGGCCCGGCCGCCGGCGAAAGCGGTGGGGTCGGCACCCGGCCGACCGGCGGTGAAGGCGGTGCCGTCGGTCTCGTCCCTGACTGCCGTGAAAGCGCTGAGAACCGTGTCATCGCCGTCACGGCCGGCCGCCCACATCCCGTCCGAAGTCACCCAGGCGTGCAGCAGCCCGGCGGCGGTGAGCGCCGCCTCCACCGTGGCGAGAACGTCGGCGCCGAGCCCGTCGACCGGGTCGAGCAGTCGCCACAGCGGCGCCCCGTCCGGCCCCGGGAACGCCGGCCGCTCCCGCCGGGTCCAGCCGTACGGCGCCGGCGGCTGCGGATCGCCGGCCTGTTCCAGTCTCGTGGCCTCCTGATCGGCCTCGGCCGCTCGCTGCTCGGCGATCCCCGCCGCCGCCCGGAGCTCCGCCACCGTCTCGGTCAGCGGCACCACCGTCGGATCGAGCCACTGCCGGGCCACCAGCGTCCGCAGCACCGGACGTGGCCGGGCCGCGCTGGACTGCGCGGTCACGTCCTGGACCCACCGGTCCCGCAGGCCGGCGTCGGGCGCGTCGTCGTGCAGTTCGGCGGCCCACCGTTCGATCCGGTCGGACACCTCCTGCAGCGCGTCGCTCATCCGGGTCTGCGCGGCGCGTGCCGCCGCGACCCGGGACTGCCATTCGGTACGGGCCTGCTCCGCGAACCGGTCGGCGTTGCGCCAGGCCGCGTCCTTGTCGCCGGTCTCGCGCAGCAGCCGCCGCAGCGCCCCGATGCGGGACCGCCGGTCGGTGACGGCGGCGTCGATCCGGTCCACGTCGCGGGCGGCGACCCACTGTGGCGCCTCGTCGCCGAGCCCGGCGGCCACCACCGCGGCGGCGGCGTGCCCGGCGGCCTGGTCGACAGCGGTCCGGGCCTGGCCGAGTTGCCCGGTGGCCTCCCGGTGCAGGCTCTCGGCCCGGTCGTGGTCGGCGCGGAGCCGGTCCAGGCGCTGTCCGGCGGTGTCCCGCTGCCGTTCGGCGTCCTCGGCCTCGCGGCGCAGCCGTTCGGCGTTGCGGGTGCGGCCGTCGGCGTCCCGGTACGCGTCGCTGCGCAGCAGCTGGGTCAGCGCGGCCTGCGCGTGCCGGGCCTGCTCCTCGAGGACCTCGGTCCGGTCGGTCTCGACCCGCAGATCGTCCTGCGCCTGATCGAGGGCCGCGTCGGCGGAGCACACCGCGTCCTCGGCGGCGGTGACCGCGGCGTCGGCGTCGAGGAGCGCGTCGGCGCGGGCCCGCAGCAGCGCGTCCACCCACGGCCGCCACGACTTGCCCAGGTAGAGCGCGACCGCGTCGCGGGCCGCCTCGGCGTCGTTGCGGTCGTGGCTGAGCTGTTCGAGCTGCTGCCAGCCGGCGGCCAGTTCCTCCACCTCGGTCCGGGCGACCGGTGGCAAGGCGGCCCGGATCTGAGCAGTGAACCAGTCCGGGTCGAGGCGCTGGCCCAGATGCGGGGTACGCAGCGTCTTGAGCATCTCCAGCACGGTGGCGTACCGGTCGGTGTCGGTGAACCCGAACAGCTCGGTGGCGATCCGGTCGGCGTACCGGCGGCCGGAGTCCATCACGGTCAGCCCGTCGATGCCGTGCAGGTCGCGCGGTTCGACGGCGGCCCGGCCGACGGCCAGGTCGATGCCGTCCCGGACGCGGGCCTTGCCCCGGCAGATGATCCACGTCGGGGGCATGTGGCTGACCCCGCGTTTGGCCTGCGCGTACAGCAGCGCGGTGAAGTACTCCGGCTCGCCGCCCTCGCCGAGCCGGGCGAACTCCACCCAGGCCCAGCCACGGTTGGTCTGCGCGGTCGTCTCCCGCCGGTCCCGCGGGTCGTCGGTCGGCTCGACGTAATAGCGGAACGACTTGTCCGATTGGCCGAACGTGTCGATGTACTGCCGGTCCAGGGCGCCGGCCAGCATGGTCAGGGTGGTCAGCGCCATCAGCGTCGACTTGCCGGACTGGTTGGCGCCGACGAACTGGGCGCGCCCGTCGGCGAACCAGTACTCGCTGACGTCGAACTCCCACAGGTTCACCAGCCCGGCCCGGGACGCCTGCCAGCGAGTCCGGGTCGGCACGGGCAGTCCCGCGTGGCTGACGGCGTCCCGCCAGGCGGCCAGTTCCCGGTCGCTCACGGCGGGCCCGACCGGGCTGTCGGGGTGGGTCATCGGGCGCGCTCCGCGGTGTCGGTGAAGGTGATGGTCGGGTCCCGGTAACGGCCGGCGACGGCGGCGAGGGTCCACGAGCCGTCGGCGGCGACGGTCAGCAGGCCCAGCTCGGTCAGCCGCGTCTCGGCGTCCCGCCGGACCGCGCCGGGCACGGTCTTCTGGACCTTGTTCATGTACGCGCCACGGTCGTCGGTCAGGTAGCCGATCACCATGTCGACGTCGGCGTTCGTCAGATGCACCCGGCCGTCGGGCAGCCGGGTGCCGTCCCGGCCGGCCTGGTCGGCGGCGAGCAGCGCCACCCAGTCCGCGGCCCGCGGCCGGGGCCACTCGGCGACCGTCGGCGGGGTCTGCTCGTCGTCGGTGAGCACCAGCAGCAGCCCTTCGGCGCGGGCCTCGCACGTGCCGCCGGTCATCTGCGCCAGGTCGCCGGCGCGCTGGCCACGGGACTGCCGGAGCGCGTCGGCCTCGTCGGGCGGGAGGTCGGCGTACGCCAGATGCGGGGTCTCCAGAAGGGCCCGCAGGTGACGCAGCGTGCGGGTGGTCGCCTGCTCCTCCTCGTCGGCGGGCTCCGGGGCCAGCGCCAGACCCAGCACGTCGGGGCTGGTCATCAGCAGCAGCGCGTCCCGGTCCACCTCGTAGCCGGCGCCCGGTCCGGCACCGGACTCGGTCCACTCGTCGAGGAGCTTCTCGTCACTGGTCCGCCGGCGCAGCACCCCCCAATGCGCGAGGATCCCGGCGGCGTCCCGCAACTGGACCCGCTGCACCCGGTCGTCGGGGTCGTATCCGGACAGGTGCACGCCGGGCGCCGCCGACAGGTCACGCACCATGTCGGACAGCCGTTGCAGGGTGACCGCCCCGGAGATCTCCTCGCAGCAGGCGGCGAGCCGGCAGGCCAGCGACAGCAGCCGCCGGTCCGGCGCGTCGGCGGGCCGGGGCGGCGCGGTGACCTCCCCGCCGATCGGCACCCGGATCAGCCGGACC
Organism: Actinoplanes utahensis; assembly: GCF_016862455.1. GTDB lineage: Bacteria > Actinomycetota > Actinomycetes > Mycobacteriales > Micromonosporaceae > Actinoplanes > Actinoplanes utahensis. The sequence continues at coordinate 71,612 of NZ_BOMZ01000091.1, forward strand.
GCGTGCCCGACCCGCTGGAGGCGGTACCCGGCCCGCTGCGCGTAGTCGGTGACGGTCTGCTGGCGCTGCACGACCTGCCGGTGCAGGTGCGCGTCGGTGGCCGGGGTGACGAGCGGGCGGGCCAGCAGCCCGAGGAAGGCCCGCTGCGCCTCCCGGACGTCCGCGGTGGTGCTCACGTGTGGATCTCCAGCGGTTCGATGTGCAGGCGGATGTCGGGATGCACGAGCCGCCCGTCGGGGGTGTGCAGCACCGCGGACGGTGCGCCGGGCGGCGCCGGTTCGGCGCGCAGCGACCAGCGGGCGTCGTCACTGACCGCGGTCCGGACCCCGGACGCGTCCGGACGGGTCGTGTTGACCGCGCCCAGCAGCAGCAACAGCAGGTCCAGCTCGGCGGCGTCGACCTCGGGCCACTGCGACAGCGGCAACCCGGACCGGGCCAGGACGCGGGCCTCGGTGCCGGCCGCCGCACCGCGCAGGCGGGCGGCGAACTCGCGGGCGGCCCGGCGGGCGTCGCGGCGATCGGCGATCCGGGCCGGTGCGCCGCCGCCCGTCGCTTTCGGGCCCTGCCGGCGCAACCTGGCCTCCACCTCGACCGGCTCGGCCTCCCAGAACGACACCGCGCCCGGGTTCCCCGCCGGGGCCGGTGTGGCGCCGGGCAGATGCCGGGCCGCATAGAGCCCGGTGGCGGCGCACCACAGTCGCCAAGCGGCCTGCTCGTCGGCGGCGCCCTCGATCCCGGTGGCCAGGCGCAGCAGCTCGGCCCGTCGCGACACGTGCCCGCCGACCGCGGCGAGGACCCGCTGGCTGCTCAGCAGGGGCCGGATGGTGTCGCGCATCTGCCGCCGCAACCGGCGGGCCTGGCAGTCCGGACCGTCGAACCAGCTGCGCAGGGTCGCGAGGGTCTGCGCGTACGACCGGGTCAGCTCCTCGATCGCGGCGTCGTCGGCGGAGGCGCCCAGGGTGTGCACGGCGATCCGCCGCCACCGCGCGGGCTCGACCGCGGTGAGCCGGGTGACCAGCTCGGTGATGGCGTCGGAGTGGGTGTCGACGCCCGCGCCCCACATGTCGACATAGCGCCGGAGGGTCTCCTGCACGACGGTGATCTTGCGCTGGTCGGGGGTGCCGGCCAGCGCCCCGGCCAGACGGGCCTGCCAGCTGGCGGCCGCGTCGGCCATCGCCCGGTACGTCGTCTGGATCACCGACCAGGCAGCCGCCGCCGCGACCGGATCGGTGGCGGCCGCCGCCTCCAGGACCGCCAACTGGGCGGTCAGCACCCCGGGCGCCATGGTGGCGGCCGCGCCGGACGCCACGTCCTCCCCGAGGGTGAGCACGGCCCGGTGCAGCTGGGCGGCGGTCTCGGTCAGCTGGTAGCGGTCGAAGTCGAGGACGAAGTCGGCGTCCCGGGTGACCCGGTCCTGGAAGATGTGGATGACCTGCCAGCGTTTCAGGTCGGCCATCCGGGCCTTGAGATGGAACGCCGGATCGTCGAGGACCGCCGGGTCCCCGCCGGCGCCCACGATGTGCGCACGCAACAGCCCGGGCAGGTCGGCCGCGGCGATCCCGGTCAGGGTGTGCTGCTGCTGGGCCAGCAGGACGTCGACGATCAACCGGTACTGAACGGCGTACACCCGATGGGTCAGGTAGCTCGCCTCGATCAGGCCACCGGGCAGGCCGGCGCGCTGCCACTCCGGGCCGGACCCGCCCTCGGGCGCATCCGCAGCATCGTTCTCCACCCGGCGGTGACCTCCTCGTCCCTTTTCGCGGTATCGCGCCAGGCAGCATAGGCAACGGGTCCGACACTTCCGGCGGCCCGGAGGGCGCGGATGCGATCCCCGCCACTGCGCGAAGCCGTCCACCAGCCGTCGAACCGTGACTGTCGGCTGCCCGACACGATCACGCCACCGGCGGGTCCGGCCACGCTTCCCGCGGTTCGAGGGCACTGTCCGGCGACCAGCCTTGTTCAGCGCGCGGTCAGTCATTCAGCCGACACGCTCCGGGCGTGCGCGGTGGGAGGCTGAGCGGAAGGAGGCGGTCATGCCAACGGTGATCTTCGTGCACGGCACCGGCGTCCGCGAGCCGGCGTTCTCCACCCTTTTTCGGCAGGTCGCGACCCGTCTGCGGGAGCGGCGGCCCGGTTACCGCATCGTGCCCTGTTACTGGGGTGAGGTCGCGGGCGCACGGCTGTGGCGCGGCGGCGCGTCGATCCCCGACTACGAGACCGCGCGCGGTCCCGAACCTCTCGCCGACGACGAGGACCTGGCCCTGTGGAGCCTGCTCCACCAGGACCCGCTGTGGGAGCTGCGGACCCTGGCCCTGGCCGGCGCCGGCGACGAGGAACTGCCGCCGAACGTGATGCTGCCCGGCGACGAGCTGGACGACCGGATCCGCCGGACCGAGATCACCGACGACCTGACGGCGCCGTTCAGCGCGGACGCGGTCCGGGCCGCCCGGACCGCGGTGACCGGGGACGCCGCCTACCACGCCGCGCTCGCCGCCGCATCGTCCAGCCTCGGCCCGACCCGGACGGCGGTCGCCCGCGCGATCGTGGCGTACACCGTCGTCGACCAGCCGGCGATGCCGGACGCGGAGACCCGGGACCGGCTCGTCACCGCGCTGACCGACGCGTTCGGCGGCACCGACAAGGCGGTCCGGGACGTGCTGCTGTCCCCGGTCCGCGGGCTGGCGCTGCGGATCGCCACCGACCGGGTCCGGCGGCGGCGCGGTTCGATCACCGACGCCGCCTACCCGGCCGCCGGCGACGTGCTGCTCTATCAGGCACGCGGCGACCGGATCCGGGCCGCGATCGCCGAGCGGATCAGCGCGGTGGACGGGCCGGTCGTCCTGATCACCCACTCGCTGGGCGGGATCGCCGCCGTCGACCTGCTGGTGTCCCAGCCCTCGCCCACGGTCGAGCTGCTGGTCACGGTCGGTTCGCAGGCGCCGTTCCTGTACGAGATCGGCGCGCTGTGGAGCCTGCCGCACGACGCCGGACTGCCCGCGCACATGCCGGCCTGGCTCAACGTCTACGACGAGCGCGACATGCTCAGCTACCTGGGGAACGGCCCGTTCGGCGACCGGGTGCGGGACGTCCGGGTGGACAGCGGGCAGCCGTTCCCGGCCTCGCACAGCGCGTACTGGAGCAACCGGCACGTGTGGGACGCGATCGTGGAGCGGCTGCCGTGACCACGGCCGCTCCGGACCGTACCCATGCCCTGATCGTGGGGGTGGAACGGTATGCGATCGGCAAGACCTGGGACCTGAACGGCCCGGCCCGCGACGCGGCCAGGTTCGCCGGCTGGCTGCGGCAGCGCGGGGTGCCGGCCGAGAACCTGCACGTGTACGTGTCACCGCTCCCCGAGAACTCGCCGCCTCCGGAGCTGCCGCCGGGGGTGGCCGTGCTGCCCGCCACCCGCGACGCCGTCACCGCCGCCCTGACCACCGTGCTGCCCGCCGTCCACGGCGACCTGCTGTGGCTGTACTGGGCCGGTCACGGCGTGCTGACCAGGGAGGAGAGCCGCCGGCTGTTCTACGCCGACGCCTCCGCCACCGACAAGCGCAACCTGGACCTGACGTCGTTGCTGACCGTGCTGCGCTCGGACACCTACGCCGGGCTGCCGGCCCAGGTCGTCGTGGTCGACGCCTGCCAGAACCACGCCGACCGGATGCCGACGGCCGGCACCCTGCCGACCGACACCTTCGCGTACGGGCGGCCGTCGCCCTCCCGGGACCAGTTCGTCCTCTACGCCGCCAGCCCGGGGCAGGTCGCGATCAACCGCGCGGGCGCCGGAGTCCTCACCGACGCGCTGCTGACCGAACTGGACACCGAGCCCGCCACCGTCTGGCCACCCGGCATGGTCGCCGTCACCACCCGGCTGACCGGCCGGTTCGTGGAGCTGCGCGACGCCGGGAAGGCCGGCCAGGTCCCCACCTCGTTCACCTACCGCACCTGGTCCGGCGGCGAGTCGACCCTCGCCGCCGCGCCCGGCGGCGGCCGTACCGGACCGCGGCCCGCACGCGTCGCCACGATCCGGGCGCTGGTGGGGGCGCTGCTGGCGATCCCCGACGCGGCCGATCCGATGAGCCGGGCGACGCTCGTACGGCGGCTGCGGGTGGGGATCGCCGGCACCATCCGGTTCGCCGCCACCGACCGGGGACACCTGGTCAACATCGTCAGCCGCTGCGCGGAATGGCCCGGCGGCGTCGCCGAGCTGATGGACAACCTCAAACTGCTCGTCGATCCCGAGGACCCCGCCGTGGTACGGGCCGACGAGGCCGCCGCCCGGCTCGCCACCGAGATCGGCGAGGACTACCCGTGACCGCCGCCGGCGAGCGGGACCGGGTCGTGCTCGGCGGGGCGACCCTGCTTGACAGCCAGCGCAGACAGCTCGTCGCGGCCCTGGTCCGGGTCGGGCTCGACGACTGGGAGACCCGGTCCGCCGTGATCCGCCGGGTGCGGGCCCGCCGCGACGACTTCGACTTCCCGCACACCGGCCGGTCCTATCTCGCCGACATCAACGCCATGCTGGCCGCCGCCCTCACCGACGGCGACATCCTCGACGATCTGCTCGACGAGATCGGCCTGCCTCTGCCGGCCGACGATCCCGCCTGGGTCGACCTGCTCACCCTGATCCCGACGATGCTGCCGCGCAGCCCGCTGACCAAACGTGAACTCGCCGCCCTGCTCGCCGTCGACCTGCCCGAGCCGCCGAGCCCGGGTCAGCTGAGCCGGGTGGCCCGGGAACTGTGGCCCCGCGGGCCGCAACGGGCCGACCTGTTCACCGGCGTGCGGGCGACGGCCCTCACCCTGCTCGGCGGTGTCGACCTGCGCGGTGGCATGTGCCGGCTGGTCCGGTTCGCGTGGTGGCTGGGCAGGTACGCACGGGACCTGGGCGACAGCGCGCCGGCGGACCGGTTCGAGGAGTGGGCGCGGCAGGTGACCGGGCGGCATGCGCTGACGGTCGCGGCCGGATGGGAGCCGCCCTCCGTCGAGGCGTCGGCGGCCGACCCGCCCGCGCTGCTCGTCGAACTCGACCCGGATGTGCCGCGACGAGGGGCGTACGCCGTACATCTGCGGGTCTGGCGTCCGGGAAGTGGTCTGGAACCGCTCACCGGGTGGCCCGGCGAGAACGACTACTACCGGCCCGAGGAGCTGGAACAACGGCTCGGGGAGCTGATCGGGCTGGCGGCCGCGAGGTTCGGTGACACGGGACCGCGGCTGCGGGTGGAGTTCCAGGTCGACGACGACCTGGTGCACTACACCGCCGACCGGTGGCGGCTGGCGACCCGCAGGCGCGGGCCGTTCCCGCCGCTCGGGGCGGAACGGCAGGTGCTGATCCGGCCCCGGCGGCAGCCGCTCGACCCGGAGGAGCGCCAGGACTGGGCGCGGCGCTGGCGGCAGCTGCGCACCGGCGGCAGACGGCTCGGCGAGCTGTGCGTGTGGGTGCCGGACGAGACGGCGTACGACGAGATGGCGCTCTGGAGCCACTTCGACGAACACCCCGACGGTGTCCTGGTGGTGCCGGTCGGACCGCCGGAGAAAGTCGAGGAGAAGCTCTGCGAGCTGCTGCACCAGAGCGTCCACGGTGGCCTGCCGATCGCGCTCTGCGTGCGCCGCGATCCGGACCGGGCGGCGGAGGTACTGGCGTGGCTGCGACGGCAGCTCGACGGCAGACCGGTCGCCGACCTGCCGGAACAGGTGCGGGCCTGGCGGCGGGACGCGGCCCGGACGCCCGGGCACTTCGGCGCGGATCTGATCCTGCTGTGGGACGACTACGACAGGTGGCCGGACGCGCGATTCAGCAATCCCGCGGTGGTACCGGAGGAGGCGGCATGAAGGAGTGGTGGCGGTACCGGGGCGACGGCAAGCCCCACCAGGACTGGGTTCTGCCGGACGCCCCGTCGTGGCGCGCGTTCGCCCCGCGCCAGCGCTTCGGCGACATGGCCCGCGGTGCGACGTTCCAGGCCGAGGAACGCGAGATCGACCTGGTGAACGCGGCGCTGATGCTCCGGCGGCCGCTGCTGATCACCGGGGCTCCCGGCACCGGCAAGTCGTCGCTGGCGTTCGCCGTCGCCTACGAACTCGACCTGGGGCCGGTGCTGTACTGGCCGATCAACAGTCGCAGCACCCTGCGCGAGGGCCTGTACGAGTACGACGCGATCGGCCGTCTCCAGGACAACGGCATGGCGACCGGCACGCCCGACATCGGCCCGTACCTGACCCTCAACGCCCTCGGCACCGCCCTGCTGCCCCGCTCCCGACCGCGCGTCCTGCTCATCGACGAACTCGACAAGGGTGACATCGATCTGCCGAACGACCTGCTCAACGTGTTCGAGGAGGGCGGCTTCCCGATCCCCGAGCTGGTCCGGCTGGCCGATCGCGCGCCGGACGTGGAGATCCGTACCGCCGACGGCGGGCGGGCCGTCGTCGGCGGGGGAGAGGTCCGTTGCTCGGAGTTCCCGTTCGTGGTGCTGACCAGCAACGGCGAACGCGACTTCCCGCCCGCCTTCCTGCGCCGCTGCCTGCAACTGGACCTGAAAGCACCGGACCGGCAGAAACTGATCCGGATCGTACGGGCGCACCTGGACGCCGAAGTCGCGGCCGCCGCCGATCCGCTGATCACCGAGTTCCTCCGCCGCCGCGACCGGGACCTGCTCGCCACCGACCAGCTCCTCAACGCCGTCTACCTGCTCGCCGGCGACTCCGGCAGAGCGCCCGCCGGCCGGGAGGCGCTGCTGGACGCGCTGCTCAGATCGCTGGGGGAGGCGGCCGGATGATCGACGGGGTGATCTCGGTTCTGCGGGCGGCCGGTTTCGAGCCGACCTGGGAGGAGGTCGCCGACACCGTCTGGCTGGCCGGTCAGATCACCGGCGAGCCGATCCCGCCCGCCACCGGAACGCCCGCGCCACCGCCTGAGGGAGACCCCGCGCCGGGCCGGGCGCCGGGCCGCCCGGCGACCCCGCGATCACCGCCCGCCGCCGCCCCGGCGCCCGACGTGCCACCGGCCGCCCTCACCGTTCCGGCCGCGCCGGGGGCGTCCTGGCAGCACGGCGAACTGAGTTTCCGGACCCCGGCCTCGACCGCCCTGCCCGGCGCGCGCAAGCTCGGACGATCCCTGCGGGCGCTGAAGCGCCGGGTCCCCGCCCGGACCGGCACGGTCCTCGACGAGATCGCCACCGCGGACCGCGCCGCCGACGGCGGGCTCTGGCTGCCGGTGCTGCGCCCGGGCACGGAACGCTGGCTCGACCTGGCCGTCGTCGTCGACCAGAGCCCGTCCATGGCGGTCTGGGCCCGTGCCGTGGAAGAGCTGCGCGGCCTGCTGGAACGCCTCGGAGCCTTCCGCGACGTACGGATCTGGCTGCTGGAGACCGGGGAGACGCCGGTGCTGCGGGCCGGCACCGCGTCCGGGACCAGCAGACCGCGGACCGCGTCACCCCGCGACCTGCTCGACCCCGGCGGGCGGCGGCTCATCCTGGTGGTCAGCGACTGTGTGGGCGACGGATGGCACACCGGGGCGGTGCCGTCGCTGCTGCACCTGTGGGGCGGGCAGGGCCCGGTCGCGATCGTGCAGGTGCTGCCGCAGCGGCTGTGGCGGTACACGGCGGTGCGGACCGAGCGGGTGGAGCTGCGGTCGCCGTACCCGGGGGCGCCGAACGAGCGCCTGCGAGACGCCTTCTGGGCGCCCGCCGTGCCACGGACCCGTCGGCGCCGGAACGCGGCGGTGCAGGCGGCTGCCGTACCGGTGCCGGTGGTTCCGCTGGAGACGCGCTGGCTGGCGCCCTGGTCGGCGCTCGTCGCCGGGGCCGGCGGGCGAGCGGTGCCGTCCGTGGTCACCTGGGTCCGGGCCGGGGACGGCCAGGCCCCGCCGCAGGCTCCGGACGCCGGGCGGATGACGGCGGAGGAACGGCTGCGGCAGTTCCGGGCGGTGGTGTCGCCGGAGGCGTTCCAGCTGGCCGGGTATCTGGCGGCGGTGCCGCTGACGCTGCCGGTGATGCGGCTGGTCCAGGAGGCGATGATGCCCGGGACCGGGCAGGCGCACCTGGCCGAGGTGCTGCTCACGGTGCTGGAGCGGAAGACCCCCGAGGACGCGGCGATTCATCCGGACGACGTCGGATACGACTTCGCCGATGGGGTACGGGATCTGCTGCTCGACACCGTCCTCGGCAGTGAGGTGCTGAGCGTCCTGCACACGGTCGGCGACTTCGTCGGCCGGCACAGCCACCGCGGTCGGACCTTCGCCTCCGCGCTGCTGGAGGCGCCGGACGGCGACGTGTCCGCCGGGGAGCGGGCGTTCGCACTGGTCAGCGCCGCGACGCTACGCCGGTTCGGCCCGGACTACACCGGCCTGGCCGACCGTCTGGAGGGCCGGCCCGCGCACGTCCCGCAGCCCGGGGCCCGCCTGATCCTGGACGTGGTGCCGATCCGGCGGGAGGACGGCGCGGAACTGCTCGCGTTGCGCGCCGAGGGCCGGGACCGCCTGTCGGTGATGCCGGTGACCAGTGACGAACCCGCATTGGCCCTGTCCCGTTATCGCCCCGGCGTCGAGGCAGCACGATCGGCGGGGCGACGGCTCCACGACGCGATCACCGTCGACCCGGAGGTGCGCGACCTGCTCAGAGGGCGGCCCGGAACGCTGCTGGCGCCGGCCGACTCGTTGCCCTGGGAGTCGCTGTGCACGCCGGACGGCCGGTTCCTCGCGGTCGACGAGGGGTGGGGCGTCGGCCGGTTCTTCGAGCACCGGTCGTCGTCGCTGCCCTATTGGCCGATCGTCGGGCCGGTGCGCGTGCTGGCGATCCTCGCCTCCCCGGTGGTCACCGGCGACGCCGAGTTCGAGGCCCTGCTCCAGGCGTCCGGGCCCACCGGCGGCGGCGTACAGATGCTCGTGGTCGCCGTCGAGGAGCGGATCCTCGAGCACGCCCGCCGTCGTTCCCCGTGGTTGCGCGCGGAGGCCGTCCCACCGACCGTGACCGGCCTCCGTGACCTGGTCCGTTCGTTCCGGCCGCAGGTCGTCCACATCTTCGGTTACGCGGAGGCCGGTCCGGCCCCGACGCTCGAACTGGGCACCCGGGCCGGGATGACCTCGCGGGTCCCCTCGGCGACGTTGCAGGTGGGGCCGGGGTCGCTGCGCGGATGGTGGGATCACGCCGTGACGGCGCCGATCGTCGTCGTCATGGCATCGGAGAGCGCCCCGTTCTGCCGGCGGCTCGTCGACCAGGGTTCGGTCATCGCCGCGATCGGCATGCGGTCCCACCTGACCGTGCCCGACTCGGCGTCGTTCACCTCCGCCTTCTACCGCGAACTGTTGCCGCTGCTCGCCGGCGCGGCATCCGGTTCCGGCGCCGTGCCCGTCGATCTCGCCGCTCTCGTCACACCGGCCCGGCGGGCGCTCGCGCAACGGGACCGCCGGAGCGCGGTCTGGACCATGCCGATCGTCTACACGCCCCGTCAGACGCTCATCGCCCGCGCGGTCACCGCGGAAGCCGTCACCAACCTGGCCAGGGCCGACGTGTTCGACGAGTTCCTCACCCGGCTGCCGCCGGAGACCCCGGCCGAGGTCACCGCCGAGATCCAGGCGGGTCGTGACCAGGCCCGGAGCCAGGCGTACGGAATCGTCACCGATGCCTTCGACCGGGAGTCGGCGAAGGCCGGGGCCGATCTCCTGCGTCCCTCCCTCGACCATCCGGCGCTGATCAGCCCCGGCATGCTCGGCGAGATGACGGAGGTGCTGACGTATTCACCGCGCACGTTGAAAGAGGTGCAGGACTCCCTGCGGAGGATGGCTGTCGTCTTCGACGAACTGCCGCCCTTGCGGAGGTATCACGCGGTGCGCATGGCCGTCGCCGACCGGCTGATCGCCGCGTTGCACACCTCGGTGTCCGATCCCCGTTGGTTCGAGGCGCTCGCGATCGACTGGAGCCGCCGATACCGCTTCGCGCTGCTGGAGGCGGCCCGGCCCGACGAGGACGTGTCGGCCGCCTGGCAGAGCTTCTTCCGCCGGGCCGTGAACATGACCGTGAGCCGGCACGACGCGGCGGCGCTCGGCATGAACGTCGCCCTCAATCTCGACCTCCCGCTCACCCTGGTCCGGACCTGGGAGGAGTTCGGCGCGCCGGACGGCGAGGCGCCCGGCCATGACTACCTGCTGTTCCGGCGGATCCTGAAGAACGAGGTCCCGGCGTTGTTCACGATGTCCGCGCGGATCGCCCGGCGGCAGAACGAGCCGCGGTTCCAGCCCCTCGACGGCTGGACCCGCGCCATGTTCGCCGACGTCTTCTCCGGCCGTGCCTGGGATCAAGCCCTGCGTCTGTGGCCGCTGCACGACGACCTGGCGGACCGGGGCGTGGCGCGGGAGACCCTGGACGCCGCCACCGCACAGCTGGGGGAACTGTTGATGGAGCGTTCCTTGTAAATGCTCGTCGTGGCCACGGTATGACCATCTAGATATAGATGTTCTTCACTTGCGCTTCCCCATACTGGCTCAACACGTAGTCATGCGTGCATGCCTGGTTCGGGGAGGAACCGAGTGAAGAAATCCATTGCGCTGGCCGGCGTCACCATGCTGGCCGGCAGCGTTCTCGTGGCCACCGCCACGAGCAGCTCCGCGGCGCCCACACCTCCGGTCACGCCGCCGTCGCAGGCCCAGGCCGTCGAACGTGCCGACGATCTGATCGAAGCCGCTCCCGCCGCCGTCGAGGCCGCGCCCGGCGAGACCTACTCCGTCTACCGGACCAAGATCGACGCCGACGGCTCCGCCCACGTCCGGTACACCCGGCAGTACCGGGGCCTGCGCGTCTACGGCGGTGACTTCGTCGTGCACACCCGGCCCGGCGGCGCGTACAACGGCACCTCGGTCGGCCTGCACGACCCGCTGACCCTCAGCGCCACCCCGACGATCGCCGCGGCCGCCGCGGAGAAGGCCGCCAAGGCGCGCTTCGAGGGCCGGGTCAACACCGCGGAAGCCCCCGAACTGTTCGTCGACGCGAGCACCGGCACCGGCCGTCTGGCCTGGGAGACCGTCGTCAGCGGGTGGGCCGCCGACGGCCAGACCCCGTCCCGGCTGCACGTGATCAGCGACGCGCGGACCGGCGCGTTCATCGGCGAGTTCGACGACATCGAGACGGTCGCCGGCACCGGCGCGAGCGTCTACTCGGGCACCGTCGCCGTCGACACCACGCAGTCCGGCTCGACGTACAGCATGATCGACCCGTCGCACGGCAACGGCCGTACCTGCGACATGAACAACGGCACCAGCACCTGCACCACCTTCACCGACGCCGACAACGCGTGGGGCACGGGCGCGACCTCGAACCGGCAGTCCGCCGCCGTCGACGCCCACTTCGGCGCCGCCAAGACGTTCGACTACTTCAAGAACGTGCACGGCCGCAACGGCATCTTCGGCAACGGTACGGGTGTCCCGTCCCGCGTCCACTACGGCAACGCGTACGTGAACGCGTTCTGGGACGGCTCCCAGATGACCTACGGCGACGGTTCCGGCAACTCCCGCCCGCTGGTGTCCCTGGACGTGGCCGGCCACGAGATGTCGCACGGCGTCACCGAGAACGTGGTGTCCGGCGGCCTGACCTACTCCGGCGAGTCCGGCGGTCTCAACGAGGCCAGCAGCGACATCTTCGGCACGATGGTCGAGTTCTACGCCGACACCGCCGCGGACCCGGGCGACTACCAGGTCGGCGAGAAGATCAACATCAACGGCAACGGTACGCCGCTGCGCTACATGTACAACCCGACCCTCGACGGCAAGGGGCACGGCTGCTGGTCGACCAGCACCAACACCGTCGACGTGCACTACTCGTCCGGCGTCGGCAACCACTTCTTCTTCAACCTGGCCGAGGGCACCGGCGCCACCGCGTACGGCACCTCGCCCGTCTGCGGCTCCGCGCCCGCCGTCACCGGCATCGGCCGGGACAAGGCCGCCGCCATCTGGTACCGGGCGCTGGACGCCTACTTCACCTCCAACACCCGCTACGTGAACACGTCGAACCCGTCCAACACGGCCCGCGCCTACACCCTGCGCGCCGCCACCGACCTGTACGGCTCGTGCTCCACCGAGTACCGGACCGTCCAGGCCGCCTGGACCGCGGTCAACGTCGCCGGCAGCGACTCCACCTGCTCCACCGGCAACGACTTCGCGGTGTCGGTCAACCCGGCGTCCGCCGCGGTGAACCCCGGCTCGTCCGTCACCGCCACCGTCAGCACCGCCGTCACCGGCGGCAGCGCCCAGACCGTCGCCCTGACCGCGTCCGGCCTGCCCAGCGGCGCCACCGCGTCGTTCAGCCCGGCCTCGGTCACCGCCGGCGGCACCTCCACGCTGACGATCGCCACCACCGCGGCCACCGCCCCCGGCACCTACCCGGTCACCGTCAACGGCGCGGGCGCCTCGGCCACCCGCACCGCCACGTTCACCCTGACCGTGAACGGCTCCGGCGGCGGCAGCTGCACCGGCACCAACGCCACCGACGTGACGATCCCGGACAACACCACCGTCACCTCGGCGATCACCGTCAGCGGCTGTGCCCGCAACGCCTCGTCCGCCGGCAAGGTCGAGGTCCACATCGTGCACCCGTACGTCGGTGACCTGGCCGTCGCCCTGGTCGCCCCGGACGGCAGCGTCTACACGCTGCGCAGCCGGTCCGGCGGCAGCGCCGACAACATCGACGCCACCTACACGGCCAACCTGTCCACCGAGGCGGCCAACGGCACCTGGCGCCTGCGCGTCCAGGACGCCGCGTCCGCCGACACCGGCTACCTCAACAGCTGGACCCTGACCCTCTGATCCGATCACCGCGGCCGGCTGTCCCCCGGGCAGCCGGCCGCGGCATCCGTCGGCTACGCTGCGACCAATTTCGATCATGGGGGAACTCGGAATGGTCTTCACCGGTGGCAGGCGTCGGGGACGCCGTACCGTCTCGATCGTGGCTGTCGCGTCCGGCCTGGTGGCCGCCGCGGCGGGCCCGGCGTCCGCGGAGGATCCCGCGCCGGATGTCACGGCGCCGGTCATCACGGACCTGGGAATCGAGCCCGGGAAGCTGATGCCGCGGACGTTCAAGTTCGAACCGGTCGTGACCGATGACGTCGGTGTCGCGAAGATCGAGGGCTCCCTCGCTGGTCAGCGCTATCACGTGTGGTGCAGCCTGGTGTCCTGCACGGTCGAGACCACCAACGTGGAGCACGATGCCGAGGTGCCACTGGCGGTGTGGGCGACCGACGTGGCCGGAAACAAGAGCGAGGTCGTGACCACGACGGTGCGCATCGACAGGGAGTCGCCGACGGCGACCCTGTCGCCGGCGGTCCGTTCCACGATGAAGAGCGGGCCGGTCACCATCACCCTGTCCAAGGTGCCGGAGGACATCGCGACGATCGAGATGACCGCCGGGTACAAGGGCGAGGTCTTGGACAGCAGGACCGAAGGGCCGTGGGTGTTCACCTGGAACGCGGTGGCCGGCGCGCCCAGGCTCCACTTCCGGTTCGTCGACCGGGCCGGCAACGAGATCATCGCGAGCAGCGAGTACGTCGTGGACGACGATGCCCCGATCATCGAGCGCGTCGACTCCGTAAGCACGTACTCGCCCGGCCGGGTGGACCTGAACGACGGCTGGGTCGGCTCGTTCAGCCGCCTGAGCGCCAAGGTCAGAGACGCCTCGAAGGTCACCCGTATCGAGTGGCGGCTCAACGGCAAGGTCGCCTCGAACTCCTTCGAATACTTCTGGATTCCCGGGAACCTGAACGCCACCCAGGCGGTGGTCACGGTCCAGGTCTGGGACGCGCTGGGACACGCCTCGGCGCCGAAGCTGTTCCGTGTCAACATCGACAGCACGGCGCCGGCCATGACCGTGACCCCGGCCGAGGGCGCACTGATTCGGGGCACGACGTTCCGAACCTCGGTCAAGGCCACCGACCCGCACGGCGTCTCCTGGGTTCAGCTGCAGGGGCCGGACAACCCGACCGGATCGCGGGCCGACACCCTGACCGTGCCTTCCGGCCGTGACGGTGCCCGCACGGTGACCTGGCTGAGCGTCGACAACCTGGGCAACTCCGTCTCTGCGGACCGCACGGTGATCGTCGACAACACGGCGCCGGTCGTGGGGTACAAGAGCGGCCCGAAGAACCTGTCGAAGCTGACAGGCAAGACCGCGCTGACCGCGGCGGCCCTGGACCGCAACGGCATTCTCGGCGTGCAGTTGCTGGTCAACGGCAAGGTGGTGGCGACCGACGTGACCGGCCCGTACAGCTTCGTGCTCGACCCCAAGAAGTACGGGACGACGTTCACCGTCCAGTTCCGGGGCTACGACAAGGCGGGCAACTACCAGCACAGCGCCAAGCTCACCTACCGCCGCTGACGGGTCAGGAGCACGCGGGCTGGGCCTGGAGCGCGCCCACCAGGGTGGTGGCGGAGGCGGTGTGTTTGGCGTACGCCTCCGGGAAGGCGGAGATCTGCACCGCCTGCGCCGCCTCGGTGAGCCGCATCTTCCGCCAGCCCTTGACCTTGAGCAGCTTGTCGTAGAACTTGTGGGTCTGGTAGGCCGGATCGGACAACTGCCGGGGTGTGCCCCATCCCTGGCTGGGCCGCTGCTGGAACAGGCCGATCGAGTCCCGGTCCCCGCCGCGCAGGTTGCGCAGGCTCGACTCCTGCAACGCGGTGGCGACCGCGATCACCAGCGCCTCGTCCGGCACCTGCCGTTGCCTGCCGATGGTGACGATGAGCCGGGCGTTGGCGATCTGCTCGGCGTTCCATCTCCCCAGATCTTTCGGGGGTACGGGGCCGGCGGCGCATTTCGTGTCGGCGCGCACGAGCGGGCTTGCCAGAAAAGCGATGACGACGGCGACGACAGTCACGAGGAACGTGCGCACAGGCGAGCGGAACCTTCCGGGGGGTGCGGGGCCTCGCGAAGGCTACCTGTCGACCGCCGTCGACAGTGGACTCGCGCCGCACAATGATCCGTTCAGCCGATCACCGACCGTCCGTGTGCCGGATCGCCGGGGTTCCGGAACCTCGGCGGCGATCAGGGGCTGAGCTGGGCGGATGTGGGACCGGTACCGAAACCGGTTCCGGGTGGCATTGACTCCGGTCGACGGCGGTGCCACGGTGACGACTAGAGAGCGGTTTCACGAGTTGTTCCCCACTTGGAAACAGACTCGACACATCCCCTGAGGAGTCCCTCCCGTGATGAACCCTGCCCGGAAACGGTCGTCACCCCGTACCAGAAAGCTCGCTCTGACCCTGGCGATCGCCGGCCTGATGGCCGGCTTCCTCACCGCCACCACCGGCCCGGCAGCGGCCGCCGAAGTGCTCGTCTCCCAAGGGCGGGCCGCGACCGCGTCGTCGACCGAGGCGGCCGGCGCCTACCAGGCCCGCGAAGCCGTCGACGGCGACGACGGCACCCGGTGGGCCAGCGCGTACGCCGCGAACCAGTGGTTCCAGGTGGATCTCGGCGCGCCCACCGCGGTCAGCCGGATCGCGATCGACTGGGAGGCGGCGTACGCCCGCGCCTTCACCATCCAGTTCTCCACCGACGGCAGCACGTGGAGCCAGGTCCACGTGACCACCGGCGGGACCGGCGGCCGGCAGGACATCGCCGTCGCCGGCACCGCCCGCCACGTGCGGATCAACCTGACCCAGCGGGCGCTCGAAGCGTACGGCTACTCGTTCTGGGAGTTCCGGGTCTATTCCGGATCACCGGCGCCCACCTCGGGACTGCTCTCCTACGGCAAGCCGGCCCAGGCCTCCAGCTGGCAGAACGACGTGAACTGCAACCCGTGCAGCCCGGACAAGGCGTTCGACGACGATCCCGCCAGCCGCTGGGCGACCAGTTCCACGACCGGCTGGGTGGATCCGGGCTGGATCTCCGTCGATCTGGGCGCGACTGCGCAGATCAGCCAGGTGGTGTTGCAGTGGGACCCGGCGTACGCCCGCGCGTATCAGCTCCAGGTCTCGCCCGACAACGCCACGTGGACGACGATCTACAGCACCACCAGCGGTGACGGCCTCAAGGACGTCCTGAACGTCACCGGCTCCGGCCGGTACGTGCGGCTGTACGGCACCGCGCGCAACGGGCCCTACGGGTACTCGCTGTGGGAGTTCAGCGTCTACGGAACCGGTGGGAACCCCGTGACCCCGCCCGCCCGGCCCGCCGACCCGGTCTTCCCGGCCACCCGCCTGGTCTTCGCCGACGAGTTCGACGGTCCGGCCGGCGGCCGGCCGGACGCTGCCAAGTGGACGATGGACCCGGGTGTGCCGCAGAACGGCGAGATCCAGTACTACACGCCGAACAGTGAGAACGCGTCCCTCAACGGCGCCGGGCAGCTCGTCGTCGAGGCCCGCCGGCAGGACTACCAGGGCCGGCAGTACACCTCGCACCGGATGAACACCAGCGGCAAGTTCCACGTCCAGTACGGGCGGATCGAGGCGCGGGTCAAGGTGCCGAAGGGCAACGGGCTGTGGCCGGCGTTCTGGATGATGGGGGAGGACTTCCTGCAGGGACGGCCGTGGCCGTACAACGGCGAGATCGACATCATGGAGGTCCTCGGCCGCAACACCGCCGAGGCGTACTCGACGCTGCACGCCCCGGCCTACAACGGCGCCGGAGGGTACGGCCAGAAGTACGCCACCACCGACCTGTCCCAGGACTTCCACGTGTGGGCCGCCGAATGGGACAGCCGGGGCATCCGCTTCTTCCTCGACGGCCGTCAGGTCTTCGACGCCGCCAAGGAGACCGTGGAGAACACCCGCGGCCCGTGGATCTTCGACCACCCGTTCTATCTGATCCTGAACCTGGCGGTGGGTGGCGACTTCCCCGGCCCGATCGACGCCACCACCCCGTTCCCCAGCCGGATGCTCGTCGATTACGTCCGCGTCTATCAATAACCGCGGCAGATCAGGGCGCGGGCGTACGCCGGATCGTCCAGATCGAACGTCGCGGTGACACCGAGGTATTCGGCGGCCAGCAGCTCCGGCGGTTTGCGGTCCGGATCGCGCAACCAGGCGCGAACCGCGGCGACCGCCTCCGCCGGAGCCAGGCCGTCGTCGACCAGCGAGGCGTGCAGCATCCAGTAGAGGAGGGAGGCCACCCGGTCCGGAATCGCCTCGGTGAACCCGACGGCCGCCGTGAACCCGCGGGTCAGCAGCGCCTCGGCGAGCGGTTTCACGGCGTTCGGATCGGGCGGCAGGATCGCGACACCGCCCGTCGTCGTGGCGATCCCGGACGGGGCGAGGACCTCGGAGCCGGCCAGCTCGAGGGCGCCGTCCGCGGTGACACCGCAGCCCAGGTGCAGCATCGAGGCGTTGAGGTGTGCCTCGACCTCGGCCGCGGTGCCGTCGCCGTGGCTCTGCTCGATCGTCTGGCCGAGGCCGGTGGACGTCGGATAGAAGGCGCGGCGCAGTCGCAGCGCGTCCATCGTGGCGGTCTCCCGGTCCCGGCGCGGATTGGCGACGAACACCGCGGCCTCGGCGATCGGGCGGTGGCCCCGGCGGATCAGGGTGAGCAGTTCGGCGGCGGTGCGGACGTACGACACGGTGGCGTCGCCGTCGACCGGGACGGTGGCGGCGACCCGGCCGGTCCAGCGGGTGCCGTCGGGAACCGGAGCGAAGCGGCCGGTGGCGGCGTCCAGGGCCAGCGACGGGAAGACCAGGGCACCGATCCCGGCGTCCCGCATCGCGGCGGTGACCTCGGCGAACGCCGCGTCGAACCGAGCGGGGCGGGGGAGTTCGGCGGCGATGCGGGCGGCGACCCGTACCGCATCGGGGGTCAGGGCCGGAAGATCGGGCGCAGCCCGGTCGAAGGATCGTGCCGCCACCCACCGGTCGTCCGGAACGTCCCGCCAGTCCGTGCCGTCGCCGGTGTGGTGGCGGGCGATCAGGGCGGCGGCCAGGGCGAGATGGTCGGCGGGGCGTGCGCCGGGGGCCTCGGCGATCGCCGCGGTCAGCGCGACGTGGTCGTCGACCGTCGCGGGATCCCGGCCCTCCAGCAGGGCGTCCGGACCGACGCTGAGCAGGGCACGCAGCTCGGCGGCGGGAGTCGCGGGGATCGGCGCGGGGCGCCGCCGGGGCAGAGGACCGCTGTCGGGTACGGGTCCGTCGACCACCGCGACCCGGCCGACATCGAAGGGCATGTCCGGCTCGGCCCGTTCGGCGAAACCGAAGTGCGGCTCCTCGGTCGCCGGTGGTGGCGTCGTGGCTGCCGGCGGCCGGAAACCGGAGAACGACGACATGTCCGGCATCGGTGGTACGGGCATGCCGCTGCCGCCCATCTGCTGCTGCAAGGACTGCGCCGCCGCGAGAGCCTGACCCAGCTTGCTGAAGTCCATGCCGCCCGGCCCGCCGAGCATGCCCCGCAACGCCTCACCGACGGTGACCAGCGTCCGGGCCGACGACACCATCTCCGCACTGATCTGCGGCCCGTCCGCGACCTCCCGGAACAGCGCGATCGCCCGGTCCACGTCCCGCAGGTCGGTCGGCTGCCCACCGGTCATCAACCGCATCATCGCGTCCGGCGAGTTCATCCCGGAAGCCGGTCCGGCCAGCAGCAACTGCCCCAGGACGATCTTGGAGCCGCCCGCCACCACCGGCGCCTGGTTCGGGAACCGCAGCGACTCGTCGAGCAGGTGCACCGCGGTGGTCCGGTCCTGGACGGTTCCGCCGTGCGCCAGATGCCGCACCCCGTACAGCCAGCCGAGTTGTCCCGCGACCTGCCCGCGCAGCGCCTCGCCCGGCTCGATGCGCTGGTAGGCCTGCTCCAGCACGGTGATCGCCTGGTCCAGGTACGGCCGCCCGGTCACCGACCCCGGCCCGGCCCGCAGGTAACGGTTGGTGAGGTCGGCACCCCGCTCGACCATCGACCGCAGGTCCTCGTTCTCCGGCATGATGCGATCTCCCCTCACTGTCCGCCGTGGATGAACGCCGCCCAGGCGGCCACCTCGCCGAGGTCGGCCTCGGCCAGCCGGTCGCGCAGCGCGGTGGGCATGTCCGGCGGGATCTCGCGGTCCGGGTCCAGCATCCACAATTGCGCGTCCCGCAGCGCCGCCCACGCCGGGCGGCCGGCCACCCGCAGATGGCGGTGCACCATGAACATCAGCGCCGAGGTGGCGCTGTCCGGCACGTTCCACTGGCTGGACAGCACGGTCCGCGCGCCACCGGCCAGGAACGCGGTGCCGAGGCTGTACGCCTCGTCGTACCCGCTCAGCGACAGCCCGGTCCGGCAGGCGGCCAGCACCACCAGGCCCACATGCCGGTCCGGCACCGCGCCGAGCAGCGTGACCAGCTCGTCCGCGGTCAGCTTGCCGTCCCCGCGGTCGGCGGCCAGCTGCAGATAGGCGGCCGGCCGGTCACCCCCGGACCGCACCAGACCGTGGCAGGCCAGGTGCAGCACACCACCGGCGGCCGGTGCGGGTGTGACGAGCCAGGCACGGACCTCGTCGGCGGTGCCGCGGCCGGACCGGCTCGACGAGCCGTCCGGGCGGCGGCCCAGGTAACGGGCGCCGGGATAGAAGGTCTGGCGGATCGCGTACGCCTCGATCCGCGCCGCCGGAAGGGGCCGTGCCGACTCGTCCGGGGTGTCCGGATCGCCGATGATCAGGCCGGTCGCGGTGTGCGGCACCGCGGGCAGGACGGCCGAATGCACGAGCATCCGGGCCGAAGCGGCCTGCGAGAGGGCGATCAGCTCGACGGCGTACCGGCCGTCGGCGCGGCGGGCGGCCTGCCACGGAATGCGCGACAGCTCACCCATCGGGATCAGCACGATCCGTGGCGGCCGGCCGTCCGGGGCGGGCAGCCGTGGCAGATACGTCTCGACGAGCGGCCGCATCGCCGAATCCCACGCCCAGCGGCCGACCTCCTCGAGGCGGGCCGCGAGATCCTCGTCGGTGACCGGCTCCTCCTCGGCGTCCTCGAGATCCCGTTTCGCCAGGGCGGACAGGTACTCGTCGACATTCGGCACGTCGCCGAGAGTCAAGCCCATCAAGGTGAGGAAGCTGGGCGGCCCGGACGCCGGGGCGATCACGGCATGGCCCGGGCGGACCTTCTCTCCCGGTACGAGGTACACCAGCGCATCCGCGTCCAGGTAGGTGAGCGCCTGCTGGATCTCCGCGAAGCCGGGCGGATCGAGCAGCGGGGCCGTCGTGCCGTGCGTGGACAGCGCCTTCATCACGTCCCGGCGCAAGTCGGCCGAGAGCGCCGCCGGATCACCGGCCGCCGCCGCCACCCGCCAGCGCTCGGCCAGCCCGGCCGCACCGGCCTCGACCAGCCGCTCGGTGAGCGACCCGGTCACCGTGGCCGCGAACAGGGCCAGTCCCCGGCCGGAGTCCAGGGCCGTGATCGCGGCGGCCGGGTCACCGGCGGCCAGGCATTGGCGGGCTACGTCGATGGCCTGGTCACCGGCGGTGCGGACGGCAGCGGTCGCGGACCCTAGATCCGGCTGGACCAGCACCTGCCAGACCGTGCCGCGCAGCCCGTCGAGGGCGGCCAGGTGGAAGTCCGGCCGCTCGCCGATCATCCGGTCGACCTGGCCCCGCATCTCGTTGATGATCTGCCACTGCGGGTGGTGCGGCCCGCCCGCCACCGCGTGGGCCTCGTCGATGATCTTCTTCGTCTCGCGCAGATCGTCACCGGCGCCGGTGTTCTCGTGGCGGCGCAGCAGCGCGGTCGCCAGGGAACCCAGGAAGAAGACCCGTTGCGGATGGTGCGGCCCGGCGGTCTCCAGCGCCCGGCGCAGCTGGCCGATGCCGAGCGCGATCCGGGCGGGGTCGTCCTCACGGCCACCCCACATCGCGGCCATGCCGGCCTGACTGTGCATGAGCGCCCGGTCGGCGCCGCCGAGACCGGCCTGCTCGGCGTGGGCCACGAAAGCGTCCAGTTGCTCGTCGGTCGGCCGGGGCGAGTCCTCCTGCAGCATGCCGGCGAAGGCGTCCAGAGAAGGCGACGTCTCGTCGAACGCCGCGCGGACCGGGCCGTCCGGGGGCAGCTTGGCGAGGGTCTCCCGGATGGTGCCGGGGTCGAAGTTCCGGTCGGCGAGCATCCCGGCCATCCGGGTGATCACCTCGGCCTCGGGCAGGCCGGCGACCGCCGGCGGCAGGTCGGCGAGGAAACCGGCGACCTCGGTGGGCAGGCGGGACATCGCGCCCGGGTCGTCGTCCTGAATCGCGGTGGCCCACCGCAGCGCCATCCGCCCGGAGGCGAACAACGGTTGCAGCCCCGGGTCGGCGGCGTTCTCCGCGGCCAGCTTCTCCAGGACCTCCAGGCTCGCGCGCGGATCGGTGGGATCCTGCACGAGCATCAAGATCTCGGCGGCGGTACGGGTCCGGCGCCAGCCCGCGGTGCCCGGCGGATCGGTGTCGGCCGCCGCGAGCAGAGCCGGAAGCGCCCGCGCCCGGTGCGGCTCCGGCATCGTCCCGGCCCGGAAGATCGTCTCCACCAGGCCGGCAGCGAGCCGGGCCCGGCCGGGTGTCGTCTCCGGGAGCCGCGCGAAGTCACGCAACGCCTCGTCGAGGTCCCCGTGCCCGGCTACCGCGCTCGCGATGGCGGCGTAGCGCGCGATCACGTCGTCCTGGTCGCTCACCGGTCCTCCAATCAATACGTCCCTCCCTTCTGACGGACCGTCCATCTCGGATGGCTCACGGGCCGCTCTCGGGTGGCGGACCCTGCGTTCCCGCGTCCTCGCAAGCGGACCGTGCGTCCTCGATCGCGGACGGTCCGTCAGAGGAGAGCAGCGACCAGGGAGGAACCATGATCGATCCGGAGGCCGGCCGATGAGCGCCGTGTACGCCCTGCTGGTGGGCGTGGACCGGTACGCGGCATCCGACTCGCTGGTGCCGGACCTGCGCGGCTGCGGCAACGACGTGACCGACGTGCTGGCCATGCTGCGCACCACGGTCCGGCCGGGCACCGGCCTGCATCCGCTGGTGCTGCGGGACGAGCAGGCGACCTTGTCCGGGGTGGTGGCCGCGTTGCGTACCCATCTGACCCAGGCCGGGCCGGACGACACCGCGCTGTTCTGGTTCAGCGGGCACGGCTCGCAGGCGAAGGCGCCGGCCGACGCGTGGGTGGTGGAAGGCACCGGGATGGTCCAGACCCTGGTGTGCCACGACAGCCGTACCGCGGGCGTCCCGGACCTGTGGGACAAGGAACTCTCGGTGCTGCTGGACGTCGTCGCCGCTCGCGCCGGGCACGTCGCGGTCGTCCTCGACTCGTGCCACTCCGACAGCGGAACCCGCGTGATCGGCTCCCGCTCACGGTCGGTGCCGCCCGGCCCGGACCGTGCCACCCGGACCCTGTCCGTCAGCGCCCCGCCGGCCCCCGAGCACGTGGCGCTCGCCGCGTGCCGCCGGGAACAGAAGGCCGAGGAACGCGAGTTCGACGGTACCCATCACGGCCTGTTCACCTGGACGCTGCTGCGCGCGCTGCGCCGGCTCGGCCCCTCGGCCACCTATGCCGAACTGCTCGCCGCGGCCCGCAGCGAAGTGGCCCGGCGTGGCGCGTTCCGGCAAGTGCCACAGCTCTACCCGGCGACGTCCGAACTGACCGGCATGCGGTTCCTGCGCGGCGAGGCCGGCGCCGCGCGCACCGGCGTCACCCTCTCCAGCGAACGCTACGGCTGGCAGATCGACGCGGGCCGGGCACACGGCCTGCCGTCCGATCCCGCCGGGCTGCGGTTCGGCGTACCGGGCACCGGCTGGGAGGTGCGCGTCGACGAGGTACGGCCGGAACTCAGCCTGGTGACCCCATTACCCGGCTGGCGGCCCGACCCGGACCGGCAGTACCCGGTGGCGATCACGGCCCTGCCCCGGCCGGTCGCCACGGTCGCCGGCGCCGACGTCTCCGGGTCGCCCTACCTGCGGGCCGCCGAAGACGGCGAACCGGTCACCCTCACCGTCACCGCGGCCGGACCCGGCCGCGCCCACATCACCGACCGGCAGGGCCGGACCGTCGAGGTGGACGCCGCCCCCGAGCAGGTGACGGCGACCCTGGAACACGTGGCCCGATGGCTGTGGCTGCGCGATGAACTCCGCAACGACGGGTCACGGCTGGGCGAACCGATCCGGCTGGAGTTCGTGCCGGTCGCTCCGGAACAGACGGTCGAGGACCTCGGGGGCCGTTCGTACCAGGCCGAGTACACCTGGGACGGAACCCGCTGGACCGCGCCGGAGATCCATCTGCACCTGCACAACACCGCGGACCGGCAGCTGTACGTCACGGTGCTGGACCTCACCCCCGGCTACGCCGTGCACGCGAAACTGTTCCCGCCCGCACCGATCGGCGCCGGCCGCAAGGTCGCCGCGATGGAGGGCCGCCGCATCCGGATCTCGCTACCGGCGAGCGAGCCGCCCGAGCCCGGCCGGTCGAACAGCGACTGGCTGGTGGTGGTGGCTTCGGAACGGCCGTTCGCCGCCGATCCGTACCTGCTGCCCCGGCTGGGCATCGGCTCCCGCGAGGTGCGCGACATGGAGGCGGTGGGCCCGCCGACGTCCACGGGCGGCGACTGGACGGTGCAGCGGTACGAGCTGCGCACCCGAGTGCCGAATGATGCACACTATCCCCATGATCATCCACCCCGGTGATCGGCCACGACGATGACGCTGACCGACCGGCAACGCCAGGACCTGTACCGCCTCCTCGCCACCGAGCTACGCACGGCCCTCGCCATCCCGCCGGACACCGCGCCCACCACTCGGAACGACGCCGAGCCTCCCGCTCGTGAGGATGGTGAGTTCTCCCTTCGGGAGGGCGCCGCGTCTTCCGCTCGGAAGGGTGTTGAGCTGTCCGTTCGCGAGGGCGCCGCGTCTCCCACCCAGGAGGGCGCTGAGCTCTCCGTTCGGCAGGGTGCCCCGTACACGACCCAGGGAGGCGCCGCGTCCACGAGTCCGGGAGGAGTCTCGCCTCCCGCTGCGGAAGGCGACGCGCTCGCTGCTGTGGAGATCGACGCGCTCGCCGATGCGCTCGCCGCGCGGCGAGCGGCGCTCACTGTCGCGGACGGCCCGCCCCTGCCCTGCTGAAAGACGACACAGGCTTCCCGCCGTAGATCGGAATCTTGCCCGATGCGGCCCCGCACGCTGCTGCGATGGCTGACGGCCCACCTCACGAGACACCCTTTTCGGCGGTACGCCCACAAGCTCCCACCGTCCGCGTTCCCCACCCGAACTCGCTGCCTGCTCCGCTCACCCTTCGCTGTGCACAGTGCGGGAGCATCGGGCGGCCGGACCGTTCTTCGGCCAGCCGGTGGGCCGGGCCAGATCCGGCCGGCTGTCAGTGCTGTCTACCCCCGGCTGGTCGTCACTGCTGTCTCCGGCCGGAGACAACCGTGACGACCAGCCGGGAAAGTACAGCACTGACACCTGGCCGGGGCGTCACATGCCGTTCGTGCCGGTCGCCGTGTGGGGGCGGGCGGTGGGATCGGCGGCGGGACTCCGCGCCGGGGTCAGGGGCGGGTGTTGACGATGGACAGGACCGTGGTGACGATGCGGTTCAGCGTGGCCATGTCGGTGAGCGCGCCCGCCACGTCGCCCAGTGGGTCGGGTGCCGTGTGCGGAGCCTGGTCGAGGGTGGTCGTGACCGCGCCGCCGAACACCGTGCGGATGACGTCGACGACGATCGTCTCGGCCGGTTCGCCGTGGCTCAGGCGGGTCTCGATGGCCTGCACCGCGTCGGCGGCGAGCCGCAGCAGCTCGGTTTCGACGCGGTCGTTGGCGTCGCTGAGCGCCAGCGGGCTGACGGCCTCCCCGGCGTCCAGCGGCGCCCTCGCGACCGGCGGCTGTTTGGCGCCGAGCGGCCGTTCCACATAGGCCTCGTACCATTCGGGGCGGCGGCGCATCACCGTCAGCACGGTGTCGACGTCGCGCGCGGTCACGGCCGGGGTGCTGCCGGACCAGTCGCCGGTGGCGGTGGCCCGGTGCTGGGACCACACCTCCAGCGGCCACACCTCGGCGCCCGCGGTGACGCTGACCCCGACCCAGGTGAGGACCTCCAGGGCGAGTGTGGTCAGCCAGCGGTCGTTGCCGAGTGCGGTGGCGACCCAGCCGGGCAGCCGTGGCCGCTGGAGCGCGCCGCGCGCTCCGCGGCGGCGCCGGTGCCCGTCGACGGTGGCGGCGACGAGCCGCCGGGTGATCCACGCTTCGAGTCGGTGCACGGGCTGGCGGGCGTGTGCGAGGAGATCGGCGACGACCGCCTCGACGTCGTCGTGGAAGCGGTCCAGGCATTCGTCGGTCAGGTGCGCCACTCCGGACGCGCAGGTCGCGTGCCCGCGCAGTTGTTCGAAGCGGCGGGTGATCCGCGCGTACACGATGGGCCACACCACGTCGTAGGCGGCGCCGGTCAGCTCGGCGCGTTCGGCGGGGGTGGCGGCGGCGGCCGTCGCGGTGAGGGTGCCGGCGCCGGCCAGGTCGCGGAGCCGCTGCACCCGGTCGGGGCGCTGCCGCTGCCGGGGCGCGACAGGCAGGGCGGGCGCGGCGTTGAGCCGGGCGCCGCCGCGCGGCTGGTGCACGCCCGCCCCGGCGTGTTCAAGGCCCTGCGTGCCGGCCGGTGTCCCGCTGGAGGCGCCCTGCGCGCCGGCGGGCGAGCCGTTCGGGGCGGCCTGCGTGCCGGTGGGCGACCCATTGGGGGTGCCTTTCGTGCCGGCGCGTGGTCCGTTGGGAGTGCTCTGCCGGCCCCGGACCTGTGTTGCGGCCAGACGCCGGGCCGACCCGTTCGCGACTCCCACCTGCGTTCCTTCCCTCCCGGAAGCGATGTGACCGGCCCGTCAATCCCGACGGCCGGTCATCCCGGACAGCATGGCCCAAACACGCCGCGTGCGCCCTTCACCACTCGTGGTTGCACCGGTTCGGCAGTCCATTTCGTACTTTCAGACAGACCTCTGCCGGATGATCGTCGATCAGCCCTTCAGGGGCTTCCCGGCTGTCCGTCAGAAACCCGCGTCCCTGTCCACAGTCCTCGGGTGTGTGCACATTGAGCGCAGAAGTAGGAGTCGTGTTC
Organism: Actinoplanes utahensis; assembly: GCF_016862455.1. GTDB lineage: Bacteria > Actinomycetota > Actinomycetes > Mycobacteriales > Micromonosporaceae > Actinoplanes > Actinoplanes utahensis. The sequence continues at coordinate 97,578 of NZ_BOMZ01000091.1, forward strand.
CTCGCGCCGGCGATCGTCGGTGTCGGCCTGGTGGCCGGCGCGGGTTTCCTCGCCGCCCGGGGTGTCGGCGTGCTGGCCGGGGCCGCGGGCGACCGGATGGCCGCGCGCCAGACCCGCGGCTGGGCGGTGGCCGACCGGATCGCCCGGATCGTCGCCGATCACCGGCTGCTCCAGGATCAGATCCAGCGCGGCCAGGCCCAGTTCGGCGCCCTGATCTCGGCCGGGCCGGCGCTCGGCGAGGTGCCCGGCACCGCTCTCGATCTGGGCCGGGGCGAGCAGTGGGCGGGGCAGGCGGAGGCGATGCTGGCCGCCGCCGAGAGCCGGTTCCGCACCGAGATGGCCGCCGCCCGTACCCGATGGGTGATGAACGAGGTGGCCGCCGCACTGGACCGGCTGCCCAAGCCCGCGCCCGTGCCGGGCCGTCCGCGGGCCGCCGCGGCGGCTCCGGCGCCGAGCGCGCGGGTGGCCGAGTCGCTGCAGCGGGTGCTCGGCCGAATGGACGGCGGGGTGCCGCCCGGCCAGGCGAAGGTGCTGCAGAAACGGGCCGCCGACGCGCTGACCGCCGCGACCGAGACGGCCCGCCTGCGGCTGCTGGACGACCTGCGGTACTCGGTGGACCAGGCCAACGAGCAGGTACGCCGTCGGCAATCCACGCTGCGCGAGCTGGCGGCGCGGCTGGCCGGGTACACCGGACCGGCCGTGGACGGGGCGCTCGCCGCGATCAGCGCCGCCGGCGCCGACCCGGACCCGGACCTGCCGGGGCTGTCGTCGCTGGTCGAGGCCGCGGTCGCCGCGACGCTGGCGCCGATGGTGCGCGACTACACCCGGCAGGCGCTGCGCGAGTCCCTCGAGGAGATCGGCTGCACGGTCGAGGAGGAGTTCGACACCGCGCTGGGCGTCAACGGGCTCGCCCACCTGCGCCGCGACGGCTGGGAGGACCTGGCGGTACGGGTCCGCAGCCGCGGCGAGGAGAACGCGTACTACTTCAACATGGTCGCTCCGGCCGGCGCGGTCGCCGACGACGTGGCCGCGATCGAGCACCAGTGGTGCTCGGCGGTCGACAAGCTGCTGCCGGCGCTGGAGGCGCACGGGCTGCAGGTGACCACCACCCACCGCAGCGAGGAGGGCGACCCGCACGTGCAGAACGTCGACCCGGCCCGGTTCCCGTTCGAACGCCGCCGCCGCGACGACCGGCGCCGTGACCAGGACCAGCGCAGGGAGAGGAAGCTGCCCCGATGAGCGAGCTCACCAGGGAAACGGCCGGCACCGCGATGGGCGACGGATACCCGGCCTGGTTGCGTGAGGTCCGTACCGCCCTGTCGATCAATTCGCAGGTGGTGTTGTACGGCAACGTCCGCGACGTGTTCCTGCTGCCGGCCGCGCACGGCTGGGAGCCCTGCGACCTGCAGACCGGCCTGCACCGGGTGCTCGCCGACGAGGGTTACCCGCACCTGGTGGTCGCCGACGCGGTGGCCGGCCTCGGGGTGCTGCCGCCGGATCCGGTGACCGCCAAGGCGGCCGCCGAGGTGGTGCAACGCGACAACAAGCCGCCGTGGGGGCCGTGGAAGGAGAAGGACGGGCCGCTCGGGCCGCTGTCGGACGTGATCGAGCGGGTCACCGGGGCGGACAACGAGCGCAGCGCCGTGCTCATCGACTTCGCGTCCCGGCTGATCCTCGACCCGGGGCGCCTCGATCCGGCCGAGCACGCGTTCTTCGCCCGCTGTGACCGCTTGTCGCGTGTCGCGTACCCCAAACCCGCCGGAGGCGATTTTCGTCCGCTCTTCAACCCGGTGATCTGGGCGGTGAACAACGAGCGGGACCTGCCGATCTGGCTGACCGCGGGCAACGACGACATCCGCAAGATCGCGGTGCCGCTGCCCGAGTTCGGGGTACGGGAGACCGCCGCCCGCTGGCTCGCCAACGCCCTCGCCGGTTACCGGGACGCGAACGAGGAGGACCAGCGGGCCCTGGAGCGGCGGCTGGCCGAGCAGACCCAGGGCATGACGCTGCGCAGCATGATGGCGATCGCCCGGCTCGCCGCCCGGATGCGCACCCCGATCGCCGACATCGACGAGGCGGTCCGCTGTTACCGGGTCGGCGTGCACGACAACCCGTGGCGCGCCTCCCATCTGCGCAGCCGCATGCAGAGCGCGACCGAGCGGATCTCCTCGCGGGTGAAGGGCCAGCGTGAGGCCATCCAACGGTCGGTGGACATCGTGGTCCGCGCGGTCCTCGGGTTGTCCGGGGCGCAGGCCGGTGGCAACGTGTCCCGGCCGCGTGGCGTGCTGTTCTTCGCCGGGCCGACCGGTGTCGGCAAGACCGAGCTGGCCAAGGAGCTGACCCAGCAGATCTTCGGCGACGCCCGGGCCTACACCCGGTTCGACATGAGCGAGTTCTCCGCCGAGCACTCCGCGGACCGGCTGATCGGCGCGCCGCCCGGTTACGTCGGCCACGACGCGGGCGGCGAGCTGACCAACGCGGTCCGGCAGCGGCCGTTCAGCCTGCTGCTGTTCGACGAGATCGAGAAGGCGAACCCCCGCATCCTGGACAAATTCCTGCAGATCCTCGACGACGGCCGGCTCACCGACGCCAGCGGCTCCACGGTGTACTTCTCCGAGACCGTCCTGGTGTTCACCTCCAACCTGGGCGTGACCGCCGAGGAGTACCAGATCCAGGCCCAGGCCGACCCGCTGCACGCCCCCTTCACCCGCGAGGAGCTGGAGAATCGGGTACGCCGGGCGGTCGAGCACCACTTCGTCAGTAATCTCAACCGGCCCGAGCTGCTGAACCGGCTCGGCGACAACATCGTGGTGTTCAACTTCATCGACGCCGACACCGCCGCCGAGATCTTCGACGTGCTCGTCTCCCACATCCGGGACCGGCTGCGCGCGGAACACGGCGTCGACCTGCGGCTCAGCGACGACGTCCGCCGCCGGCTGCTCGACGGCGCCACCGCGAACCTCGGCATGGGCGGCCGGGGCATCGGCTCGCACCTGGAGAGCGCCCTGGTCAACCCGCTGGCCCGGGAGCTGTTCCGGCGCGAGGACCTGGCCGGGCGGACGGTCACCGTCACCGACCTCCGGCACGCCGACGGTATCTGGCAGGTGAGCCTGGCATGAGGATCAGGATCAACCGCGTGCACTATCCGGTGGTCGTGCTCGGGTACGGCAGGCGCGCCGGGATCTGGACGCAGGGCTGCGGCATCGGCTGCGCGGGCTGCGTGTCCCGGGACACCTGGGATCCCGACCCGGACACCGAGGTCGACGTCGCGGCGGTCGCGCAGTGGTGCGCGGGCCTGCCCGCCGACGTGGACGGGATCACGATCAGCGGCGGGGAGCCGTTCGACCAGCCGGAGGCGTTCCTGGCCCTGCTCGAAGCGCTGCACGTGTGGCGCGCGGGCCGGGACCGGGAAGTGGACCTGCTCGCCTACAGCGGCCGGAGCCCGGCGGTGCTGCGCGCCCGGTTCGGGGCGCATCTGGCCCTGCTGGACGCGGTCATCCCGGGACGGTTCGTGGCCGCGCAGGCGCCCGGTCTGCGCTGGCGCGGCTCGGCCAACCAGGAGCTGATCCCGCTCAGCTCGCTCGGGCACGAACGTTACGACGCCGAGGTGGACCGGCCGGCCGGGACGACCCGGATCCAGGTCGGCACCGACGGCGACCGGATCTACCACATCGGAGTGCCCGCGCCGGGGGACCTCACGGCCCTCGAAGCGGCGATGGCCAGGCGCGGGCTCGCGTACGAGGAGGCGTCATGGCGCAGTTGATGATGTGCCCCAGCTGCAAGAACGACATCGCACCCGGTGAGCAGTACTGCCGGAACGCCTGTTTCGTCACCCCGGTCCCGAAGCCGTCGGCCGACGAGGCCACCGCGCCTCTGCAGGAACCCGCGCCCGCCGCCGCATCGTCCGTTCCCGCCGCTCAGGCCCCGGCGTGCGGTGACCCGGACTGCCCGCACGGGGGACGGGCGCCCGCAGCCGGGTGCCGGGCCTGCGGCCGGGCCGGGGCGCCCACCGCGAAAGGGACGACACTGCGGTTCGACTGGGGCACCATCCCCGTGCCCCAGGACGGGCCGCTCGTCGTCGGGCGGGAGGACTCCCCGGTCGCGGGCCGGCTACAGAACCACTCGAACATCTCGCGCAAGCACGCCGAGTTCCGGACCACCGCCGACGCGCTGACCGTACGGGACCTCGACTCCATGAACGGGACCTTCGTCAACGGCCGCCGTCTGGACCCGGGGCAGACCACCCCGCTGCGGGCCGGGGACCGGGTCCGGTTCGCCGCCGACGTCGAAGCCACCGTGACGGGAGAGACAACGTGACACACATCGACGTGGTCGCCGTGACCCACCGCGGCCGGCAACGCGACTACAACCAGGACACCGTCGCCGTCGCCGGCTTCCAGTCCGGGGTCCTCGAAGGCCAGCCGGTCCGCTTCGCCATCGACCCGGTCCGGCCGGTGACCTGCCTGGTCGCCGACGGTCTCGGCGGGTTGGCCGAGGGCGCCCGGGCCAGCCGGGTCGCCGCCGCCACGATCACCGACGCCGCGCCCCTCTTCCACGATCAGGACGCCGTGGTCCGGGCCGTCCACCAGGCCAACGACGCGGTGTACGCCGAGATGGCCCTCACTCCCGCCTGGTCCGGGATGGGATCCACCGTGGTCCTGCTGGTGCTCGCCGGGGACCGGGCGATCTGCGCCAACGTCGGCGACAGCCGCTGCTTCCTGCTGCGCGACGCGCACCTGGTGCAGCTCTCCCAGGACGACTCGATGACCCCGGCCGGCGAGGAGACCATCGCGACGGTGGTCACCCAGGCGCTCGGCGGCACCCCCCGGCCCACGGCCGTGACCCCGCACGTGCTGGAGACCGAGGTCGCCCCGGGCGACCGGTTCCTGCTGTGCAGCGACGGCCTCACCGACGAGCTGGACGTCGAGCGCATCGAGGAGGAGCTGGTCAAGGCGGCCGATCCGCGGTCGGCCGTGTCGGCGCTGCTGCGGGCCGCCCTCGACGCGGGCGCCCGCGACAACGTGTCGATCGTCCTGGTCACCGTGCCCGAACCACCGGCCGAGCCGACCGGTACCGCTCAGGAAGGAAACCTCCCGTGACCGAGAACGCCCAACCGGCGCCGGGGACGACCCGCGACACCGCACCCGGCACCACTCGCGATGCGGCCCCGGGCACGACCCGCGACACCACCGCCCCCGGAACGACCCGGGACACGGCCGCTCCCGGAACGACCCGGGACACGGCCGCCCCTGCTCCCGGAACGACCCGGGACACGGCCGCCCCTGCTCCCGGGACGACTCGGGACGGGGCGGTTCCCGGGCCGACGACGACGGGGGAGCGGTTCGTCCGGGTCAACCTGCCCCCGACCCTGCAGCAGAGGTACGCCGTCGACCGTGAGCTGGGCGCCGGCGGCGAGGCCGACGTGCTGCTGGCCAACGACCGGGAGACCGGCGAGCAGCGGGTCGTCCGGCTGTACCGCCGCCAGGACCTGCCCCTGGACGACGACAAGCTGAAACGCCTGCTCCTCGCCGACCGGCAGCACCTGATCGCCCTGCTCGACTACGGCCGCGGCGACGGGTACGTGTGGGAGATCCTCGAGTTCGCCCGCGAGGGCTCCCTCGAAGAGCTGCTGGCCCGCACCCCGGCCCCGTGGCCCGCCCCGCAGGTCCTGTCCGTCTTCGATCAGCTGGCGCCGGCGATCACGTACGCCAACTCGCTCGGCATGGTGCACCGCGACATCAAACCCGGCAACGTGCTGATCCGGTCCATCAACCCCCTGGACATGGTGCTCGCCGACTTCGGGCTCACCAAGTTCATCGCCGCGACCCACCACATCGGCACGAACTCCCGTACCTCCGCCTATGCCCCTCCGGAAGCGATCGGCGGCGGCCTGTCGAGGTCCAGTGACTGGTGGTCGCTGGGCATGGTCCTGCTGGAACTGCTGGTCGGCCGCAGCCCGTTCCAGCGGACCGACGGCACCTGGATGGACGACCGGTTCATCACCCACGAGCTGATCAGCCGCGAGATCGACGTGTCCGAGGTGGCCGACGAGCACTGGCGGCTGCTGCTGCGCGGCCTGCTGACCCGCGCCCCGGACAAACGGTGGGGCCCGCAGCAGACCGCGATGTGGCGCAACGGCGGCAAACCTCCGGTCGCCGACCCGGAACCCGCCACCGCCACCGCCACCGGCGCCGGCCCCACGACCCGGGGAAGCAACGCCACGTACGTGTTCGGTGGCCGCGGCTACAACGACCCCGTCCAGTTGGCCGCCGCCCTGCGCGCCGACTGGGGTGAGGGCCGCCGCCTGCTCGCCGGCCGCAAACTCAAGACCCCGCAGTACCTGGCGCTCAAGGACTGGATGACCAAACACCAGCGCGCCGAGGCGGTGCAGGCGCTCGACAACGGCGTCGACGAGCGTCCCGAACGCGGGCTGATGCAAGTCATCATGGCCCTCGACCCGAACGTGCCGCCGGAGTTCAACGGCCGCCGCCTCGACGGCGAACACCTGCACGCCCTGCTCCGCGACGCGGTCGGCGGCCAGGTGGCGGCCCGGCAGCTGCTCGACCAGGTCTACGAGGACGGCATCCTGACCATCTGCGACGAGGCAACCGGATGTACGGGCTACGCCATGCTCGACGACCGCTGGCACCGCTCGGTCGACACCGCCCAGGCACGGCTGCAGCAGGAGAACGTCCCCCTCCAGGCCGAACACGTCCAGTCGCTGCGCATGCAGTTGCTGATCACCGCGTACGAAGGCCAGGGCCATCAGTACGCCGAAGCCGCCCGCCAGGCCGCACAGAACCCGGAGGCCCTGCAGCAGCAGTGGTTCCGCAACCTGGCCGGCGAGCAGATCGTCCCGCAGTACCAGGCCGCCCACCACGCCGTCCTGATGATGGCCGCCCCGGTCGCCGCCAGCCAGACGATGAACCAGCGGGCCGAAGCCGAACGCCGCCGGATCGCTGCCGAGCAGCACGCGGTCGCGCAGAGCCGGGCGAAGGTCGACCAGCTCAGCGTCCCCATCGGTGTCGTCTGCGGCCTCCTCGCCTGTATGCCGGTCGTCGGTTTCCTCACCGCCCTGGCCGCGATCTACTGCGGCGTCCGTGCGCGGCGCACCCAGTACCAGTCCGCGTCCACCTGGGCGATCGGTCTCGGCGGCGTCGGTGTGGTCCTGCAGCTCTGCTACCTCATGCAGGCGATCGCCGGAGTCTCCGCCCAGCCGCCGGCGGGGTGACCGCAACGGGCATGCATGAGTGGCACCCGGGGACGTCCGGGAGGGGACGCCTGCCCCGGTCGGCCGGCACTTCCTCCACCTGCTCGGACTCCGTGATCGCGATGCGCGAACCACACTGATGGGAACGCCGTTTCGCTAGAGGATACGGCTTCGTGCGGTCGCCGCCCGGTGTTCACGCCACGCTCACCTCGACCGGGTTGGATATCGGTGGTGATCTCCGTCCTGGTCGAATGGCTCACCGCCCAGCAAGGTGTCGGCAGCCTCATCGCGGCGCTCGTGCTGATCGTCGGCGTCACCGTCTTCAACCAGTACCAGGCCCGCCGCAAACGGGTGCTGTCGTTCCGGGTCCGGTTCAACTCGCCCCTCGGATTCAGCCCCGACTACGCCAAGAGCGTCGCCCGGGTGATGGACCGCGACAACACCCACATCGCCGAACCCGCGCTCGTCGTGGTCCGGGTCAAGAACGTCGGCCGCACCCCGATCCACGAACGCGACTACAAGACCCTGAAACTCGAATTCGCCGGCCGGCCCACCATCGCCGCCGGAACCACCGAGGAGAAACCCGACGGCCTCGTCGACGACCTGAAGGACTTCGACTGGAAGGTCGGCGACGAAACCCTGCAACTGCCGCGGATCGGCCTCAACCCCGGCGACGAGTACAAGGTGGTCGTCCTGCTCTCCAACGCGGGCGCCCCACCCAACCCGCCGGCGAAACCGATCGCCCGGCTCTCCGAAGGCGGCATCGTCACCCAGGCCGACAACCCGCGAACCCGGCGAACCATCATCGCCGGCGCCGCCCTGAGCATCCTGCTCGCCGGCGCGCTCGTGGCGACCCTGCTGTTCGTCGAATCCACGCCGTTCCGGCGCGACGCCCCGGTCTGCGCCTCCGGCGAACTCACCGTGGAAGGCTCCAGCGCCTTCGCCGGAATCGCCGCCCACCTGGCCAAGCAATACATGACCTACTGCGGCGACGCGAAGATCACGGTGATCGCCGCCGGCAGCTTCGAAGGCCTCGACCACCTGCAGAACGCCGCACCCGAACAGCGGCCCCGGCGGCTCGCCCTCGCCGACGGCAAGTTCATCGGCTTCTCCGAACTGGTGCCGGCCCGCGGCGTGGCCGTCGTCCCGTACAGCATCGTGGTCCACAACAACGTGCCCGTCAGCGACCTGCCCCCGCAAGCCCTGCAACGGATCTTCCACGGTGAAGCCGCCGACTGGCGCGACATCCTCCCGACACTGCCGTCCGCCCCACTGCGGGTCGTCGCCCGCGACGACCGTTCCGGCAGCCGCCGCGCCCTGGAAACCCACGTGCTGAAGACCCGCCAGGCAGGCGCCACCAGCGACTCGTGCGACGTGCTCCGCGAGGGCGTCCCCGCCACCGAGCCGGTCATCTGCGAACAGACCACCACCAGCGACGTGCTCGCCAAGGTACGCACCCGCCCCGGCGCCGTCGGTTACGTCGACACCCCGAACGCGCTGCTCACCCCCGGCGTGAAACAACTCCGCCTGGCCGGTCGCGCCGCCACCATCGACGACATTCGAGCCGGCTACCCCTTCTGGACCGTCGAATACCTCTACAGCTACGGCGACCTGGACAAGACCGACCCGCTCACCCGCTCCTTCGCCAACTACCTGATCGACGCGGAGGCCCGCTCGATGATCGCCGCCCAGCAGTACGCCCCATGCGTCCGCACCGACGGCACTCCCGAGCCGCTGTGCACCACTCCCCGCGAGTGACCCATACCGCCCCGCCCCGCTCACCCCGCCTCCCGCAGGCCGAGTTGCCGCGTGCCCCACCCGGTGCCGCACCGTCTCTCCCGCGTGCCGACGCCGATGCAGCGACGGCGCCGCATCGGGAGCGGTCAGTGACTCCGCCACCCGCAGGCACTCCACGCACGGCGGCAAGGCGGCGATGTCGGTGCAGGTGTCACGAAGGCGTATGTCGTACGACATGGTGATCGCCTCTTGGTCCTCGCCCCAGACCGGACGTTCCGGGGTCGAGCACAGCGTGCAACCGATCGCGCCGCCATCCCCGCCGGGAGCGTCGTCGAGGTCCACCGACAGATGCCGCAAGGTGCCGTCCGTGGTCTTCCCCGCCACCGGGCGCCCGTGCCGACGAACCCTATCCATGCCCCCGCAAACGTGCTGCTCAGGCCGCCTGATCGAGGCGCCGGCGCTGATCGCTGCTGAGGACCACCCGGTCCGCCTGCAGTGCCTCGTCCAGCTGTGCCGGTGTGCTGACCCCGACGATGGGGGTGACCGCCGGGTCGCCGGTCGCCATCCAGGCGAGCACCACCTGATTGCGGCTGACGCCGAGCTCGTCGGCGACCTCGGCCAGTGCGGTGAGGCGGCGGTCCGTGCCCGGATGCTGGTACGCCTCGGGCAGCGGCCGGTCCGGGCGGGTGTAGGCGCCGTTGATCAGCGGCGTGTACGCCCACATCGCGATGCCGGGTTCGGAGCGGGCGTAGTCCAGGGCCTCCGGTGTCAGGAGCCGGTGCCCCTGGTCGGGGAGTTCGGCGCCGGGGCGCGGTTCGACGTACGACCAGCGCAGTTGAAGTGCCGTGTATCCGGCGACTCCCTGCTGGGCGGCCAGCCGCCGGGCCCGCTCGACACGCCAGACCGCGTGGTTGGAGGCGCCGAGCCGGGCCACCAGCCCGTCCTGCACCAGTTCACCGAACGCGGCCACGGTCTCCTCCAGCGGGACCGCCCGGTCCTCGCCGTGCGCCCAGTACAGATCGAGCCGGTCGGTGTTCAGCCGTTTCAGGCTCTCCCGCACCGCCGACCGGATCACCGGCCCGGACAGGCCCTCGGCGGACTCCGGCCACCGGCCGGGAATGGTCGGCTGGTACCGCACCTTCGTGCTGATCCGCACCCGGTCGCGCATCCCCGGCCGGGATGCCAGCCACCGTCCGATGAGCGCCTCGCTCTGGCCGCCGACACCGCTGGGGTCGGCCCAGAACGCGTAGTTGTTGGCGGTGTCGATCCAGGTGCCGCCCTGATCCACGAACCGGTCCAGCAACGCCATCGACGAGGTCTCGTCCAGCCGGGTGCCGAAGTACATCGCCCCGAGAACCATGCTGCGTTCCGTCATAGCCGTCCCCTTCCTTCCTGCGGGCTGACGGCGATCACGTTTCCACCTGGAGCGCACTCCAGGTCAAGAGTGATCGAGGGCGGTCAGGGCAGGGTGCTCCAGTCGGGCGGGAACAGATCGTGGCCCGCCCAGGGATCGACCGGCTCGGCGTGGTCGGGCGCCGGCGTGGCGGCGGGTGTGGTGGCGGGCGCGGTGGCGGCGGGTGTGGCCAGGATCGGTTTGGCGAGAAGCTGGGAGGCGGTGGCGCGTTCCTCCTTGAGACGGGCCCGGGCCGACTCGAAGTACGGGCCGGTCAGGCCGGACAGTGGCTCCTCCTGCCAGCGGTCGAGCACCGCCCGTACCTCCTGGGTGCCGTCGCCGTGGGTGCCGGTCTGGTGTTCGCTGCGGGCCCGGTCCAGCGCGGCGCGGAAGACGCCGGTGTCGACGGCGTTGTCGCCGGTGCGCAGAACGTACCCGTCGTCGGTGTGGGCGAGCAGGGCGGTGCGCTGCGGGTCGAGGATGCGGCGCAGCGTGCCGATGTAGCGCAGCACGATGTCGTCGCCGTTCTCCGGCGGGTCGCCGTTCCAGAGGGTGTGGACGATCTGCGCCAGCGGGACGGGGCGGCCGGCGTGCAGCAGCAGGAGCGCGAGGACCGCTTGTTGCCGGACATGTCCGAGATCGAGTTCTTCGTCGCCGCGGTAGGCACGGACCCGGCCGAGGATCTCGAACCGTAACCGGCCGTCATTCATCGCGACATCCCCATCCACCAGCGGCTTTCCCCCACGGCTGCAGCATAACGACAGCCGTGCGGCGCCCCCGGTGGAGCACCGCACGGCTGTGACGTTCACCGGCCGACGAAGTGCGGTGTCTCCTTCGCCAGGAACGCGGCGGCGGCGGTGTGGAAGTCGGTGCTGGCCAGCAGCGCCGACTGGCCGGTCAGTTCGCGTTGCAGGGCGCCTTCGAGGTCGCCGAGGGTGGCGGCGTTGACCGCCTGTTTCGTCGCGGTGAGGGCGAGGGGGGCGGCCGTCGACAGGCGGGTGACGAGGGTGTCGAGGGCGGGCTGGAGTTCGCCGGGTTCCACCACACGATGGACGAGGCCCCAGGCGGCGGCGGTGGTGGCGGGCAGTCGTTCGCCGAGCAGGGACAGGGCCATCGCCCGGGCCCGGCCGACGCCGGCCGGGACGAGCAGGGTGGCGCCGCCGTCCGGCATCAGGCCGACGTTGACGAAGGCGAGCTGGAAGAACGCGGTGCTCGAGGCGAGCACCAGGTCGCAGGCGAGGGCGATGGAGCAGCCGACCCCGGCGGCGGGCCCGTGCACGGCGGCGACGATCGGCCGGGGTACGGCGAGCAGCGCCCGGATCAGCCGGTTCGCGGCCTGCACGGTGGCCTCGGGGGAGGTGACCGCGGCGGCGCTGCCGAGGTCGGCGCCGGCGCTGAAGGCACGTCCGGCGCCGGAGAGCACGAGGACGCGTACGTCCGGGTCCGTCCCCGCCTCGGTGACCAGATCCGCCAGGTCGTCGAGGACGGCCTCGGTGACCGCGTTGAGCACGCGCGGCCGGTTCAGGGTGATCCGCAGGACCGGCCCGTCGTGGTGCACGCCGATGTCGTCGGTGGTCATGCGGGCACCTCGGCGGTGACGGCACGCAGCCGGTTCTGGATGAGCGAGACGGCTTCGGTGACGATCCGGTCGATCAGCTCCGCGCAGGTGGGGATGTCGTGGATCAGTCCCTGCACCATGCCGACGGTCCAGATGCCGGCGTCCAGGTCGCCGTTCTCGAACACCTTCCGGCCGCGGGATCCGGCGACCAGTTGGGCGATGTCCGGGAACGCGCCACCGTCCCGCAGGATCTCGACGACCTCCCGGCTGACCGCGTTGCCGGCGACCCGGGCGGTGTTGCGCAGCTGCCGGAAGATCAGCTGGGTGCCGCGTTCGTCGCCGTCCACGATGGCCTGCTTGACCTTGTCGTGGATCGGGGACTCGGTGGTGCACATGAACCGGCTGCCCATGTTGATGCCGTCGGCGCCGAGGGCCAGCGCCGCGACGAGCCCGCGGGCGTCGGCGAAACCGCCGGAGGCGAGCACCGGGATGCGCAGCCGGGCGGTGGCGGCCGGGATCAGCACGAGACCGGGCACGTCGTCCTCGCCGGGGTGCCCGGCGCATTCGAAACCGTCGATGCTGACCGCGTCCACGCCGACCTTCTCGGCTTTCCGGGCGTGGCGGACGCTCGTACATTTGTGAATGATCTTGACGCCGTGGGACCGGAACATCTCCATGTGCGGTTCCGGGTTGGAGCCCGCCGTCTCCACGATCGTCACGCCGGAGTCGACGATGACCCGGCGGTACTCGTCGTAGGGCGGCGGGGTGATCGCCGGCAGGATCGTCAGGTTGACGCCGAACGGCCGGTCGGTGAGCCGGCGGCAGCGCTCGATCTCGGCGGCCAGGTCCTTCGGGGTGGGCTGGGTCAGTGCGGTGATCATGCCGAGGCCGCCGGCCGAGGAGACCGCGGCGGCCAGTTCGGCCCGGCCGACCCACTGCATGCCGCCCTGCACGATGGGATGCCGGACGCCGAACGTCTCGGTGAACCGGGTGGTCAGCGCGGCGCTCATCGGGGCGCCATCCGGATCGCGCCGTCGAGCCGGATCGTCTCGCCGTTGAGCATCGGGTTGCGCACGATGCTCAACGCGAGATCGGCGTACTCCTCAGGTCTCCCGAGCCGGGCCGGATGCGGCACCTGCGCGCCGAGCGAGGCGCGGGCCTCGTCCGGCAGCCCGGCCAGCATCGGCGTCTCGAACAGGCCGGGCGCGATGGTGACGACCCGGATCAGCGAGCTGGCGAGCTCGCGGGCGACCGGCAGGGTGAGTGCGGCGACGCCGCCTTTGGACGCCGAGTACGCCGCCTGGCCGATCTGCCCGTCGAACGCCGCGACCGAGGCGGTGTTGACGATGACGCCGCGTTCGCCGTCGACCGGTTCGCCCCGGGCGATGCGTTCGGTGGCCAGACGGATGACGTTGAAAGTGCCGATCAGATTCACTTCGACGGTACGGCGGAACAGGTCGAGCGGGAACACGCCCTTCTTGCCGACCACCCGGTGCGCCGACCCGATGCCCGCGCAGTTCACCACCACGCGCAGCTGTCCCAGCCCGGCGGCCACGTCGAGGGCGGCGGTCACCGACTCCTCGCTCGTCACGTCGGCGGGGCTGAACCGGGCCGTGCCGCCGAGCCGTTCGGCCACGTCCTCGCCGTCGGAGGAGGGCAGGTCGACGATCACCACCGCCGCCCCGGCGGCGGCGAGGGCCCGCGCGGTGGCGAGGCCGAGGCCGGAGGCGCCGCCGGTGACGAGTGCGACGTCGTGCTGGGTCAGTCTCACGGAGATCCCCTTCGCAGTCTGGCCGGACCGTGCGCGAGGCCGGTCCGCGCGTGCTGAGTCTCACCCCGCGACCTAGAAACAGTCAAGGCTGTCTGTTAATGGATCGTCATGCCAGGAGCGCGTGCCGGGCGATCTCCTTCCAGTGCTCCAGCAGCGGCTCGGACCGCGGATCCCGGGCGTCGAAGGCATAGCTCAACGCCGTACCCCGCATGCTGGTGAAGATCACTGGGCGGACCGGGAGGTAGAGCGGGCGCGCGACCAGCTCGGCTCCGAAGAGATGGTCCATCCGGGCCCAGATCGCCCGGCCCAGCCGCCGCTCGGCCGGCCGGATCGCCTCGGCGAGCGCGGGCTCGGTGCGGGAGGCGACCCACAGCTCGGTGGCCGCCCAGAAACTGGGCTCCTGGAACGTCGCCCACAGCACGTCCACCACCACGGCGATCCGCTCACCGGGACCGCGCGCCTCGGCGATCTGATCAGTGAGCGGTCCGGGCACCGGCTGCTCCAGCTGCGCCGCGAAGATGTGATGTGCCGCCGCGACCAGCAGCTCCTCCTTGGACGGGAACTGGTGCAGCATCCGCCCGCGCGACACCCCCGCCTCGGTCTGGATGGAGATGGTGCTGGTCCGGGCGTACCCGTCGCGCAGCAGGCAGGTGACGGCGGCATCGAGGATCCGGGAGCGCGACTCCCTGGTCCGGTCGGCCCGCGGTCGGCCCCGCGCGGGCCCGGGGTCGGCGGCGGCCGCCGGCGTCATCGTCATGTCAGCGACAATACCGGTCAACGCTGACCGTCTTCAGGACCGTTGCGTGCAGACCGCATCGAGCGGCCCGGTGGTCCCCGGCCCGATCGCGAAACAGTAGTCGCTGTCGGGGTTCAGGCCGGCCACGGTGTAGCTGCCCACCCCGGCCGGCACCTGCCCGACCGGCCGGGGTTCCTGCTGGTGCCGGCCGGTGAAGACGATCGGCGCGAACCCGCTGGTCGCCGCCCCGTCCCAACGGAGGGTGACCATGTCGCCCCGGTCGAGAAGGCTCAGGCCGATCGTTGCGGCCCGGATCGGCGCGGCCGCCGACGGCGAAACCTCGACGGGCTCCGGCGGCGTCGTCTCCCACGGCCGGGTCACCGAGGTCAGCGCGCTCACCGAGGCCACCGCGACGGCCACCGCGACCGCCGGGACGATCACGATCCGCCCGCGCCGGGCGGGCGGCGCCGGGGCGACGCCGGCCCCGGGCGCCGGCAGCAGGTCCGGATCGGCGTCCAGCACCGCCGCCGTAGGGATTTCAGGGGCGGAAGGTTCCCGGTGACGAGTCGAGAGCTCTGCTGGGCGTGAACGTGTCGGCGCCGAGCACGGCGAGCAGTGCCAGCTTCTCGTGGTCCTCCGTGCCCGGTGTGGCGGTGAAGATCAGCAGCGACTGCCCCTGGTCCGGGTCGAGCAGGGTCTGGCAGTACAGGTCGATGCGTCCGACCTGGGGGTGGACGAAGCGTTTGGCGCCGCTCCACCGCAGCCCCACCTCCTGGCGGTTCCACAGCTCGGCGAACTCCTTGCTCTGCTGTTGCAGATCGGGTACCAGCAGGGCGGCGGGTGATCCGGGACCTTGAGCGGTGGCTGCGGCGCGCAGAATGGCGACGTAGACGCGGCTGTGCAGGTCGTGGTCGGCGGGCAGGTACCGCCGGCGGGCGCTGGAGTCGGTGAACCACCGGTAGAGGGCGCTGCGCGCCGGGCCGCTGTGCCGTGTCTCGTCCCCGAGCAGCGCCACGGCGGGCGGCGTCTGCTGCAACGTCTCGCCGATGGGGCCGACGATCTGGGCCGGGGTGTCCTGGAGCCGGTCCATGACGCGCAGCAGGCCGGGGCTGATGTGGGCGTCGCGAAGATGCCGTGGTTGCAGGCGGTGGCCACACAGCAGGAACAGGTGGTCCCGTTCGTCGGGGGTCAGCCGCAGGCCCCGGGCGATGGCCGCGGCCATCTGGTGCGACGGCTGGGACCCACTGCCACGCTCCAGGCGGGCGAGATAGTCGACCGACATGTCGCACAGTTCGGCGACCTCCTCACGGCGCAGGCCGGCCGTGCGCCGGCGGGCACCGCGACGCAACCCGACGTCCTCGGGCTGCAGCACCTCTCGCCGACCACGCAGGAAGGCGGCCAGGCCGTCACGGTCCAGTGCCCTGTCCACCATCGGGTTCCTGCTCTCACCGTCGCGTCGTATCCGCGCCTCATCGTCCAGCAACTGGGCTTCCGTTATCCACGCCCTGCTGTTCAGTGGCTGGCCGAGTCCTTCATCCACCGGCGCGGTGCGTCTCTACTGGGACGGCGGTAGATCCGACACGTACCCCTCACAAGGAGTCTCCCATGGCCAAATGGACCGCTGACCAGATGCCGACCCTGACCGGCACCACGGTGGTGATCACCGGCGCCGGCGGCGGAATCGGTCTGGTGGCCACCCGCGAGCTGGCCCGGGCCGGTGCCCATGTGGTGCTGGCGGTACGCGACGTCGAGAAGGCCCGCCGGGCCGTGGCCGGCATGCGAGGTGATTTCGATGTCCGGCGCCTCGATGTATCGGACCTGGACTCGATCCGGGCGTTCGCCCAGTCGTACACCGGCGACATCGACATCCTGATCAACAACGCCGGGGTGATGGACATCCCGGCAGCCCGGACCCGGCAGGGACTGGACCTGCAGACCGCGACGAACTACTTCGGGCCGTTCCTGCTCACCAACCTGCTGCTGCCGCGGCTGACCGACCGCGTGGTGACGGTGTCCAGCCAGCTGCACCGCTTCGGCAAGGTGAAGGTCGACGACCTGGACTGGCGTACCCGCAAGTACAACGGGCTGGCCGTCTACGAGTCGTCCAAACTCGCCGTAGTGCTGTTCTCCCTGGAACTGCAACGCCGCCTGACCGCCGCCGGCAGCCGCCTCCGCTCGGTGATCGCCCATCCCGGCGTCGCCCGGACCGGACTGGTCACCCACTCGAAATTGAACATCGTCAACCGGTTGCCGTTCCTGGTCCAGGACGTCGAACACGGGGCGCTGCCCCTGCTGTACGCGGCCACCCAGGACGTTCCCGGCAACGCCTACGTCGGCCCGGACGGTCTGTTCAGCTTCACCGGTCACCCGGCCATCCGCAGACCCGGCCGCGCCGGCCAGGATCCGACGGCCGCTGAGGAGCTGTGGGAGGCAACCGTCTCTCTCACCGGCGCCGGTGCTCTTCACGTCGGTCCAGGGCGGGAGCGGCACCGGTGAGGCGCGGTCGGTTGCCGAACCCGAGACATCGACGGCTCATCACCCGTCGATCGGTCTGACGACTATCCTGCGGCGGTGAGCGCAGCGAAAGCCCTGGGGCTGGTCCTTGTCGTCGCGAACTGCGCAGTCGGCGCGGCCGCCGCCCGGCACGGCAGAGCACGTTTCTACGGCTCCATGCTGCTCATGACGCTGGGTCTCGGACTGATCTGGCTCACCCTCTTCGGGCTGCTGCAGGGCTCGGCATTCGGATGGAGGCATGTCGCCGGCCTGTCGTTCGTGTGCACCGGCACGCAGGCGGTCTATCTGTCGTGTCGGATGGCGTTCCCGCCGTCCAGGGACCGGGGACCGGTGGGGCACCTGGCGGCCCGAGTGTCGGCTCTGCTGGCGGTCGTCGCCGGGCTCGCCGGCGAGACGGTCACCGCCGTGTTCGACGCGGGGCTGGCGTTGCGCTCGTCGGTGGTGTTGCTCGTGCTCCCCGGGGTGCTCGGCGCAGCGATCGTGCTGCTGCACCGGCCGCCGGGTCCGAAGGCGCGGGACACGCGGGCACGGCGGCAGCGGACCCGGTGACGGACCGGCGGCACGAGGGTCGCGTGCTCGTCACGCTGCGGAAATCCGGGATCAGCGGGTGCTGGCGCGGATGACGAGGTGAGCGGCCGGGGCCTCGTAGACGGCGGGCGGGGCACCGGCCATCGCGTCGAGGAGGGCGCGGGCGCCCAGTTCGCCGATGCGGCCCACGTCGTGGCTCATGGCGGACAGGGCCGGGACGGCGAGCTGGCACTGCGCGGAGTCGTCCCAGGCGACGACCGAGATGTCGGCGGGGACGGACAGGCCGCGGTCGCGCAGGGTCTCCAGGGCGGCCAGGGCCATCACGTCGTTGTCGCAGACGATGGCGGTGGGGGAGGCGGCGAGCAGTTCGGCGGTGGCGGTGCGACCGGACTCGTACGAGTAATCGGCCACCGCATGCGTCAGCCGCACCCCCCGCGCCTGCGCCTCCTTCTCGGCGCCCGCCCGGCGCAGCTGGGTGTGCGCGAACGTGGCCGGGCCGGTGATGTGGCCGATCGACTCGTGGCCGCGGGATGCCAGGAAACGGATCGCCTCCCGGGCGAAACCGGCGTCGTCGGTCCACACCGTCGGCAGTCCGGGCGCGGTCGACGGCGCACCCAGGACGACCGCCGGCAGGGACAGCCGGCCGACCAGTTCGACGCGGTCGTCGTCGGGGACGAGGTCGAGGAGCACGACACCGCCGACGTGGCCCTCGGCGGCCCAGCGCTCGTAGGTCTCGCTCTCCGCGTCCCGGTCGGTCACCACCTTGACCAGCACCGACACGCCGGCGGGGGTGAGCACGCGTTCGAGGCCCTCGAGGAACTCGTGATAGTACGGCTCCTCGCCGAGCACCCGGGACGCCCGCGCCAGGACCATCCCGACCCGCCGTTGCGCCTGCGTCACGGTCCGCCTCCGAGGTTCTCGTCGATCACGCGACCGCGCGATGAGGTTCTTGTCGACCGCGCGACGACGTACTTGTCGATCACGCGGTGAGGTTGCTGTCGGCCACGCGATACCGTACCGCCATGGCACGTAGAGAAGCGCCCGCAGCCGGGCCGGGCAGTCGGGCCCTGGTGGTGGACGTGATCCGCTCCGCCGAGCCGATCAGCCGGGTCGAGGTGGCGGAGCTGACCGGGCTGACCCAGCCGTCGATCTCGAACATCGTGCGTGACCTGATCGCCGCCGGCGTGATCCACGAGACGGGTGCGGTCGACTCGGCTCGGGGCAAGCCGCGCAAGCTGCTCGCGATCAACCCGGCGAACCTGTTCGGGGTCGGGTTCCAGCTGGGCCCGGAGTCGGTGACCTGTGTGGCGATCGACCTGACCGGCGGGGTGGTGGGCCGCGAGGTGGTGCCGCTGGACGGCTCGGACCTGGCCGGCCAGCTGGCGGCCCGGTTCGACGACTTCACCGACGGCCTGGACCTGCCGCGGGAGCGGGTGGAGGGCCTGGCGGTGGTGGCGCCGACGGCGAGCCCCGGCGACCCGGACACGTTCGGCGCGCTCCGTGACGAGCTGGCGGACCGGCTGAAGATCCCGGTGCTGGTGGAGAACGATGCGGCGGCTGCGGCACTCGGCGAGTTCTGGTCCCGGCGGGTGTCGCGGGAGCAGTCGTTCGGCGCGGTGTACCTGTCCACCGGGATCGGGGCGGGGCTGGTGTTCGGCGGGGCGCTGTTCCGGGGTGCCGGCTTCGACGCGGGGGAGCTGGGGCATCTCTCGATCCAGTACGACGGCCGGCCGTGCCCGTGCGGCAATCAGGGCTGCGTGGAACGGTACGCGTCGATGAGCGCCACGGTGGAGGAGGCCCGGTCGTACCCGGAACTGGCGTCCCGGTTGCGGCTGGACGGGACCGTCTCATCGGCGTACGACACGGTGGCCCGTGCCGCGGTCAACGGCGACGCCGAAGCCTACGCCGTGGTCGACAAAGCGGCCGGCTACCTGAGCGTGGCCGTGACCTCGATGGTGAACCTGCTCGACCTGGGCCGGATCGTGCTGACCGGCCCGGGCGTGGCGGTGGCCGGCTCGATCTATGCCCGCCGGCTGCGCGCCCACCTCGCCCGTACCGCGCATGCCCGGCACCGGCACGAGATCCTGGTCGAACTGTCCGCGCAGCCGCGCAACGCGGCCGCCATCGGCGGCGCCGCGCTGATCGTCCAGGCGTCCATCGCTCCCGGTCACACGCCGGGCCTCCGGGTGTCCCGCGACTCAGCTGCCTGACCGCTGAAGAGGTGACAGCGCGGGGCCGGGTCCAGGATCAACGGCGCGAGGTCGCGATGGAGGTCAGAGGCTCTGCGGTCATGCGGCGTACCGGGTCGTTCTGCCGCTCGTGGGTCAGCCTGGTACGGGTGTCGGCTCTGAGCAGCGGGTGAAGTCGAGGCCGCCCGCCCGGTACGACGGTTCGGTGCAGATCCGCCGAGTGATGATCTTCTCGCCGAATCCGTCCTGCCGGGAGTCGGTGATCACCTCCACCCGGTTGCTCCCGCTCACGGTGTAGGTGACGGGGATCAGGTCGCCCTCGACCGTGGGGGAGGTGACCCGCAACCGGGCCGGGTGCCCGGCCCGCGCGGCCTGGATCAGGCATCGGGCGGCCGGCGCGGACAGTTCGTCACCGTGTGACCGGGTGAACGTGCCGCAGTCCTCGATCGTCGCCGACGGGCTGGAGGCAGCCGATGGGCCGAGGGCGGTCGGTGGGCTGGAGGCGGTCGTGGTCACCGTCGCCGGTTCGCTGCACGCCGCGAGGGTCAGCAGCGCGAGCACCGTACCCACACTTCTTTTGATCATGGGGTTGCCCCTTTCGTCAGGGGCTACGACGCGGTGACCTCGCTGCGAGTTCCCTGCCGCTGGGCCCACCAGCGGCGGGAAGCGAGCGCGGCCAGCCCGGCGCCCGCCGCGTTGAGCAGCACGTCGTCGATCGACGAGACCCGGTCCAGGCGCAGCACGTACTGCAGGGTCTCGACCAGGATCGAACCGGCCGCGCCGATCGCCAGCATCCGCGGCGCCGACGCCAGGACCGCGAACCGGATCGGGCCGAAGAAGCCGAGCGAGGCGAAGACCAGCAGGTTCGCGACGATCTGCACGGTCGCGGTCACCGGCCCGGCGGTGGCGACGTCGGCCAGGTCCCGCAGCGGAACCAGATCGACCCGGGGGTCGCGGTCGGTGTCCCCACCGTTCGGCAGCAGGATCATCCACACCCACGGCACCGTCCCGTAGACGATGGCGACCTCCGCGAGAGGTCTTCGCAGCTCACCACGCCGTCGCGCCAGCAACCAGACGGCCAGCGCGGCCAGCGGCAGCGTCAGCACCGTGAGCACCACAACGCCGGGAACCGTCCCGAACAGGCCCTGCCAGCCGTTGAGCATTGACCCCCCGCTTCCGGCTGCGAATCATACCCATCCGTGGGACTCGATTTCGAATGCATGATGATCCGGCTCGACGCGGAGCCGGTGCGGGCCGTCCGTACCGATGCGCGGTTGTGGAACGTGGCGGAGGATCAGCCGCCGTTCTGCGGGCCGTGGCCCGGCGAGGAGCTTCCGGACATCACGCGGCGGCTGCTCGCCGCCCTGCCCGAGGACGCGAAGCGGGTGCACGACTTCTTCGGCGGCCGTAACCATCAGCAGGCCGAGTACCTGCTGGACCCGGTCGGGTACCGCAACCTCCGCGACGCCGACGCGCGTGCGCGGACCGCCGAGCACCGGGCGATCTTCGGGGAGCGGCTGTTCGCCGCACACGCCACCAGCGGGCAGGGCATCCCGTGGCGGTGCTCGACAGCGGCCGAACTGGCCCGGGCGGCCCGGCTGATCGACGACCTCGATGTCGCGGCGGCGAGGCGGGAGTACTCCGTGGCGGAGATGCACGAACTCGGCGTCTACAAGGTCCACGAAGGCGAGGACGACACCGAGAGCTTCGGCAGGAACCTCCGTGACCTGCACGCCTGGGCCGATCACTGCCGCAGCGTCGCCGCCCGGGGCCTGGACCTGATGATCACGCTGTTCTGATGGCGACGCTCGATGCGCCGACGACCTCGGGGCTTCGCGGTGTGCGTTCGATGGCTGCTCGGCCGGGCCACCACCCGATCTCCGCTTCCGGTCCGCGGAGGTTCTCGCACACCATGCTCCGGTACGGGCCACGCAGCCTCCCGTGACTCGCGGCGGCAACGGCAGGCCTCCCCGCACGCCCACCCCCGGGTGCCACTCATGCATGCCGTTGCGGTCACCCCCGGTGCTGTCTCAGCGCTGCTGAGACAGCACCCACATCCAGCCGGACAAAACCGCAACCGGGCCCGGAACCGCTCCACCCGGGATCCGCCGCACCGGGGGCCTGAAAGGATCATCGGATGACGCAACCGAGTCTTTCCGAATGCCGGTCGCCGTGGGTCGTCGTCACACGGCAGGACGATCCGTGGGTCGCCGCTGAAGTGGCTGAGCTGCGGAGGCAGGGTGGAACGGTGGTCCGGATGGCGGGCCGGGAGCTCCGGGATCCGGCGTCGCTCTTCGCGGTGTTCGCCCGGGAGCTGTCGTTTCCCGGCTACTTCGGTCGCAACTGGGATGCGCTCGCCGACTGCCTGCACGACTGGCACGGCCACGAGTTTCGTGGGCAGGGCCTCGCGGTTCTGATCGAGGACGCCGACCACCTGGCCCACGCCGATTTCCTGGGGCTCTTCGTCTCGGTGCTCTGTCAGGCGGCATGGCAGGCGAACCTGCGGCTCGACGCCGACGGCATCCGGGACGAGGACTGGGCGCCGTTCCCGTTGCACTTCGTGCTGCTGGCCACCGACATGGAACCCACCGCCTTCGCTGCGGCGGCGGCATCCGGTAAGCATGTGCGGGTGGCGTTCGACGGCGGGCGGTTGACCGCCACCCTGATCGGCGCGGACTGGCCGGGCAGCGACCCGGCTTGACGTTCGGCCGTCGCCCGGTGGCCGCACCGGCCGGTGGTCCGGGTCGCGGACGGATTCAGGCGGCGTTGTGGGTGGCGACCAGGGCGGGCAGGTCGGCCAGAGAATCGATGCGGAACAGGCAGCGGGCCGCGACCTCGGGCGGAGTGTCCAGGATGTAGCCCCACGGGCCGCGGCGGATCAGGCACGCCTGCAAGCCAGCGTCCAGGGCGGGGGCGGCGTCGTTGTCGGGACGGTCGCCCACGTACAGCAGGGAATGCGCCGTGCCGCCGCCCCCCTCACGGATGACCCGGTCGAAGAAGGCGGGGGAGGGTTTGTGCACGCCCCAGGCGTGTGAGGCGCCGATGACGTCGACGGGCAGGTCGAGGGCGTGCAGCATGGCCTCGGCCTCGGCGGGCTGGTTGCCCGCCAGGCCGACGCGGAGGCCCTGCGCTTTCCGGGCGGCCAGGCAGGCGCGGGCGTCGGGATAGAGGTCCTCCTCGGTGAAGGTGTCCGGGTAGCCGGCGGCGGTGCGGCGTTCGAGCTCGGCCGGGAGGTCGAAACCGGGGCGGAAGGTCCGGAACGCCGTCTGCCAGTCCTGGCCGCGGGCGATGCCGGCGCCGAAGACGGCGGAGAACGTGTGGTGCGGCACGCCGAGCCAGTCCGCCCAGGTCGCGAACTCGCGGGATTCGTCGAGGATCGTGCCACCGACATCGATGTGGCTGCTGGCCGCGGGCGCCGTGCCGGGCCGGACGCGCCGGTACCTCCCGGACTTCCGGCACTCCGGTCCGGCAGGTGCGGGTCGCGCCCGGGTGGTTTCTCGCGGGCCCGCGCGGCGAGCCGGTGGGTCACCCGGGTACGTGGCGGCCGGCACGCTGCCGGAGCAGCGGCACGGCCCAGATCAGCGCGACGGCGACGCCGAGCAGGCCGGTCCGGGCGTTCATCGGGGCGTGCACGAACAGCGCGACCAGCCAGGCCGCCAGGATGGCCGTACGGAAGACGTGGTCTGTTCCCATGCCGGCCGATTGCCCCGGCGGGCCGTCCCGTACGGGCCCGCCGTGTCCTTTCCGGGTCAGCCCCGGTACGGCGGCAGGACCACCTCCATCACCAGCCCGGACGGGAACAGCCGCCGGGCCCGCACTGTCCCGCTCAGGCCGGCGAGCCGCTGCCGGACCACCCACAGGCCGAGGCCGTCGTCGCCGGGCGGGGGATGGCGTCGGCGCAGCGCGGTCCGCAGACCCGGGGTGGGGCCGCCCCGGTCGATGACGGTGAGCCGCAGCCGGCGGCCGCGGACCCGGGAGCCGAGCCGGACCGGGCCGGTCGCGTGCCGGACGGCGTTGCCGACCAGATTGATCAGGATCTGCTGGGTGTGTCCTGGATGTACCGGCCAGCGCAACGCGTTCGGGCCGGCGGTCACCGTGAGGATCCCGGGCGGCGCGGTCGCGGCGACCGCCGGCAGGATGGACTGGAGCGGGACGGCACCGGCCGGCGGCTCCGCTTCGCCGCGGACGGTCGCGGCGATCTGCGCCAGAACCGCCTCGGCGTAGACGGCGTGCTCCGTGGCCAGCCGGGTCAGTTCGGTGCGGCGCGGCTCCGGCGGCTGCCGTTCCAGCGCGCGCAGCAGCCCGGCCAGGGTCGCCATCGGCGGGCGCAGCTCATGGCAGACGGTGCGGACCAGCAGATCCGTATCGTGTGCGGCACGGTGGCGGTTCAGGCGCATGACTCGCCCCGGGCGGGGAACCGAGGCGCCATGAGCGCCGCGATCCGCATAGTCGTCATCGACGATCACCATCTCTTCGTACGTGGGCTGGAACTGCTGTTGCCCGAGGTCAGTGCGGGCCGGGCCACCGTGGTCGCGGCGACCGGTGACGCGGCGTACGCGGCGGGGGTGGTCCGCCACGCGGTGCCGGACCTCGTGCTGGTCGACCTGCACATGCCGCCACCCGGCGGCATCCGGGCGATCGAGGCGGTGCGCCGGGCCGCGCCGCGGGCCCGGGTGCTGGCCATGTCGGGCGACGACGACCCGGAGATCGCGGTCCGGGCGCTGCTGGCCGGGGCCGGCGGATTCCTGCCCAAGAGCAGTGACCCGGCGAGCCTGCTGCAGCCGCTGCTGGCCGCGATCGACGGCTGGGCGGTGATGCCGGGGAACCTGCTCGGCGTGCTCGTCGAGCAACGACGCCGGCAGGCCGGGTCGGCCGTCACCGCCTCGCTCAGCGACGCCGACCGGGATCTGCTGCGGCTGATCGCGGCCGGAACCTCGACGGTGGAGATCGCCGGGCGGATGCACGTGTCCGAACGCACCGTGAAACGCCTGACCGCGGCGCTGCTGCGCCGGCTGCACGTCTCCAGCCGGGCCGAGGCCGCCGCGCTGGCCGGCCGCGCCGGCCTGCTGTAGGTCGTCATGCGCGACCGGCTTCCCCGTCCGGGGCGGCTCAACCCAGCATTCTGACCAGCAGGAATCCGTTCAGGACGATGATGAGGGCGGCGGCCGCCGCCGCGGTGGCCGTCGTCACCGGGTGGTTGACCTGGTCACCGAGCACGTCCCGGCGGCGGGTCAGCCAGATCAGCGGCACCAGGGCGAACGGCACCCCGAACGACAGGACCACCTGCGACCAGACCAGCGCGGTGGTCGGGTCGGCGCCGATCAGCAGCACCGCCATCGCCGGGGCCATGGTGACCAGCCGGCGCAGCAGCAGCGGAATGCTGCGGCCGATGAACCCCTGCATGACCACCTGCCCGGCGTAGGTGCCCACGCCGGACGACGCCAGGCCGGAGGCGAGCAGGGCGATCGCGAACGCCAGCGCGGCATGCCCGTCCAGCACCGATCCCAGACCGGCATGGATGCCCTCGAGAGTGTCCGTGCCGCCGATCGGCGAACCGAAGAACAACTGTGCGGCCACCACCAGCATCGCCAGATTGATCAGCCCGGCCGCACCGAGCGCGACGAGTGTGTCGGCGCGCTGGTAGCGCAGCGCCTGCCGGCGGGCGGCCGGGTCGGCGGCGGTGGCCGCCCGGGACTTGGTCAGCGCCGAATGCAGGTAGATCACGTGCGGCATCACGGTGGCGCCCAGGATGCCGGTGGCCAGCAGCAGGGAGTCGGTGCCGGCGAACGACGGCACCAGACCGGCGGCGAAGGCGGCCGGATCGCCGCCGGACCGCAAGCCCGTGTAGAGGAAGCCGAGCAGGATCACCCCGAGCATGGCGCCGATCACCGTCTCGAACCGGCGCACGCCGCGCCGGTGCAGCTCCAACAGGGCGAACGCCGCCACGCAGGTGATCAGGCCGCCGAGCGGCAGCGGCATGCCGAACAGCAGGTACAGCGCGAGCGCCCCGCCGACGATCTCCGCCAGGTCGGTGGCCATCGCCACCAGCTCCGCCTGCACCCACAGGCCGCGGGCCACCGGCCGGGGCAGGTGCTCGCGGCACAGTTCGGGCAGATCACGGCCGGTGACCAGGCCCAGCTTCGCGGACAGCGACTGGATCAGCATCGCCATCAGGTTCGCCGCCACGATCACCCACACCAGCAGATATCCGGACGTCGCCCCGGCGGTGAAGTTGGTGGCGAAGTTACCCGGGTCGGCGTAGGCGATCGCGGCCACGAACGCCGGGCCGAACCACGGCGCCAACCGGACCACCCGGTTCTTCAACGGCACGGCCAAGTCGAGTACCACCATGCCCGCCGGATTGCCCCGGCCCTGCGGCCTGCCCGGGCCCGGGCCGACCTGTACGGGCCAGCGCGGCGGGTAGCCCATCGATGTGCCACACCACTCGTACGAGAGGAGAACGTGATGTTCAAGCACGTCGACTACCTGCAGTTCCAGGCCAAGCCGGAGAAGCCGGACGCGGTTCTGGCCGCGAAGATGCAGGAACTCGTCGGTGGCCAGTTCGGTGAGATGACCGTGATGATGCAGTACCTGTGGCAGGGCTGGTCGTGCCGCGTGCCCGGCAAGTACAAGGACATGATCATGGACATCGCGACCGAGGAGATCGGTCACGTCGAGATGCTCACCACCATGCTGGCCCGGCTGCTGGAAGGCGCGCCGAACGAGGCGCAGGAGAAGGCCGCGGCGGCCAACCCGATGCTCGGCGCGGTGATGGGCGGGATGAACTTCCAGCACGCCATCGTCACCGGCGGTGGCGCCCTGCCCCGGGACGCCGCGGGTGTGCCGTGGAACGCCGGCTACATCGTCGCCAGCGGCAACCTGCTGTCGGACTTCCGCTCCAACGTGGCGGCCGAGGCGCAGAGCCGGCTGATGACCAGCCGGGTCTACAACATGACCGACGACCGCGGGGTCAAGGACATGCTCCAGTTCAACCTGGCCCGCGACACCTACCACCAGCAGCAGTGGCTGCTCGGCATCGAACAGCTGATCCAGGACGGGTTCACCGAGAACGGCATCGAGGACTCGAACGCCGAGTTCGAGCACCCGGAGGCCAACCACACGTTCTACAGCTTCGACCCGGCGAGCCGGGCCGGTGAGGGCCGCTGGGCGCAGGGCCCGACCCTCAACGGCAAGGACGAGATCGTGTACGTGCCGGACGCGCAGCCGCTGACCGACGACAAGCCACTCGGCCCGGCTCCGGACCCGAAGCTGTTCGTCACGTACGACGGCCAGATGGGCAAGGGCAAGCCCGGAACCGCGGCCGGCGCCACCGGTCAGGGCGTCGCCAACGTCGTCAACAAGATCAAGGGCGCCCTGGAGTAGGTGCCGGGAACGTGCGAGAGGGCGGGCGCCATCGAGGTGCCCGCCCTCTCGTGTGCTCAGGAGCCGTCGTCGGCGGTCTTGCCGGACGGACCGTACGGCGACGCCTGCCCCGCGGGTGTCGGCTTCCCGGCGCCCTTGTCGTGCCCGCCGTGCGGCGGCTGCGTCGGATCGGTGTCCTCGGTGCGCTGCTTGCTGGTCGGCGACTCGCCGCTGCGCCGCAGTTCAGGCTGCTGGGGATTCGTCATCGCCCTCTCCTTCATGTGTGGGGCAGCGCGGATACCCCGTCCCGATCCGAGTATGTGCGCCGCCGAGGGCTGCATATCCTGTTGCCCCAGCCGTACTCCGAAAGGTCTTGCCGTGATCGAGATCGGTGGGCATCGCCCGCATGTCGCAGCCACCGCCTGGATCGCGCCCGGCGCGGTGGTGGCGGGACGGGTCACGCTCGGCGCGGACGCCGGCGTCTGGTACCAGGCGGTGGTCCGCGCCGACCTGGACACCATCGCCGTCGGCGCCGGCAGCAACCTGCAGGACGGCGTGGTCGTGCACGCCGACCCCGGCTTCCCGGTCAGCGTCGGCGCGAACGTCAGCGTCGGCCACCGGGCCGTTCTGCACGGCTGCACCATCGAGGACGAGGTGCTGATCGGGATGGGCGCCATCGTGATGAACGGCGCCCGCATCGGCTCCGGCACGATCGTCGGCGCGGGCGCGCTGATCCCGGAGGGCGCGGTGATCCCCGCCGGCTCCCTGGTGCTCGGCATGCCCGGCAAGGTCCGCCGCGACACCACCGCCGACGAGCGCGCCTCGATCCTCGCCAACGCCACCCACTACATCACCCTGGCGAGGCATCACCGCTGACGTGCAAGGCGGCCGGCAGGCGGCCGCCGTGCAGCACGTCCATGCCGGACACGGCCCGGGTGAGCACCACGTAGAGCCGATGGAGCCCGCGTGGCTCGGCCGTCACGATCTCCATCGGCTCGACCACCACCACATGGTCGAACTCGAGCCCCTTGGCGAGGGTGGCGGGCACGATCGTCACCCGATGATCCGCCGGGTCGCCGTCCGGCATGCCGCTCGCGATACCCGCCGACCGCAACACCGTGGCGACGGCGGCGACCCGGCCGGCGGCCGCGATCACGGCGACGGACCCCTCCCGGGCCAGGGCGGCCCGCACGCATGCGGTGAGGGCGGCGTCCAGGTCCGATGCCTGATGTACGCCGAGAGCACCGTCGCCGCGCACCGACCGGGTCACCGGAACCGCGACGTCCAGGGCGGGCATCAGCCGGTTCGCGAAGTCGAGCACCGCCGCGGGAACCCGGAAGCCGCTGGTCAGCGTGGTCCCGGCGGCGTCAGGGGCGCCGAGGTGCGCCAGTTGACGTGGCCAGTCGCCGGCGGCCCAGGGAGTGGTGCCCTGGGCCAGATCGCCGAGCACGGTGAGGGAGCCGTGCCGGCTCCGGCGGGCGAGGGCCCGGCACTGCATCGGCGACAGGTCCTGTGCCTCGTCCACGACGATGTGCCCGAACCCGGCCGGGTGCCGGATCAGCCCGGCGATCTCGTCCAGCAGCACCAGGTCGGCCGCTGACCAGGCGGCACTGCGCCGGGTGGAAGGAGGCGCCGGGAAGGTAGCGTGCGGTGGGTGACCCATGCCGAGATCGAGATGACGGCGGAGTTGGTCCGGGATCTGGTGCGGGAGCAGCATCCGGATCTTGCCGGGCGGGTGGTCCGGCTCGGGGCGCGAGGATGGGACAACCAGCTGTGGCGGCTCGGGGACGACCTGGCGGTGCGGCTGCCGTGGGCGACGCGGGACGCTGACGAACTGCTGCGCAACGAGTACGCCTGGGTGCCCGGGCTCGCGGCGGGGCTGCCGCTGCCGGTTCCGGTTCCGCAGCGGCTCGGGGAGCCGTCGGCACGGTTTCCCCGGCCGTGGCTGATCACCACCTGGGTACCCGGTGAACCCGCCGACCGCAGCCCGGTCACCCGCGGAGCGGATGCGGCCGTCAAACTGGCGGCATTCCTGACGGCGCTGCACCGGCCCGCGCCCTGCGGCGCGCCCGCCGGACGGCACCGAGGGGGGCCGCTGGCCGAGCGGGCCGGCCAGTTCGCGGCGGGGCTCACCGCCGCCACCGAACGCGGGCTGATCGACGACCCCGATGCGGTCTGGGCGGTCTGGGCGGACGCGGTCGCGGCGCCGTCGTGGGCGGGACCGGCGGTGTGGCTGCACGCCGACCTCCATCCGGCCAACGTCCTGACCAGCGACGGGACGCTCTGCGGCGTGATCGACTTCGGGGATGTCTGTGCGGGCGACCCGGCGTACGACCTCTCCGCGGCCTGGCTCCTGCTCCCGGACGCCGTCGACGACTTCCTCGCCGCCTACCGCCCGGTGCTGGACGACGCTGCGGTTGACCGTCCGGTCTCGGGTGAGGCTGTGGTTGACCGTCCGGTCTCGGGTGAGGCTGTGGTTGACCGTTCGGCCTCGGGTGAGGCTGCGGTTCACCGCCCGGTCGTCGATGAGGCCCTCGTGCGGCGGGCCCGGGGCTGGGCGATGGCCCGGGCTCTCAGCGGCATGCTGATCGGGGACGACGGTGTGCGCGGCCGGCCCGGCGGGAAACCGAGTTGGGGCCCGCCCGGGCAGGCCGCGCTACACCGGCTTACCCGAGGGTCCACTCCACGGTGACGGTGACCGACACCGACTGCCGACCCGGCTCGATCGGTACGGTCGCCGAGTCGGCGGCCGCCATGCCGCTGTAGTAGTGCTGCTTGTAGACCGGCGTCTCGTCGCCGTCCGTCGCCTCGCTCACCCGCACGACCCGGCCGAGCGGCCGGCCCGCCTCCCGGGCGTAGAGCTCCGCTTTGGCGCGGGCCTCCGCGAACGCCTTCTTCCGCGCCTCGGTGAGCAGGGCGGTGTCGTCCTCGATCGCAAACGCCACCCCGTTCAGCCGGGCCGCGTCGCCACCGGCCGCGACGGCCGCCGAGATGACCGCGCCGACCCGGGCCAGGTCCCGGGATTTCGCGGTGAGACCCTGATTCACCGTGTACCCGGTGATCTTCTGGTCGTCGTCGCGGGTGGCGTTGATGTCGACGTTCGACGTCTGCAGGTCGGCTTTGGCCAGCCCGGCGCCGACGAGCGCGTCCCGCATCCGGGTGGCCGCCGTGTTGGCGCGGTCGAGGGCTTCGCCGACGGTGGGCGCGCTGGTCTCCACCCCGAAGGTCGCGGTGACCGTGTCGGGCGTCCCGGACACCTCACCTTCGCCGCTGACCACGATGCTCTCCCACGGTTTCTCCGCGGGGGCGGGAGCGGAGGTGGGGGCCGGGGCGGCGACGGCCGGCCGGCCGGTGAGCAGAGCTGACGACGGCACGGCGAGTGCCGCGAGGGCGACGAGTGCGGGCACTGTTCTCTTCATGTCACTACCTTCAGCGCTACAACCCGACTCATCCGGTATTTCGGTACATGTTGACCGTCTGAGCGGCCGGGCTGTTATCGCTCCGTTACCCAGATCGCCGAACTCGCCGCCCCGGGGGCGCATCCCACCTGATGACGCGATGCCGCCGGGGGATAGGAAAGACGCATGCGCATGATCAGGATCTCCGCGGTTCTCCTGGGTACCGCCCTGGCGGCGGCCGCCTGCGCCGGCGGCCCACAGCACGTGGACGGTTTCGCGCAGCCGGCCGGCGCGGCGACCAGCCCGCCCGCCTCGGCCACCGCAACGCCCGCCCCGGCCACCTCGGCGTCCGCGAGCACTCCGGCCACCCCGACCGCCCCGGCCACCTCGGCCGCCACCAGCACGTCACCGACCGGGGCGGCGTCCAGCGAACCGGCCGCCTCCACGAGACCCGTCACACCTCTGCTCGGGCCGAACGGGCTGGGCGAGCTCCAGCTCGGCATGAGCCGCGCGGAGGCCGAGGCCACCGGGCTGATCACCGGTTACCGGGTGGAGGACTTCACCGGCGACTGCGGCGTCTCGAAGATCCGCGGCACCGATGCCACCGTGTACTTCACCCCGGGGCTCGGCCTGTCCAGCATCGCCGCGTACGGCAGTGTCCGCACCCCGCGGGGCATCCGGCTGGGCAGCACGGTCGCCGCGGTGCGGAAAGCGTATCCGGACTGGGACTTCGCCGTCGGTGACGAGAAGAACGGCTGGGGCTGGGCCAATCACTACCGGATCGACGTGAAGGACGGCAAGGTCTCCTATCTGGCCCTCGCCGCCGAGGGCCAGAGGTGCATCGAGTGAGCCGGCGGCCGGAGGGTCATCCGTTGAAGCGGTGGCCAGAGGGGCATGGGATGAGCCGGCAGCTACTGCCACAACAATGATCGATGAATCCCGATACCGGGACCACCCGACGATGGCCGGCTTCGCCCCGGGCCGCTACTGGTGCCCGGCGGGCAAGATCGATGGTGCCCGGCGCGATGGCCGGTAGGAAATGGAGAGGAGTCACGTGAGCGACGAGATCTGGATCTCCCGAAAGCAGTACACGCAGGACGCGGCGGGAGCCGTGCAGGCTCTTCCGGTGCCGTTGGCGCGGGAGATCGCCGAGAAGCGGGAGGACCTGGCGCAGGAGCAGGGGAGTACGACGTCGGTCGTGATGCCTACCGTGCGCGGGTTGATTATCGCCTCGGTGCTGGAGGAATGCGCGGCCCGGATCCGCTTGGCGGGGGGCAGCGGCAACGAGGAGGTCGCCGCGCTGTGCGACGACCTCGTGCACGACCTGCTGCAGCGTAGCGGGATGGTGAGCTGACCGCGGAATCCGAGCCGGTGCTCGTCCTGGCGACCGGCTGGTCAGAGCGGGGCGGGCACACGTTCCACCGGCGGTTGTCGGTGTCGATGGCCGAGGTGGTGGACTTGCCGCTCTGACCGGTGGCCCGCGAGTGTTGGCTGATCGGCTACCAGGCGTGGCCCCGGCTTTGGCCGTGGCCACGCCAACCTGCCTGAGCGACCGAACCGAACGGCCGGTCAGGCGAGCAGGCGCAGCGCCGCGGCCGCGCCGGTCTCCTCCCGTTCCTGCTCGGCGACGCCCTGAAGATCGCCCTCGCGGCCGGCCTGCTCTCCGCCGCCTGGCACCTGACCCGCCGCTGACGCGTTCACCCCCGGCTGGTCGTCACTGCTGTCTCGCCGCGGCCGAGACAGCAGTGCGGGCCGGCCGGAACGTACCCTCAGTCGTTGTGTTCCTGCCGGCAGGGGACGCAGAACCGGGCGTGCGGCAGCACCTCCAGGCGTTCCGCCGGGATCGCCGAGGCGCAGCGTTCGCACCGGGAGGAAGTGGCCAGCCGATACGGCGGAGGGGGTACGGGCCGCGGCCCGCACCCCCTCCGCCCGTGGTCGATCAGGTGTAGCTGTAACCGAGGGCGGTGATGTCCCGGACCGCCGACGGGGTACGCCCGGCCGCGAACGGCCGCATCGTCTCGGTGTTGTCGATGACGCCGCCCGTGAACCCGGTGCGCGGCTGGTACGTGTCGATGCCGCGGCTCTGCTGCCACAGCCACCACAGCCGGTCGATGTTGCAGTGGTGCAGCCAGAACACCGGGTCGTTGGGGGCCTCGCGGGTGCCCATGTGGCCGCCGACGTAGTTGTGCACCCGGTTGTGCAGCTCGATCTCGTTGCGGTTGCGGTAGCTGTTGGACACCGTCGAGTTCCACGGTGACTGGTCGTAGACGGAGTAGCTCTGCACGTTGTTCACCGTCGTCGCGGTGGGCCGCGAGGCGTTCTGCCCGAGCCGCCGCTGCAGGAAGCTGGTGGCGATGCTGCTGCGGTACACCGACCAGCCCCAGTTCGGGCTGAAGTTGCCGCTGGACACGCTGCCGTTGGTGATCGCGCCGCAGAAGTCGGCGGTGAACGGCGACACCGAGCCGGTCCAGTCCCAGTACGGCAGGAACAGGTTCGGGTTGCCGCTGACCGTCTGCAGGTCGAACTCCAGCAGCCGCAGATATTCGCGATGCCACGGGAAGAACGACGGCGACTGGTGGGCGTGACTGATGTTGTCGGAGGTACGCGCGAAGAAGGTGATGTGCTGGTCGATGTACCAGTTGTAGTTGCGCCCGTTGACGGATGTGGTCTTGAGCTGGCGCATGGCGTTGGCGAACGCGGTCTTCTCCGCGCTCGTCATGGTGGCGATGCTTCTGCGTACGGCCATGGGAGGTGAATCGCCTTTCGAGATCGGGTCAGTGCACGTGCGCCTGGGCGGCCTCGTCGCTGAGTTCGAGGTCACCGAGAATGTCGACGATCTTCCTCACCAGCTTCTTGAGGCCGTCGATGCTGAGCTCGATCTCCACCGGGTCGTAGTGGTTGACGGCGCTGATCAGACCGATTCCGACGTACGGCTTCCGCCCGTCCTCGGGGACGAAGAGGGTCGGGATCGCGGTGAGCGCGAGCGCTTTTCCATTGATCAGGAGCTCGTTTTTCCCGCCGAGCAGATAACGGCCGCGGATCCGTTTTCCCTTGTAGATCTCGTCGAAGTCGCGCGGATCGATCTTCTGTTGGCCGGCCGTGGCCTCGGGAGCGCCGGCCGCGGGCTCGGGAGCCGCCAGTGCCTGCGCCCCGACCAGTGCGGATGCGGCGATGGCAGTCCCGGCAGCGCTGTAACGAAGTACGTCACGGCGTTTGATGTCAGTCATGGGAACCCCGTCATTTCGGACGTTTCGCCACATGGAAGCAGACCGGAGCCCGTAATCGAAATCATGTACACCGCCGGGGTTAATGCTCGGCGTGGCGCGCGTGTCACGCTTTCTGAAATGGCCCCGGATCGAATACGGTCCGGTTTCCTCCGATCGCAGCGGCACGTATTGGGTGATGATTTCGATGCAACGTCAAAAATGGTTCCCGAAGCGAACGGCCACCATCGTGGTCGCGGCCGTCGCGGCGCTGGCAGCCGCCGGCACCGCCCTGGCCGGCGAGCCCGAGACGCCCGGTGACGCCGGTCACGGCAAGAAGCCCGGCTTCTACGAGACCTACCACGGTCACCAGATCATGGGCTGGGGCAGCGGCGACGCGGCCTGCGCCTACATCGACGGCAAGCGGCTCGTGGTCTACCCGGCGCCGGACGGCAACTACACCAGCGCGGTGCAGGGCTTCAAGCCGGAACGCAGCCTGAAGGCCATCACCAAGGCGTCGGTCAAGCAGCTCGGCGACATGAAGCTGGCCGCCACCGCCGAGCCCAACCCGAAGTGCCCGGAGTTCGAGACGCCTGCCTGAGGCGTCACACCGTCACACCCTCACACCCGGAAACGGGAGACCAGGGTGCTCAGGTCGGTCGACATCCGGGCCAGCTCGCTGATCGCCGCCTGCGTCTCGGTGACACCCAGGCTGGTGTTCTGTGCGGCCTGCGCGACACCGGTGATGCTCCGCGAGATGTCACCGGTGCCGACGGCGGCCTCCGAGACGCTACGGTTCATCTCCGCGGTGGTGGCGGTCTGCTCCTCCACCGCGGAGGCGATCGTGGTCTGGAAGTCGCTGATCCGGGCGATCACCTCGGAGATCCGGCCGATCGCGTCGACCGCGCCGCCGGTGTCGGCCTGGATCGCCTCGACCCGGCGGGAGATGTCCTCGGTGGCCCGGGCCGTCTCCTGGGCCAGGTCCTTGACCTCGGAGGCGACCACGGCGAAGCCCTTGCCGGCGTCCCCGGCCCGGGCCGCCTCGATGGTGGCGTTCAGCGCGAGCAGGTTGGTCTGCTCGGCGAGCTGTTGTAGATCAGCTGGGCTCTCGCGCTGCTGTCGCTGAGCGCGGTCAAGCCGGTGACGCCGACGACCAGGGCCACCAGGGCGGCCACCGCGACAGCCCCGAGGATCTTGATCCGTACGCTGAGATCGGCGAGCGACGGTCGCCTTCGCACCTCCGAGATCACGCCCCCAACGTAGGCCGTTCCCGGATGTCGTACGGCAGGTTCCGCCGTATCGTCGGCCGGAACCGGCCGGTCCTCGACCGGGCGGCTTCCCGACGGCCAGCGGAGCCCCGTACAGCAGCCGCCGTCGGCCAGGACCAGGACGGGAGCCTGTTCGGACCGCCCGGTCTCGGTGCCGGTGGCCGCGTCCAGGGCCACGGTTCCGGCGCCGCGCACCCACAGACGGCCGCCACCGGCGAGCAGGAGTCCCTCCTCCGGCGCGCTGTCCGCGGGCAGCTCGACCTTCCCGTCCTTGTCGCCGTGCGTTCCGTGCAGCGCCACGCCGGGCTGCAGCAGGTGGTGGCCGATCGGGCGGGGCTTTCGGAACGAGCGGACCCTATATAGAGTACGAGTATGCCCCGGATGACCCTTCAGGTACGGCTGGTGCTGGACCTTCTGCTGACCGAGCCCGGCACGGAACGGTTCGGCCTCGAGATCGTCGACGGCACCGGCCTGCCACCCGGCACCATCTATCCGATCCTGGCCCGCCTCGAGCACAGTGGCTGGCTCACCAGCCGCTGGGAGGACGTCGACCCGCACGAGGCCGGCCGCCCCCGCCGCCGTTACTACCTGCTGACCGCGACCGGCGTGACCGAGGCGCGCGCTGCCGCGGTCCGTGGCCGGCCGATCCCCGCCCCGGCCCCCCGGGCGCTGCCCGGAGGTGCGTACTGATGAGGTTCCTGACCACCGTGCTCGCCGTGGCCTCGCTGATCCTGCCGCCGCCGCACCGGGCCCGCTGGCGGGAGGAGTCGGCCGGCCTGCTGATCGAGGTGCGCGGCGTGCGCCGCTGGTGGTTCGCCCTGGACATCGTGCTGAAGGCGCCGGTTCTGGCCTGGTGTCACCGGGTCGCCGAGCCGCCGTTGCCGCAGCCGGGCCGGGTGGTGGCCGCCCTGACCGGCGCCGGTCTTCTCGTCATGCCGCTGCTGGGCGGCTCCGCGATCCTGTTCGCGTCGGCGCTGGGCGAGGGGGCCGCCGAGTTCCTCTTCCTGGTCTCGCCGTTCGGCATGTTCGGGTTCGTCGCCGTCCACACGTTCCGCCGTGCCCGGCGGCACGGGGGCGGCCTGCCGCGGTACACGGGCGCCGCGCTGCTGTCGATCTTCGCCGGCACCGGCCCGGTCGCGTCCGGCGCGCTCTCGGTGGCCGTCGGCGTCCCGCTGATCGCGATCGCCGGCGCGGTGGTCCCCGGCGTGTGGTTGGTCGTGGCGAGCGCGGTCAGCCTGGCCCGGCGTGACTGCCCCCGGTCGCTGGCGCTGCTCGGGGTGGCCGGCGGGCTGGGACTGACCGGTGTCCTGGCCGGGGTGCAACTGGTGTCGCACGTCCCCGCCGCCGCCCCGGTGGCGTCGGCGGGGACCATGCTGTCCGTGCTGCTGCTGATCCCCTGCTATCTGATCTGGTCGGCGTGGACGGGGGTGCGCCTGCTCCGGGGCCGGACCGGGCAACTCGCCTGACCGCGGCCGGCGGAGCGGGCGGTCGTCAGTTGACGAAGACCGGCGCGGCGGCCGAGTCCACGACCGGGGTGTACTTCGCGGTGAAGTAGCCGTTGGGGACGCACGCGGCCGGGCCGGTGCTCTTGTCGAACTGCTGGTCGGTGAAGCTGATCGAGTTGTCGGTGTTGTCGGCGACGCCGGTGATGGTGGTGCCGTTGGCGACGAAGACGCAGGTCACCGACCCGAGCAGGGACCGCAGGACCAGGGTCGCTTTGATCGGGGCGGTGTCGGTGCCGGTCACCGTGACCGTTCCGTCGCTGGCGACCGTGGTGGCGTACGGCTGATTGTTGATCGTCACGCTGTTGACGCCGATCACCCCGGGGACGCCGGTGACCGTGCAGGCGGACAGGCCGAGGGTGGCGCTGAGCGAGGCGGCGCCGGGCGCGACCGGGTTGTCGACGACGGCGGCGCTGAGGCTGGAGGCGTCGCACTTCATGCCGTTGGCGCCGCCCGGCGCGGTGGCGAAGACCGCCTGGCTGCCGGTGGTGATGCCGGCCGCGATGGTGTCACCGGCCGGAACCGCGGTGCCGGCCGGGCTGCCGCTGGTCAGCACGGTGTCGTCGTCGGCGAGAGCCGGGCCGGCCATGAGCAGGGGTACGAGAGCGCCGGTCAGGGCGGCGGCGATGCGCTTGCTGTGCATGGGGGTGCACTCCTTTTCCTACGAGGCTTTCCTGCCAGGAGAGTTCTTCTCAGGAGGCGGCGAGCGCCTGGGTGAGGTCGTCGAGGCTGGGCGACACCGCGAAGGCGGTGTCGTTGGCGGCGAACACCACCGCGTTGCGGCCGGCCGCGGAGGGCAGGCCGAAGGCGAGGTTGATGAGCGGGTCCAGGCTGCCGGGGATCAGGCCGCAACCATGGGCTTTCGGTACGGCGTACGCGTTGTCGACGAGCGTCGCGCCGCTGAACCCTGCCCCGAGGGTCTGGAAGCCGTTCGGGTCGGGGACGACGTTCAGCGTTCCGGGGTCACCGGTGGCCGGCTGGTTCGGCGGCGGCGGGCTGGTGGTGCCGGTGGTCGGCTGGAACCGGATCGGGCTGGTGTCCGAGCCGATGTAGCAGCGCGGCCCGAACAGCGCGTTCCGCAGCCGCAGCTTGACCGGCAGGATGAAGACCGGCGCGTTCGATCCGGTGGCGAGCGGCAGGAACTCGGTGATCGGCCCGGCCGGCTCCACCTGGGCGAACACGCTCGTCACCCCGGGGATGACGTTCGCGATGCCGGGGAGGGTGACCTGGAGCGGCTTGGCGACGAGCGTCTTCCCGCCGGCGGCCGGGACCGTCGAGTACACGTTGGCGACCGAGCCGTCCGGGAACTCCCGAACCGGCGCGCTCGCCGGCCAGTAGACGCCGAACTGGACGGTGATGGGATCCTTGAACTGCACCGTGGTGGATCCGATCGTGATGCTGCCGCCCTCGGTGACCGAGTGGACGCATCCGACCTGCAGGTTCGCCGGGTCCTTCATGGCGGCGGCGGTGAGCGGGCACTGGTCCAGGCCGGTGTAGGCGCCGCCCGGGGCGGCCTGTGCGGGGACCGCGGTGCCGGCCAGCACCGTGGTGATCATGGCGAGCGCGGAGACGAGGCGTGACGGGCGCATGGGCGCCACCATCCTTTGTGGTGAGGACGAGGTGGCCCGGCCGTTTCCGCAGCGTTCCGGGATGGTGCCGAAGCGGCGATACTGAGGGTTGTGCATGGGGAGCCGCCTCCCCGGTATGAGAAACCCCGGCGGTATGTCATGTCAAGACATTGAAGGATGACGATGACTAAACAGGTGATGAGCCCGCTTCCGGGTGCCCGGGCCGGTCGCGATCCGGCCCGCGCGATCAAGCGCGGCCCGCGGTCGATGACCCCCGAGGCGGTGGCCGCCACCCAGCGCGAGCGGCTCTACGACGCGCTCGTGCACACGGTCGCCGAGAAGGGGTACGTCAACGCGCGGGTCAGCGACATCTGCACCGCGGCCGGGGTGACCCGGCCGGCCTTCTACGCGCTGTTCGGCGGCAAGGAGGAGGCGTTCCTGGACACCTACCGGCACGGCACGGCGGTGGTGCTGCGGATGATGGACGACGCGTACGCGCAGGCCGCCGACTGGCGCGCCGGGACCCGGGCCGCGCTGAAGGTGCTGCTCGAGGTGCTGGCCAGCGTGCCGGCCTTCGCCACCATGGCGATCGTCGAGATCGACGCGGCCGGCCCGGCTGCGCGCCGGGAGCGCACCGAGCTGCTGACCCGGTTCGCCCGGTTCTTCACCGACGCGCCGCCGGTGCCCGACGGCCTGATCGAGACCCTGGTCGGTGGGGTCTACGCGACCATCTACGGGCACGTCTCGACCGGCCGGGTCGCGGCGCTGCCTGAGCTGTTGCCGATGCTCGGCTATTTCACGATGGCGCCGTTCGTGGGCCGGGACGCGGCCGCCGCCGAGCTGGCCGCGCCGACCGGTGGTGAGCGGGTGGTGGCCCCGTGCGCGCCGTCAGATACCGGCGAGGTTTTTCACTGACTGGAATGCGGGCGGCAAGCCTTGACGGCTTTCATTACCGCGGCGTAACTTCCCGGAAATCCATTGAGGTACGCCGATGGCGATCGATGCCGGGCGGTATCCGCAGTGCCGCCCTCGGCGACGATCGTCCCGCCGCCAGACACGTCAGGAGAGTGCATGTCCTCCACATACGGCCGGACCCGCTGGCGCCGGTTCACCGCGGTCCTGCTCGGCGGCCTCGCGGCCACCGCCGGCCTGGTCCTGCTCACCGGTCAGGGAGTGCTCGCCGCCTCCTTCTCCATCTCCGGCATGCCGTTCGCGGTCACCTCGCCCAAACTGCACGGCTACGGCTTCGCGCAGTACGCCGAGATGGACAACATGGTCGAGGGCAGCCCCAACGAGGGCGACACCGGCGGCCAGGTCCTCGTGATCGTCTCCGCCATCCGCGACGCCGAACTCGACGGGCTGTGCCAGAGCATCGCCCTCGGCGGCATCAACCTGAAGATCACCGCCGGCAGCGCGCAGAACAAGGTCACCGCCGACACCCTCGTCGTCGACTCCGACGTGATCACCGCGAACGCCACCTTCAAGGCCATCGACATCGGCCAGGACGCCAGCACCCTGAACCGGGTGCCCGGCAAGAGCGGCGCGATCGGCGTGTTCGGTCAGCAGGCCGAGGAAGTGACCCTCACCAACCTGCGGCAGAACAACTACGCCACCACCGCCGCCACGTTCTACCTGCCGAACCTGCGGATGGCGTTCACCGAGGACGGCTGCTGACGATGTTCTTCGACGGCGTACTGGAAGAGGCTCCCGAACCTCAGCCGGCCCGCACCGCCGCACCCCCGCAGGGTCACCGCGCCCGGCGGGGGTGGCGCGAGTGGCGCCGCAGCCGCCCGTTCTGGGCCGGCCTGTTCGTGCTGCTCGGCGGCGCGGAGATCCTGCTGACGGTGTGGGCGCCGCTCGGTGTGGTGCTGCACGTCGGAATGCAGGGCTTCATCGGGTACCTGGTCCCGGTCGTGATCATCATCTGCGCCCTGCTGCTCTGGTTCAACCCGGCACAGCGGCTGTTCTACTCGCTGATCGTGATTCTGTGCGCCCTCGCCTCCTGGCTCACGTCCAACATGGGCGGCTTCATCATCGGCCTGCTCCTCACCCTGACCGGTGGCGCCCTGGCCTTCGCCTGGACCGAGAACCCCGATCCTGAGCCGCCCGCCACCGGCGATCCCGCCACCGGCGATCCCGCCACCGGCGATCCCGCCACCGGCGATCCCGCCACCGGCGATCCCGCCACCGGCGATCCC
>NZ_BOMZ01000092.1 GCF_016862455.1 Actinoplanes utahensis
GCCACCGGCGATCCCGCCACCGGCGATCCCGCCACCGGCGATCCCGCCACCGGCGATCCCGCCACCGGCGATCCCGCCACCGGCGATCCCGCCGCGGATCCTCCGTCGATCGCCCCGCCGTCCGCCGGCTTTCCGCCCGTCGCCGCGCCGCCTGTCGGCCCGCCAACCCTCGCCCCGCCGTCCGACTGAAGTCTGCCCGGCCGCTCACCGCCTCGGAGGATCCAGCCGATCCCGGGACGGACCTGAGGTTGCCATCCTGCCCTCAGCTTCCCAGCAGCGCCTTCTGCCGGGCCGCCTTCTGTCCGACGGCCTTCTGCCCGGCCGCCTCCTGCTCGGCGGCCCCTTGCTGAGCTGCGGCGACCCGGCGGCCGAAGACAGAGGCGGCCATCGGGCGGAAGAGGCGCAGGACATCGGTCACGAACCGGTGGCGGGCCAGGCCCAGAGCACGCAGCGCGCCGCCGTGATCGGCGGCGACCACGAGCGCCGCGCCCACCATCAGCACCCACCATCCCACGGCTGCGGCGAACCGGCCGGCCCGTGGGGCCGCGGCGAAACCCTGCCGCAGCCGGTCCAAGTGGAACGGCACGTGCCGCTCCTCATCGGCGAGGATCCGGGCGGCGACCCCGGAGACGTACGGGTCGCCGCAGCCGTCACGCAGCGCCCGGTAATACCGCAGCGCCACCACCTCGGCCAGCATCAACGTCATCAGCTCCAGTCGCAGGCCGCCACCACGGCGTACCAGAACGAAGACGGTGTCGGTCCAGTGCCCGCCGATCGTCTCCGCCCCGGCGTACCGCAGCACGCGCGCCAGCCGTACCGCATGGCTCTGCTCCTCGGCCACGAAAAGCCGCACCGCCGCCAGATAGACCGGATCGCCGGCCCGCTCCGCCGCCGCGATCACACTGGTCCCGTCCCCGTCCTCACCGGCCTGGAACCGCTGGATGCTGCGGATCAGCGCCCGCGGCAGCCGCCCACCGGCCGGCTGCGGCTCGTCCTGCCCGGCCCGGCGGCGGGCGTGCTCCTGAAACGTCGCGAGATGCTGCCGAAAGTCCATGGCCGAAACCCTGGCCCGCAGCCGTCACCGCGCGAAAGGCCCATCACGGAACCTCCACACGATCTCCCACCGGTGATTCGCCGACCGATCACTTCGTCCGTAGGGTCGGACCATGGAGCGGGTGAATGCGCTCGACCGGCCGATCGTGGCCGGATACGACTGGGGTGGCCTGGCGTCCTGCGTCGCCGCGGCGTTGTGGCCGGGGCGGGTGGCCGGGCTGGTCTCGCTTGCTGGTTACGACATCATCGACATCGAGCGACAACGGCACGGGTACGACCCGGTGGCCGAGCACGCCGTGTGGTACCAGCACCTGTTCCAGACCGAACGCGGCCGGGAGAGCCTGGCCGCGCACCGCCGCGACCTGTGCCGGATGCTGTGGCGGCAGTGGTCGCCCCGGTGGGCGTTCGACAGTGCGACGTTCGACCGGACCGCTCCGTCGTTCGACAACCCGGACTTCGTCGACGTCGTCATCCACGCCTACCGGCACGCGCTCGGCCAGGCCGCGGGCGATCCGGCCTACGACGATCTCGAGGTACGCCTCGCCGCCCGTCCGAAGATCACTGTTCCGGCGGTGACCCTGGACGGCGCCACCGACACCCTGAAGCCGAACGGCACCGCCGACCACGCTCCGATGTTCCGCGCCGCCCACCAGCATCGCCTGATCGATGCCGGTCACAACCTCCCACAGGAGGCGCCGGCGGCGTTCGCCGACGCCGTCCTGACCGTCCACCACCTCTGACGACTGGCCGGCTCCGGTGACCCGTTACTTCCGGTGACCCATCACCTCCGGTGCGCCCGGAGACCGGCCTCGCAGGCGTGCCTGGCCTGCCGCCAGATCGCCTCGAACTGTTCCACGGAGATCTCCCGGAAGCGGTATTCGACGGCCGCTTCCGGGGTCCATCCGTACTCGCTGTGGTACGCGCTCAGGGCGGGAAGCCCTTCCTCGTCCCTCAGCCGCATTTCCTCAGCGAGCGATGCGGCGGCGAAGGTGGCGTCGTCGTTGTTCTCGCGCCGCTCCACGTAGCGTGTGACCCATCGCGTCTCGTCGAGTTCGGCGTAACACCATGCGTCTTCCTCGATGACGCGATCGAGGCGCCACCGGATGTAGGTTGCCATCGCGGCATCTACTCCAGCCCTCTTGTGGCTTCTTGCGATGAGTTTCACAGCATTGCGCGGGTGCGCCGGCCCCCGCCTGACACCCGGTGATCCACCACCGTAGCCCGAACCGTGTCGCGGGATTCCTCATCGACACCCGGCTCCGGTCCGCTGAGCCTTTCCGCCCTGATTGCGCGGGCCGGCGTGGGTGGGATACCGAGGGCGGGGGCCCGGACGCGATCACCCCACTGGCGGCGGCCGCGGCGTGGCGGCCGGAGCTTCGCCTCGGATCGGCGGTGATCCCGGTGTCCACACGAGGTCCCGGCGTGCTGGCCCAGACCGCGGCGACGCTGGCCGGGCTCAGCCGCGAGCCGCTGCTGCTCGGCATCGGCTCGTCGGTGCCGGCGCATGTCACGGCGCTCAACGGGGTCCCGTTCGAGCGGCCGCTGGCCCGGGTGCGGGACACGCTGCGTCTTCTCCGTGCCGCGTTCGCGGGGGAGAGGGTGGACGAGACGTTCGAGACCTTCGCGGTACGGGGATTCCAGCTTCCCGACGTGCCCCGGCCGCGGCCGAAAGTGCTTGTCGGAGCATTGCGCCCGCGGATGACCCGGCTCGCGTTCGAGGACGGCGACGGAGCGGTGGTGAACCTGCTGACCGCGGACGATCTGCCCCGGGTGCTCGACGGGACCGGCGTACGGCGTACCGATCAGGTAATGGTGGTCAAGCTCTTCGTCTGCCCCACCCCGGACGCCGCGTTGGCACGGGAGCGGGGACGGCGCTTCCTC
This sequence comes from Actinoplanes utahensis, assembly GCF_016862455.1. Classification (GTDB taxonomy): domain Bacteria; phylum Actinomycetota; class Actinomycetes; order Mycobacteriales; family Micromonosporaceae; genus Actinoplanes; species Actinoplanes utahensis. The sequence continues at coordinate 2,935 of NZ_BOMZ01000092.1, forward strand.
GGCTGGATCCTGAACCAGGAGCCGTACCGCAGGTTCCACGAATGGCTCGGCCGTGGCGACCGGCTGGCCGCGTCGCATCAGCGGTTCTTGCAGGGTGACGCCCGGGGCGCCGCGCTGGCCCTGCCCGACGATCTCGTGGACGAGCTGTGGCTGCACGGGCATCCCGAGGAGTGCCGCGAGCGGATCACCCGTTTCGTCCAGCCGGGCGTGACAGCGGTGCAGCTCTACGTCGCCGCACCCGGTGGCACCGGCCGCGAGCACGCTGATCTGCTGGCGGCGCTGCGTCCCCGCTCCTGCCGGGCCGCCCGGTTCAGCGGCCTCCCGCGCTCTGCGCCGGGCTCGGGCTCGGCCAGAACGGATTGTCCTTGCGGCATTCCTCGACCGAGGTGCAGGGGTAGACGACCTGCCGGACGCCCGGCAGCGCCTCCAGCTCCTTGCCGGCGGCGGTGTCGCGGATCTCGCGGGTGGCGGCGCTGTTCTCGAGTCTCAGACGGAACGACTCCGGCAGGGTGTCCTCGTTCAGGTACTCGAGGAACTCCGGCTCGTCCGCGAACAGCTTTCGTGCCTTCGCGGCGGCAGCCGCCCTGTCCTCGAAGGTGATCTCGGTGATGCCGGGCCGCTTCTCGAGCCAGGCGCGCACGTCCGACTTCTGCCGCTCGGTCGCCTCGTCGTCCATGAAGACCGTGAAGGTGGCGTGCTGGTCGAGTTCCCGGGCCAGCCGCTCGTCGGCGGACTCCTCGAAGAGGCCGCAGCCCGCCAGCGTGACCACGGCAAGCAACGCCCCGAAAACGATCTTCAGTAGTCGCATGGCGCTGCACGCTAGCGGATGCGGGTGACCAGCCCGGCCCGGAGTGGCGCAGGTCTCGGACAGCCGGTCAGCGGGGTCGTTCCCAGCGGTGGAAGGCCGAGCAGAGGGCGGCCAGAGTGAGCGCGAAGACCGGTAGCCACAGGAGGCGGTGGACGGGCCAGGCGCCGGTGGGTTCGTCCAGCAGGCCGGGCAGCCGGCCGGCGGGCACGCCGGCGAAGGTGACCAGCAGCAGGGCGCTCTGATGCCAGCAGAACACCGTCATCGCGGCCATGTTCAGCACGGCGACCGGGGTCCAGCGGGCCGGATGCCGCAGCCAGCCGGCCAGCCGGTCGCGGACCAGCAGATAGACGCCGATCTGGGCGGCCGCCAGCGCCAGCGCGAACAGCGACGGCGGATCGAGGTTGGACCAGCCGTCGCCGGGCACCCCGACCGCGCTCGCCGGATAGCCGGCCAGCAGCACCAGCGCGGCGCCCGCGGCGACACCGACCGGCAGCAGCACCAGTCCGGCACGGCGCGGGAGACGGCCCTCGGCCAGCGCGATGCCCAACAGGTACGGCACCGCCCAGCCGGCCACCGTCGCCACCGGGCGGGACCAGGCCGCCAGGTCGAGGTGACGGCCGATGTCCGAGGCCGCGACCAGCGGCAGCAACGGCAGCAGCGGCCACAGGCCGTACCGGCGGACGGCGGCCCGCAGCGCCGGGGCACACCCGGTCAGGACCAGATAGACCAGCAGAAACCACAGCGGGTGTACGAGTAACGAGCGCACCACGTGCAAGGTGCTCTCCGGCGCGCCGGTGGCCCGCAGCAGCAGCCAGGCCGGCACCCAGACCGCGGCGAGCACCGCGACCGGCCGGGCCAGCCGGACGACCCGGGCGCCGAGCCAGGGCAGATGGCGGCCGCGGATGCCGCGGGCGGCCGAATATCCGCCGGCCAGGAAGAACAGGCCGAGGGTCTGCAGCACCCAGGTCGCCGGGATCAGCGCCGGATGCTCGCGCAGCGGGCTCGCGCCGTGCCAGGCGGTGGCCCGGGCCGGGTCGCTCACCACCGCGGAGACCAGCCAGTGCCCGAGGACCACGCCGAGGATCGCCACGGCGCGCAGGGCGTCGACCGTACGGTCGCGGTGTGCCGGGGTGGCGGCGTCGAGCCGCACCGCCAGGCTCACCGCCGGCCTCCGGCGATCCCGGCCAGCGCGGTGAACGAGTCGGTGCCGGGCGACAGATAGTGGTCGTGATCGGAGACGTCGGCGGTGGGGAACAGCCGGGCGCCGAATCCCGGGTCCACCGGCTTGGCCCCGTGGCCCATGCCGAACAACCGGCCCGGCGGAACCCAGGCGACGAAGTCTCCGGTGCTCTGCCCGGCCCAGACCCGCGCGCCGGTGCGGAGCGCGGCGGCGCTGTCCACGCCCATGCCGGGGCTGCCGAACACGGCGAGGTCGGTCACCCGCGGGGAGAGCCGGGGCGCGGCGTGCCCGATCACCGTGGATCCGTAGCTGTGCCCGAGGAGCGCGATCGTGGCGTCCGGGCGGACCGCGGCGAGACCGTCCACGAAGCGGGTCAGCGCGGTGGCGCCGCTCTGCGACAGGTGGGGCCGGCCGGCCTCGTCGAAACCTTGGGGAGCGTCGTAGCCGAGCCAGGCGATCACCGCGAGACCGCCCGGACCGGACCCGGCCCGCTGCAGGTCGGCGGCTTGCACGGCCGGCGAACGGTACGCCTGCCCGCCGACGCCACGCCAGAAGTTCGCCAGCCGGTTCCGCATGCCGGGCACGATAACCGCGACCCGCAACGCCGTGGACAGGTCGCCGAACACCTGGGCGACCCGGCCCCGTCCCCGCGGGTCGAAGATCAGGTAGTCGCCGTCGGGGTGGTCCACTCCGGACTCCTGCAGAGACCGCCGGTTCGCCGCGTACCGCAGGGCGATCGGCGCGCCGTCCAGGTTGCCGACCACACCCGGGTGCTCGGCGGCCAGCGCGGCCTGCCGGGCCGCCGGCATGGCGGCGAACCAGGCGCGGACCTCGGACGGGGTGGCGGTCACCGGGTCCGGCAGCTGCCGCCGGTCGGCCTGCCAGGCGGCGGCGCCGGCGGGCGGCAGGACCGGCGCGGTGGCGGGCGCGGCCAGCACCGAACCCGTCGCGGGCGCCACCACGACCGTGGTGATCACCAGTGCCGTCCGCAGGCGTCTGATCAATGTCATGGCGCACACCGTGCCGGGACGGCGTGGCCCGGCACATCGGCCCGTGGTCGGCATCCGGGATAGCCCACGGGCTTACGCCCGTGGGCCGATGCCCGGACGGTCCCCGCGTCATTACGATCTGCCGCATGCCTGCCGCACACTTCCGGACGGGTGCCGTGCCGGCCTGGCTCGGCGCGTTCCTGTTCCCGTTCGCCCTGTTCCTGGCCGTCACCCTGCCCGGCGACCCCGCCGCCCTGCAATGGCTGGCGGGGATGGGCCTGGCCCTGCTCCTGCCGGTGAGCCTGGCACGCCGTTCACCGCTGGCGGCCCTCGTGGTGGTTCTGGTCGGCAGCGTCGCCGTGTTGTTCGCCGTGCCCGACCAGATCTACGGCAGGATCCTCGCCGCCATCATGCTGGTCGTCACCGACGTCCTGGCCGGCAACGTGGCCGCCGTCCGGTCGCGGCGCGTTGCGATCCCGGTGGTGATCGCGGTCGCCGTCCTGCAAGGATCGGTGGCCGTCGCCCTCGGCTTCCTCGACGACGTGCCGACCATGCTCACCGTCGTGAGCCTGGCGGCCGTCACCGCCGGGGTGCTCGGCGACTCGATCGGGCAGCGCCGCCGTTACGCGACCGTCCAGCGGGAGCAGGCCGAGGCCCGGGCGGTGCAGGCCGAGCGGCTGCGCATCGCCCGCGAGCTGCACGACATGGTGGCGCACAGCATCGCCGTGATCGCCGTGCAGGCCGGGGTGGGCCGCCGGGTCATCGACACCCAGCCGGCGGAGGCCCGTAACGCGCTGGCCAACATCGAGGACACCAGCCGGGACACCGCGGCGGCGCTGCGCCGGATGCTGGGCACGCTCCGGCGTACCGATGCGGGGTCCGGCCCGGCGCCGCGGGATCCGGCGCCCGGCCTCGCCGACCTCGACGATCTGGTGGCGCGCAGCGCTCAGGCCGGCGTGCGGGTCCGCCTGCGGCGGCACGGCGATCCGGTGCCGCTGCCGCCCGACATCGACCTGTCCGCGTTCCGCATCGTGCAGGAGGCGGTGACCAACGTGATCCGGCACGCCGGCACGGACGACTGCGACGTCGACATCCGCCAGGACGCCGGCACGCTCACCATCGAGGTCGCCGACGACGGGCAGGGTCCCGCCGCCGGCGCCGGGAACGGCCTGACCGGCATGCGGGAGCGGGTCAGCCTGCTCGGCGGCGAGTTCGACGCCGGCGCGCGCCCCGACGGCGGCTTCCGGGTGGCCGCCCGCATCCCGCTGCCCGGAGCGGCATGATGGGCGCTACCACGGAAGGCGGGGGAGCGATGAGCATCCGGGTGGTGCTGGCCGACGACCAGCCGTTGATCCGCAGCGGCCTGCGGGTGCTGATCAACGACGCCGTCGACATCGAGGTGATCGGGGAGGCCGCCACCGGCGCCGAGGCGGTCCGGTTGGTCCGCGAGCACCAGCCGGACGTGGTGGTGATGGACATCCGGATGCCGGTGATGGACGGCATCGAGGCCACCCGGCACGTCGTCGCCGGCCCCGGTCCGGCGCGGGTTCTCATCCTCACCACGTTCGACGACGACGAGTACGTGTACGCCGCCCTGCGCGCCGGGGCCAGCGGCTTCCTCGTCAAGGACATGGCCCTCGAGGACATCCTGGGCGCGATCCGGGTGGTCGCCGCCGGGGACGCGCTGATCGCCCCGAGCGTCACCCGCCGCCTGATCGAGCATTTCGCCGGCAGCACGCCCGCGCCGGCTCCCGCCCCGGCCCGCCGCCGCAGCCTGGACGGGATCACCGAGCGGGAGCGTGAGGTGCTGACCCTCGTCGGCCAGGGCCGGTCGAACGCGGAGATCGCCGTGGATCTGCACATCAGCCCGGCCACCGCCAAGGCCCATGTGGCCCGGCTGTTCACCAAACTCGACGCCCGCGACCGGGTGCATCTGGCCATCCTCGCCTACGAGACCGGCCTCGTCGTCGCACCGGACTGACACCGCTACGGCGGTTTCTGGGTTGTGACCGCAACAGGCATGCATGAGTGAGGCGGGGGACGGGTCTGCCCGGCACGCACCGGCCGCTCGATGCAGTCCCGGATCCGCACCAGCGTCTCCTTGTCCGCCTTCCAGCGCAGGAACGAGACCGGAGTGTTGATCTCCTTAAGCACGGTCCGCAGCAGCCGGAACCACGCACCGACGTGAACGGTGCGCCGCGGCAGGGTGACCTGGCCGGTATGAAGCCTTCGTGGGTACGCCGGTCCATGATCGGGACTGCCGCGCTGGTGGAAATGGTCGCGGGCTCGGGGCGCCCCGGTAGTGCCGCACGGCGATACCGGCAGGAGGCATCCGTGTTCGGGATAGTTGACCATGATCGGTGATTACGCCATCAGCAGCAGGCCCCACTCAATCACCGGAGATCCAGAGATATCCGCGTGCCCGGGTCGCCTCCTCGATGAGCGCCCCCAGCGCCTGCACGTCGACCCGGAGCTCCGGTCTGCGGCTCGCGATCTCGTCCAGCTCCACGGTCAGCTGCGGCAGCTGGATCAGGTTGATCATGGTGTCGCCGTAGGAATCGATCCTCGACACCAGGTGGTGCCGTTCCCGGTCGCTCGCCGCCACCAGGCGTTCCAGCGAGGAGCCCGCTTCCGAGCCGGCAGAGCGTCGCTCGTGCACCTGGTTCTCGACATACACATCGAACCCCACCGCGGCGCCTCCTTCACGAAATGGCCGGCCAGGGCATGGTAGAGCTCGACCCGGTTCACCTGACGCGCTGACCTACCACGATGTCCGCGTCGGCGAACAAGCGCGGCACAGCACTGTCGCGACGGCTTCGTGATCTCCGCGTCGAGAACAGGGGAGCGGGCCGGCTCGCACGGCGGGCTCGGAAGCGCTGCGCGGGGTTCGGGCGGCCGGGATGAGCAGCAGCGCGGCGTAGTAACGCACGCTGACTGTCGGATTTCTGTCACCCGCCGGGTTCGCTGCGCAGGATGCCGGATCCTGGGGGTCCACCGGGGCGACGGGGGACGATGATGCTACGTGGAGCCAAGAGCATCGCGATGGTGGGTGCGCTGCTGCTGATCGGCGCGGGTGTCGCCGGGTGCACCACGGTGAGCACGGATTCGGATCAGGTGGCGCTGCACTACGACGCGGGCGCCTTCTCCAGCACCACCTACCAGGAGTGCGTGAAATCCAACAACCGTTCCTGGGACGGCCTCGGCGAGCAGTACTACAAGTATCCGGCCGGGCAGCGGAACTTCGAGTTCAGCAGCAGCAAGGACGCGGAGTCCCAGGCGTACACCGTGGTGTCGAAGGACAACCAGGAGCTGACCATCACCGGCGGTCTGACCTTCCACCTGGACACCTCGTGCGACGACGACGGCGGGGTGCTGCGCGCCTTCCACGAGGAGATCGGCCTGAAATTCCAGCCGGTGCTCGGCGACGACGGCAAGACCACGGAGAACTGGCTGGAGATGCTGCGTTTCTACATCGGGCAGCCGCTGGCCAAGGCGCTGACCACCGAGGCGCAGAAGTACGACTGGCTGGCGCTCTACAACGATCCGGCGACCCGGGAGAAGTTCGAGACGGCGATCAACGCCAGCCTCGGCGCATCGGTCACCGCCACCACCGGTGACAAGGCGTACTTCGAGCAGTTCAACCTGACGCTGCAGAACCCGGAACCGCGCAAGGAGCTGATCGACGGGCTGGCCGCGGTGCAGGTGGCGATCACCCAGCGGCAGGCGCTGGTCGAGCAGAACGCGACGCTCGACGAGAAGCTCAAGCAGATCCGCAAGCTGGTCGGCGTGCTCGGCCCGGACGGCTACATCCTGTACGACACGTTGCAGCGCTGCCTCACCGGCGAGGCGCCGAAGGGCTGCCCGTCCTTCCTGCCCCTGCCACCGGGCGGCACCGTGGAGGCGCCCGCACCGGCACCGGCGGCCACCTGATCAACGCTCCGCCGGCTGGGGCGCTCCCGACGGCACCGGCTCGGGAGCGCGGCGCAGGGTGCGGACGGCCGGGATGAGCAGCAGCGCGGCGCAGCCCAGGACGCCGACGACGACCGAGGCGCCGAGCACACGTTCGCCGCCGGTCACCCCGGCGACCGGGCCGGCCAGGGCCTGACCGATCGGGACGCTGCCGGTGGAGCCGAGGACCTCGTAGGAGGTCATCCGGTTCAGCATCGCCGGCGGCACCAGGGTCTGCACGCTGGTCTGCCACTGGATCGACCAGAACGCCCAGACCACGCCGTTGATCCAGGCCGCGGCCAGCAGCCAGGGCAGCGTGACGTGGGTGGCGATGGCCAGGGGGAGCAGCACGAAGCCGAACATCGCCACGGCGCCGGCGGCGAGCGGGCGTTGCGGTCGCAGCCGCAGCGCGGCGAGCCCGCCGCACACGGTTCCGGCGCCGAGCGCGGACTGCATCCAGGCGTACGCCGACGCGCCCAGATCCTCGCTGACCAGCACGGCCCCGAGCGGGATGAGCGGGCCGAACAGGAAGATCCCGTACGCGACCCAGACCAGGATGACGCTCCAGATCCAGCTGCGGGCGCGGAACTCGTGCCAGCCCTCGATCAGGTCCCGGATCGGGGACGACGCCCGCCGCCGGACGGGACCGGTGCGCAGGGTGGCGAGGCAGATCGCGCTGATCGCGAAGGTGGCGGCGTCCACGGCGTACACCGGCCCGGCCCCGAACACCGCGAACAGGACGCCGGCCGCCGCCGGGCCGAGCATCTCGGCGAACGCGACGGCCGTGCGGATGGTCGCGTTGGCTCGCTGTGGATCGTTGCTGACCAGTGGGACCAGACCGTTGACGCCGGGCTGGAACATGGCCGCGGCCGCGCCGCTGACCGCCGAGCACACGATCAGCAGTGGCATCGACGGGGTGCCGGTGAAGAACGCCACCGCCACCACGACCTGCGCGACGACCCGGACCAGGTCGGCGCCGAGCATCAGCGGCCGGGCTCCGAACCGGTCCGCGAACACCCCGCCGAACAGGATGAACCCGAGCATCGGCAGCATCCACGCGGCGAGGACCAGGCCGACGCCGGTGGCCCCGTACACCTGCCCGATCGCCAGGGCGGCCGCGACTGTGAGCATCGCGTCGCCGAACATGGAGATGGTGCGTGCCACGAAGTACCGGATGAAGTCAGCCGTCCACATCCGGCAATATTAAGGTTTCTTCAGAGAACGGTGGGGATGTGCCTCACCGCGACGCGCGGCTCCGCCCGCTCGGCCGGTTCCGGGCGTTCCGGCAGCTTCACCGTCTCGCGCTTCATCCGCTCGTACGGCACGACGCTGAGCAGGTGACTGAGGATGTTGAGCCGGCCGCGCTTCTTGTCGTCGGTCACCGCGAGGTACCACGGCGCCCACTCGGTGTCGGTGGCCCGGAACATGTCGTCGCGTGCCCGGGAGTAGTCGTCCCACCGGGTGTACGACAGCAGATCGAGCTCGGAGAGTTTCCACGTCTTGCGCGGGTCGTTGATGCGGCCCTCCAGGCGGCGGGTCTGCTCCTGCGGGCTGACCTCCAGCCAGTACTTGACCAGGATGACGCCGGAGTCCGCGATCTGGTGCTCCATGCTCGGGGTGGCCTGCAGGAACTGCCGCGCCTCGCCCTTGCTGCAGAAACCCATCACCCGTTCCACACCGGCCCGGTTGTACCAGCTCCGGTCGAAGATGACGACCTCACCGCCGGCGGGCAGATGCGGCACGTACCGCTGCAGATACATCTGCGACCGCTCCCGTTCGGTGGGCGCCGGCAACGCGACCACCCGGAACACCCGCGGACTCACCCGCTCGGTGATCGCCTTGATCGCACCCCCTTTGCCGGCGGTGTCGCGGCCCTCGAAGACGACGCACACCTTGGCGCCGGTCGCCTTCACCCACTCCTGCATGGTGACCAGCTCACCGTGCAGTCTGCGCAGCTCCTTCTGGTACTCCTTCTCCTTCATCCGGGGTCTGGCCGTGCCGTCACCGTCCGTGGCGGTCGCGGTCTGAAGGGACCGGTGCTTGTGCTTGGCCATGTCTTCCTCCGGAAAGCGCGACGGGGCCTGTCGCCTTCACCGTGCCGTCCGGAGGCGCCGTGCGCGCCCTCCGCCACGGATGATCCGTGGCCCGCGCGGATGCGCTGACATGAGGTGTGACCGTGGGCGCGCTTCTGATCCTCGTGGCCGTCATCGTCTGGGGCGCGTTGTCGGCGCGGCTGGAACGGGCCGACCTGACCGCCCCGATGGTGTTCGTCGGCGTCGGCGCGCTGCTCGCCTTCGGCCTCGGCCTGGACGCGGGCGCCGGCGCCGCCGGAGTGACGGCGCTGACCGAGGCGACCCTGGTGTGGGTGCTGTTCTCCGACGCGGCCCGAGTGGGGGTAGGCGACCTGCGTGCCGATGCCGCTGTCTACGCCCGGCTGTTCGGGGTGGCGCTGCCGCTGACCGTGGCGGCCGGGACCCTCGCCGCCTGGCTGCTGCCCGGCGTGCACAGTCCGTGGATGGCTCTGCTGATCGGCGCGGCGCTGGCCCCGACCGACGCGGCGCTCGGCGCCGTGGTGATCACCCATCCGGCGGTGCCGGAGCGGATCCGGCGCATCCTCAACGTGGAGAGCGGCCTGAACGACGGCATCGTCACGCCGGTCGTGATGCTGGCCCTGGCCGGAGTGGCGTCGGCCGAGGGCCATGCCGGCGCCGGCGTGCTCGGCGCGGTGCTCCAGCTGGCCGGGGGCGCCGCCGCCGGGGTGGCGGTGGGTGCGGCGGGCGGCGCGCTGCTGCGGGCGGCCGGCCGGCGGGGCTGGGGCGAGGAGAGCTTCGCCGGTCCGGCGGTGCTGGCTCTGGCACTTCTGGCGTACGGCCTGTCGACCGCCCTGCACGCCAACGGTTTCGTCGCCGCGTTCGCCGCCGGGATGGCGTTCGGGCACGTCGCCGGGCGTCGTGGCCCCCGTGAGGTGTTCTACGTGGAGGAGACCGCGGGACTGGCCGCCCTGCTGGTCTGGGTGCTGTTCGGGGCGATCGCGCTGCCGCTGCTCGACGGGCACCTGAGCGGATGGGTGCTGCTGTACGCGGTGCTGAGCCTCACCGTCATCCGGATGCTCTCGGTCGCTCTCGGGCTGGCCGGCGCGGGGCTCGGCCGGCACGCGACGCTGTTCGTCGGCTGGTTCGGGCCGCGCGGCCTGGCGTCGGTGGTGTTCGCCCTGATCGCCGTGGAGGAGCTGGGCCCGGGCGCGGAGCCGGCGGTCGCCGTGATCACACTGACCGTGCTGCTCAGCGTGCTGGTGCACGGGCTGAGCGCGAGACCCTTGGCGGTCCGCTACGCCGGGCCTACTCGGTGAACCTGCCGATACGCCGGCGCGAGGCCCGCATCAGCGCCAGCTCGTCCGACCCGCTGACCACGATCCGCGGATCGGGGGTGAAGTCCAGGGCGGTGGAACGTTCCTTGTAGTCGATCGCGCCGAGGATCACCTTCATGGTGTTCAGCCGGGCGGCGTGCTTGTCGTTGGAACGGACGATCAGCCACGGGGCGGCCGCGGTGTCCGTACGCCGCAGCATCTCGAATTTCCGTTCGGTGAAGTCGTCCCACCGGTCCTGGGCCTGAAGATCGATCTCGCTGAGTTTCCACTGCCGCAGCGGGTCGGTGCGGCGCCGTTCGAAACGCCGCGCCTGTTCCTCGCGGGTCACGCTGAAGTACAGCTTGACCAGCACCGTGCCCTGCCGGGTGAGATCCTTCTCGAAGCCGGTGACGCCGCGCAGGAAGTCCTTGTACTCCTTGGGCGTGCAGAAGCCGAAGACCCGTTCGACCATCGCCCGGTTGTACCAGCTGCGGTCGAACAGCACGATCTGGCCGCCGGCCGGGAACTCGGCCACGTACCGCTGGAAGTACCACTGGGAACGCTGCTCGGCGGTCGGCCGGCCGAGCGCGACGACCCGGTAGTGCCGCTCGTTCATGTAGCGGGAGACGCGCCGGATGGTGCCGCCCTTGCCCGAGGCGTCGCGGCCCTCGAACAGCACGATCATCCGCAGATTCTCCGCCTCCAGGTGCCGTTGCAGTTTCAGCAGCTCGACCTGCCACGGGCGGAGCGCCGCCTCGGCCTGGTCGTGGCGGCGGAGCCGGGCGATCTCGCGCAGTGCCTGCTGGTACTTCCTGGCGAGATCGGCCATGGTGGGCCCCTTCCGGCATCGTCCCGACATCCCCAGGATTCCCGCTGTTCATGTCGGCGGCGTCATCCGCGAGGAATGACGTAGACGGACGTCCGGCATGGCTGACTTGTCGAAGGATCGAGAGGGGGACGGCATGGGGGCGGCAGGCTGGGTGCCGGGCATCGAGGCGGTGGCGACCTACCGCCGCCGGTGGCTGGTCAAGGACGTGGTCGCGGGTCTGGTGCTGACCACGCTGCTGGTGCCGCAGGGCATGGCGTACGCGGAACTGGCCGGTCTGCCCGCCATCAACGGTCTCTACACGACGGTGCTGTGCCTGCTCGGGTACGCCGTCTTCGGGCCGTCCCGGATCCTGGTGCTCGGCCCGGACTCGTCGCTCGGCCCGATGATCGCCGCGGTGGTGCTGCCGCTGGTGGTGTCCGGCGGCGATCCGGCCGCGGCGGTGGCGCTGGCGTCGATGCTGGGCCTGATGGTCGGGCTGATCATGACGGCGGCCGGTGCCGCGAAACTCGGGTTCCTCGCCGATCTGCTGTCCAAGCCGACCCAGATCGGCTACATGAACGGCCTGGCCCTGACCATTCTGATCAGCCAGTTGCCGAAGCTCTGCGGGTTCTCCGCCGACGGCGAGGGACTCATCGAGGAGACCCGGGCCTTCGTCCGGGGGGTCGCCGCCGGCGAGACGAATCCGGCGGCCCTGGGTGTCGGCCTGTTCGCGCTGCTGCTGATCCTGGTGCTGCAACGGTGGCTGCCCAAGATCCCCGCGGTGCTGGTCGCCGTGGTCGGGTCGATCGCCCTGTCGTCCCTCTTCGACCTGGGCGCGCACGGGGTGAGACTGGTCGGCCCGCTGCCGCAGGGACTGCCGCCGCTCACCCTGCCGCACGCCTCCTGGGATCAGTTCGGGCTGCTGCTGGCCGGGGCGATCGGCATCACCCTGGTCTCGCTCACCGACACCATCTCCACCGCGTCGTCGTTCGCCGCCCGCACCGGCCAGCAGGTCCGTGGGAACCAGGAGATGACCGGGATCGGCGCCGCCAACATCGCCGCCTCCCTGTTCCAGGGGTTCCCGGTGAGCACCAGCGGCTCACGGACGGCGGTGGCCGAGCAGTCCGGGTCGCGGTCGCAGCTCACCGGGGTGGTCGGCGCCACGGTGATCGTACTGATGCTGGTCTTCGTTCCGGGCCTGTTGCGGGACCTGCCGCAACCGGCGCTGGGCGCCGTGGTGATCGCCGCCTCGCTGTCGCTCGCCGACGTTCCCGGCACGGTGCTGCTGTGGAAGCGGCGCCGGATGGAGTTCCTGGTGTCGATCGCCGCGTTCCTCGGAGTGGCGCTGCTGGGCGTGCTGCCGGGCATCGTCGCCGCGGTCGGCCTGTCGGTGCTGAACGTGTTCCGCCGGGTGTGGTGGCCCTATCAGGCGGTGCTCGGGCGGACCCGGGACATGCAGGGCTACCACGACGTGACGTCCTACCCGGACGCCGAGCGGCTGCCGGGGCTGGTGATGTTCCGCTTCGACGCGCCGCTGATCTTCGCCAACGCGCGGGTCTTCCGTGATCAGATCCGGGAGCTGGCCAAGAGCGAGCCGAAGCCGGAGTGGATCGTCATCGCCGCGGAGCCGATCACCGACGTCGACATCACCGCGGCGGACATGCTGGAGAGCCTGGACAACGAGCTCAACGCGCAGGGGACGTCGCTGGTGCTGGCCGAGCTGAAGGACCCGGTCCGCCGCAAGATCGACCGTTACCAGCTCACCCACACGATCGACCCGGAGCACTTCTTCCCGACCCTCGAGGACGCGGTGGCCGCCTTCCGCACGCGAACCGGCGCGGACTGGTCCGCGCCGGAGTGAGACCGCGTGCCGTCAGGGCTGGTAACCGCGCAGGAACAGCGCCTCGGCGAGGGCGAGACGGGCGATCTCGCCGGGGTCGACGCTCTCGTTCGGGGCGTGGATCAGCGCGAGCGGCTCCTCGACCCCCATCAGGATGATCTCCGCCCGCGGGTACGTCTCGGCGAACACGTTGCACAGCGGGATGGAGCCGCCCTGCCCCAGCGCGACCATGTCCCGCCCGTACGCCTCCCGCATCGCCGCGCCCAGCGCCCGATACGCCGGCCCGCCGGTCCGCGCCTCGAACGGCTGCCCGAGCGACTCCTTCTCCACCGTCACCCGCACCCCCCACGGCGCGGCCGACTGCAGGTGCGCGATCAGCGCGTCCTGCGCCTTGGCCGCGTCCATGCCCGCCGGCACCCGCAGGTTGAGCCGGGCCCGCGCGTGCGGCTGGATCGCCGCGGCCGACCCGACCACCGGCGGGCAGTCGATGCCGAGCACGGTGACGGCGGGCCGGGCCCACAGCATGTCCGAGACGGTGCCGTCGCCGAGCAGCCCGGCCCCGCCGACCAGGCCGGCGTCGGCCCGGAACTGCTCCGGCGGGTACGGCGCCCCGGTCCACCTCTGGGAGTTGTCCAGCCCGGCGATCGTGGTGTTGCCGTCGCTGTCGCGCAGTGTCGCCAGGATGTGCACGAGAGCGGCGAGCGCGTCCGGGGCGGGACCGCCGAACATGCCCGAGTGCAGTTCGCCCCGCAGCGCTTCGACGGTCACCACCACGTTGGCCAGGCCGCGCAGCGTCACCGTGGTGGCCGGGGCCCCGACCGCCGCGTTGCCGGTGTCGCAGACCAGGATCGCGTCCGCCTCCAGCAGGCCGGGGTTGCGGACGACGAAGTCCTCCAGGCCGCCGGTGCCCTGCTCCTCGGAGCCCTCCACGATCAGTTTCAGGTTCACCGGCAGGTCGGCGTCGCCGAGCGCCCGCAACGCGGTCAGGTGCATGACGATGTTGCCCTTGCAGTCGGCGGCGCCCCTGCCGTACCAGCGGCCGCCGGACTCGGTCAGCTCCCACGGCGGGGTGCGCCAGGCCGCCGCGTCGAGCGGCGGCTGCACGTCGTAGTGGGCGTAGAGCAGGACGGTCGGGGCGCCGGGGACGGCGGTGGGCCGTACCCCGAAGACCGCGTTGCTGCCGTCGCTGGTCTCGTGCAGGCCGACCCCGGTGAAGCCGACGCCCGCGAACCGGTCGGCGACCCAGTTCGCGGCCCGCAGGCACTCCTCGGCCGGGTACTGCCGGGGGTCGGCCACCGACCGGATCGCCACCAGTTCGGCGAGGTCGTCGCGGGCGCGGCCCATCAGGGCCTCGATCCGGTCCCTCACGAGGCCACCTCCGCGTACTTCAGCTGGTTGACGAGGTGCTGCCACATCTCGATGTACTCCGGGCAGTAGACCTTGATGATCAGCAGCTGGCCCTGGACCACCTTGTTGTCGACGATCACCGGCCGCTGGCCGGGTCCCGCCGCGCCGTTGGTGAACTGGCCGTAGAGGATGCCCCGGCGCAACGCGACGTCCGGGTCGTGGCAGACCGCGCCGCCGTCGTCGCCGAGCAGGTTGACGACCCGGTCGGTGTTCAGCGCCCGCAGCCCGGCGTTGGTGAACTCGGTGCTCAGCTGGGCAGCCTTCTCCTGCGCCTGCTGGGTCTCGTTCTCGTTGACGACCCGGACCACGCCGATGCCGGCGAGGATGATCAGGGCGATCAGCGAGACGGTCGCGATCACGGACCTGCCGCTCATGCCGCGGTCTCCTTCCAGGACGGCTTGCGCAGCCGGTAGAACAGGTAGGGCACGAGCAGGCCGAGGCCGAGCGCGCCACCGGCGACGATGGCGAGGTAGACGCCGACGCTGCCGGCGCCGAACTGCGACGGCGGGACGAAGCCGATGAGCAGGGCGGCCAGCGAGGCGGCGAACCCGACCCCGCACAGGCCGGTCAGCATCGGCGCGCGGTAACCGCGCGGGTGGTCGGGGTGCTTGCGGCGCAGCCGGATCGCGGCGACGAACATCAGCAGGTACATGATCAGGTAGACCTGGGTGGTGATCACCGAGAAGATCCAGTACGCGCTGGAGACGTCCGGGATGAACGCGTAGGCCAGCGCGATCACCGTGGTGACCAGGCCCTGCACCACCAGGATGTTCTGCTGCACGCCGTGCTTGTTGAGCTTCTGCAGGTACGGCGGCAGGTAGCCCTCCTGGCGCGAGATCAGCAGCAGGCCCTTGGACGGGCCGGCCAGCCAGGTGAGCATGCCGCCCAGCGACGCGGCGACCAGCATGACGCCGAGGATCGGGGTGAGCCACTGCGAGCCGAAGGCGGCGAACACCGCGTCGAACGCCTGCATCACGCCGGCGGTCAGCGACAGCTGCTCGGCCGGCACGATCCAGCTGATCGCCAGCGCCGGCAGGATGAAGATCAGCAGGACCAGGCCCATGGCCAGGAACATCGCCCGCGGGAACTCGCGGCCCGGCTTCTTCAGCGAGCCGACGTGCACCGCGTTCATCTCCATGCCGGAGTACGACAGGAAGTTGTTCACGATCAGCACCAGGCTGGACAGGCCCGCCCAGGCCGGCAACAGGTGGTCGGCGGTCATCGGGGCGGCCGACTCGTTGCCCTGGCCGAGGAAGACCGCGCCGAGCACCACCAGCAGCGTGCCGGGGATCAGCGTGCCGATGATCAGGCCGCCGCTGGCCAGCCCGGCGACACCGCTGGTGCCGCGGGACGACACCCACACGCCGGTCCAGTAACAGACCATGATCACGATGGCGGTCCAGACGCCGCTGGACGCCAGATCGGGATTGATGACGTACGCCAGCGTGCTCGCCACGAAGCCGAGCAGGCTGGGGTAGTAGAAGATGGTCATCGCGAACTGGCACCACACGGCGAGGAAACCCGCCGGCTTGGAGATGCCCTCGCTGACCCACTTGTAGACGCCGCCCTCCCATCCGGAGGCGAGTTCCGCCGAGACCAGCGCGGTCGGCAGCAGGAACACGATGGCCGGGACGACGTAGAGGAAGATGCTGGCCAGGCCGTAGACGGCCATCGTCGGGGACGGGCGCAGGCTGGCCACCGAACTCGTGGTCATCAGCGCCAGCGCCACCCAGGATATGTAGGAAATCGTTCGTGCCCCTCGCGGTTTCGCCGCCGGCACATCCGTCGCACTCACGCTGCCTCCGTTCCTTCTCCGCTGCGCGGTTCTTTCCGCGGATCATCGACCCGCAGTGGCGCGCGTCACCTCACCCCTGGAGAACGGTTCAGCGGCGTTCCCGCCGTAGCTCACGCACGCCGAGCGTCCTGGCCAGAGCGCGGTACAGCGGATGGCCACAGAGGACGCCGAGGGCCACGGCCATCATCGAGCTCGCCGCGCCGAGCAGATCCTCGACGCCGCGGACCGCGTCTCGGCTGAGGTACTCGGTCACCCCGATCAGGCTCAGCGCGCCCGGCACCAGCAGCCAGAACCCGGGCAGGAAGGAGACCAGCGCGGGCGGCCCGGACGGGGCCTGCTCCACCAGGTACGCCACCACGGTCAGCGCCACGGCCCCGACGAACCCGCTCATGTAACCGCCGAGCACCAGGTTGCCGAAGTACTGCCCGATCCATCCGGCGTACAGCACCACGCAGAGCCAGCCGACGGTGTTGCGGGGCCCGGAGTAGACGAGGTGGCAGCCGAGCGCGACGACCAGGGCGCCCAGCCAGGGCGCCCACCCGCCCATCGAGTTCTGCGGAGCGCTGACCAGCGTCTCGGCCCGGGGAAGACCGACCATCTGGGCCGCGCCGACGATCCCGAACGCGAGCAGCAGCAGCTGCAGGACGCCGGAGACCAGCCGGCTCGCCCCGGTGACGATCTCGGCGGCCGACACCTCCACCACCGCCATGGTGAGCACCGCCCCGGGCAGGAAGGTGGCCAACGGCGCCACCATCGCCCGCAGGTCCGCGTCCGACCAGCCGGTTCCGGCGATCACGAAGGTCAGCGCGGACACCACGAACGCCGCGGACACCGGCATGATCATCTGTACGCTCGTCCAGCGCGCCCCGACCATCTTGAGCGCGCCGACCAGCGCGCCGAACATCGCCGCCAGCAGCAGGTCCACGCCGGTCGGCTGCAGGATCAGGCAGATGCCCGCGGTCAGCACGGCATGCCCGGCGATCCGGGCCCCGACCCGGAACCGGGGCGCCATCGTCACGATCTCGC
Organism: Actinoplanes utahensis; assembly: GCF_016862455.1. Lineage (GTDB taxonomy): Bacteria > Actinomycetota > Actinomycetes > Mycobacteriales > Micromonosporaceae > Actinoplanes > Actinoplanes utahensis. Next base: position 20,082 of record NZ_BOMZ01000092.1, read on the forward strand.
GCACCCGGGCACTGCCCTGCGCCGGCGAGATCCGGCGCTGCCCGGCGATCCGGAGCAGGTCGTAGATCGCCGCCGTCTGGTCCAGCCGCAGCCCGCCGCCCAGCTGCCGGGTCGGTTCGAGACTCGCCGGCCGGCCCGGTTCCAGGGACATCACCAGATAGGTGGGCAGCACGCTGAACCGGGCGTGCGGGGCCCCGTACGCTGCGGCGACCCGCAGCAGATGCTCCTCGATCCGGTTGACGGCCTCGCCCGCCGCGGTCAGCGCGCTGCCGAGATACAGCAGGAACTCCTGCAGTTCCCGCTCCTGTCTGGACTCCGCCATCGGCGCAATCTAGATCACCGGGCCGGGCCGCTGATTCATCCGGCGCGAGCGATGCCGCGCCCGGCACCGCCCGCGAGGCTGAGACACGACCCACCGGTGAACCTCGAGGAGCCGCCCATGTCCGCGACCGAGCGCCAGGCCCCCGGCACGACAGCGGGCCTCGGCGTCCTGCTCGCCGCGTGCGTGTCGGCTCTGGTGGTGAACGCCAACACCTCGGCGGTCACCATCCTGCTGCCGGCCATCAGCGCCGACGTCGGCGCCCCGGTGGACGTGCTGCAGTGGGCGGTGACCGGGTACATGCTGGTCGGGGCCGCGGTCATCGTCACCTCCGGCGCGCTCGGCGACGTCTTCGGCCGCCGCCGGATCTTCATCGGCGGCCTGCTGCTGTTCGTCGCCTCGTGCGCGCTGATCGCCCTCGCCGACGGCGCCGCCGGGGTGATCGGTGGCCGGATGCTGCAGGGCGCGGCCGGGTCCACCATCCTGGCGTGCGGGATGAGCCTGCTGTCGGTGGCGTCGTCCGGCGCCGGGCAGATGCGGGCGATCACGCTGTGGGGCGCGGCCTCGGCCATCGGCGCCGCGATCGGCCCGCTGGCCGGCGGGCTGCTGGCCGGCAGCCTCGGCTGGCAGGGGCTGTTCTGGATCGACGCCGCGATCGCCGCCGCCTGCATCCCGCTCACCCTGGCGACCGTCACCGAGTCCCGGGACACGCGGCGGTCCCGGTCCATCGACGTGCTCGGCACCGTGCTGGTCGCGGTGGCGCTGGTCCCGCTGGTGCTGGCGCTGAGCGAGGGCGGCGACTGGGGCTGGTTCTCGGCCCGCACCCTCGGCTGCCTGCTGATCGCGGTGCTCGGCGCGGCCGGGTTCGTGGCCGCCGAACGCCGGGCCGCGGCGCCGCTGGTCGATCTGAACCTGCTGCGCAACCGGGTGCTGGTCGGTGCGACCATCGCGATCCTCCTGGTCGCCGGCGTGATCAACGCGCTGATGTACCTGCTCAGCCTCTACTTCCAGGATCCGGCCACGTTCGGCATGACACCCCTGGAGGCCGGGCTCGCCACCCTGCCTGCGGCCGCCGCGATGATCGCGGTGACCCCGCTGATCACCCCGCTGGCGGTGCGGATCGGCTCCCGGCAGGCGGTCGGTCTCGGGTTCGCCCTCGCCGCGGCCGGCGCCGGGGCGCTGACGCTGGTCGACGCCGGGTGGGCGTACGCGATGTTCGTGCTGCCGCTGGCGGTCCTGGCGATCGGGCTCGGCTTCGCCAACGGCCCCGCCTCGTCGGCGTCCACCTCCGCGGTTCCCGCCGACCAGGCCGGGCAGGCCTCCGGCATCTCCAACATGGCCCGGTACGTGGGCGGATCGCTCGCCGTCGCGGCCGCCTCCACCGTCTTCACCGCGGTCACCGGCAACCGTCAGGACGCCGGGACCCCGCCCGCCGACGCTCTCGCCGCCGGGCTGGCCGGCGCCGCGCTGCTGCTGGCCCTGGCCTCGCTGGCCGGTGTCGCCCTGGCGGTGCTGATGGGCCGGCACCGGGACGTCCGTCCCGGGGCCGCGCACCTGGCCGCCGCGGCGGCCGCCACCACCCACACCGTTCCCACCCGCCTCGTACCCGGCGCAGGAGGCACCTCGTGATGACCGTCCGGCCGTTCACCGTCAAGGACTACACCCACCGGATCGAGCGGGCCCTGGCCGAGGTCGCCGCCGCCGGCCTCACCGGGCTGCTCGTCACCCCCGGACCCGATCTGGTCTACTTCACCGGCTACCGGCCCACGGCCATCACCGAGCGGATCACCATGCTGCTGCTCAGCCTGGACCGGTCGCCGCAGCTGATCGTGCCGACGCTGGAGCGCGGCGACGTGGAGGCCGCCGCCGGCGTGGACGCGGTCACGGTCACCGACTGGCGGGACGGGGCGGATCCGTACACGCTCACCGCCGGGCTGCTGGCGCCGGACGGCAGGTACGCGGTCACCGACTCCGCGTGGGCCATGCACCTGCTCGCGCTGCGGCAGCGGCTGCCGGCGGCCTGGTTCACCTCGATGACCGAGACCCTGCCGATGCTGCGGGCGGTCAAGGATCAGGCGGAGCTGGACCGGCTCGCGGCAGCCGGTGCGGCCGCCGACGCCGCCTACGACGAGATCGTGCACGCCCGCTTCACCGGCCGGTCCGAAGAGGACATCGGCACCGACCTGGCCGGGCTGTTGCGGGCGCACGGGCACAGCCAGGTCGACTTCACCGTGGTCGGGTCCGGGCCCAACGGCGCCGACCCGCACCACGAGATGGGGCCCCGGGCGATCCGGCAGGGCGACATGGTGGTCCTGGACTTCGGCGGGCTGAAGGACGGGTACGGCTCGGACACCACCCGGACCGTCCACGTCGGCGAGCCCACCGACACCGAACGCGAGGTGCACGAGGTGGTACGACGGGCGCAGCAGGCCGCGTTCGAGGCGGTCCGGCCCGGGGTGAGTTGCGAGGACATCGACCGGGTGGCCCGGACGGTGATCGCCGACGCGGGCTACGGCGAGTACTTCATCCACCGCACCGGCCACGGCATCGGGCTGACCACGCACGAGCCGCCCTACCTGGTCGAGGGGGAGCACCGGCCGCTGGTGCCGGGCATGTGTTTCTCCATCGAGCCCGGCATCTATCTGTCCGGGCGGTTCGGCGTCCGGATCGAGGACATCGTCACGGTCACCGCCACCGGCGGCCGCCGCCTCAACAACACCAGCCACGACCTGCGCGTGGTCGCCTGAGAACGGGAGGAAGACATGCCGCGACGACTGGGGCCGGCGGCCCTGCTGATCTGTCTGCTGACACTGCCCGGCTGCACGGGCGGAGGTGAGGGGGAGGACCGGACGCTGCCGTCCACGCGGCCGTCGGCGGAACGCACGACGGAGAAGACGCCGGAGCGTACGACCGAGCGCACCACGGAGAGCACACCGGAGAAGACGACGGAGAAACCTCCGGAGCGGACGCCGGAGCGCACGACCGAGAGCACGCCGCAGAAGACGACGGAGAAACCCCCGGAGCGGACCACCCAGCCGGCACCGGCGAAGACGACGACCACGCAGACGCCGGAGAAGACGTCGGTCACCCGGGTCGAGGTCACGGTGACCGTGCAGGCCAGCAAGACCACCGCGACGCCGTCGCCGTCGGCGGCCGTCCCGGTCTCCGCCGCCGACGAGGACGACACCGGGGGATGGCTGGGCTGGATCCTGCTGTTCCTGCTCTTCGGTGGCCTGGCCGCGGCCGTGCTGGTCAGCCGCAGCCGCCGGACGGCGAACTGGGAGACCCGGCAGGCGACCCTGACCGCGCAGACCCGGACCGTCATCGAGGGCCGGCTGCCGTCGGTGCTGACCGCCCGCGGGGACACCGAGCGGGCCGTCAACTGGCCGCCCGTCCGCGCCGACCTCACCGGCCTGGTGGTGTCCTGGGGCGAACTGGCGGGGGAGACCAGCGACCCGGCCCGGCAGGCCCTGGCGACCGGTGTCGCGGCGCTGCTGCGGGACCTGGTGGAGGCGGTCGACGTGGAGAACCAGGCGGTCGCCGCGGGGTACGACTGGCGTCCGCTGCGCCCGGCCGTCGAGGAGATCCTGGACAGCCTCGACGCGACCCTGAGCCCGCCGGTGATGGCCGGGCCGCAGGGTCCGCCGAGTCCGCCGCCGGGCCCGTGGGATGCGCCGGGTCCGCAAGGACGGCCGGGTGCCCAGGGCCGGCCGGGCCCGGAGAGTCCGCAGAGTCCGCCGGGAGCGCCGGGCCGGCCCCGGCCGCCGGCCCCGGACGACCCCGACACCCCGGGCTACGCGGGCTGATCCTCCTCGAAGACCCGATCCGGGTCGCGGGTCAGGTTCTCCCCGGTCGCGGCGTCGAAGACGTGCATGCGCTGCGGGTCGAACCACAGCTCGGCCTTGGTTCCGGAGCGGATCCGGCTGGACACGTCCAGAGCGACGACCAGCTGGGTCCGCATCTGCTCGCTGTCGAGCTCCCGTTCCAGCTCCTCGAGCTGCTGGGTCACCTCGGCCGGGGCCTCGTACGGCACGTACGCGTACAGCCCGTTGCCCAGCCATTCGGTGACGTCCACATCGACCGTGAACGACTGGCCGTGCCCGCGCCGCTCGGCCGGGACGATCGCCAGGTCCTCGAAGTGTTCCGGCCGCAGTCCGAGGATCACCAGGTCCCGGTCGCCGACCCGGCTCAGCCGCGGCCCGGTGGCGGGCACCGTGCCGAAGGGCGTCTCGATCCGGCCGCCCCTCATCCGGCCGGGCAGGAAGTTCATCGGCGGCGATCCGATGAAACCGGCGACGAACAGGTTCGCCGGTTCCTCGTACAGCTGCCGGGCACTGCCGACCTGCTGCATCACGCCCTTGCGCAGCACCGCGATCCGGTCGCCGAGGGTCATCGCCTCGGTCTGGTCGTGGGTGACGTAGACGGTGGTGATGCCGAGACGCTTCTGCATCCGGGCGATCTCGGTGCGCATCTGCCCGCGCAGCTTGGCGTCCAGGTTGGACAGCGGCTCGTCGAAGAGGAACGCGTCGGCCTGCCGGACGATGGCCCGGCCCATCGCGACCCGCTGCCGCTGGCCGCCGGACAGGTTCGCCGGCCGCCGGTCCAGATGCTCGGTGAGTTGCAGCAGCGCCGCCGCCTTGTTCACCTGTTCACGGACCTCGTCGTCCGGGGTGCTGCGCAGACGCAGCGGGAACGCGATGTTCTCGAAGACGGTCAGGTGCGGGTAGAGGGCGTAGTTCTGGAACACCATGGCCAGGTTGCGGTCCCGGGGCGCCAGCTTGTTGACCCGTTTCTCACCGATCATCATGTCGCCGGACGTGATGTCCTCCAGCCCGACGATCATGCGGAGCAGGGTGGACTTGCCGCAGCCGGACGGGCCGACGAGGATGACGAACTCACCGTCGGCGATGTCCAGGCTGACGTTGTCGACGGCCTGGTAACCGTCGCCGTAACGTTTGACGATGTTGCGCATGCTGATCGCGGCCATGGCCGGTTCTCCTCCTGTTCAGCCCTTGACGGCGCCGGCGGTCAGGCCGGCCATGATGCGGCGTTGGAAGATCAGCACCAGGATCACCACGGGGATCGTGACCACCACCGAGGCGGCCATGATGTAGGTGATCGGTGACTGGAACTGCGAGGCGCCGGTGAAGAACGACAGGGCGGCCGGCACCGTGCGCGCCTTGTCGGTGGACGTCAGCGAGATCGCCAGCAGGAACTCGTTCCAGCAGAAGAAGAACGTCAGGATCGCGGTGGTGAACACGCCCGGCGCGGCCAGCGGGACGATCACCTTGCGGAACGCCTGCCAGGCGGTCGCGCCGTCGACCTGGGCGGCCTGCTCCATCTCCCACGGGATCTGCCGGAAGAACGCCGACATGGTCCAGATCGACAGCGGCAGGGCGAACGTCAGGTACGGGATGATCAGCCCGATCCAGGTGTCGTAGATGCCCAGGTTGCGCCACATGTTGAAGAGTGGGCCGACCAGCGCGGCCTGCGGGAACATGGCGATCGCCAGGGCCATCGAGAGCAGGAACTTCTTGCCGGGATAGTCCATCCGGGCGATGGCGTACGCTGCGAACATCGCGATGATCACGGCGAGGAACGTCGCGATCAGGGCGATGAACACCGAGTTGCGCAGCGCGCTGGTGAACAGCGAGTCGCTGAACACGGTCTTGTAGTTGTCCCACACCCAGTTCTCCGGGAAGAACGTGGGCGTGCCGCTGCGGAACGTGTCCGGATCCTTGAACGACAGCGACACCATCCACAGCAGCGGGAACAGCGCCCACAGCAGGATGACCAGCCCGGAAACGGTCCACCAGGGACTGACTCTGCGATCGGCCATCACTTGTCACCCCGTACCTGGGAGAGGTCGGTCTTGAAGCCTTTGACGAAGATCACGGCGATGATCACGACGGTGAGGAACAGCAGGACCGAGATCGCCGACCCGGCGCCCAGGTTCACCAGCGTGACGTTCTGCCGGTAAGCGAGGAACGAGAGCGTCTCGGTGTCGTTCGCGCCGACCGTCATGATGAACGGGTTGTCGAAGATCCGCCACGCGTCCAGGGTGCGGAACAGCAGCGCCACCATGATCGCGGCCTTCATGTTCGGCAGCGTCACCCGGACCAGCCGCTGCCAGGCGGTGGCGCCGTCGACACGGGCCGCCTCCTGGTACTCCTCGGGCACCTGCACCAGCCCGGCGAGCAGCAGCAGCGAGATGAACGGGGTGGTCTTCCAGATCTCGGACAGGGTGATCACGAACAGCGCCGACCAGCGTTCCCCGAAGAAGTCGAAGGCGCCGAGGCCGAACCACTGGTTGACGAAGCCGGAGTCGAGCTGGAACGCGTACCGCCAGATGTAGGCGGAGACCACCGTGATGATCCCGTACGGGATCAGGATGCCGGTACGGACCAGCGACCGGCCGCGGATGATCCGGTACATCACGAACGCGAACACGAAGCCGAGCACCAGCTCGACGGCCACACTGGCCACCGTGATGATCAGCGTGGTGCCGAAGTCGCTCCACCACACCGGGTCGGTGAGCACGGTGGCGTAGTTGCCGAACCCGACGAACTCCCGGCCCTCCGGGTCGGTGAGCCGGTAGTTGTAGAGCGACAGCACCACCGCGTAGACCAGTGGGTAGGCGGTCACGAACACCATCACCACGAAGGCCGGGGCGGAGAGCATCAGCCCCAGCCGCCGTTCCCGGCTGGCGCGGTCGGTGATCTCGGGCTTCTCCGGCGCGGCCCGTTCCTGCATCAGCGTCACAGCGGTGCCTCTCTCACAGGAGTCGCCTGCCCTGGAGCACGTCGGACATGAACACCGCCGACTCGTCCGGGCTCTCGGGCACCCGGACGTCCGCGGACGGATGCCAGGTGATCTGGACCGACGTCGAGACGTCGTTGTAGTACGGGGTGATCGGGCGTGGCCCGGCGTCGTTGATCGACTGGCGGATCACGTCGGCCATCGGGAACGCCTCGCGCACCTTCGCGTCGTCGTAGGCCGCGCCGCGGGCCGCCGGGTTACCGGAGTCCAACATGTACGCGATGTTGTTCTCCAGCGACGTCACACAGCGCACCAGGTCGAGCGCCTGCTCGGGATACCTGGTGAAGGCGCCGATCGCCAGGTTGATGCCGCCCAGCGGGGGCCGGCTCGGCAGGTCCGCGGACACCGCCGGGTAACGGGCCCAGGCGATGTCGTCGAGCACCGACCGGTCGATGCCGCCGCCGGCGACGTCCTCCTTGGCGGCGCTGTACACGTACGGCCAGTTGACCATGAAGCCGCCGGCCGGGCCCTGGAACGCCGAGCGGGACTCCTCCTCGCTCGCGGTGGACATGGCGGGCGGCGCGGCCGGCGACCGGGCCAAGTCGCCGATGATCCGGGCGGCCTCGTCACCGGGCCTCGAGTCGATCGTCGGATCGGCGTCCCGGCCGGCCTCGGTGTTCGTGATGATCTCGCCGCCGGCGGACACGACGAGGGCGTTGATCCAGACCATGTAGCCCTCGTACCGCTTGCCCTGAACGCCGATGATCTTCTGCTGTCCCTGGGCCGCCGCGATCATCTCGTCCCAGGTGAAGCCCTCCTTCGCCGGATCGATCCCGGCCGCCCGGGCCACCGACTCGCGGTACCAGAGCAGCTGCGTGTTCGCCCAGAACGGCGCCGCGACCAGCTGGTCCTTCCAGGAGGTGGTGGCCAGCGGGCCGCGCAGCACCCCGTCGGTGAGCGCGGTCGCGTCGGCGCCGTCGAACGGGCGCAGGAAACCGGCGTTGGCGAACTCGGCCACGAACGGCGGGTCGAGGCTCATCACGTCGATCGAGCTGTCCTGCGCGGCGAGCCGCCGGACCAGCTGCTCACGCTGCTGCGACGCGTCGGTCGGCAGCACCTGCACGTCGACCTGATAGGCGCCGCCCGCCGCGGCCGCGCACGAGGCGGCCAGGCGGCCCTGACCGCCGTTGTCCGGATTGATGTACCAGGTGATCGTCGGCGGCCCGCCGTCCTCGCCGCAGGCGGCCAGCAACGATGCCGACAGCGTCAGCGCCGCCAGAGCCGCCGGGCCGCGTTTCGATGAGCGCACACCCGCCTCCCAAGGGTCCGTCGGACTCCTCACGCTCGACCGCCGGTCCGGTCTCCACCTCATCCCGTACGAGTGAACTTTGAGTCACCGAGAGTGATCGTTGTTCATCCGTCTGGAATGATGCGCTCGCCGTGCCCGGCCCCGACCGTGGACGTATGCCCACTCCCGAGTTCAGCTCCGCCCCCGCCGGCTACCCGCTCATCGCCGACCACGGTCTGATCGGTGACCTGCAGACCGCGGCGCTGGTCACCACCGACGGCTGCATCGACTGGTTCTGCGCTCCGCGGTTCGACTCGCCGAGCATCTTCGGGGCGCTGCTCGACCACGACCGTGGCGGCCACTTCCGGATCCGGCCCGCGACCGGCGCGTTCACCAGCAGGCAGCTGTACTTTCCGGACACCGCGGTGCTGGTCACCCGGTTCATGACCGAGGCCGGAGTGGGGGAGGTCGTCGACTTCATGCCGGTCACCGAGGGCTCGGTGGCCGCCGCCGACCACCGCCTGGTCCGGATGGTGCGATGTGTGCGCGGCGAGATGACGTTCGCCGTCGACATCGCCCCGCGCTTCGACTACGGCAGGGAACCGTTCAAGACCCACCTGGGCGAGGACGGCGTGGTCTTCGAGGGCGAGCGCACCGCCGTCACCGTCTGCCTGATCCGCGAACCGGACGACGAGCGGGTGGCGCACGCCCGGGTCGGCGAGAACGGCGACGTCCACGCCGAACTGACCCTCGGCACCGGGCAGATGCGGGGCATGGTGCTGCGGACCGGCGCCGCGGGCCCGCTGCGGCAGGTCCGCACCGCGGAGGCGTGGCGGCTGTTCGACGAGACCGTCGACTTCTGGGAGGCCTGGCTCGGGCAGTCCACCTACGCGGGCCGGTGGCGCGAGACCCTGAACCGCTCCGCGATCACGCTCAAACTGATGACGTACGCCCCGACCGGCGCCCTGGTCGCCGCGCCCACCGCCGCCCTGCCGGAACAGATCGGCGGCAGCCGCAACTGGGACTACCGCTACACCTGGGTCCGCGACGCCTCGTTCTCGGTGTACTCCCTGCTCGGCATGGGTTTCACCGAGGAGGCCGCGGCGCTGGGCCGGTGGCTGCGCGACCGGGTCGACGAGCAGGCGGACAAGGACGGCGGCGGCCCGCTGAAGATCATGTACCGGGTCGACGGCTCCAGCGACCTGAGCGAGGAGGTGCTCGGCCACTGGGAGGGCTATCGCGGCTCGGCGCCGGTCCACATCGGTAACGGCGCCGCCGGCCAGTTGCAGCTGGACATCTACGGCGAGGCGATGGACAGCATCTACTTCGCCGACCGGCACGGCCTCACCGCCGGTCATCAGGGCTGGGTGCGCATCTGCGAACTGCTCGACTGGGTCGCCGGGAACTGGGACCAGCCGGAGGAGGGCATCTGGGAGACCCGCGGTGGCCGGCAGGACTTCACCTACGGCAGGCTGATGTGCTGGGTGGCGCTGGACCGCGGCATCAGGCTGGCCGCCGAGCACGGCCGGCCCGCGCCGCTCGACCGCTGGATGACGGCCCGCGACGCGCTCTACCGCCAGATCATGGACCGGGGCTGGAGCGCCGAACGGCGGGCCTTCCGGCAGCACTACGGCACCGACGTGCTCGACTCGTCACTGCTGCGGATGCCGACCGTCGGTTTCATCACCCCCACCGACCCGATGTGGGCGTCGACGCTGCGGGCCATGGACGCCGAACTGGTCACCGACAGCCTGGTCTACCGTTACGACCCGGCGGCCTCCCCGGACGGGCTGCAGGGCTCCGAGGGAACCTTCTCGCTCTGCTCGTTCGCCTACGTCAACGCGCTGGCCGGCGCCGGCCAGGTGGACAAGGCGCGGGTCACCTTCGAGAAGATGCTGACGTACGCCAACCACGTCGGCCTCTACTCCGAGGAGATCGGCCTCACCGGTGAGCAACTCGGCAACTTCCCGCAGGCGTTCACCCACCTGGCCCTGATCGACGCCGCCATCAGCCTCGACCGGCAGCTCGACCTGCATCCCCGGTCCACCGCCCGCCGCCGTCGTTAGGAGCAGAACCGTCACGTGCGGAACCGGGCCACCAGGGTCTGCAGTTCGTTGGCCATCGAGCTCAGCTCGGTGATCGCCTGACGGGACTGGGCGGCGCCCTCGGTGGTCCGCTCGGCCGCCGAGGCCAGACCCTCGACACCGCTGGCGATGGTCTCCGCGCCGTCCGCGACAGCGGAGATGCCGCGGTTCATCTCCGCGGTCGTGGCGGTCTGCTCCTCCACGGCCGCGGCGATCGTCGCCTGGAACGTGTTGATCTGCTCGATCACCGAGGTGATCTCGCTGATCGCCTCGACCGCGCCGGCCGTGTCCGACTGGATCGCCGTCACCCGCCGGGTGATGTCCTCGGTCGCCCGGGCCGTCTCCTGCGCCAGGTCCTTGACCTCGCTGGCCACCACCGCGAACCCCTTGCCCATCTCGCCGGCGCGGGCCGCCTCGATGGTGGCGTTCAGCGCGAGCAGGTTGGTCTGCTCGGCGATCGCGGTGATCGCCTTGACGACGCTGGCGATCTCCGACGACGACGCGCCCAGCTTGTCGATGTGCTCACTCGTCGACCGGGCCACCTGCACGGCCTGCCCGGCGACCTCGGCCGCCCTCGAGGTGTTGACCGCGATCTCACGGATCGACTCGGCCATCTCCTGGGCGCCCGCGGCGACCGCGCCGACGTTCGACGACACCGACGCGGCGGTGCCGGACACCTGCCGGGTCTGCGACGACGAGCCGAGCGCGGTGTCGGCGATGTCCCCGGCGGTGGAGGTCATCTCCTCGGCGGCGGTGGCCAGGGCCCGCGCGGAGGAGGCGGCCTGGGCGACGACCGTACGCATGTTGCTCTGCGCCTCGTCCAGGGCCCGCGCCATCTGGCCCACCTCGTCGCCGGAGGTGACGTCCGCCGTCACCGTCAGGTCGCCGTCGGCCATCGCCTCGAGCGCTCCCCGCACCCGCAGCAACGGCCGGGTGATCGAGGTGACGATCACCCGCGCCAGCAGGCACAGCACCAGCGCCGCGGCCAGGGCGGTGGCGATCAGGATGAGCTGCGCCCGGTCCCGGCTGGCGGCCGCGTCGGCGCTCGCCTCGGCGACCGTGGCGGCGAACAGCGACCGCTCGTTCTCCAGCACCGCGCTCGTCAGGTAGTTGTCGACGTCGATCTGCTCCCAGGCCAGGCGCGCCTGGCTCTGGTCGGCCACCGACCCGTCGACGAACCGCTCGATCACCTCGGTGTAGTCGGCGTAGACGGCCCGGATCCGGCCGACCGCCGCGGTCAGGTCGCCGTCCAGCTCGATCGCATCGAGCTCGTCGAGCAGCTTCTCCGCCTCGGTGAGCCGGTTCTGCAGGATCGCCGTCTGCTCGGACGCGTCGTCCCGGGTGATCGCCTGCAACCCGTTCACCTTCAGCTCGCTGGCGACCCGGTCCAGCTGCTGCACCAGCGTGCTCGCGGCGTTGAGGTGGGTGAGCCGCTCGGCGGTGTCGTCGGCGACGTGGTTGCTGTAAAGGGTGACGCCGACACAGGTGCCGACGGCGAGCAGACCGGCGCCGACCAGGCCGGTGAGCTTCGCCCAGACCGGGGCGTCCCGGAGCGGGTTGCGGTCAGACACCGCGGAGGTCCTTTCGGTGATGGGGCTGGTCATCAGGAGAGCTGATCGGCGGAGTAGTAGCCGCCGTCGACGAGGACGCGCTCATAGTTCGACCGGTCCACGTTCACCGGCTGCAGCAGGAAGGTCGGCACCATCTCGACCCCGTTGTGGTACTGCTTCGTGTCGTTGACCATCGGTTCCTCGTCGCTCAGCACCGCGTCGGTCATCTGCACGGCCACCTTGGCCAGCTCCCGGGTGTCCTTGTACACCGTCTCGGTCTGCTTGCCGGCCGCGATCAGCCTCACCGACTCCAGCTCGGCGTCCTGGCCGGTCAGCACCGGCAGCGGGCGGCTCTTCGAGCCGTACCCGGCGGCTTCCAGGGCGGCGAGGATGCCACGGGTGATGCCGTCGTACGGCGACAGCACCGCGTCCACCCGCGCCGACCGGTACGGACCCGCCAGCAGTCTCGCCATCCGCTTCTGCGCCACCGCGCCGTCCCAGCGCATCGTCGCGACCTTCGCGAACCTCGTCTCGCCGCTGCGCACCACCAGCTTGCCGGCGGCGATGTACGGCTTCAGCACGCTCATCGCCCCGTTGAAGAAGAACGTGGCGTTGTTGTCGTCCGCCGACCCGGCGAACAACTCGACGTTGAACGGGCCTTTCGCGGTCTTCAGCTTCAGCGCGTCCACGATCGCGCCGGCCTGCTCGACACCCACCTTGAAGTTGTCGAACGTCGCGTAGTAGGCGATGTCGCCGCTGTCCCGGATCAGCCGGTCGTAGGCGATCACCGGGATCCCGGCCTTCGCCGCCTTCGACAGCACACTCTTCAGCGCCGTCCCGTCGATCGCGCCGACCACCAGGGCGCTGACCTTCGCGTCGACCATGTCGCCGATCTGGTCGACCTGCTTCTGCACGTCGTCGTCGGCGTACTGCATGTCGGTGCCGTACCCGAGCAGCTGGAACTGCTTGACCATGTTCTCGCCGTCGGCGATCCACCGCGTGGACGCCTTCGTCGGCATGGCCAGCCCGATCACGGCCTGTTCAGCGCCGGCCGCCGCCTCGGGCTCGTCGCTGCCGCAACCGGCCGAGACGGCCAGTACGGTCGCAGCCGTCGCCCACGCCAACCATCGTGCCGCCACGGATCGTTCCCCCTGTCCCGTCGAGGCCGGACATCCCGGGCCTCGACGGGTAGATCGGTGACGTACCCCCGATCATGAGGAAAGGCTCCTTCCTTATCGGTACGGGGTGAGCACGCAGAACTCGTTCCCCTCCGGATCGGCCAGCACCCGCCACGGGAAATCGCCCCGGGCGGCGTCGCCGGCCCCGAGCCCCCGCAGCCGCTCCACCTCCGCCCCCTGGTCCTCCGGCAGCAGGTCGAAGTGCAGACGCCTACCCGCGGTCCGTGCCCCGGACGTACGAAGAAACTCCAGGTAGGGGCCGGTGCCGGTGGCCGACCGCAGTCGCGCGAAATCGCCGGTCACCTCGTGCGCCGTCCAGCCGATCGCCGCGCCCCAGAACCGGGCCATCGCCCGCGGATCCACACAGTCGACCGCGATCGCCGCGATCGGGCCGGTGTCCCGGTAGACCTCGCGCGGCTCCAGCACACAGAACAGATTGCCCTCCGGATCGGCCAGAACCGTCCACGGAACGTCGCCCTGACCCACGTCCGCGGGCGTCGCGCCGAGGTCCCGCAGACGTGCGACCGTCTCCGCCTGGTGCGCCGCCGACGAACTCGCCAGATCCAGATGCACCCGGCCCTCGACCGTCTCCGGGTCCGGAACGGCGATGACGTCGAGGCAGGCGGTGACCGGATCCGGCCAGACGAACCCGGCCGGTCCGATCGCGGTCGCCACCGGGCTCTCGGTGAAAACGGTCCAGCCCAGCGCCTCCGCCCAGAACCGGCCGATCGCCGCCTGGTCCCGTGCCTTCAGATTCCACTGCACCAACCGCAAGACCATGCGCTTCTTTCTACCCGACCGGCCGGGGCCCGGGATGGGACCGTCCGCCGGACGGCGGGTAAGCCGGGCACCGGGCTACTTCCGGCTGGTTCTCACTGCTGTCTCAACAGCGGGAGACAGCAGTGAGAACCAGCCGGGGGACAGGGGTCAGGCGGTGTCGCGGCGGCGGAAGGCGAGGGCGCCGGCGCCGAGGGCGAGC
>NZ_BOMZ01000093.1 GCF_016862455.1 Actinoplanes utahensis
CATCGCGTACCGCTGGAGCCCATGGCCGGCGACTGACAAAGCCGTCGCCTCACTGATCAGAGGCGGGAGCGTTCGCGACATATGGTGACCCTATCCAGGAAGACGAAGAGGGCAGACGGCGACTCGAATCGGCCTTGGTCATAGAGCAACGGGAATTACTCCTACGCGGAACCGCCCCTGAGCACAGCCGGCCGGTCCGGACAGGACAGGATGACTCATAGAGCAACGAACACCGAGGGCTGGAGGAGCACTGACATCCGATGGCCAAACTACTGACGTTCGGATGGCACTCCACACCTATCTGGCACAGGCTCTGTGTAACTGGCAGAAGCTCCGTGAATCTGGCGGGCGGCTCTGGCTATCTGGCAGATCTTCACGGCGAGTTCAGACGCGCGCCGACGTCGAGCCGGGCTCTTGGACGCAGCTTCTTCGAGGACTATCCGCTTGGCGTAGCCGTTGTATTTGATCGTCTCGGGCGCAGCCTCATGCGCCTTCTCGGCCCTTAAGGACCAATGGCAGTGGATCCGGCGCTAAGCCATCCGGCCTGTTGACGTTCGTGGATGTGCCGTACGTTGATCGGTCGTGCCGACCAGATTCTTGACGGAGATCGGGCTAACCGGCAAGGTGCTGTCCGGCACCCCACGCGACCCCCTCAACGTCGTCGACCTGGTCTACAACCCTGACGGCGGGCCGCGGCCGGATGTGCTGATCACCGACGCCGGGTCGTACTCCGACGTGGTATTCGGGATCGTCACCATGCTGGGCTTCGACTACCGGCCCGTGCTCGCGGACCTATCGGACACCAAGCTGGGGCGTGTCGACGCCCGCGCCGACTACGGCATGCTGGATAAGGCTGCTCGGGGCCGGGTCGACCTGGACAAGATCCGCCGACACTGGCCGGACGTGCTACGAGTGATCGCTTCGGTGCACACCCGGGAGATCTCCGCGCACGATGTGATCCGGGTGTTGCAGCACGACGGCCGGCTCACCGACCTCGGCGAGGCGGTCGCGCACTACGGGCGCATTTTCAAGACGCGGCACGTACTGGCATTCGCTGACGACCCGGACTACCGCCGGCATCTCAAGGGGATGCGCAACCTGCAGGAAGGCCGCCACGGCCTTTGGGACGCACTGCGCGAGCAGGCGTACCCGGTGCTGGATGCCGACGCCGCCCGCCTCTCCGCGTACCAGTACAGACACATCAACGTGCACGGCCACTACACCTTCGCTCTGCCCGAGCTGGACGGTGCTCGCCGGCCGCTGCGCGACCCCGATGCCGTCGAAGAATAAGCCCAGCCGAAGCGACCGGCGTCAGACAGCGCGGAGGGCAGTGCGGTGTGGGCGCTCGCATAGGTGATCTAGCGCCGTGGCGGTCGCGTCATCAGCGGGTAGGAAAAGTACAAGTTGCTGGGCGTCCGAGGCAGGAAGTTCAAGGACCTCCCGACTCCACCGCAGTTGATGCGCGCGCGGGTGAGTCATCCTCAGCGGGCCTCGGGTAGGAGGGATATGGCGGTGCAGCCGCCGTGTGAACTCGGTGCCGGCAACGGTCGCGAAGTCTGCCGTGAACCATTCGAACGTCTCGGTCGAGGGCCCGAGCCACAGGTTGAAAACCTGTTCGTCGGCGATCTGGTCCCAGTCGACGAAGGAGGAACGGGAGATGTTCGGGCTCCTCGCCGATCAGGCCGTATCAAGTCTGACCTGGTGCCCACTCGCCTCCGGCCGCCTTGCCCGCCCCTACGGCCAGCAGACGTCACGCTCGGCCAACGACCAGATCGGCAAGCACTTCTTCGACGACGCCGACCACGCCATCATCGACGCGGTCCAGACCGTCGCGAACGCCCATGACGTCACCATGGCGCAGGTCGCGCTCGCGTGGATCCTGAGCAACCCGGTCGTTGCCGCACCCATCGTGGGTGCCACCGCACCACACCACCTCGACGACGCCGCTGCGGCCTTGAAGGTCACCCTCAGCGGGCAGGAGCACGTCATGCTCACCGCTCCCTACACTCCACGGCAGCCGACCGGCTACTGAAGCGCCGGTGGAAGGAAGGCCGAGGGTGCTGCGACCGAGTCGCAGCACCCTCGGCCTCAACAGCCGCGAGGTGCGGCTGACCAGGGCCACCAAGCGGATCGGCGTACGGGTCCCTTGGTGCTCCCTGGTAGAGGACAGGGCGCGGCGGCCGGCCTCTATACCGGCCGCTGACATCGACGGTAAGCCATGGCCAAGGCGCCGATCACCCGTCGGTGGCGGACCGCTGGCACCTGCGGCAGGGTCGTCCCGTGATCCCGAAGAGCACGAAGCCGGCGCCTTCCGGGTGCTCACCAGTCGGCAAGCTGCGTTGAGGGGGAGGGCTTCCAGCCGGCCGGCGTGACGAGCCGGCCGGCCGAGAGAGCGGTCAGAGGTACGGGCTCTGGGTCAGCAGGTGGGCCTTGAAGCCCTCGCCGACACCGGGCTCGGGGGTGCCGGCCCAGTCCTCGATGAGCACGGCGCCGGTGGTGCAGCCCCAGGGGTTCCAGGTCCAGGCAAGGTATCCCATGTCGTGCGCGTCGGCCCAGTTCACCAGCCGTTGCATGTAGTCGAAGTTGCAGTCGTCCTGGCCGAATTCGCCAAGGACGACCGGCACCTGCTCGGCCAGCGGGGCGATCTGCGTGTCCCAGCAGGATTCGGTGGCGCAGGCGTTGAAGCTGTAGGCGTGCCATGACGCGGCGATGTTGTTCAAGGGGTCGGCCGGCTTGTGGGCCAGCCATTCGCGCATGTCGTTGGTCCACTCGAGTCCGCTGACCATCAGCATGTTGGTGGCGCCGGTGGCGCGGACGGCGTCGACCAGGTCCTGCATGCCGGCCACCTCATAGTCGATGCCGGTACAGGTACCGCCGTCGCGCAGGCACTGCCAGCCGAGCGTCTTGTTCCAGCCGGCGGCCATCTCCGGGTACGGCTCGTTGAACAGGTCGAAGACGACCGCGTCGTTGCCCTTGAACGTGTTGGCCACGCCGGTCCAGAACTGCGGAGCGTACTTCGCGTCGGGTACCGGCTTCTGGCAGGTCGCGTGTTCGTCGGTGCAGTGCCAGTCGGGTCCGGTGGTGTAGGCGCCCCACGTCCAGTGCAGATCCAGGATCACGTTGATGCCGTTGGCGACCAGCAGGTCCACGTAGTCCTTGACGCCCTGCTGGTAGGCGGCACCGCTGGGCGAGCCGTTGATCCCCAGCCAGCACTCCTCGTTCAGCGGCAGGCGTACCGCGTGGATGTTCCAGGTCTTCATCGCGTCGACGGAGGCCTGGTCGACCGGGCCGGAGTCCCAGAGTCCTTTGCCCTGGACGCAGGCGAACTCGCCGCTGGAGCGGCTCACGCCCAGCAGCCGGTAGGCCCGGCCGTCCGCGGTGACGATCTTGTTGCCCGAGACCTTGAGCTCCGGAGCGGATCCGCCGACAGGCGGTGTGCTCGGCGGGACGGACGGGGAGTTCGACGTGGGCGGGACCACGGACCCCGTACACGTGGTGCCGTTGAGCGAGAAGGAAGTGGGCACCGGATTGCTGCCGCTCCACGCGCCGGTGAACCCGACCGATGTGGAAGCGCCCGTGCCGAGCGACCCGTTCCAGCTCAGGCTTGCCGCCGTCACCTGTGCGCCGGACTGCGCCCAGGAGGCGCTCCAGCCTTGGTTGAGCCTCTGGCCGGTGCTCGGGAAGTCGAATGTCAATGTCCAACTGGTGACGGCCGAGCCGAGGTTGGTGACGGCGACGTTCGCGGCGAATCCGCCGGTCCATTGGCTCTGCACCGTGTAGGTGACCGAGCATCCGGTGGTTGCCGCCGCAGCCGGGAGCGTGAGCGTGGCCACGGTGCCGGCGCCGAGTGCCGCGGCGACGCCGCAGGCCAGCAGGGTACGACGAGATCTCATCAGCTGATCTCCTTGCTCTTCTGAGGGCAGCGCATATGGGAGCGCTCCCATGAACTTAGTTATGACATTTATTAAAGTCAATGAAACGCCATGCGCGTGAGGGCGGCGGGACCCCCGCCCTCACCGCGGTCGAGCGTCCGCTCGACGGTCCAAAGTAGGCTGACTGACGAAAGTCGATACGTGCCCAGGAGGTTGCATGGCGACCAGCCCGGTCCGGAGCAACCGACCGAAAACCCGTGGGGCGGTGTTCGACCTGATCCGCGCGGCCCGCTCGATCAGCCGGGTCGAGCTGGCGGCGTCCTCCGGCTTGACGCCGCCGACGATCTCCGGGCTGGTCCGAGATCTGATGATCGAAGGACTGGTCGTCGAGGCCGGGCGCGGCGTGTCGACCGGTGGCAAGCCACCCACGCTGCTGCAGCTCAACCCGTCCGCCCGCTACAGCGTCGGGGTGCAGCTCGAACGCAACACCTGCGTCATCGTGGTCATCGACCTGGCCGGGCACCGAGTGGCCCGAACCTCGTTTCGCGGTACGGCGCAGATGCCGCCGGAACACGCGCTGCCGTTCCTGGCCGCGCAGGTGAATGCGATCCTGGACGCGGTGGCTGTCGACCGCGGCAAGGTGCTGGGGGTGGGCCTGGTCAGCTACGGCCCGCAGGACCGGCACGCGGGCCTGCTGTTGAGCCCGCAACCGACCGGCGAGTGGTTGGACTACCCGGTGGCACCGAGACTGGCCGAGATCCTCGGCATGCCGGTCCTGCTGGACAACGACGCCGCTGCGGCGGCGATCGGCGAGTACTGGCTGGGCACGGTCGACCCGTGCAGCGCGTACGGATGCATTTACATGGCCACCGGGATCGGCGGCGGAGTCGTCGTGGCCGGCGAGGTGTATCGAGGGAGCTCCTCCAACAGCGTGGAAATCGGCCACATCTCCATCGACGTGCACGGCGACGAATGCTCATGCGGCAATCGCGGTTGCCTGGAGAACTACGCCGGTCCGGCCGCAGTCGTCCGGCAGGCGCTGACAGGACCCGGGCTCGCCGAGCAGCTCGCGCTCGACCCGGCCGGAACGGACTTCCTCCACGATTTCGCGCGTATCGCCGCGGCCGCCAACGCAGGCCACCCGCAGGCGCGGCCCCTCATCGAACAGTCCGCACGGTACCTGGGCTGCGCCGCCGTCACGATCACCAGCCTGTTCGACCTGGACCTGATCGTGCTCGCCGGGCCCAGCTTCACCGTGGCGGGTTCGATCTACCAGACGCTGATCCAGCAGGAGGTGGACCGGCGCACGTTCGCTCGCCGGGCGCACCCGGTGCGAGTCGTGCCGTCGGTCAGCGGGCCTGACGCGGCGGCGATCGGCGGGGCAGTGCTCGTGCTGCAGAGCGAGCTGACCGCGGGCCGAACCCGCGCGCAAGACGGTGCAGCTCCGGGGGTGGCCGAGGTGACGCAGTCGATCTGACGGCCGTGAATGTCAAAACCCGGATCGTGGCTCGTATGCGGATGTAGGACCCGGGGCAGACTCCGAAACTGAAAGCGCGGCTGGAGTTTCAGGGGTGCGGCCAAGGCAAGGCCAATGCCCGCCATGAGATGGTCTTGGAGGACTGAGGCCGCGCCATTGCGCGACTCGGCTCGCCGCCGCGGTACCCGCCCCGATGAGGCCGCTTGCCGGCGTGCTGCGGTGGTCACTTCGTCGTGTTCATGGCGCAGGTACAAGAAAGACCGCGGCGGGAGGAGGGGGTCGTGACAGGGCGAATGTCGGGACTGTCCAGTGATCCGGCACCAGGCCGTAGCGGGGTTTGCCAGGCTGGTGGGCGTGGATAGCAGCGGCCGGGGCATCCCGCGTCATGGTGGGCGCAGTTCGTGCAGGTCTCGGAGCCTTCGACGCTGCGGCGAGTTCCCGGGTGATCTCGTCAAGCGTCTCCTGCGCGTCGGACAGTTCACCGGCCAGGCGGCTCGCCTCCTCCACCGCAGCTAGCTCGGCGGCTTCCTGCGCGGCTTCCTTGGGCGGGAGTTGCAGTTCAGCTGGTGCTGTGGTGTTGGGGTAGGCGCACGATGATGCGGGTGCCGGGCTGGTGGTCGGGGTCGTGGGTGATGGTGCCGTTGTGGGCGTGGACGAGGGCGCGTACGAGGGCGAGGCCTAGGCCGTTGCCGCCGATGGCGGTGTGGCGGGCGTTGCCGGCTCGGTGGAAGCGGGTAAATAAGTGAGCGCGGTCGTCGACGGGGATGCCGATGCCGGTGTCGGTGACGGTGAGTTCGATGACGCCGGTGTCGTTGTGGTGGGCGCTGATGTGGATGTCGCCGCCGTTGGGGCTGTATTTGATGGCGTTGGACAGCAACTGGTCGATGATCTGCCGCAGGCGGTGGGGATCGGCGTCAAGGATCAGCGTGGAGGGGATGCCGGTGTGTATGCGTGGCCGGGCGTCAGGTGGGGCGCCGACGACTGCGGCGTCGACGACGTCGCTCAGGTGCACGGGGCGCGGTCGGAGGGACGCATGGCCCGATTCCAGGCCGGCGAGATCCAGCAGCTCGTTGATGATTGTCTGCAGGGCGCCGGTGTTGCGGATGATGGCGCTGAGCATGGGGACGAGTTCCGGATCGGTGATCTCCTCGGCAAGCACGGTGCTGTAGCTGATGATCGAGGTCAGCGGAGTGCGCATCTCGTGGCTGACGAGGGTGAGGAAGTCGTCTTTGGCGTGGGCCAGTTGCTGTTGCAGTTCGATGTTGCGGCGGTGGGTGAGGAACTGGCCGAGTTGCGCGGCGACGCCGGCGAGCAGCCAGGTGATCGAGACGTCGTACTCGGCGGTGGAGCTCAGCGACACCAGGACGCCGAAGATGGTGTCGCCGTCGGGCACCGGTACAGCCATGCTGGCGTGCAGGCCCCGTTGAGCGGCGGCGTGCGCGAAGGCGCGGGCTTGTTCGGTGACGGCGAATTCGGGGTTGGTGAGGTCGGGAAGCCACAACGGCTGGCCGGTGTCCCAGACGTGCCCGGGTCCGGTGCCTCCGCGGGGGACGACGTGAGCGACCAGGTCGTCGACGTGGATTCCGGGGGCGCTCCAGTAGGCGGTCAGGCGCAGCACGTCGGCGACGTCGTCGGCCAGCAGCAGCGCCAGGTGCTGCCAGTTCAGCGTCTCGCCGACGGTTCGCAGGATCGGTGGTGCGGCCTCGGTGATGGTGTCGCAGCCGTTGAGGATCTTGGCCACCTGTAGTTCGCAGTCGCGGAAGCGTTCCCGGCGTCGCCGTTCGGTCACGTCCTGGATGGCGGCTACCGCGCCCAGCAGGCGCCCGTCGGCGTCACGGATCGGCTCGGCGTTGGTGAGCATGTGACGGTCCGGCAGCCCGGGTATCCGCAGGATCGCCTCGACGTCACGGATGCTGCGCCCCTTGGAAGCGCGCACGGTGGAGAGTTCGTCGGTGGTGTAAGGCCTGCCGTCGGGGTGACGCACCTGGTGGTGGCCGCCGGCCATGGCCTGGGCGGGGGTCAGGTGATCGGGCAGGCGGAAGAAGTGGCGCAGGGCGCGGTTGAACAGCACCGGCCGCTGATGGGCGTCGACGGCGAAGACGCCGACCTGCAGGCTGTCCAGGAGCGCGGTGATGAAGCCGGCTTGCACGTCGGCGTGCATCGCAGCGCTGACCGTGGCCGTCGTGGCGGGGCCGTGGTGGTCGGCGCCGGCGTGAGCGAGTCCCGTCAGGGTGGCCATCGCGGTGTCGAGGTCTGCGTCGACAGGGATGGGACCGAGCATTTCGGTGATCTCCACCAGCGTGGCCAGGTCACCGTCGGTCCAGGTGTGTGGTTTGTCGTCCAGGACGGTGAGGGCGCCGACCTGCCGGTCCTGGTCGTCGCGTAGCGGCACCCCGGCGAAGGCCCGGATGCCGTGCCGGGTGAGCAGCGGATCCTCAGCGAACTCGGCGGCAGCCGCCATGTTCGCCATCGCCAGCGGCGCGCCGACGCTGACCACGTTCGCGCACACCAGGTGTTCGCCGGCGCCCCGTGCGGTCAGCGCTTCGGGCAGGCCGAACACGCCGAGCAGCTGCTCGTCGGATCTTCCGACCAGGCTGACGACTGCCATCGGCGCCCGCACCAGGCGTGCTGCCATGCGGGCCACCGCGTCCAGCGGGACCGACATTGTCGGCAGGACCCGGCGGGCGCCGGCGCCCGCCGGGAGCCGGGACGGCGACTTCGGCATCCCGGCGTTCGTGTCAGGCATGTCACTCACCAGCCCTGATCAGGAATGGCCAGGAACGGTTCCTGATCATCTCGTGAGGTTAGAAGGTCAAAACCGGCAGAAACGATGTAAAAGCATGATCTTCCCCCACCCTCCGGTTGGGATCACTGCGGCTTGACGGGTAAGCCGATGGCGAAGGTGGCGCCAGGCCGTGGTGACGTTCGATGATGGCGCTGATGGAACAAACCGGGTCCGTGCCGGGGATGCGCCGGTCCAGAGCGGTGCAAGCGCGGTAGAACCGCCGGAACACTCGGGGCCGCTCACCAGCGGACGGGGATCCCGATGCCGCCGTCGGTGACGGTCCAGCTGATCGTCCGCCCGCTCTCGTCAACGGTAGCCACGATGGTGACGCAATTCTAACGCTCCGCTGTACCGATCTTCCTCAGCCCCGGACTTCTGGTACGGGCGTTCCCGGCAGCAGGCTATGGGTGCGTGTCAGGAACGAGTGAGGGTGTCCAGCATGCCGAGCAGTTCCAGGACGCGACGGACCGGCGGTTGCAGGCCGACGAGCTGGAAGGCGACGCCTTCGGCGGTGGCAGCGCCGTAGGCCCGGTCGAGGACGTTCAGGCCGGAGGAGTCGCAGAAGCCGACCTGGGCGAAGTCGACCAGGATCCTGGTGGCGCCCGGGGCGGCGATCGCGGTGTTCAGAGCTTCGCTGACGCTGTCGGCGGTGGCCATGTCGAGTTCGCCGGCGACGCTGACGTGCACGACACCGCCGGTGTCGGCGCTGGTCTGGATGTTCACCGGCGGCCGGTCAGCGTCGGCCCGGGCATGGCCGGGGCTTCAATACCGCCGGCGGAGGCGCCGATCACGACCACGTTGCTGGCAGCAGCTGCGCTCATCCCACCAACGCTACCCACAGCGCCACGAGCGATCTGCGATGACGGTGCGGCTGGTTGGTGTCACTCGATCGTGGCCGGTGGTGGCGCGTAGTCCAGCAGTCGAGGAATCGGGCACAAGCGCAGCAGCACATCCAGCCAGGGCCCGGCTGCGGTGATCCGCGCCGGCCGTTGCGCCTGGGCGGCGTCGCCTACCGCTTGCAGGGCGCGCAGCCCGGCGACGTCGCAGAAGTCGATACCGGACAGGTCCAACTCCACGCGCTCGCCGCCGCCCTCGTCGGTGAGCAGCGCGGACAACCGCGAGCGAAACACCGGCACGGTCGCCGCGTCGAGATCACCGACGGCCCTGACCCGAACGACGCCTGGAACGAGCTCGGTGGTGGTGGCGGTGACCGTGATACGCGGTGCGCTGACATCCATCATGTGCTCCTTCACCGTCGCGTCCCCCGCGCTCACCCCGCTCTGCCCGCCGTTCTACTCGCCTCCCGACCCCGCCGCCAGGACCGGCTGGGAGGAAACCGCCGGACCGTTAAGGTCATGGGGACAGCCGACCATCGAGCCGGTAGGTCAACAGCAGGCGGGCGCCGGTGGCGTCGGTGGTGATGTCCAGACCGGTGCAGGCCTGCCGGATGACCCACAGCCCCCGCGGACCGGGCTGCCCCGCCGCGGCGACGGGGGCATTGTGACCGGCAGGCGGGTGGGTCGCTGGGATGCCGGGACCGTGATCGCTCATCTCGCACCGTAGGTGCTCGCCGTGGCGCCACAGCAGCAGCTGTCCGTGACCGCCCCGTGGTTCACGGCGTTGATCATCGCCTCGTGCACAGCTAGCTCGAACCGGTACAAGCTATCGCCCTGCAGCCCGTGCCCGGCACCGACCGTGCGGACCTGCCTACGCGCTGCGGACCCTGCAGGCCGGTCGGCCAGCAGGGTCCGCATGGTCTTGCGGGCCCGGGCTCCGGAACGCCGCCGGGGTGCTCTGGCAGATGGCGTCGGGGTCGGGCATGCCCATGAGGCCGACGAGCAGGTAGCGCGGCGTACCGGGTGGGTCAGGCACAGCAGCCTGGGGCCCTCAACAGCCCCGACATGATCGAATCCCGGCGTTCCGTCGCCCACGCTCACCTGAGCATTTCAGGTGTGTGGTCCGCCGTTGGGCAGGGTGATGGTGAAGCGGGTTCCGCCGTGGGCGGCGGGTTGGGCGGTGATGGTGCCGTGGTGGGCGTCGATGATGGCTTTGGTGACGGCGAGGCCGAGGCCGGTGCCTTTGATGCCGCGGTCGGTGGCGGTGCTGGCGCGGAAGAAGCGGGTGAACAGGTGTGGGTACTGGTCGGCGGGGATGCCGATGCCGGTGTCAGTGATGGTGATGGTGATGCCGGTGGTGGTGTTACCGGCGGTGATGGTGACGGTGCCGCCGTCCGGGGTGTATTTGATGGCGTTGGAGAGCAGGTTGTCGAGGACCTGCCGCAGTCGGGCAGCGTCGGCGGGTACCGGGCGTAGTCTGTCGATGTCGGTGGTGATGGTCAGGTGTCTGGTGGCGGCGGCGGGTTCGTGAGCGCGGATCGCGTCGCGGAGCAGCCGCACCAGTGACAGCGGCCGCCGGTTGAGTTTGGCTCCTCCGGCGTCGAGGTGGGCCAAATCGAGTAGGTCGTCGACGATGTGTTCCAGGTGGCTGGTGGTGCGGTCGATGACGGTCAGGTCGGTGCGCTGCCGTTCGGGAAGGTCCGGCTCGTCGAGCAGCATCTCGGTGTAGCTGCGGATCACGCCGATGGGGTTGCGGAGTTCGTGGCTGACCACCGCGACGAGGTCGTCTTTCATCCGGTCGATCTCCCGCAGCCGGTGCACCTGTTCCTGCTGGGCGGTGAGCAACTGCTCGCGTTGCTCTGCCAGCTGCCGGCGTTCGGTGATGTTGGTGCTGATGCCGTCGACGACGAGGTGATCGCCGTCGCGTCGGGGAAAGGCACGAACCCACAGCCAGCGGGTGACACCATCGGCGCCGACGACGCGGCATTCCATCTCAGTCTGCTCGTTGTCGGCCAGCGTGGTGAAGAATTCCTCCAGGATGGGGTGGTCGTCGGGGTGGACCTGCCGGCGCATGGTCTTTGCCGGGTCGGTGTCGGTGGGGAACGGGCCGCCGTAGACGTCGTTGCTGTTGGAGCTGGTGTAGAGCACCCGCAGGGTGCCGTCGGGCAGCATGCGCAGGCGCCAGACGAAGTCGTTGACCCGTGCGATGACCTGGTCGAGGTCGTGGCGGGCGGCGGCCAGGTCCAGGGCGAGGTCTTCGGCGCGGCGGCGTTCCATGAAGCGGCTGACGTGTGCGCAGACGCTGCCGAGCATCGTCAGCACGTCTGGATCGCGGGGCACTTCGGTGTCGGTGAAGAAGGCCAAGACTCCGACGACGCGGTCCGCGCTGTCCACGGGGAGCCCGATGACGGTACGCAGTCCGGTCTGTTCGGCGGCCGACCGCCGGGTGAAGGCGGTGATGTCGGTGCCTGGATCGGTGGTCCAGACCACGGTGGCGTGCTGCCACACGTAGCCGGGCAATCCTTGCCCGCGGTCGAAAGTCAGCGGTTGCGCACCGGTGAAGGTGCTCAGGTCACGGCCGGGCGCTGTCCACGAGCTGACCCGCACGATCTGCTGCCGGTCCTCGGTGACCTGCCAGTATTCGGCACAGACCCAACCCAGTTCGCCGGCCACGGCGGCGGCTGCTGTAGTGGCTGCCTGTTCGGCGTTGGTCGCTTGCGACAGTGCCTCGGCCACCGCGTGCCGTGCTCGGCGTAGCGTCTCAGCGTGGTGCGCGTCGGTGATGTCGTGCATCGCCACGACGGCGCCGAGCCGGCGACCGTCCGGGGTGTCGATGGGCCGGCCGTTGACCACAAATCTACGCGGTTGGCCGCTGGCTGCCTCAATGATGAGGTGCTGACCCTGGACCGTCTCCCCGGCAAACGCGCGGGCCAGTGGCACCTGCTCCGGAGCGAGGATGTGCTGTCCGTCGGAGGTATACAGCTTGTACGTTTGCGCCCACGCCTCGTCAGCCAGCGGGCCTTGATATACCCCGTGCAGCCGCCGGACAGCTTGGTTGAACAGCGTCAGACGCCCGTTGTCATCGCAAGCGACGACACCAGCGTCGAGGCTGTCCAGCAAGGCCTGCAGGAATGTGCGCTCGTCGGCCAGATGCTGCCGTTCGGACTCCAGTTGCGCCTGCGCCTGTTTGCGACTGGTGATGTCGTGCAGGAAGGCGTGGAACACCAGCTCACCGTGTTCGGCATTGACCTGCAGGGTCAACTCGATCGGGAACTCCCGGCCCTCACGGTCGACCGCGGCCAGCTCCAGCCGCTGCCCCGCCAGCGTCGACACCCCCGCCGACCGTACCCGGGCCAGACCCGCGTCGTGCGCGGCCCGGAAGCGTTGCGGGATCATCAGCTCGGTCACCGCACGCCCCACCGCTTCGCCCGCCGGCCACCCGAACAGACGCTCAGCCGCGGCGTTCCACGCGACGACCACCCCGTCGGCCGTCATGGACACGAAAGCATCCTGAGCAGTATCGAGCACCGCCTGCATCCGCGCCGCCGACAGCAGCAGCTCGCGGTTGGCCAGCCGCACCGCGATCTCCGACTCGACCGCCTGCGCCAAACCTTCCACGATGGCCAACTCATGCTCAGTCCACTGCCGGGGCCGGGTATCCACCACACAGAACGACCCCAGCACCTGCCCGTCCGGCGACCGCACCGGAAACCCTGCGTAGGCGATGGCCTGGCCGTCGGCGATCGCCGGACTCCTGCGCAACCGCTCGTCGCTGCGGGCGTCGGCGACCACCAGCGGCGCATCGTCGGCGACCACGTATTTGCAGTACGAGTGCGACAACGGCGTCTGCCGCTCGACAGCCGCGCGCCCGCTCAACCCACACTCGCTGGCGAACACCTGCCGGTCCGCGTCGACCAGCGACACCAGCGCCAGCGGCGCCCCCACCAACTGGGCCGCCAAGGACGTCAGCCGGTCCAGCGACGGCACTGCCGCGCTGTCCAGCAAGCCGGTTGCCGCCAGCAGCCGCAGCCGGGCCGGGTCAACCACCCGCCCGCTCTCTACCGGCTCCACCCGATTCGGCATCACCCCTCATCGTCGACCAAAGTGAAAAGCTCTACGACCGATAGCCGGAAAGCGGATCCCTGAAGGTGGGGGCGGCTCCTGAGCCAACCCCGGCTGGCTGGCCGGGAACCAGGAACACCATCAGGGGGTCGTCGCGGGCCGGCGCTCGCGGACAGCGACATCGGGCTCTCCGGTGTCGGCGACGACATCACTCTCGGCCGTGCGATGAGGTGTGGGTGAGGTGGTCGGCGGTGCGGATCAGGTCGGTGCGGACCTTGGTCATGTAGGCGATGGCGTCGGCTACCTGCGTTGACGCGGCCCGCTCCTGGCGAGCGGTGTGCTGTTTCAGACGGGGTCGAGCTGCAGCACGATGCGCTGAGCAGCGTCGGATACGCCGAGGGACCCACCTCCGGCGCGCGCTGACCGGCCGCAGCTCGCAGCGCCGCCCCACGCCACGGACTTGTGGCCGGCGCTGCGAGGACGTTCCGGGCTACGGCCAGTTTCTCGGGTAGCCGCCGGGCGGCGTCTTCCGCTCGGGCTCAGGCGGAGTCCATACCGGCCAACTCGACGCCCAGGTACGCGTTGTAGGCGTCCGGGGCGAGCGCGACCTCGTCGGTGGCGTAGACGCCGAAGCGTTGGATGTGTGCGGTCAGGTACGGCGAGAGCACCGCCAGGTCATCGCCGGCGATCTGCCAGCCCTCGCCGAGCAGGCCGCGGAGGACGGTGGTCATGTCCACGGCGGTGTGGAAGATGACGCAGTTGGCCAGCAGGGTGCCGAACTTGATGATCTTTTCCTGCTCGTCCGGGTCGTTGTCGGCCACGATTCCGCGGTTGCCCAACCGGCACCAGGACACGAAGTGGTTGTACGACTCGACCTTGTTCGTCGCCGCGTGGTACGCGCCCGAAGTTGCGGGTCCGACAGGTAACGCAGCGGCGCGACGGTGCGGATTACCCGGCCGACCTCGCGGAACGCCTGGTAGAAGTCGTTGCGCCGCGACACCACCCGCCGGAACCGGGTGGTCCGTTCCAGGCGGCGTTCGATGACATAGCGGGCGGGCGCTCTATGCCTGGAACGCACGATGTCGGCGCCGGGCTTGACTAGGTGGAGCCGCGCACTATCAGGGTGGTGGGCAGCACGGTCGGGGCGGGTGGCTGTCCGGCGTTCTGCAGCATGGTGACGAGGGCTTCGGCGGCGGCCGTACCGAAACCGGCCCGGTCC
This sequence comes from Actinoplanes utahensis, assembly GCF_016862455.1. Classification (GTDB taxonomy): domain Bacteria; phylum Actinomycetota; class Actinomycetes; order Mycobacteriales; family Micromonosporaceae; genus Actinoplanes; species Actinoplanes utahensis. The sequence goes on from NZ_BOMZ01000093.1 coordinate 14,252, forward strand.
TGGGCGACGGTGGTGAGCCCGGGTGGGACCAGGGCGGCCAGTTCGATGTCGTCGAAACCGACGATCGCGATGTCGTCGGGGATCCGCAGGCCGGCCTGCCGGGCGGCCCGCATGGCGCCGATCGCCATCTCGTCGCCGGCGGCGAAGACCGCGGTCGGCCGCGGCGCCGAGGCGAGCAGCCGGAGCATCGCGGTGTGCCCGCCGTCGAGGTAGAAGTCGCTTTCCACCATGTGGTCGGCGGCGATCGGCAGGCCGGCCGCGGCCAGGGCGGCGCGGAAGCCGGTGAGCCGTTCCGCGGCGGGTGCGGTCTGCAGGGGGCCGGTGATGGAGGCGATCCGGCGGTGGCCGCGGTCGATCAGGTGCTGGACGGCGAGGGTGGCGCCGCCGGTGTTGTCGGAGGTGACGTAGGTGCAGGTGGGGCCGGTGCGGCGCAGGTCGAGGGCGACGCAGGGGATCTCGGCGTCGGCGAGGGCGAGCACCGCGGGATCCTGGGATCCGTTGTCGATGATGACCACGCCGTCGAGGTTGTGCCGGCGGGCTGCCTGGAGGTAGGGCTCGCGGTGCGACAGCATCAGCAGGTGCAGCCCGTGTGCGCTGAGCGCGGTCTTGAGGGTGACCAGGATTTCCTGCAGGAACGGGTGGCGCCAGCCGGGCCGGCGGTGGTCGGTGTCCCAGATCAGGCCGACCATGTTCGACTTCTTCGTGGCCAGGGTGCGGGCCGACTCGTTGGGCAGGTAGCCGATTTCGGCGGCGGCGTCGAAGATGCGCTGGCGGGTCTCCGGGCTGACGATCTCGGGGGTGTTGAAGACGCGGGACACGGTGGCGACGGACACGTCGCAGTAGCGGGCCACTTCCCTGATCGTCGCCATGCGCACCCTTTGTGTAACCGGTTTCATGGACCGTAACATCGCGGTTGCGCGGCAGTCAACGCCGCAACCCTCGTTACCGTTCCGTTACTTGACATGACCCCCATCGATGCCGCCAGACTCTGCATCCAAGGGCGGCCCCTGGCACGGCCTGACCCGACCGATCCCCGCAACGACATCCGCTCACTGTTACGCGGCTGATGTAACCGGTTTCATGCCGTCCATGAAACCGGTTACATCGAGCCGCGCGAAAGGATCCGGAGACCATGCGCCACCGACTGTTTCGGATGACCGCGGCCGTTCTGACCGCCGGCTTGCTGCTGACCGCGTGCGGCGGCAACGACGGCGGCGCCGGGAGCGACGGCAAGATCACCCTGACCATCAACCTGTTCGGCAACTTCGGGTACCAGAAGCTCTACGAGCAGTACCAGAAGGACCACCCCGACATCGTGATCAAGGAGAACACCGCCGCCTACAACGACCACCACCGGGAACTCGCCACCCACCTGGCCACCAACTCCGGCGCGGGCGACATCGAGGGCGTCGACACCGGTTTCATCGCCCAGATGCGCGAGCGCGGCAACCTCTTCACCGACCTGGGCACCGACCGGCAGGCCGAGTATCTGCCCTGGAAGTGGCAGGCCTCGCTGACCAAGGACGGCAAGCAGATCGGGTACGGCACCGACGTCGGCGGGCTGGCCATCTGCTACCGCAAGGACCTGTTCGAGAAGGCCGGGGTGCCGTCCGAACGCGACCAGGTCTCCGCGGCCTGGGCGAGCGGCTGGGACCAGTTCATCGAGTTCGGCAAACGGTACGCGCAGAAGGCCCCCGCCGGCAGCGCGTTCTTCGACGGCGGCGGCCAGCTGTTCAACGCCGTCGTCGGGCAGGCGCCGGTCGGCTACTACAGCGAGGACGACACCATCGTCGTCGGCTCCAACCCGGAGGTCCGCAAGGCCTGGGACCTGACCGTGCAGGCCATCCAGGGCAACCTGTCGGCGAAGCTGATCGGCAGCTCGCAGGAGTGGAACAACGGCTTCGCGAAGGACCAGTTCGCCACCGTCGCCTGCCCGGCCTGGATGATGACCAAGATCAAGGACCAGGCGAAGCACGCCGCCGGCAAGTGGGACGTGGCGGCAGTGCCCGGTGGCGGCGGCAACTGGGGAGGTTCGTACCTGACGGTGCCCAAGCAGGGCAAGAACGTCGAGGAGGCGAAGAAGCTCGCCGCCTGGCTGAGCGCCCCCGAGCAGCAGGCCCACGTCTTCACCGAGATGGGCAACCTGCCCTCGATCCCCGCCCTCTACGACAAGCCGGAGATCGCCGGTTTCACGAGCGACTTCTTCAACGACGCGCCGGTCGGCCGGCTCTTCACCACCGCGGCCAAGCAGCTGAAGCCGCAGCACCAGGGCCCGCGCGCCGGTGACATCCAGACCACCATCCGCGACGCCCTGGTCCGTGTCGAGCAGGGCAAGCAGACCCCGGACGAGTCGTGGCAGCAGATGGTCGAGGACGTCGAGCGCCTCGCGAAATGACCGTGGACGTGCCGCCGGCGACTCGGGCGCCGAACGCCGGCGGCACCCGGCGACAGAAGGATCGTTGATGGTCACCTATCTGCAGCAAGCCCGGCGGGCCGGCCTGAGCCGGCTCGACACCAAGGGCTCGCCGTACCTGTACATCGCACCGTTCTTCCTGCTCTTCGCGCTGTTCGGCCTGTTCCCGCTGCTGTACACGGCGTACGTCTCGTTCAACGACTGGGACCTGCTCGACGCCGGCTCGCACTCCTGGGTCGGCCTGGCCAACTACCGCGAGCTGCTGCAGGACGCGTACTTCTGGAACGCCCTCGGCAACACCCTGAGCATCTGGGTGCTGTCCACCGTGCCGCAGCTGCTGGCCGCGCTCTGGATCGCGCACCTGCTCAACCACCGGCTGCGCGCCCGGACCGCGCTGCGGATGGGCGTGCTGCTGCCCAACATCACCTCCATCGTGGCGGTGACCATCGTCTTCACCCAGCTCTTCGGCCGGGACTTCGGCATGGTCAACTGGCTGCTCGGCGCGGTCGGCATCGGCCCGGTCGACTGGCAGGCCGGCACCTGGAGTTCCCACCTGGCCATCTCGTTCATCGTGGCGTGGCGGTGGGTCGGGTACAACGCCCTGATCTACCTGGCCTCCATGCAGGCGATCCCGCACGATTTGTACGAGGCCGCGGAGCTCGACGGCGCCTCGCAGAGCCAGCAGTTCTGGCGGATCACCGTGCCGATGCTGCGCCCGACGATCATCTTCACCACCGTGATCTCGACCATCGGCGGTCTGCAGATCATGGCCGAGCCGCTGCTGTTCGCCAGCTCGCAGACGCCGACCGGCGGGTCCGACCGCCAGTTCCAGACGGTGGCGCTGTTCATGTACGAGCAGGGCTTCCGCGAGTTCCGGTTCGGCTACGCCTCCGCGATCGCCTGGACGCTGTGCCTGGTCATCGTCGTCTTCGCGATCGTGAACTTCCTGCTCACCCGGCGTATCGCCGACGACGAGGACTGAGGAGGCTCTCGTGACCACCCTCATGGAACCGCCACCGGCGGACACCGTCCCCGCGCCGGCGCCGCGCCCTGCCCGCCGCCGGCGCGGGTTCGGCTATCCGCGCAAGGCCTCGATCTGGACGTACGGGGCGCTGCTCGCGGTCGTGGCCGGGTCGGTGTTCCCGCTCTACTGGTCGCTCGTGGTGTCCTCGCAGACCAGTGACGCGGTGACCCGGGTGCCGCCGGCGCTGATCCCCGGCGGCCACCTGTTCGACAACATCGCCCGGGTCTTCGACACCACCGACTTCGGCCGGGCGCTGCTGAACTCGTTCATCGTCAGCGGCTCGATCACCGTCTCGGTGGTGTTCTTCTCCACCCTGGCCGGTTTCGCCTTCGCCAAGCTGCGGTTCCGCGGCCGTAAGCCGCTGCTGGTGCTGGCCATCGCGACCTCGATGGTGCCGCATCAGCTGGGCATCATCCCGCTCTACATCATGATGGCCGAGTTCGGCTGGACCGGGCGGCTCACCGCCGTGATCGTGCCCGGGTTGGTGACCGCGTTCGGCGTCTTCTTCATGACCCAGTACCTGGGCCGGGCGGTTCCCGACGAGCTGCTCGAAGCCGGCCGGGTCGACGGCGCCGGCACCTTCGGGCTCTACTGGCACGTCGTGCTGCCGGCGGCGCGCCCGGCGGCGGCGGTGCTCGGCCTGTTCACCTTCATGCAGGCCTGGAACGACTTCTTCTGGCCGCTGGTGGTGCTGCAGGACAACGCGACCGTCCAGGTCGCGCTGTCCGCACTGGCCAGCGGTTACACCACCGACTACACGCTGACGCTGACCGGCACGCTGCTCGCCACGTTGCCGATCCTCATCGTGTTCATGGTCCTCGGCCGGCAGATCGTCGGCGGCATCATGCAAGGAGCAATCAAGGGATGACATCGATTTCGGCCGACCCCACCCCGGCGCCGGCGCTGCCCGACCTGCCGGCCGGTTTCCTCTGGGGGGCGGCCACCGCGGCGTACCAGATCGAGGGCGCGGCCGGCGAGGACGGCCGCGGCGAGTCGATCTGGGACGTCTTCTGCCGCCGTCCGGGCGCCGTCGCCGACGGGTCGTCGGGCGCCGTCGCGTGCGACAGCTATCACCGGTGGCGCGACGACGTGGACCTGCTGGCCGGGCTGGGCGTGGACGCGTACCGGTTCTCGGTGGCCTGGCCGCGGATCGTGCCGGACGGCGGCGGCCCGGTCAACCGGGCCGGCCTGGACTACTACGACCGGCTCGTGGACGCGCTGTGCGAGCGGGGCATCCGGCCGTTCGTCACCCTCTACCACTGGGATCTGCCCCAAGCCCTCGAAGACCGGGGTGGCTGGCGGGTCCGGGACACCGCCGAGCGGTTCGCCGCCTACGCGGCGGTGGTGGCCGGCACGCTCGGTGACCGGGTGGAGGACTGGATCACCCTGAACGAGCCGTACTGCTCCTCGATCGTCGGGTATGCGGAGGGCCGGCACGCGCCCGGCCGCACCGAGGGGCACGGCGCTCTCGCCGCGGCCCACCACCTACTGGTCGGGCACGGCCTGGCGACGGCCGCGATCCGGGGCGCCGTCGAGCAGGCCCGGGTCGGCATCACCCTGAACCTGTCGCCCGCGGTCGCCGCCTCCGGCAGTCCGGCGGACCGGGCCGCGGCGCACCGGCAGAACCTGATGCTCAACCTGCAGTTCACCGACCCGGTGCTGGCCGGGCGCTACCCGGCCGGGTTCGAGGACCTGTACGCCGGGGTGAGCGACCTGTCCTTCCGGCGCGACGGGGATCTCGCGCTGATCTCCGCGCCGCTGGACTTCCTCGGCGTCAACTACTACTACCGGGTGCACGTGGCCGACGCCCCGTATCGCAGCAGCGACCCGGCGTCGCGCAGCGCCTACGACATCGGGGTGCGGCAGCTGCCGGCGCCGGCCGGGGTGCGCGCCACCGACCTGGGCTGGCCGGTCGAGCCGGAGGGCATGTACGACACGCTGGTCGGCCTGGCCGACCGCTACCCGGGGCTGCCGCCGATCTACGTGACCGAGAACGGGTGCGCCGAACTGCGCGAGGAACCGGCGCCGGACCCGGAACGGATCGCCTTCGTGGCCGACCATCTGGACGCGGTGGCCCGGGCCGCGGCCGACGACGACCGGCTGGACCTCCGCGGCTACTTCTACTGGTCGCTGATCGACAACTTCGAGTGGGCGCGCGGCTACGGCCCCCGCTTCGGGTTGGCGCACGTCGACTACCGCACCGGCACGCGGACGCCGAAGGCCAGCTACCACTGGCTGCGGGCGCAACTCGCCGCGCGGCGCGGCTGACGGGGGGGCCCGGCGGGTGGCCGAGGCCACCCGCCGGGCACGGGTCAGCTCAGCGGGCCGGTGAGGCGCCAGAGCTCGGGCAGGGTGCGGTTGCCGGCGGCGTCGGTGCCCCGGCTGAAGGCCCACAGGGCGCCACCGGCCGGGTCGGCGGCGAGGTGGGTGACCTCGGTGGTCCGCGGGTGCGGGCCGGTGATCGGCTGCCAGGTGGAGCCGGTCCAGCGGCGCAGGGCGCCGTCCGGGGCGGTTCCGGTCCGGGGCGGGGCCAGGCCGATCACCCAGTCGCCGCCGTATCGGGTGATGGTGCTGACCGCGGACGCCTGGCACAGGTTCTGCCGGGCGAACGACGAGCCGTTCCAGCGCAGGGTCAGGCCGCAGCCGGTGACCGGGTCGGTGCCGGTGATCCAGATGTCACCGGGTGTCCCGGTCACCGCGGCGGCCGGGACGGGAGTGGCCCGGCCGTACCCGGTGCCGGTCTTCACCTCGCTCCACGTGCTGCCGTTCCAGCGGGCGGCGTACAGCTGGTAGTCGGTGTAGTTGCTGGTGCGGTCGCCGATCACCCATACCTCGTTGCGAGCCGCCACGTGGATGTCGTTGATCTCGACACCGCCGGCCGCGGCGGCGGCCGGCAGGGCGGTGACCGTCCAGGTGCTGCCGTTCCAGCGGGCGATCGCCGGTTTGTAGGCGGTGCCGAACTGGCCGGTGCCGGCGACCCAGATGTCGTCGGGCCCGGCCGCGGCGGCGCCGCTCGGGTCGAATTTCACCGAGGGGACCGTGGTGGTGGTCCAGGCGGCGCCGTTGTAGCGGTGGGTGCGGAAGGCGCCGCCGGCGCCGGTGTCGAAGGCCCACTGGTCGGTGGGCGACAGTGCCACGTATCCGCCGATGTACGAGGTCAGCGGCGGGCGTGGGGTGCTGGTCCAGGTCGTGCCGTTCCACCGCCAGCTCAGGTAGGAGAAGGGGCAGACCCAGTCGCAGTCGACCGGTTCGAAGTAGAGCGCGGTCATGACGGCGGAGTCGCCGCTGAAGGCGCGGATCTGCGGGGCGTTCAGGCTCTGGTAGTCGGGGCGGGGTGGGTCGGTCTGCTGCCAGGCGGGCGCCGCGGTGGCGGTCGCCGCCTGTGCCGGGGCTCCGGCGATCAGCATGGCCAGGGCGAGGAGTACGCCGCCGGCCAGCCGGGTGAATCCGGGCATGACTGTGGCCCTTCGTCGAGGAAGTGCCCAGCGTGTCCCGGCGCACTGGCCCGTATCTATACGCCGGGGCGCAGGGGGATGCGGCGTTCCGGGCCGTCCTCGGCGGGCAGCAGCCACGCCTCGGTGATCGCGGCGCGGTAGAGGCGCAGCGGTGCGTCGCCGGTGACCTGCTCGAGCCGCCAGGTGGGGAAACCGTGGGCGGCCGAGTGGGCGGAGAACGTCGCCAGCAGGCCGGGCAGGTCGGCGTCGGGGCAGAGGCCGGCGGTGGCGAGCGCGTAGAACGCCGTGGCGCCGCCCATCGGCACCGTGGAGTCGAACACGGTCACGGCGATCCGGTCGTTGGCGGCGATCAGTTCGGAGTGCCGGGACGTCGGCCGGGACAGCCACAGCACGGTGTCCAGATCGGGCACGACGACGTACAGAGGGCTCACCCACGGCGCGCCGCCGGGCGTGGCGGTGCCGATCACCGCGTACCGGTTGGCGGCGAGGAGGGCACGGGCCTGGACGGTGATCTCGTCGGTCATGGGTCCACGATGCCGGTTATTCGGTGGGGCCGCCGGGCGGGAGCGGCTAGATTCCGGAGCCATGAGTGACGACCGGGCGATGGCCACCATCGAGAGGATCACCGAGCTGGCGCGGATTCCCGGGGCGGACGCGATCGTGCGCGCCCGGGTGCGGGGCTGGGACGTGGTGGTGAAAGCGGGCGAGTTCGCGACCGGGGACCTGTGTGTCTACTTCGAGGTGGATGCGCTGCTGGACACCGGCGACGAGCGGTTCGCGTTCCTGGCGGCCCGGGGTGTGCGCACCGACGGTCACGGCCGGACCGGGCACGTGCTGAAGACGGCCCGGCTGCGCGGCCAGTACTCGCAGGGGCTGGCGCTGCCGGTCACCCTGTTCCCGGAGCTCGGCGACGGCCGGCCGGGCCAGGACGTCACCGCGGCGCTCGGGGTGGTCCGGTGGGATCCGCCGATCCCCACCGACCGGCTCGGCAAGATCCGTGGGTACCGGCCGTCGTGGATCCGTTCGACCGGCCAGGTGCGCCTGCAGAACCAGCCGGAGCTGCTGCGGTGCCGGGATCAGGGCTGGATCGCGACCGAGAAGATCGACGGTACGTCCACGACGTACTGGGTGGACGGCGACGACCGGGGCGCCTGCACCCGCAACGTCGACCTGCTGGAGGAGCCGGCGAGCCGGGTCTGGCAGACCGGGATCGGCCTGGGCGTCCACGATCTGCTGCGCGCGGAGTTCCCGGGCCGGCGGGCCGCGGTGCAGGGCGAGCTGTACGGGCTGGGCGGTCACGTCAACCCGCTGCGGCTGCCGGACACCCGGTTCTCGGCGTTCACCCTGCTGCTCGACGGTGCGGTGGTACCGCGCGACCGGTGGCCGTCCTGGCTGACCGCTCTGTCGGTGCCGGTGCACGATCTGCCGTTCCCGGCGACCGTCGACGAGGCGCTGAGCCAGGTCGACGGCCTGCCCTCGGCGATCAACCCGGCGCGGCCGGCGGAGGGCGTCGTCTGGGTCGCCGGCGGCGCCGACCTGGTGCAGTTGCCCGGCGGCGGGTACGCGCCCGGCTCGTTCAAGGTGATCTCGAACCGGTACCTGCTGAAGAACGACCGCTGACGCTCAGTCCGGCCTGCACGTCTGGTTCGGCAGCTCCCAGACGTGCAGGCGGTCGCGGCCCGGAGAGACCGTGTACCACCGGCCGGGACCGGCCGGGCGGGCTGTCCCCGAGACCGGAAACGGGTAGCCGATCGGGCCGTCCACGGCGCCGGTCCGCAGGTCGGCCAGCCAGTGCCGTTCCTCGTCGGTGCCGACCACCGCGGCGTCGTCCCAGGCGAAGGCGCCCTGGAAGTCCCAGCGGACGTCCTCGCCGGCGTCGATGCGCAGCGTCACAGCGCCGTCGGTCATCCGGTGCAGCGACAGCGACGTCATGCTCAGGTCGGTGGTGAGGAAGTGGTTGCCGGCCGGGTTGACGCCGAGCAGGATCTCCTCGGGGAACCGCTGGACGGTCAGGGCGGCGCCGTCCCAGTGGCCCCACAACACCGGCGAACGGTCCTCGCCTTCGGCGATGGACAGGCCCATGTACGCCGGATCCGGGTGCGGGACGTGATCGGATCCGGAGGCGACCGAATCGGTCGAGGCGCGGGCCAGCACGGTGCCGTCGGCGGCGTCCAGGACCAGCCATTCCTCCATGTCCTCGTAGTCGAAGGTGCGCACGTGCGCCCAGAGCAGCCTGCCGTCGGCGGAGAACGCCGCCGACCCGCTGCTCAGAACGGCGTGGTCGGGGTCGTCGGCGTACTCGGTGTACGACGTGTGCGCGGCCTCACACTCGGTGTCGGTCCAGCAGCCGTGCCGGTGCTCCCAGCGGACGGCGCCGAACCGGTCGACCGCGTGCAGGGCGTGCGTGCCGGCGAAGACGACCAGGTCGGCGGTCGGCGAGACGGCCACCGTGCCGAACCGGCGGGGCCACGGCGCGGGGAAACGCCGGTCGCCGACGGTCACCTCGGTGTCGCCGTGCTGCACCGGCAGGGTGTGCGGCAGGGCCGGGTCGCCCAGCGGGGTGGGCACGGTACGGATCAGACGAGCGGCAGGCACGCGGTGACGATAGCCGGGCCGCGATGGGTATAGGAGGGGGGTCATGCGGGGATCGCGGCCCTGAACGAGAATGGGTCTGCACGAACGCATACCGAACTTGAGAGGACTTCTCCTTGAGCGCTGGACTCGCAGCCCTGCTGGACGACGTGGCGGTCCTGGCGCGTGCGGCAGCCGCGTCGATCGACGATGTCGGGGCGGCAGCCGCCAAGGCCGGGGCCAAGGCGGCCGGCGTGGTCATCGACGACACGGCCGTCACCCCGCAATATGTGCACGGATTGGCCGCCGAGCGGGAGATCCCGATCGTCAAACGGATCGCGTGGGGCTCGCTGCGGAACAAGTTCCTGATCATTCTGCCGGTGATCCTGCTGCTCAGCCAGTTCCTGCCGGGGCTGCTGACGCCGCTGCTGATGATCGGTGGGGCGTACCTCTGCTATGAGGGCGCCGAGAAGATCTGGGAACGCATCGCCCACCACGACACGCACGCCGACACCGAGGAACGCAAGGACGAGAAGGTTCTGGTCGCCGGGGCGATCCGGACCGACCTGATCCTGTCCGCCGAGATCATGGTGATCTCGCTGAACGAGGTGGCCAGCGAGACCTTCGTGAAGCGCCTGGTCATCCTGTCCGTGGTGGCGGTGCTGATGACCGCGCTGGTGTACGGGGTCGTCGCCCTGATCGTGAAGATGGACGACGCCGGTCTGAAGCTGTCGCAGCGCGACAGCAAGGGGGCCGCCGCGTTCGGCCGTGGCCTGGTCAAGGCGATGCCGAAGGTGCTGACCGGGCTGAGCGTGATCGGCACCGCCGCGATGCTCTGGGTCGGTGGCCACATCCTGCTGGTCGGCACCCGCGATCTGGGCTTCCACCCGGTGTACGACTTCGTGCACCACATGGAGAAGGCCGCGCACGACGCCACCGGCGCGCTCGGCGGTGTGGTGGGCTGGCTGACCAACACCCTGGCCAGCGCGATCATCGGCCTGGCCGTCGGCGCGCTGATCGTGCTGTTCATGTCGCTGACCTTCCACCGCAAGAAGGCCCACGGCGACACCGAGCCGGAAACGGCCAAGACCGGGACCACGACCGCTTCCGGTACGGAGGAGCGCGCACCGGTCGTCGTGACCGAACCGGAGTCCGCGGCCACGCCGGAGCCCGTCGCCCCGAAGACCGACCCAGGCCCCACCCCGCCGAAGCCCTGACCCCTGCACCGACGGCCCGGCCGGCACCGCGTTCACGGTGCCGGCCGGGCCGTTCGCTTTTCGCGGGCGCCGTTCAGATGGTGTGGATCGTGACGTCGTGTGCGCCGTATGCCTCGGGCACCCTGGTCGTGATGACCGCGTTCATCTCCTTGGCCTCGTGGAGCACCTGGGCTGCCATGAGCGGTCCGATGAGTGCAACGGGTGATGTCATGCGTCAGGACCAGGGAATCGACTGCCATAGCGAGGGCTGGTGGGTCAGCTGGATCAGCCGCCGCTCCAGCTGGCGGAACTCCGGGCCGCGGGCGGAGGCGCCCCACAGCGGGGCGCTGCTGACGCCGTCGGCGGCCGCGGTCACCAGGGTCATCACGTCCCGGGGCAGGCCGTCGGCGTACAGCTCGGTGTTGAGTCTGTCGGTGTCCTCGGCGACCAGGTCGGCGACCGCGGGGATCGTGGTGAGCAGGCCGATCAGGCCGATCGCCTTGCGGGCGGCGATCTCGTCCTCGGGCGGGGCGAGCAGCGCCCGGATGTAGGCGCGGGTCAGCCGCCCGGGCGCTGTGTCGGCCGGGTCGAGGCGGCTGTCGATGTCGGCGCGGAACGCTTCCAGGAGGCTGCGGACCAGCTCCAGGATCAGTTCGTCCTTGCTGGCGAAGTGGTACAGCAGCCCGCCCTTGGACACCCCGGCGTGCCGGGCGATGTCGTCCAGGGAGGCGTTGACACCGCGGCTGCGGATGACGTCGCCGGCCGCGTCGAGGAGCGCCCGCCGGGTGTCCGCGGGTGTCCGCCCGGCCGTGCGTCCCATGCGCGCTGTTCCTCCCGATCACCGGGTGTGTGCCGTTGCGGGACCTCTCGCGGCCCCGAACCGCACACACTGGTCCGGACACATCTTTTCGTACGCCGGGAACGCACCCGTTCCCAGGGTTCGCGGCAGCGTTCTAGAGTGCGCGCATGACTGATTCTCGCCGGTGGTCTGCCCTGGTGGCCGCGGTCGTTCTCGCGGTGACCGGCTGCGCCCGGGTGGACGCCGCACCCGGACCGGCGCCGGCCGCGCCGAGCGCCTCGCCGGCCGCCGACATGGCGCGGCTGATCGTGCGCGACGGTGACCTGGTGGAGGCGAGCGGCACGGTGCTGGCCGCGCCGGGCGGGCCGGTGCGGTTCTGTGCCCCGGCGCCGACGACGGCGATCGGCGGCGGCCCGCCGGTGCCGGACTGCTCGGTCGGGGTGCCGGTGCTCGGGGTGGACCTGAACCGGCTGGCCGAGGCCGGGCGGTACGAGAAGACCCGATTCGGGCGGGCCCGGCTGCGCGGCGAGTGGCGCTCGGGCACGTTGCGGGTCACCGAGCAGGGGCCGCCGGTCGCCGCCACCCTGGAGCCGGCGGAGCCGACCCCGTGCCGGCCGCCGGACGGTGGCTGGCAGCGGGGGCCACTGGGCGACACCAACAGGGTCTTCGAGTACGTCGAGAGTCGGCATCCCGACCGGTTCCGGCGGCCGTGGGTGACCTATCCGCGCGGCGCTACCCGCGACGAGACGCCGATGGCCGGCGCCACCGAGGTGCTGGTGATCGAGGTGGTCCGCGGCGACGTCGACGGGGCCCGCCGCGATCTGGCCGCGCTGTACGCGGGGAATCTGTGCGTGGTCGGCCGGGCCGGCGCCAAGAGCCTCGCCGACCAGAGAGGCCTCCACGAGGCGGTGCAGCCGGAACTGACCGCGATCATGGAGGACGCCGCGAACGGGGTCTACGCCAGCGGCTCCGAGGACACCGTCAGCGTGGAGATGCTGATGCTGACCCCGGCGCTGCACGGCAGACTGACCGCGATCAGCGCCGACGGGATCACCGCGGTGCCGTGGCTGCGGCCGCTCTGATCAGCGGTTCGGGATCAGCCGCCAGGCGACCAGCGCGGCCACGGCGGTGAACCCGGCCGCCACCAGGGAGGTGGTCTGCATGGCGGCGACGAACGCGTCCTTGGCGGCCGCCGCCGGGGACGCTTCGAGGACCTGCAACGCCGAGCCGAGCGAGTCGGTGGCCGCGGCGCGCACGCCGTCGGGCAGGCCGGGCGGCAGGGTCAGGCCGTCGCGGTAGAGGGCGGTCAGCAGCGAGCCGAGCACCGCGATGCCGAGGACCACGCCGAGTTCGTTGGCGGTCTCGGTGACGGCCGAGACCGAACCGGCCTTGTGCGGCGGGGCGGCGGAGATGACGGCGTCCCCGGCGAGTGTCATGGCCAGGCCCACTCCGAGGCCGACGGGGATCAGGCAGAGCGCGATTCCGGCGTACGACGACAGGTCTGCCGCCGGGGCCACCAGAGCCAGGCCCGCGGCCGCCACCGCGAGGGAGACGGCGATCGCGCGGCCCCGGCCCAGCCGGATCGCCCGCCCGACCAGGACGACCACGACGATCGAGGCGAGGGTGGCGGGCAGTTCGGCCAGGCCGGCTTGCAGCGGGGTGAAGCCGCGGGCGAACTGCAGGTACTGGGAGAAGAAGAACAGCAGGCCGACCAGCGCGAAGATGGAGATCAGGTTGGCCAGGACGGCGCCGGAGAAGGCGGGGTTGCGGAACAGGTCGACGTCGAGCATCGGAGTGTCCAGGCGGCGCTGGCGGCGCACGAACAGGATCCCCGCGATGATGCCGACGGCGAGCATCGGGCTGAGACGCCCCGAGGCCAGGTGGGTGATCGCGTAGACGATCGGGGCGATGGTGAGCAGCGACAACACCGCCGACGCGACGTCGAAACGGCCCGGGCTGGGGTCGCGGGACTCGGGCAGCAGCAGCATCCCGGAGATCACCACGGCGACCATCACCGGCACGTTGATCAGGAAGACCGAACCCCACCAGAAGTGCTCGAGCAGGAAGCCGCCGATCATCGGGCCGGCCGCGGAGCCGGCGCCGAACGCGGCCGACCAGACGGCGATGGCGCGGGTGCGTTCGGCGTCGTCGGTGAAGATGTTGCGGATCAGCGACAGGGTGGACGGCAGCAGGGTGGCGCCGGCGACGCCGAGCAGCAGGCGGGCGGCGATCAGCTGCTCGGCGCTGGTGGCGAACGCGGCGAGCAGCGAGATCAGGCCGAACGCGATCGATCCGGTGAGCAGGATCCGGCGGCGGCCGAACCGGTCGGCGAGGTTGCCCATCAGTGGCAGCAGGCCGGCCAGCGCCAGGGAGTAGACGTCGCCGATCCAGAGGATCTGCTCGGCGGTGGGGCGCAGGCTCGCGGTCAGCGACGGCACCGCCAGGGCGAGCACGGTGCCGTCGATCGACAGCAGCAGGACCGCGGCGGACAGCACGCCGAGAGCGGCCCAGCGCCGGACCGGGGTGGCGGTGATCAGCATGCCTTTACTGTACCGACCAGCCGGTACAGTTCCTAGCTTGATGATCGTCATTACTGTCGGCGGCATGGATTTCGAGCGGACCGCCCGGTCGATCGCCCGTACCGCGCTGGGCCACGACCCCGGCGACCTGACAGCGATCGGAAGCCTCTCCCACCAGGTGTTCGTCGGCGCCGACGTGGTCGTGAAGATCATCGGCGCGGCCGGGCACACCCGCCTGGACCGAGAGATCGCCCTCGCCCCGCACCTGCCCGACGGCCTCACCGCCCCGCTGCTCGACAGCGGCGTGCACCCGGCCGGCGACGTCCGGTACGCGGTCTACACGCGGGCGCCCGGCGTCGCTCCCGGCATGGACCTGCCCGGCATCGACGCGGCCACCGCCTGCCGGCTGGCCGCCCAGGCGGTCCGGCGGCTGCAGTCCCTGCACGGCTGGACACCCGCCGACCCGGCCGCGCAGGTCCTGCGGGAACCCCTCGACCACGGCGGATTCGCCGGTCGGGCCGCCCTGGCCGCCGAGATCGACGCCATCGCCGCCGCCCTGCCCGCGCCGGTCGCCGACGGGTTACGGGCGATCGCGGAGACCGCGCCGCCGCAGGTCACCACCACGGTGCCGGTGCACGCCGACTGCCATTGGGACAACTGGCTGGCCGCCGACGGCACGGTCACCGCCCTGCTGGACTTCGAATGGGCTCGTTTCGGCGACCCGCTCGACGACTGGTTCTTCCTGATCTCCGGCAGCGGGCCGCACCGGGCCGCCGTCCTGGACGTGGTCGCGGCCGAGACCGGCATCGCCGCCGACGTGCTGCGCGCCGAATGCGAGGCCCGGCACGTCGCCCACCTGGCCGCCGACATCCGGCTCGCCCTCGCCGACCCGCCCGGCCACCGGGCCCTGCTCACCGAACGCCTGACCAACCTGACCGACCTCCTCGACGACCCGTGGTGACCGCCGGCCGGACCGAGGCGGCCCGCGGGCGCCCGACCTCGTTCGCCGGGCCATCCTCCGGGTTCTTCGGTGCGGTGGGGCGGGTGGTCACGGAACGCGTCGACCAGCGTTGCGCGGGGACGCGGCACCTTCGCCGTCGGCCGGAAACAGGGAGACCACTCCATCAGCGCGGGGAAGTGCACCGGCCGCCGGATCGAGTGAGGGCGCCGGTTCCGGGCTGCGCTGCGCGCGGGGCAGGCGAAGTACGAAACGGCTGCCGTGCGGAACGACGTCCTCGTACCAGACCTGGCCCTGGTTCGCCTCGGCGAGCAGTCTGGCCAGGTACAGCCCGAAACCGGCCCCGGTTCTCGCCGGGCCGGACTGCTCGGCCTGAGTGAAGCGGTCGAACAAGTGTTCGACGAAGTCCGGCGGAACCCCGTTGCCCTCGTCGATGACGGCGAAAAGGACTTCGTCACCCGTGCCGTCGAGAGCCACCGACACGTGGATGTCGCCGGGACTGTACTTGACCGCGTTCGTGACGAAGTTGGTCAGCACCTCATGGGTGTGCACCGGGTCCGCCCACACCGCCGTGCCGGGCGGGGCGTCGCTGACGCTGACCCGTACGCGGGCCTGCTTGGTCAGGTTTTCGGTGACCCGGGTCAGGGCCTGCTCGACCGGCAGAACCACCGGCCGGGTATGGATCTGGCCCGGCTCGGCATGACAGAGCACAAGCAGGTGCGAGGCCATGTCGAGTAGCTGGTGGACCCGGTTGCCGAGCGTCTGGACGGCGGCGCGGCGTTCGTCGTCGGTGGTGGCGGTCCACTCGTGGGTCAACTCCTCCGAGCAGGCCGAGATCACCGACAGGGGCTGGTTGATCTCGTGGGTGATAGTGGCGATGATGTCGCTCTTCCAGGTCCCCGCGGCCTCCAGTTCCCGGTTCGCGGCGGCCAGATGCTCGGCCCTGCGGCTCAGTTCCCGGTGCGCCCGGTCGAGATCCTGGTGGGCTGCCGAAAGCCGGCGGTAGAGACTCGCGGTCTCGGCCAGCAGCGCCACCAGCACCACCCCGGAGGACACCAGCAGGGTGACCCGTGCCACGTAATATGCCAGCGTGAACCGGTGCGGAGCGGCCATGAACAGCGTTGCGGTGGCCAGGGACGCGCTGATCGCGACCACCACCCACTGTTCCACCGGGGGCCGGTGACGCAGATTCTTGATCACTACCAGCAGGCTGACGGCGGTCACCAGCAGAACCGCACCTACCACCCAGCGGCTGGCCGCTGTCGGCGTACCGTCCCGGTAGATCGCGGGCAGCCGGTCCCCGGCACCGACAACGGCACCTGTCACCGCGGTCACCAGCATGGCCGCGCCCGCCACCGCGACCACGACCGCCGTCCGCCGCCGGGCTCGGGCCAGCGCGCTCAGCCGGGCCGGTAACGCCGCGAAAACGTACTGTTGCACCGCCACCAGCGCGGGAAACCCGCACAACAGGGCAAAGAACAGCCACGGCCCTCTGACCTCGGACCAGATGGAGTCGCCACCCTGGTGCTGAATCCGGGTGAAACTCACGGCGTACGGCAGCATCATCAGGGTGGAGTACAGGTAGGCCGACGCGAGACCCAGTGTCGCCGGCCGGCCACCGGCCAGGAACTGCTGCACCAGCAGGTACGCGGTCAGCAGATCCGCTGACGCCATGAGGACGAAGAAGGCGAATATCAGGTTCGGGTGAACGGCCAGGCGAAGGTCGGCGATCGGCACGACGGCCACGGTCACGGTGATCACCGCTATCGCGTACACCCACAAACCCCGGCGTACCGGGGCCTGCTCCGGCCGTCCCGCCACACTCTCCGCGCTCATGTCATCGCCTCCAACGACCACGGATTCCCCGTTGACGCTACCTGGGTCAGTCGCCGGGCCTGCCGGAATCCGAGACGGTCGACCGACTCGCGTAGGCCGGGCTGCTGTCGGTGTGTCCTTGACGCTCCGGGCCAGGCGTCCGGGTGCCGCCTGGGCTCAGGCGGGGTGCGAGGGGCGTACCGGGGAGAGGGTGTGGTTGGTGCGGGCCGCGCCCGGGCCTGGCACCTGGCCGAATCCGGGCAGGACGCGCTGGGTGACGGCGCGGGTGGTGGCGAGTTGCAGGGCGGCGCGACGGCGGCGTTCGGCGAGCACGGCGACGAGGAACAGCCACGGCGCGGTGCCGGGTGGCGGCGGTGGGGAGACCTTCGCGGCGACCTCGGTGTACAGGCTCTTGCCCAGGACCGTACGGTACGGCTCGGCGAACTGGTGGGAGCGGGCGGCGAACTGGCGGATCGCCTCGGCGAGATCGTCGTCGACGGCGGACAGGTCGGCGGTGGACGCCCACAGCGCCAGGCCGGGTGGCATGCCGGGGACCAGATTCCACGGGACGGGACGGCGTTCGTGGACGACCAGGGTGCCGGCGGCGAGGTCGCCGAGGCGGCGGCCGCGGCGGGAGGCGAGCATGGTGGTGAGGCTGCCGGCCCAGGTCACGAACGGCATGAGCAGGCCGGGCCATTCGACGGCGAGGCCGATCAGGGCACGGGTGAAGGCGTGCCGGGCGCGGATCGGGCCGCCGTCCTCGCGGATCACGCGCAGGCCCATCACCGCCTTGCCGGGGCTGCGGCCGTTGCTGGTGGTCTCCACGACGGTGGGGTAACCGACGGCGACGAGCGCGATGACGATCAGCCAGACGGTGTCGGGGAGCAGGTACTCGTCGTACGGCTCGGGCAGGAACTCCGTCAGGATCAGGTAGAACATGAACAGGAAACCGGCGACGATCACCTGGCAGACGATGTCGAACATCAGCGCCAGCGCCCGCGAGCCGAGACGGGCGGGGCGCACATCGATCTCGACGGCTTCGGCGGTGGTGAGCACCCGCACAGTCAACACCACCCGGACGAGGTCGCAGCCCCGCGGGGGGCCACCGGGCAGGGACTAGCATGCGTGCGTGGATCTGGATGCCTATGTTGCTGAGCACGGCGGTGAGTGGCGCCGGCTGGAGGCGCTGATCAGCAAACGTAAGCTGAAACCGGACGAGGCCGACGAGATGGTGCTGCTGTACCAGCGGGCCGCCACCCACCTGTCGATCGTGCGCAGCCGCACCCCGGACGCGGTGGTGCTGGCCGACCTGTCGCGGCTGGTGCTGGCGGGCCGGGCGGCGATCGACCGGGGTGGCCGGATGTCGTGGCGGCCGGTGGGGCGGTTCCTGGCGTTCCGGCTGCCGGCGGCGCTGTACGCGACCCGGGTGTGGTGGCTGACGGTGATGGTGGTGATGGTCGGCGCGGCGTGGGCGCTGATCGCCTACTCGCTGGATCATCCGGATGTGCTGGCCACGTACTACGCGCAGAACATCGACGACGCGCAGCTGATCGACGACTTCGTCAACTATTACAGCGAGTACCGGGCGGGCACGTTCTTCAGCCGGGTGTGGGTGAACAACGCGATGCTGGCCGCGCAGTGCCTGGCGTCCGGAGTGCTGATCGTGCCGGTGTTCTACCTGCTCGGGTCGAACCTGGTGGCGATCGGGATGATGGGCGCGGCGATGTTCGACGCCGGGGCCGGGGACGTCTACCTGACCTACATCGCGCCGCACGGATTCCTGGAGCTCACGGCGATCTTCATCGGTGGCGGGGTGGGGTTGCGGCTGGGCTGGGCGTGGATCGCGCCGGGGCCGGAGCTGACCCGCCGGCAGTCGCTGGTGCGCTGGGCGCGGGAGGGCATGGTGGTCGCGGTCGGGCTGGTGCTGGTGCTGCTGGTGTCCGGGATCCTGGAGGCGTGGGTGACGCCGTCGCCGCTGCCGCCGTTCGTGCGCATCGGTGTCGGCGGTGGCCTGTGGGTGCTGTTCCTGTTCTACGCCCTGGTGTGGGGGCGGGCGGTTCAGAGCCGGCCGGAGGCCTTGAGCAGCAGGTAGACGTCGGCGACCTGCCCGGCGAACGTGTCGGCGTCGGCGTCGACGACCGTCGCGCCGGCGTGCGCCAGGACGTCACGGACCCGGTCGCGTTCGGCGAGGACCCGCTGCGCGGCGGCGGCCCGGTGCACGTCGCCGGCGTCCGGGTTGCCGGGCAGCTGGGCGAGGCGGCTGACCAGCGGGTCACGGACCCCGGCGACGATCACCTTGTGCCGGGCGGTGAGTTTCGGCAGCAGCGGCAGCAGCCCGGCGATCATCGGGGCGGTGTCCAGCGCCGTGAAGATCACCAGGAGGGCGCGTTTGCGGTCGCGGCGCAGCATCTCCTGGCCGAGGACGGTGAAGTCGGTCTCGGCGAGCACCGGTTCCAGGGATGCCATGCCGTCGATCAGCCGGGACAGTTTGGTGCGCTGGCCGCCGCCTTCCACCCGGGTCCGTACCGCCGCGTCCAGGGCCAGCAGGTCGACCCGGTCGTCGGCGCGGGTGGCGAGCACGGCCAGCAGCAGCGCCGCGTCGATCGAGGCGTCCAGGCGCGGCGCGTCACCGATCAGCACCGACGAGGTACGCCCGGTGTCGAGTACGCAGAACACCCGCCGGTCGCGTTCCGGCCGCCAGGTGCGGACCACCACGTCGTTGGCGCGGGCGGTGGCCCGCCAGTCGATCGACCGGACGTCGTCGCCGATCACGTATTCGCGCAGGTTGTCGAACTCGGTGCCGTGCCCGCGGCCGCGGGTGACCACCGACCCGTCGACGACCCGCAGCCGGGCCAGTTTCTCCGGCAGGATCCGCCGGGACGGGAACCGGGGCAGCACCCGCAGGTTCCAGGCCGGGGTGTTCGCGGTGTTCCAGCGTTGCCGCCGCTGCCGGTAGGCCAGCCCGAGCGGCCCCATCGACCGCAGGGTGACCCGCACGGCCGGCCGGTCGCCGTGCCGGGTCGGGGTGAGTTCGGTGGTGACCGGCTGGGGCCGCCCGGCGGGCAGGGTGAGGTGGTGGAACAGCGGCCCGGCGCCGGCCGACGGCACCCAGCTGTCGCGCAGCCGCAGCCGCACGGTCCGGTCGGAGGTGTTCGCCACGGTCAGCCGCACCCGGGCGGTGCCGCCGAGCCACACCGTCCGGTCGCCGTCGCGGTGCAGCCGCAGCCCGGTCAGCGGCCCGGCGAGCGCCGCGTCCAGCAGGGCGAGCAGGACCGCGCAGCCGGTGACGGCGGCGACCACCGGCCACGGGGCGATCGTGACGAACGGCAGGCCGAGCGCAAGCAGCAGCGCGAACCGGGCGGTGACCATCAGCGCGGCGCCGGCACGGCCGCCAGGACGGCGGCGAGCACGCCTTCGACGGTGGCGCCGTCGAGTTCGGCGTCGGCGCGCAGCCGCACCCGGTGCCGCAGGGTCGGCACGGTGTACGCCTTCACGTCGTCGGGCAGCACGTAGTCGCGGCCGTTGAGCCAGGCGTTGGCCTTCGACACCGCCAGCAGCGCGGTCGCGCCACGCGGGGACGCGCCGAGTTCCAGGGCGGGCGCGACCCGGGTGGCCCGGCACAGGTCGACGATGTAGGCGAGCACGCTGTCGGCGACGTCGACGCGCTGGACGGCGTACCGGCCGGCGATCAGGTCGGCGGGCCCGGCGACCGGCTGCACCCCGGCGGCTTTCAGGTCGCGGGGGTCGAAGCCGCGGTGGTGGGCGCGCAGGATGTCGAGTTCCTCCTCGCGCTGCGGCAGCGGCACCGACAGTTTCAGCAGGAACCGGTCGAGCTGGGCTTCCGGCAGCGGGTACGTGCCCTCGTACTCGATCGGGTTCTGGGTGGCGGCGACCAGGAACGGCCGGGGCAGCGGCCGCGGGGTGCCGTCGACGGTGACCTGCCGTTCCTCCATCGCCTCCAGCAGCGCGGCCTGGGTCTTCGGCGGCGTCCGGTTGATCTCGTCGGCGAGCAGCAGGTTGGTGAAGACCGGGCCGGCCCGGAAGTTGAACGCGCCGGTGTGCGCGTCGTAGATCAGCGAGCCGGTGACGTCGCCGGGCATCAGGTCGGGGGTGAACTGGACCCGTTTGGTGTCCAGGTCCAGGGCGGCGGCCAGGGCCCGCACGAGCAGCGTCTTGGCGACGCCGGGGACGCCTTCGAGCAGCACGTGGCCGCCGCACAGCAGCGCGACCAGGACCCCGCCGACGACCCCGTCCTGGCCGACGACGGCTTTGCCGACCTCGGCGCGCAGCCGGCCCAGGGCCTCCCGGGCCTGGTGGGATTCGGTGTTCACGGCTGCTCTCCTTCATGACGGGGTGCGGTGACGTCGTTCACCAGGTTCTGCAGCAGGGTCGCGGCCTCGACCAGGTCGGCGTCGGATTCCGGTGGGTGGCCGTCGAGGATGTCACGCACGTACCGGACCGGCAGGCCGGCCTGGGCGGCGATGTCCTCGACGCTCGCGCCCGGCGGCAGGGCCAGGTGGGTGGTGATCCGTCGGCGGGCGGCGGTGGTCAGGATGGCCAGGGACGCGGCGCGGGCCCGGCCGCGTTCGTAGAGCCGGGCGTGGCCGAGCATGGTCTCGTTGGCCGGCACCCGCGACGGCAGGGGTTCGGCGACCGGGGCGCCGAGCCGGCGGGCGTACGCGGCCGCCAGCGCCAGCATGATCAGCAGCAGGAGCAGCAGGGTCGCCCAGAGCGCCGGCGGGAGGGCGTCGAACAGCGGGTCGTTCTCCTGCTGCCGCTGCTCGGACTGGGGAACGTCGCCGTCGTCGGCGCCGCTGCCGTCACCGCGGCCGGTGCCCTGACCGCCGTCGCCGTCGCCGGAGGTGTAGGTGGGCCGCACGCTGACCGTCGGGTCCGTCCCGCCGATTCCGGTCTTCGCCGGGGTGGGCTGCGGGGTGGGCCGGTCGCGTTCGTGCACGTCCAGCCACACCACCCGGCGGTTCTGGGACAGCAGCCCGACCGCCAGGGCGGCGTTGCCGTGCTCGGCGATCCGGTCGTCGCGGAACGGGTCCGGTGACCCCACCACGGTCAGCCAGTAGTAGCCGTCCACCCGTACGGTGACCAGCGCGCCCTGGTAGCAGACGGTGGCGCCGGGCTGGGTCCGGTATTCGGTGAGCCGGACCGCGGCGGGGCCGGCGGCGCGGGCGATCGGGTCGGCGCAGTCCGGGTCGGCGACGCGGGTGGTCCAGTGGCTGCCGGTGGCCTGCACCGGCCAGTTGCTGCGCCGCAGGGTGCCGGCCGACGGGTTGACCGCGACGACGCGGCTGCCGTTGGGCAGCCGGCCGATGCGGGCCAGGTCGGCCAGGTCGGGGGTGGTGACGAACAGGGTGGCCGGGCTGCCGCGCCGCATGGTGGCGACCGCCTCGGCGGTGGTCTCGGCCCGGTGCACGGTGATGCCGTCGGCCTGGAGCCGGGCGGCGAGGGTGAAGCCGGTGATCTCCTGTCGCTGCCGTGGGGTCAGGAACTGCGGGTCGTCGGTGTCCGGGGTCTCGATCGCGTGCACGATCAGGGTGCCGGTCACGACGGTGGCCAGCACGGCGAACGGGATGGCGGCCTTCAGCCAGCGTTTCATCGGCGTTCTCCGGATCTGAGGGCCTCGCGGACCTCGGCGGTGAGGTGGCGCATCCGCTCGTCGTCGGACGCGCCGGCGCGCTGGCGGCCGTACCAGACGCGGGAGAACAGGCCGGTGGCGCCGGTCAGGGCGGTTTCGACGGCGGGCCGGCCGGCGGCGGCCTCGGCGGTGATCTCGGCGGCGGTGGTGCCGGGTTCGGGGGTCACGACGCCTGCGTGGGTCAGGTCGGTGACGGTGTCGCGCAGCCGCTGCCGGATCGCCTCGTCGTAGCGGCCTTCGGCGGCCAGCCGGTCGGCGAGGTCGGTCGGCGCCGCGGCCGGGACCGGTTTCCTGCCCCGCTTGGCCTTCTCCGGCGGCTTCTCCGTTCTGCCGTGTCTGGCTTTCCTGGTTCGTTTCTTGAGGCGGGGCAGCCGGAAGCGGAAGCGGAAGCGGGGCAGCCGCCGCGGGATCCACGCCGGGTACCAGTACCAGGCGGCCGCCCACAGTGCGGTCCCGCCGACCAGGATCAGCAGCAGCAGGCGCAGCGACAGCAGCCCGATCAGGAGACCGACGAACTCCTCGTAGGCTCTCACCGGGTCACCACCAGCGCGGCGGCGGCGTCGGCGCCGCGGCTGCGGGCCCGGTTGACCGCGATGTCCAGGCCCTCGGTGCGGATCCGGATCTCCAGCAGCAGCACCGCCGCCAGGCAGGCCAGCGCCGCGTAGGCGACCCCGTTGGCCAGCGTCCACGCCACCGGCACCGCCCAGGGCAGCCAGCCCGAGCCGGAGAACGGGGTCAGCCACTCGGCGATCACGATCCAGCCGCTGCCCAGTGCCAGCCGCACCACCAGCCAGGTCAGGTAGCCCAGGATCTGCACGCCGATGCCGCGCATGCCGCCGCGGGTGGAACGGCCCATCGCCCGGCCGATCGCGGTGAACGGGTTGCGCACCCGGTCGATGGTGAGGGTGGCGGTGACCAGCCCGGTCAGGCCGTAGATCAGCGGCCACAGCACGAACCCGGCCAGCGCCGCCGTCCCGCACAGCACCGCGACCAGCACCGCCAGCGGCAGGACCGCCAGCGGGCGGCTGCGCCGCCACAGGGTGCGGCCGGCCGGGTCGTGGCCGAGCAGGGCCGGGCCGGCGGCGGCGCCCGCGTAGCCGGCCAGGACCGCGATGATGAACGCCTCGGTGGCGAACCCGGTGGCGAGCACCGGCCACCAGCCGGGGGCGGTCAGGTCCGGCGGCAGATAGTAGTAGGGCGGGCGCATCCCGGCGGCGTCGCGCAGCACCGCCAGGACGGCCTGCTCGGCGGCGGCGAACGCCAGCGACACCCCGAGCAGCGGCGCGGCGCGGTGGCGCAGCAGGGCCACCGCCGCGTCCAGGGTCTCGCCCGCGGTCATCGCGCGCAACGGAACGATGCCCGCCTCCCTGAACGCCTGCATGGCGGGCATCCTAGGTGAACGCCGCACCACCGCCTGCGGCCGGTCTGGCAAGGTGGCGACCATGCGACTCTCGATCTGGCCCGGTGCGGGGCAGCCGTACGCCGACATCCTCGACGTGGCCCGGCACGCCGCCGACACCGGATGGGACGGCGTGTGGATCGCCGACCACTTCATGCCGAACACCGCACCGGACGTGCGAGCCGACCATCCGGTGCTGGAGGCCGGTTCGCTGGTCGCCGCGCTCGGCGCGGTGCTGCCGCGGGTACGGATCGGCACGCTGGTCTACGGCAACACCTACCGTCATCCGGCGGTGGTCGCGAACATGGCCGCCACCGTCGATCAGATCACCGGCGGCCGGTTCACCCTCGGTGTCGGCGCGGGCTGGCAGGTCAACGAGCACGAGCAGTACGGCATCGAGCTGCCGGCGGTGCGACAGCTCCTCGACCGCTTCGAGGAGGCGCTGCAGGTGTGGCACGGGCTGCTGCGCACCCCCACCACCGACTTCCAGGGTACGTATTACCAGCTCACCGGCGCCGTCTGTGAACCCAAACCGATCCAGGACCCGCTCCCGATCATGATCGGGGCCAAGGGGGAGAAGCGGATGCTGCGGATGGTCGCCGCGTACGCCGACCAGTGGAACACCTGGGGCCTGCCCGAGGTGATCGCCCACAAGTCGGCGGTTCTCGACGAGCACTGCGCCGCGATCGGCCGTGATCCCCGGGCGGTTCTGCGGACCGCGCAGGCCCTGGTCGCCGTCGACACGCCGGTGCCGCCGGATCTGCGCATGCCGGCGTACGGGGGCACACCGGATCTGGTCAAGGCTACCGTCGAGGCGTACCGGGAGATCGGCCTGGACGAGCTGATCATCCCGGACGGGCTGCTCGGCACCGGCCCCGAGCGCCGTAAGGCCCTCGACACGATCCTCGGCATCGTCAAACCCTGATCGCACCCCCGGCCGGCTGTCTCCGGCGGCCGTGACGGCCGGCCGGGGTAGCCGGGAGCGGACGCTCACGCCCGCAGCGGGCGGCATGGCCCGTACCCGGCAGCCACCTCGCCGGGGATGGTCACGGCCGCCGTGCGTGGCCCGTACCACTCCATGGTCTTGATCTGCCTGAACCGCACGCGGGCGCCGGGATGATTTGATCCACGGATGGCGATGCGGGTGGGGGCGAAACGGCGGGTGCGGCGGGCGTTCCGGGACGGGACGGCGCTCGAGCTGAACGGGGAGACGGTCGACGGGGAGTTCCTGGCCGGGCTGCTGCGCGAGAATTCCGGTGGGCGGCTGAACATCGGCGGCGCGCGGATCACCGGGGAGCTGGATCTGACCGGGGCGCGGGTGGAGACGCCGATCCATGTGCGGCGGTGCGTCTTCACGAGCGCGCCGCGGCTGGATCACGCCGAGCTGGCGTCGGTGAACCTGGACGGGTGCACGATGCCGGGCCTGGAAGCCGACGGGGCGCGGGTGTCGGGGGATCTGTCGGTCCGCGACGCGACCGTGACCGGGAACGTGTGGCTGCAGCCGGTCCGGGTGGACGGGGCGCTCGAGCTGGACCGCAGCACCGTGGACGGCACCGTCTATCTGGAACGGGCCGAGATCACCGGCGGCGTGTACCTGACCGGTGCGGTGGTGACGCGCGGGGTGCGGCTGTCGGACGCCCGGGTCGGCGGGACCGTGACGTTGCTCGTGGCCCGGATCGGTTCGCAGGAGGGGACCAACACGGCGGTCCGGGCGGTGGGGCTGACCGTCGGCGGGTCGCTGACGATCAGCGGCTTGGACGCCGACGGGTCGGTGAACCTGGTCGGGGCGCAGGTAAGCGGGGCGATCAGCCTGCAGGACACGGTGGTCCGGTCCCGGGGCCGCAACCATGCGCTGCTGTTGATCGAGGCGCGGGCGCAGTTGCTGACGATCCGGCTGGCGCCGACGTCGCAGGGTGCGGTGAGTCTGCGGGACGCCCGGGTGGGACGGCTGGTGGACGATCCGGTGGGCTGGCCGCCGGCGTGCCGGGTGGAGCTCGACGGGTTGACCTATGAACGGTTGTCGCGCCGGTCGGAGGATGCGGCGCAGTGGTCGGCGCGGCAGCGGCTGGCGTGGATGGCCCGCTACTGCGAGGGGTTCGCGCCGGGTCCGTACGACCAGTTGGCGGCGGCGTTGACCCGCGACGGCCGGGAGCAGGAGGCCCGGCAGGTGCGGGTGGTGCGGGAACGGCGCCGGCATCGGGCGATGGGCTGGGCGGGCGCGGTGTGGGGTGCGGTGCAGGACGCCGGGATCGGGTTCGGGTACCGGCCGGGCCGGGCGCTGGTGTGGCTGCTGCTGGTGGTGGCGGCCGGTACCGGCTGGTTCGCGTGGTCGGGGCCGTTGCGGGCGGTGAAGGCCGATGAGGCGCCGGTCTGGGATCCGTTGCTGTACAGCGTGGATGTGCTGGTGCCGCTGCTGGATCTGGGGCACGACAAGGCGTTCGATCCGGCGGGCGCCGACAAGGCGGTGATGCTGGCGCTGATGGCGGCGGGCTGGGTCCTGGCGACCACGGTGATCGCGGGTGCGGGCCGGACGCTGGGCCGCGGCGCGGCCTGACCGGGCTCGGCGCGCGGGTGCTAGCGCACGGCCCAGGCGGCGATGGCGGCCCGGTTCGGCAGGCCGAGTTTGGTGCCGATGTTGCGGATGTGGGTGTCGGCGGTGCGGGCGCTGATCCGTAGCCGGGCGGCGATCTGCGGGCTGGTGAGGCCGTCGGCGACCAGGGTGGCGATCTCGCGTTCGCGGGTGGTGAGGCCGCCGCCGGCCGGTGCGGAGGTGCGGCGTGAGATCGGTTCGCCGAGGGCGATGCGCACGGCGTGGGTGTGCGCGTGCCGGCCGGCGGTGATCTGTTCGGCGGCGGCGTCCGCGCCGATCACGGCGGTGATCTGCCGGCGGGCCCGGTCGCGGCCGGCGGCGAAGGGCCGGAGCCCGGCCAGGTCGACGCCGAGGCGCTGTTGCCGGGCGGTGGCGGCGCCGAGCAGCCAGGCCGCGCGGCGGGCCTCGCCGACGGGGTCCACCGCACCGGGTGTGGCGCCGGCGGGGTCCGCCGCGCGGGCGGCGATGATCCAGGCGGCGAGTTCGATGCTCCAGGTCTGGCCCCACTGGTCGTCCATGGAGCGTTG
Source organism: Actinoplanes utahensis (assembly GCF_016862455.1). Classification (GTDB taxonomy): domain Bacteria; phylum Actinomycetota; class Actinomycetes; order Mycobacteriales; family Micromonosporaceae; genus Actinoplanes; species Actinoplanes utahensis. Next base: position 41,168 of record NZ_BOMZ01000093.1, read on the forward strand.
CATCTGCAGGCAGCGTTCGATCAGCGTGCCGGCCCGGCCGGCCTCGCCGGCCCGGTGGGTGGCCAGGGCGCCGGTCCACAGCGCCCAGGAGATCGCCCACGGCGCGCCGGCCTGTTCGGCTTCGTACAGGTGCGCGGCGGCGGCGTCGGCGGGCCCGTCGGTGAAGGCGGTGCCGATCGCCCACATCATGGTGGCCATGTGCCCGTCGCCGGTGTGCCGGTCGCGGACGGCGTCCAGGGTGGTCACGGCGGCCGGGTCGGCGTGCAGCAGCACCGCGCCGGCGGCGGCGGCGAATCCGGTGCCGTCGGTGAGGGCGAGCAGGTCCCGGCCCTGGGTGGCGGCGATCCAGGCGGTCAGCGCGGCGACGGTGTCGCGGTCGGTGGGGTCGGGGTGGTCGGCGGCGCGGTGCAGCCGGGTCAGGGTGAGGTCGAGGAAGCCCCAGAAGAACGGGGCCCGGGTACGGACCAGGTCGCGCAGCAGTTCCCGGGCGGCGACGATCGCGCCGGTGGCGAGGCTGTGGTCGACGGCGGCGAGGATGTCCGGCAGTTCCTGGCGGACGGCGGCGAGCACGTCGAGTTCTCGGGTGGAGAACCAGGTCCGCGCGGCCCCGGCCAGGTAGGCCCGGTAGTGGTCGCGGTGCCGGTCGCGGGCCGGTCGCGGGTCGCCGAGGCGCTGCAGGCCGTAGTCGCGCAGGGTGTCGAGCATGCTGAACCGGGCCGGGTGGGTGTCGGTGGCGGCGGTCAGCACCGATTTGTCGACCAGCCCGTCGAGGGCGTCGGCGCGGTCGCCGGCGACGTCGCGGACGGCGGCCGCGGTGAACGGGCCGGCGAACACCGCGGCGGCACGCCACAGCGCCTGCTCGTCCGGGGTGCACATCCGGTAGCTGAGGTCGACGACTCGTTCCAGCGGGCTGAGCAGGCCGAACCGGTCGCCGGTGCGGTCGGTCAGTTCGGTCAGGCTCATGGTGCGGGCCCGCCCGGCGGCGAGTTTGACCGCCAGGGGCAGGCCGTCGAGGTGGCGGCAGAGCCGGGCGAGGCGGTCGCGGTCGGCGAACGCGGCCGGGTTGACCCCGGCGGCGGTGGCGAGTTCGGTGAACAGCCGGGCCGCGTCGGTGTCGGTCAGCGGCGGCACGGTGAGGGTGTGTTCGCCGTCGACGCCGAGCCGCTGGCGGGAGGTGACCAGGATCCGCAGCCGGGGCGCGGCGCGCAGCAGGGCGGTCGCCGCGGCGGCGGCCTGGGGCACGAGCCGGTCGCAGCCGTCGAGCAGCAGCACACCGGGCCGGCCGACCAGGTGGGCGGCGACGACGTCGGGGCCGGGGTCGCCGTGGTGGCGGATGCCGAGGGCGAGCGCCAGGTGCGCCCACAGTTGGTCCGGGTCGGTCAGCCCGGCCAGGTCGGCGACGTGGACCCGGTCCAGGCCGGCGGCGATCCGCAGCGCGAGCCGGGTCTTGCCGGCGCCGCCGCTGCCGGTGAGGGTGAGCAGCCGGACGCGTCGCAGCAGGCCGGTGGCGGTGGCGAGGAGGTCGTCACGGCCGATGAACGGGCTGAGATCCAGCGGCAGATCCGTCATCATCGGCGCACCATACCGTTATCTGCGTAGACGGTCCGGCGCCCCCTACGCGATCGTCCGGATGCGACAGAGTTCACGATCGAGGCACACTGCCGCCGGTGCCGCCCGGCCGCCCCCCAGCTAGGCCGGGCGGCACCGGCTGCTTTGCCGCAAGGGAGAAGAGTTGCGCGACATCCTCATCGTCGGTGCCGGTCAGGCCGGGCTGCAGCTGGCTCTGGGTCTGCGGGCCGAGGGCTTCGACGTGACGGTGGTGTCGGCGCGGACGCCGGCCGACCTGCGTGCCGGCGCGCCGCTGTCCACCTGATCAAGGCGTATCTGCCTGCGGTGCACGAGCGGGCGGGCGCGGTGGAGGCGGCCGGGGGCGGGCCACCCTGGCCGGCCGGTTCACCCCGACGGTGCGCAGGCCGGTGGGGGTGCTGCCGGGCGGCACCCCGGTGCTGGGCCTGGGGGACGTGGTGGTGCAGAACGATCCGATCACCGGGCAGGGCGCGAACACCGCGGCGAAGGCCGCCGACCACTGTCTGACCGCGATCCTGGCCCATCAGGGGCTGTTCGACGCCGTCTGGATGACCGGGGTGTTCGAGTCGTTCTGGCGGCTGCACGGCCAGGCGGCCACCGACTGGACGAACCTGATGCTGGGCCCGCCCCCGCAGCACGTGCAGCAGCTGCTCGGGGCCGCGGCCCAGCATCAGGTGGTGGCGGACCGGCTCGCCAACGGGTTCGCCGATCCCAGCGACTTCGGTGACTGGTTCCTGACCGCGGAGAAGGCCGACGCGTACCTGAGCTCGCTCTAGAACCGGAACCGGGTGACCAGGGAGCGCAGCTCGCCGGTCACCTGGCCGAGCTCCTGGACCGCCTGCTCCGACTGGTTGACCAGGTCGGTGGTGTTGCGGGCCACGGAGGCGACGGTGCCGATGTTCGCGGCGATCCGGCTGGAGCCGCTGGCGGCCTCGGAGACGCTGCGGTTGATCTCGCCGGTGGTGGCGGTCTGTTCCTCCACCGCCGACGCGATCGTCGTCTGGTAGGAGTTGATCTGCTCGATCACCTCGGCGACCTCGCTGATCGCGGCGACCGCCCCGGCCGTGTCGGCCTGGATGGTCTGTACCCGCCGGGCGATGTCCTCGGTGGCCCGGGCGGTCTCCTGGGCCAGGTCCTTGACCTCGCCGGCGACGACGGCGAAGCCCTTGCCCATCTCGCCGGCGCGGGCCGCCTCGATGGTGGCGTTGAGGGCGAGCAGGTTGGTCTGCTCGGCGATGCTGGTGATCGTCTTGACGACGTCGCCGATCTCGCGGCTGGAATCGCCGAGCCGGGACACGCTGGCCGTGGTGGTCTGCACCGCGGTGACGGCCCGGGACGCCACGGTGGCGGCCTCGTTGGCGCTGGTGGCGATCTCGCGGATGGAGGCGCCCATCTCCTCGCTGCCGGCCGCGACGGTGTGCACGTTGCGCGACACCTCGTCGGCGGACGCGGCGACCACGTCGGCCTGCATCGAGGACTCCTTGGCGCCCTCGGCGAGCTGGGCCGACAGGCGGCTCATCCGGTCGCTGGTGGCGGCGAGGCTGTCGGTGCCGGCGGCCAGGCCGCCCATGGCCGAGCTGATGGACTCCAGGGCGGTGTTCATCGACCGGCTCATCTGGCCGACCTCGTCCTGGCCGGCGGTGTCGAGGCGCCGGGTGAGGTCGCCCGCGGCGACGGCGGCGAGCACGTCGGCGGCCTGGCCGAGCGGCCGGGTGATGCTGCGGGTCACCCCCCAGGCGATCGCGGCGGCGAACGCGACGGCGGCGGCCAGCAGCAGGTACATCAGCAGCCGGAAGTTGTGGCCGATGTCGCGGGCGGTGGCGGTCTCGGCCTGGTTCATCGCCTCTTCGAGGTCGATGAACACGTTGATGACGCGCAGCCATTCCACGAAGGCGGGCTTGGCCTGTTCGGTGAGCACGGTGACGGCCTGCCGGGTCTGGCCGGCCTCGCGCAGGGAGACGACCTGCTCGACGAGCGGGTTGGTCCGGTCCTGGACGTCGTTGATTCCCTCGAAGGCGTCCTTCTCGGCGTCGCTGACCAGGCTGTCGTCGGCGAAGATGTCGTTCATCCTCACCTCGGACTCGCGGTAGGCGGCGGCGAGCTTGTCGATCAGGGCCTTCTCGGCGGCCACGTCGGTCGCGGTGCCGGCGTAGACCAGGTCGCGCAGCGCGATGGCGCGGTCGTGGACGCTGCCCCGGAAGTTGATGGCGTACCGCTGTTTCACGGCGTTCTGGTCGTTGATGACGGTGAGCTTGTCGTTGATCCGGTTGACCTGGACGACACCGGTCACCACCAGCGCGACCATGGTGAGCACGACGACGAGGAATCCGGCCCCGAGCCGACGTCCGATGGTCAAGTTCTTCATGCCCACCTTGATCGGCAGCTTTCGGTCCGACATAAGGTTTGCGCCATGCTCTATGGTTAGTTGGTGGAGTAACGAACCAAAGGAGTGGAGGGCATGTTCGATGACCGCAGCCCGATCTACCGGCAGATCGCCGATCAGGTCAAGGACGACGTGCTGCGCGGCGTGCTCGGCGCCGGCCAGCAGGTGATGTCCACCAACCAGTACGCCGCCCACTACCGGATCAACCCCGCCACCGCCGCCAAGGCGTTCCAGCAGCTCGTCGACGAAGGCGTGATCTACAAGCGCCGGGGTGTCGGCATGTTCGTGGCCGACGGCGCCCGCGACCGGCTGCGCACCGAGCGGCGGGAGCGGTTCTTCACCGAGGTCGTCGGCCCGATGCTCGCCGAGGCGCACGCCCTGGGCATCCCGGTCGCCGACATCGTGGCTCACCTCCAGCGGCACGACCCCCCGGGAGACAGCAGATGATCACCACGTCCGCGTTGCAGGTCCGGTACGGCGACACCACCGCCCTGCACCCCCTCGACCTCGACCTGAGCGCCGGCCGCATCTACGGGCTGCTGGGCCGCAACGGCGCCGGCAAGACCACCCTGCTGTCGGTGCTGGCCGGGTTCCGCGCGCCGAGTGCCGGCTCGGTGACCTTCGACGGCGCGCCGGTCTTCGAGAACGCCGCCGCCACCACCCGGATCTGCCTGATCCGCGACGACGGCGGCCTCGGCGACCCGACCGACAAGCTCACCGACATCCTCGACATGGCCGCGATCCTGCGGCCCACCTTCGACCGGGCGTTCGCCGGCGAGCTGCTCGACCGGTTCGCGCTGCCCCGCCGGTCCACCCTGGGCCGGCTGTCGCGCGGCCAGCGGTCGGCGTTCGGCGTGACCGTCGGCCTGGCGTCCCGGGCGGCGTTGACCATGTTCGACGAGGCGCACCTGGGCATGGACGCCGCGGCCCGCAAGGTGTTCGCCGACGCGCTGCTGGCCGACTATCTGGCCCGTCCGCGCACGTTCCTGCTGTCCACCCATCTGATCGAGGAGCAGAGCCCGCTGTTCGAGCAGGTGCTGATCCTGCACCAGGGCCGGCTGCTGCTGCGCGAGGACCTCGACGACCTGCGCGGCCGCGGGGTGGCGGTGACCGGCCCGGCCACGCTGGTCGACGACTTCGTGTCCGGGCTGACGGTGCTCGCCGAGCGCCGGCTGGGCCCGACCAAGGAGGTCACCGTGTTCGGCGGGCTCGACGACGAGCACCGGCGGCTGGCCGGCCGCGCCGGCCTGACGCTGGGGCCGGTGGCCGTGCAGGACCTGTTCATCCACCTGACCGGAGGTCTGCCGTGAGCCGTCTGCCGATCGCCCGTTATCTGTTCTCCTCCCACACCCTCTTCCTGATCATGTTCCTGGGCGCCTTCTACCTGCTGGTCGCGGTCGTCGTCGCGGTGGCGGCGCTGGCCACCCCGATCACGCTGAGCGGGGTCGACGTCGCCGGGCAGGCGCTGCACTGGCTGGCGCTGGGGTACGGCTACAGCGCCGCCACCCTGCTGACCACGATGATCGTGCACGGCCGGACCCGCCGGGAGTTCCTGGTGCAGCATCCGCTGTTCCAGGTCGTCACGAGTGCCGTGCTGGCGGCCCTGATCACCGGGGTCTACGCGCTCGAGGCCGTCGTCTACCGGGCGGCCGGCTGGACCCGCCGGCTGCAGGATCACCGGATCTTCGAGGCGACCGACTATCCCACCATCTTCGGGGCGTACTGGAGCATGCTGACGGTGTGCCTGATGACCGGCGCGTTCCTCGGCGCCGCGATCCTGCGGTGGGAGACCGCGGGTGCTCTGGCGCTGCTGCCGGCGGCGGTGGTGGTCGTCTACGCGGGCGCCGCCAACGGCCTGTTCAGTCTGCCGTTCGCCCGTGTCGGGCTGGACGTGGCGGTCACCGCGGTGATGGTGGCGGCCGGGTGGGCGCTGCTCTGGTCGGCGGTCCGCGACATGCCGGTGCGTATTAGAGTTCCGGCGTGATCCGACGCCTGCTCGTCACCGGTGCCACCGGTTATCTCGGCCGCCGTGTCATGGCCCGCGCGGCGGTCGCCGGGTTCGAGGCGGTGGGCGCGTCGCTGGCGGCGTCGCCGGTGCGCCTGGACATCCGGGATGCCGCCGACGTGCGGCGGGTGGTCGCCGCGGTGCGGCCGGACGCGATCGTGCACACCGCCGCCGGGCGGGACCGGCACGACTGGCCGGCCACCGCCGACGGCGCCGCCCACGTCGCGCTGGCCGCCGCCGGGATCCGCCTGGTCCACGTGTCCAGCGACGCGGTCTTCTCCGGCACGCTGGGGGAGTACGACGAGGACGCCCTGCCCGACCCGGTGTACGCGTACGGGGCCGCGAAGGCCGCCGCCGAGACCGCCGTCCGCGCGATCGCCCCGGGCGCCGCGATCGTCCGCACCTCCCTGATCATGGGGGACGGGCACGGCGGTCACGAGCGGTTCACCCACGACCTGATCGCCGGCCGGGCGTCCGGAGCGCTGTTCACCGACGAGATCCGCAAGCCGGTGCACGTCGACGACCTGGCCGACGCGCTGCTGGAGCTGGCGGCGGGCGACTACGCCGGGGTGCTGAACGTGGCCGGCGCCGACGCGATCAGCCGTTACGACCTGGGTGTGCTGGTGGCCCGCCGCGACGGTCTGGACCCGGCCGCCATCCCCGCCGCGAGCCTGACCGGGCTGGGCCTGTCGCGGCCCGTGGATCTGCGGCTGACCCTCACCCGGGCGCGCCAGGTGCTGTCCGTGCGGCTGCGCGGCGCGACGGAATTCGTTCGCCCCGCCGCCGGCTGATCACGATACTGGCGCGATGAGCACCAGCCGCACGATCCGCGTCACCGTCCGCGGGTCCTTCGACGACCTGTCCGATGCCCAGAAGGCCGAGCTGATCGCCGCCGGGGACGCGCACTCCGACATCCTCGCCGTCGAGTACACCGCCGACGGGCATCTGACCTACGACCTGGCCGCCCGCCCGTTCTTCACGTTCCGGTTCGGTGAGACGGTCGACGACGAGCGGGAGATCCCGCGGGTGACGGCCCGGGCCGAGGCGAAGGCGGCGGCCTGGATGACCGCCCGCGGGTACGGCTTCAAGCGCCTCACCTCGCAGACGGTCGACATGTCGGAGATCCCCCTCGGCAAACGCGGCCGCAAACTCCAATCCTGATCAGGTCAACCGTAGGTTGACGGCGCGCATGGCGTCAACCTACGGTTGACGCCATGACGCAGCCTCCGGTCCGTCTCGACGACCTCATCCACGCCGTCACCCGTGAGCATCCCGACGACCCCCTCGGCCGGCTGTCCGGCGCCGTCGTGCTCAGCGACCACCTCGGCGACCTCGCCGATCACCTGATCGGCCACTTCGTCGACCAGGCCCGCCGCTCGGGCGCCTCCTGGACCGACATCGGCCGCAGCATGGGCGTGAGCAAACAGGCCGCCCAGAAGCGATCGGTGCCCCGCGAGCAGGGTTTCGAGCGCTACTCCGACGTGGCCCGCGCGGCCGTGGTCGCCTCGATGGCCCACACCGCCCGGTGGCGGCACCCCGAGATCAGCTGCGGTCATCTGCTGCTCGGCGTGCTCGACCAGGCCGACGGCCTCGCCGTCCGGGCCATCACCGCCCAGGGCCGCACCGTCGAGGAGATCCGCGACCAGGTCACCCTGCCGCCCGGCGACGCCGAGCCGCGGCCGCTGATCCCGTTCGACACCCGTACCCGCAAGGTTCTGGAACTCACCTCCCGCGAGGCGCTGCGGCTGGGCCACGACAAGGCCGGCACCGGCCACCTGCTGCTGGCCCTGCTCGACGAGGGCGAACCGGCCCTCGACCTGGACCGCGACGCGATCCGCGAGGCGGTCGACGCGGGCCCGCAGGAGACCTGACCCCGACTTGAGAAGAAATTCGCGGTGCAACCAAGCAGCAACCGAGAGTGCACGCCGGTTGCACCCGTAGCCGCGAAAAGTTCCCCCTGCAAGCCGGTCAGCCGACACAGGGGGAACCGAAATGACCGCCACCATCGCGCCGAAGTCCGTGACCCGTGACCAGGAAGAGCTCATCCGCGACAACATGGCGCTGGTCGGTCACATGGTCCGCGAGATGCTGTTCCGGGTGCCGCCGCACGTGCACCGCGACGACCTCGCCTCGGCCGGGTACGCCGCCCTGGTCACCGCCGCACAGGCCTACGACGCCGAGCGCGGCATCCCGTTCGGCCGGTTCGCCGCCGTCCGGGTCCGCGGCGCCCTGCTCGACGAGCTGCGCAGCATGGACTGGGCCAGCCGTTCGGTGCGGGCCCGGGCCCGCCGCGCCGACGTCGCCCGCGAGGAGCTGACCCGCCGGCTGGGCCGCACCCCCACCCCGGAGGAGCTGGCCGAGCTGCTCGGCGTGGCGGTCAACGAACTGTCCAGCGTCGACGACGACGTGCAGCGCGCCGCGGTGCTGTCGCTGCAGGGCTTCACGGCCGGCGCCGCCGAGGACCTGGTCACCGAGTCCTCGATGAACCCCGAGGAGATGCTGCTGCACCGCGAGCGGCTCGGCTACCTGCACGACGCGGTCACCGTGCTGCCGGAGCGGCTGCGCTACGTCGTCGAGGCGTCCTTCCTGCAGGAACGCCCGCTGTCGGAGGTCGCCGCGTCGCTGAGCGTCACCGAGTCGCGGGTCTCCCAGCTGCGCACCGAGGCGCTGGCCCTGCTGCGCGACGGCCTCAACACCCACATGGAGCAGCAGAGCGCCGCGGCCGCGCCCAAGGACGGCTGCGTCTCGCGCCGCCGGGCCGCGTACGCCGCGCAGATCGCCGCCCGCAGCACCATGACCTCGCGCCTGTCGGCCACCGACGTGCACGGTCAGCGCCTGGCCGCGGCCGCCTGATGCGCAACGGGGCCTTGAGAGGTACGCGGCCGGCCGCCCCACCCTGATCCGGCCGTCCCGTCGGCTCCCGGCCATCACCGCAGGCGACGGTTGCGGCGCCGATGCGCCGCCGGCTCATGCCGTGGGGTGCGGCTTCTCCCGCAGGTAGACGTCCTCCAGCCCGTCCTCGGCGTCCCACTGCTCGCCGATCTTGCGGAACCCGAATCCGGCGATCACCTTCTTCGAGCCGATGTTGTCCGGCCGGATGCTGGCCCGTACCGCGGTGACCCGCGGGTCCGCGTCGGCGCGTTCCAGCAGGGCGGCCAGGATCGCCTTGCCGTACCCGCGCAGCCGGTGCTCCGGAGCCACCGTGTACCCGACCTCGACCCGCCCCGCCTCGTCCGGCGGCCCGTGGAACCCGCCGTGCCCCACGATCACCCCTTCGGGTTCGGCCACCACGGCCCGGGCGATCCAGTCGGCGGCCTCCGGGTCACGGCGGATGTCGTCGAGCCGTACCCGCCACAGCCACCGCTCCTCCACCAGGAACGAGCTCAGCGGATGCCCCGCGGCGGCGCCGGCCGCCTCGAGATCGCCGTCGATGAGCGCGGCCAGCACGGTGGGGGAGAGCGTGAGGAAGCGGATGGACGCCATGGCCGCATGATCACACACCGTGCTGATTCATGGCACCAACCAGTTGTGCGCAACTAAGTTGTGGGCTACTGTTCTGGTCATGCGAGAGAGCACCGCCCTCGACCGGATGATCTGCTTCCAGCTCTACGCGGCCAGCCGGGCGATGACCGCGCTCTACCGCCCGCACCTCGACCCGCACGGCCTGACCTACCCCCAATACCTCGTCCTGCGCGTCCTCTGGCACGACGGCCCCACCACCGTGCGTGACCTCGGGCGGGCTCTGCGCCTGGACAGCGGCACCCTGAGCCCCCTGCTCAAACGCCTCGAAGCCCAGGGCCACATCGTCCGCCGCCGCGGCGCCCACGACGAACGCACCGTCGAGGTCCACCCCACCGACACCGGCCTGCGCCTGCAGACCGACATCGGCGACCTCACCCAGGCCCTCGCCTGCGCCACCGGCCTGACCACCGACGAGCTGACCCAGCTGCACACGCTGCTGCACCGCGCCCGCGGCACCACCCCGACAGCCTGACCAGGTCGCCCGCGGCACCGTTCCGGCGGCCCGGCCGTCGACCAGCTCACCCCGCCGCACCGCACCCGCGGCGCCGGCACACCCTCCGCACCCCTCAGGGAGACATCGCATGAGCGCCCTCTACACCGCCTCCGCCACCGCGACCGGCGACGGCCGCAACGGCCACGTCCGCTCCAGCGACGGCGTCCTCGACTTCGACCTGGCCGTCCCGAAGGAGCTCGGTGGCGCCGGCGGCGCCCTGACCAACCCCGAGCAGCTGTTCGCCGCCGGCTACGCCGCCTGCTTCCACAGCGCCCTCAAGCGCGTCGCCAGCAACCAGAAGCTCACCCTGACCGACACCGCCATCACCGTCGACGTCGGCATCGGCCCGCTGCCCTCCGGCGGCTTCGGCCTGACCGTCGCCATCGAGGCCGAGCTGCCCGGCCTGGACGAGGCCACCGCCAAGGCCGTCCTGGACGCCGCCCACCAGATGTGCCCCTACTCCAACGCCACCCGCGGCAACGTCGACGTCCAGCTCAACCTGGCCTGACCAGCCCACGAAACGACCCGGTCCGGCCGGACCGATCCTGAGGCCGGCTCAGTCCAACGCACCCGTGAACGTCACCCCGCACCTGCTGGTTTGACGCACCCGTGAAACGGCACCGGCCCGCTGGGCCGGTGCCGTTTCGTTCAGCCCACTCCACGGCCGGCGCCTGGGACGGCCCGGCTCGTTCTCACGGCTGTCTCGCCGGCTCCGAGACAGCCGTGACGACCAGCCGGCCGATTCGCCGCCCGCCTTGTCGGTCATGGAGATTGCGCCGTCCGCGCCACCACGCGCTCACCGGCCCTCAGCGGACGAAGACCCGCCCGCCCGCGACGGATCCACCCCTTCCACCCCGTACGCGCGAGATCTTGGGAGTTTCGGGCGAACCGATTCACCGCAACCTCGCAAGATCGGCAACCGGCGGGCCGGCAATCGGCCGGCAGGGTCAGCACTCACCACCAGCCGGGCTGGCGGCACGCGGATCCGGTGTGCCTGTGGCGGCGCGGTAGGTGGATGTCGCGTCAGCCCCCGCCTACCCGGCGCGCGATCCCCGTCAGCGTGTTCGCCCGCGAGGGCTGGTCTCAGGCATCGCCGCTCGGGCTGGAGATGCCCCGGCCGGCGAACGACCGAGCCGTCTGGTCGAAGATCGACACCGCGAGTTCGGGCCGTCCGGCAGCGTCGGCCACGCTCATCCCCACCTGACCGTCGTACCCGGCGAGCCCGGTGTGCCGCTCCACGCTCAGCCCCAGCTGGTAGATCAGCCGGACGACCGGCTCGGCCCGCTCACCGGCATACCAGTACGGCACGGTGACCGCCGCCTCCCCGTCGTACAGGCTCACCTGAATCCCGGTCGCCTCATGATCCAGCTCGAAGAAGCCGTCCTCGGCATGCAGCGCCACCTCACCCAGCAACCCCCGTGCATCCGCGACGATCCGCTCCCACGCCGCACCATCCGGCGCGCCACCGCCCGCCTCGTCCTCGGCCCGTTCCTCCAGCGCCTCCAGCGCGTCCTCCCACGACTGGCCGTCACTCTTCACCAGGAACGTCAGGTCATAGCTCATGCGCCCGCACAGTACCCTCGCCGGCCGTCTCGCCCGCGCCGATCCGCTCAGACTCGTTACCGGTCCCCTCACGAGCCGTCGACGTGCCGGCAGCCGCGCCGCGCCAACCCCGAGGGCGACCGCGGGTCCCGGCGTCCGGACAGCGCACACTCGGGGTGCGGCCGCGGTCCCGACGCCCGGGCGGGTGCGGGGCGGCCCCGCGCAGTCGTAGGCTCCCGGCATGCCCGAGTACACGCGGCGCTCGGCCCGCGCGATCGTCCTGGACCGCGCCGACCGGGTCCTCCTGCTCCGCTCGGCTCTCGACCCCGGTGATCCCTCGGCCGGCTTCGGCTGGTTCACCCCGGGCGGCGGTGTCGAACCCGGCGAGGACATCGCCACCACGGCCGCCCGGGAACTCGCCGAGGAGATCGGCCTGACCGTGCCCGCGCCGACGTTGCGATGGATCGCCTCCACCGCCGGGCCCGCCGGGTTCGACGGGGGCACCGGCTACTTCCGCGACGACTTCCTCCTGCTGCGCGTCGACCGCCACGATGTCGACACCAGCGGCCAGACCGAGTGGGAACGCCGCCACTACGGCGGCCACCACTGGTGGACCGTCCCCGATCTGCACGCCACCACCGAGATCGTCTACCCGGCCGGCCTCGCCGCCCTGCTCACCGACACGATCACCGGAAACCTGCCGCCATCCCCGGTCGAGCTGCCCTGGCAGCCCTGACCGCACGGGCGTACCGGCTTGATGCGGCCGGCTCGCGGTGGCCCTACAGCGCACCGCATCGAGGCCGGTGTCCCGCGGCCGCTGTGCCACGATGCGCGAGGATGTGCCGGTGAGTCAGTATGTCGAGTTCTTCGCCGCTCCCTGTGACGCCGACGCGGCTGCCGTCCGCAACCGGGGACCGGCCGAGCGGTACGCCGTTGCGGACGCCGGCGGCATCCATTTCGATGCCGATGACGCGGTGATCGCCTGGCGCGACCTGTTGACCGGCCACCTCTCCGAGCAGGACGACCTGCGCATGGTGGCGGACCTCGTCAACGACGGCAGCGCGGTGTTCGCCCTGCCGGAGCAGTTCGTCAGCAGTCTGGTGACGGCTTCTCCTCGCCGGCTGCGTGAGGTCGCCGAGGCATGGGTTCCCGCCGTGACCGCGGAGGGCAGCGAGATCGATGTGGAGACCGCGGCGGCTCTCATAGCCGAGATCGCCGAACTGGCGCGGGGCGCAGTGGGCACGGACGACCGCCTCTACTGCTGGGTGGCATGCTGAGAATGCCGGGTGGCACGCTGGAAGGCGCCCCGCGGCGTGATCACGTTCCCTGATCCGCGGCGATCGCGGCGAGGGTGCTGATGACCGCATCGCCGCGCAGACCGACCTCGCACACTCGGCCGGCAGGGGCGCGCCACGGCGGCCACTCTGCTGAATCGCTCCGCGTGCATACGGGGGAGGGGCCTGGCCGAGTGGAGTGGCCGGCTGAGCCGGACCGGCGCCCCGCTCGCGCCGTGGCTGCGTCCCGGACGTCTCCGGCCACCTGCTCGCCGAGATCACCAAGGCGCTGCCCGGCAAGCCGGTGGACATGACGGCGAAATCACCGCAGTGCTCGGACCGGACGTGCCGGACACGGCCCGTACCCGGTTCTCCTGGTGTGACGGCGTCGAGGACACGCCGGGCCGGACGATCGGCGACTGCTGGGTGATCCCGGCCCTCTGCCCAGGTGCCCCTCGCCGAGACCGTGATGCCCCGCCGCCACGACGACGGCGGGGCATCACGGTCAGACCCGCTCGGTGACCGAGGCAGGGGTCGGCGCGACGGCGGCCTCCGGGGTCGCGGTGGTGCCGGCTGCCCGGCGTCTGCCGATCAGGTCGTCCAGAGACCAGCGCCCGGCGCCGAACGCGGCGACGGTCAGGAAGATCCAGGCGTACAGGGCGGCGTTGACCCCGCCGTTCTCGATCGGCAGCAGCCCGTCCGGCTGGTGCACGACGAAGTAGGCGTAGGCCATCGAGCCGGACGCCAGGATCGCCGCCGGACGGGTCAGCAGGCCGAGCATGACCAGGATGCCGCAGACGAGCTGGATCAGCGCGGCGTACCAGCCGGGCCAGAGCCCGACGGGGACCGGCTCACCGCTGCCACGGCTGCCACCGAACACGCCGAACAGGCTGGACAGCCCGTGACAGGCGAACAACAGGCCGACCACGACCCGGAACAGCGGCCAGGTGATCTGGGCGACACGAGGCGAGGACAATAGACGCTCCTTAGCCGAAACTGGACTACGGTCGCGTCGACGCTAGCGAGGAAAATTATCGAAGATTCTCAATGAGATTAAGATCTTTCTAAGAACCGCCATCGCCCACCGCCGGCCTCGCCAGCGGCGCCCACCCGCCCTGCTGACCGTCACCGACCACGCCGCCGCCCGCGACGTCGTTACCGGCGACCCCCACCGGCAGCCCCGACGACGCCCGAGCCACCGCGGAACACGTCACCGCACTCGGCGGCCACCACCTCGACGCCGCACTCCAGGCCACACCCGACACCATCGGCGCCACCACCATGGGGTACAGCGGCTCCCGCCACGCCTTCGACCGGCACGCCACCACCCTTACCGCCCTGCGGCACCTCACCCGCCTCCGGGCCGGCGCCGCCCTCGGCGACGGCGGCCCGACCACGGTGACCGCCCGCATCGAAGCCCTCATCGCGACAGGACGGCGATCCCGCGGACCGACCGCGACGACCGACGCCACGCCACCCCCAGCAGCGTGACCACCAGCACCGCCCCGAACACGTCCGACACCACCATCAGCCACGGCGCCGCCGCCTCATAGGGCGGCGACAGGAACGCCCCACCCGCGGCCACCACCAGACCGGCACCCCACACCGCCAGCACATGCCGCCGCGACACCGCCCACCGCACCGCCAGCACGATCACCACCACCAGCGCCACCACCCGCAGCCACAACCCGGCCCAGCCCACACCGGTGAACCACGACGCCAACTGAACCACCAGCACGATCCCACCCAGCGCCAGCGGCCCCACGCCACGCCGAGCCCCGCCGGCCCGAGACTCGCGGCGCCACCGAGGCCAGACGACCGCGGCCATGATCAGCGACCCCGCCACCACCACGACGAACGACCACTGCGCGGGGGAGAGCGGGTACCACGAGTCCGACCGGATCAGCAGACTGCTCACCACGTAGAGAACCACCAGCAGCGGGATCGTCCGACGAGTCAACCACGGCGCATGCCGCCGCGACTCGCCGGTGCACGCCTCGACCACCGCGATCGGCGCACACACACTCAGCCACACATGATTACGCACGAACTCGAACAACTGCTCGGCACTGAACCCGAAAACCGGCACCGACGTCTGCCCGGCCGCCCGATTCCACTCGGCGAACTCCGTACCGGCCAGGCCCGCCCGATCGAACAAAGAAAGATCCACCACACCGGCCTGCACCACACCGAACGCGGCCGCCAGCAGGATCATCACCGGCCAGCCGCCACCCCGGCGCCGCGCCACCTCACGGATCAGCACCGCGACACTGCCGTACAACGGCCCGAGGAACAGCATCACCATCGGATAGCCGTCGACCGTGAAACCACCCCACACGCACTCGGCGCACCACGTCGCCAACAGCCACAACCCCAGCACTCGCATGCCGGTAAGCCTGGCCGTGCGGGGCAGCCGGTCACCAGCTACCGAAGTCGATGATCCAGGGCCGGAGGTATCGAACTAAAGACGCCCGCGGCGTACCCGATCAATCCTCGTCGTCCCCGCCGTCGTCATCGTCCTCGTCATCGCCGCCGTCCCCGCCCGGGCACCCGCTCAGCGTCAGCAGCGTCGCCGCGCCACTCGCGACCAGCAGAACCCGCCCGAACAGCGACCGCCGGCTGAAGGTCTCCTCGTTCATACCGGCGATTCTGGCAGAGACCCGTCACCCCAGCTCACCCAAAACCCGATTTGTCCGATTAGCCTGCACCGCAGCGCGCTGCTGCTCCGCCGTCACCTCGATATACGACTGCGACGTCGCCAACGACGCATGCCCCAGCAACCGCATGATCTCCGACGCGTTCGCCCCATCCTCCGCCAACCGCGTCGCGAACGTATGCCGCAACGCATGCAACTGCGCACCCCGCGGCACCCGATCACCGATCCCCGCACGCCGATAACACGACCGCACCAGGTACTGCAGACCACCCCGCCGCAACGGCTCACCCCGCCGATCCACCAGCAGGGGAGCGGTCGACCCGACCCGCCCGAACCGCACCCGCCGGCTCTCCAGATAACGCCCCACCGCAGCATCCAGGCCACCCTCGATCGGCACCATCCGCGGCCGCCCACCCTTCCCGGCCACCTCCACCCGCCGCTCACCCGGCCGCCCAGCGATCGAACCCACCCGCAGCGCCAACATCTCCGACAACCGCAACCCGGCACACAACGCCAACGCCAGCACCACCACATCCCGCTCCGGCCACGGATCACGCTGCGTCTCATCCGCCGTGCTCACCGCCCGCAACAACACCTCCGGCGTGTCCTCACCCCGCAACGGCTTCGGAATCAGCACCGTCTGCCGCGGCTTGTCCACCGCCGACATCGGATTCCCCGGAATCACCTGCTCAGTGACCAGAAACGTGAAGAAGGCATTCCACGACGACCAGGCCCGGGAGACCGACGCGGGGGAGCGGTTCGCGGCGAACCGCGCGAACGCGGCACGCAACACGCGAGGGGAGAGGTCACTCACGGTAAGCGGAGCGGGGTCCACCAGCTGCGCCACGAGATGAAGATCGCGGCGGTACGCGGCAAGCGTGTGCACCGAAGGCTTCCGTGTGGCCCGCGCGGCCAGGAACTCGTCGATCAACTCAGAGACTGACGCATGCTGCATAAGGCATATTATGCAGCAATTATCAGCGTTCGTGCTGATCGACCCCATGATCCATCAGTCTCAGTGATGCCATATCGGTGCTTTGCCGCCGATCCAGCAGCACACCAGAGCTCGCCCCACCGGACCGCTGCACCGCCCCGGCCAGCGCGAACATGCCACCACCTGCCGAATAGGGGGTAGGGCCCCGGCTCGATCGGGAGGGCCGGCCACCCTCGGTGGATCCAGCACCGCGTTCCGTCGGCAGCGACCCCGCGACCCGGCCGTCTGCGCCACGCCCGCTGTCCGCCGTTGACGCCTGCCGTTCGCGCCGCGACCCTCCGCGTCGCCTTCCGTCCATTCCTGAGGCGGCGGGGGCGGGTCGGTCAAGGAGAGCGCCACCGGGGTCGGTGAAGGGCATATGCGCGGTGTACGGGGAGGCGCCGCTGGACCCCTTCCGAACGCTAGTTGACATAATATAGATTATCGACCCGGGAAATATGGCTGCTGGGAGGCGTTATCAAGGCGCTTCAGCAAGCCGCGTTCCGAGGGCCAGATGCTTCTAGAACTGCGGTTGCGTCTCTCCACTCGTCGCGTGCCGGCCTACGGCTCCTGTGCGGCGCAGGCGCGGGTCGGGCGGCGGTCGGTGGTGATGTCGGTGAAGTACTCAGCGAGCCCGACAGCTCTGCCCCACCGCCGAATGCGCCCCCGCCAACCAGCCGGTCAGCTCACACGCCTCGTCGTACTATCGGGCGCGAATACGCCACCGGGCGCGATGTCGCGGGGCTACCGCTGACGGCAGAATGCTGGACCCGGCCGCCCGCGGGACCCGCGCCGACGGCGCAGAATGTGCGCTTTTCGCGGTGACCGGGATGAGCGCCCGCCCCCATCCCCCTCCCCGGCGTACGCCTGTATCGTGCATTAACGCCTGAAACCGCTTGAAATCCGGAATTTCGGGCGTGGCAGGACGGTGCCGTCGGGCGCGCTAGGGCACGAGACCGTCCGCTGTGCCTTGATCACAAACCAACCCTGCGCCAGAGGGTGCTGTTCAGCGCGTTGGTGGCGCTTCTCCCCCGTGGTGTCGGCCGGCACAGCGGACGGTCCCGGCGAGGCCGAGCGTTGCCCTCACCGGATGGGGTTGGCGCATTCTCGTACAAATGTGCTATTGATGGTTTGTGGCTCTCCCCTGGGTGCACGTCGGTGCATGGCGTCGCTCTGCGGGCGGATTCAGAATCCGAGCCCGTTGAGGATTCGTTGCACTGTCTCCGCTACCCCGCCGTTGGTCTTCTGGGATCCCGCGCTGGACAGGACGCGCTCGCCGGCGATCAGTCTCATCAACGCGTCGACTCTCTCCACGACGTCCTGCCGGTCGGCGTCCGCTGCCGCGGTGCGCAGTTCCAGGGAGAGTCTCAGCAGCGTGGCGGTCTGCTCGCCGACCTCGTCCGGTTGCCGGTGCTCCATGTCTGCACGATAGGGAACGGCCGCTGTGCAGAACAGTGTTCCCCGGCTGATCATGTTCGCGAGAACGGGGGCCGGATGTTCGCCATTTCGCCGGTCGGCCCGGCGCGGATGTTCGCGGGAACGTGCGCCACTTGTCGGCCATGACTGAAGCTGTGATCGATAGGCGTCTGGCCGGATCAGTGACTTCCCCCTGACGCGTGGATCCGCGGTCGCGCCGATGTGCGGGTGTGCTGTGGTTCAGTCCGCTGCGGTGACTCGGTGGTGGCGTTCAGCGAGGTGTTTGAAGTTCAGCAGCTGTCGTCGCGCCATGATCAGGTCGCCGATCGACAGGCCGACCGCGGCCCATCGGTTCGTCTGCATGACGGCCTTGAGCAGCAATCGGATCGTGTCACGCTCGCCGGGGACCAGGAGGTAGGACATGAAGGCGCCCATGATGGTGGCTGTCAGTTGTCTGCCCGGGTCGACGGAGACGATCCTGCCTCTCCTGCGTCCGCCGGCTGTGGTGAACGCTTCTCCTACCTGAGGCTCGGGAAGGCCGACGAGGTGCCGGGGCGAGCGGCGGCCGAGGTTGTCGATCCAGTCGTAGGAGTAGGGCGCCAGCCTCACTTGCGCGACCCATGGCCACACCGCTGCGGCGGGCGCTTCGACGAGCACTCCCCGCCATGCTGCCAGGCCTGGTGAAGCGACGAAGTCGTCGCAGGGGAAGAAGCGTGTCACGTCGCTGTCCGTTACGCCCCACCGGTCACCGATCATGGGTTCATCGTGCCCACCGTCGTCAAGCGTCCGGCCATGCCGGGTGGGGTTGTGCGCGTGCTGCGTGAAGATGCTCGCCATGCGATCGGTCCCGGGGAGGGTATGTCGTGGGCCGGCGACGGCGTGACGGAGACCCGGATGGTGGTGCGCGGCAGGCACGCCGCGACGGGCTTCATCATCATCGATGTCCTCAGGTTCCGGGTGAGCCGGCTGGGCTGAGCGGGTACGGCTGCGGGAGCAGCAGCGCGTCATGGTCGTCGAGATGGTGGGCCGCTGTCGGCCGGAGGCCGGGGGTGGTGTGGAGGTGCCGCTCCCCCGCTTGATTCTGACGGTCGTCCGTGGCTTCACTCGGACGGCTTAGGTTCTAACGGCCGTCGCAACACCTGACCCCGTTCAGGAGTTGCCGTGCCCCAGCCCCGTCGTCGGCGAAATTCACCGCGTGGACGGCGAGTCCGGATCTACCCGCCGATCGCTGCGCCCATGCGGGCTCTCTCGGCCCGCTACCAGTCCGAGGACGAACGCATCACCATCGCCGACGCGGCGGGCCGGCAGATCGATCCAGGTTGTCGCCGAGTTTCTGGACCGGGTGCCGTCAACGGTGAACCGGGAGATCAACGCAACAGCGACCCGGCCACCGGCGAGTATCACCCCCCCCCTACGCGGCCCCCCAGCGTGCGGCGGCCCGCCGCCCACGACCCAAACCGGCGCTGCTGCACACCAACGCCGAACTGCGTGACCTGGCCCAAGGGTTGCTGGATCAGCGATGGAGCTCGGAGCAGATCTGCCGCCCCCTGCCCTTGCAGCATCCGGATCGGCCAGAGCTGCGGCTGTCGTACGAAACGATCTACGCTCGATTGATCTGCCGAATTGCGGACGTTGCTTTGGGTGGCATGGGCGGGTTTCGGTTCCCGTCGTCGATCGCGTATCGCTGCCGCGTGGCCTGGTGTGGTCACCCGGCAGCGGCGGTTACGCCGTCGGCCGCGCCTGGTGCAGGATCGCGGCCAGCTCGACCGGTCGGCTGAGCATCGGCCAATGCCAGGTCGGCAGCTCCTCGTAGCGCCACCCGTCGCCGGCCATGTGGCGGTACAGCGGCAGTGCCGCGGCCATCCCCTGCACCTGCGCGGCGGTGAAACTCGACAGCACGCCGAGTCTGGGCAGCTTCTCCCACGCCCCGGTCAGCCGGACCGGGGCGGTTGCGGTCGCCCACGGCTGGTCGACCGACCGCTCGCGCAGCAGCGTGGCGATCGAGTCGTCCACCTCGGGCACGCCGGCGGCCAGGTCGGCCCAGTGCGGCGGCGGCAGCCGCCACCCGTCACCGTGGTCGGCCACCAATGCCGCGTTGCGCTCGCGCTCGGCCGGTGGGGTGAACTCGACCTGGGCGACTCCGTCGGGCAGCGGCCCGGTGTCGACATAGACGAGCTGGGCGACGCGGTCGGTGACGTGGTCGGCGGCCGCGGTGACGACGCTACCGGCGTAGCTGTGCCCGACGAGGACCACGTCGCGAAGGTCCTCGTAGCGCAGGAGGTTGACCACGTCGGTGACGTGGACATCGAGGTCGGTGTCGGGCCGGGCCAGGTGAGCGCGCTCCCCGAGGCCGGTCAGGCTGATCGGGTACACGTCGTGGCCGTGCCGGCGTAGTTCAGCGGCTGTCGAATGCCAGGCCCAGGCGCCGAGCCAGAACCCGGGGACCAGTACGAATGTCGTCATGCACGGCACGCTACGGTCAGTACCGGACAGTTTCCGCCCGGATTTGGAGGGACGTTTTTGTCCAGGCCGACAGCGCGGGTCCTGGCCCTGTTGGAGATCCTCCAGTCGGGCGGCGCATTCAACGTCGGCGACCTGGCCCGCCGGCTCGACGTCGACGAGCGCACCGTCCGTCGCTACGCGACCCACCTCCTCGACCTGGGCATCCCGGTCGAAGCGCGTCGTGGCCGCTACGGCGGGTACCGGCTCGCGCCCGGATACAAGCTGCCGCCTCTCATGCTCACCGACGACGAGGCGGTCGCCATCACCCTCGGCCTTGCCGCGGGACGCCGCGCGGGCATGGTCACAGCCGATCACGTGGCCACCGAGAGCGCCACCGCCAAGCTGCGCCGGGTACTGCCGGCCGCTCTTGCCCGGCGCATCGACGCTCTACTGATCACCATGGACGTCACCGGACCGGTCCGGCAACCCGTCCCGCCCGGCACCGAGGTGCTGCTGGTGCTCGCCGAGGCGGCCCGCCACCGACACCCGGTACAGCTGACCTACACCACCTGGCATGGTCACGCCAGCGAGCGCGGCCTCGACCCGTACGGGGTGGTCTTCCACAACGGCCGGTGGTACGTCACCGGCCGCGACCACGCCAGCGGATCCGTGCGGACATTCCGACTCGACCGCATCGGCGCCATCCGGGCCACCGACGGGACGTTCGAGGTACCGGCCGGGTTCGACCCCACCGGCCATGTCCTCGCCGGACTGGCCTCGGTGCCCTACGCCCACGATGTCTCGGTCCTGCTGCACACCAGCCTCGCCCAGGCACGGCGGCGGATCCCTCCCTCGGTCGGCACACTCACCGAGGTCGCCGACGGAGTGCGGCTGACCACCCGAGTCGAACGCCTCGACGGCGCCGCCCAGATGCTGGCCGGGCTCGGCTGGCCCTTCACGATCGAACGGCCCGCCGAACTCAGAGCCGAGGTGCGCGCGCTGGCCGCTCGCCTGCTCACCCACGCAGACGCAGGCACCTGAGTGCTTCAGGAGGAAAGCGACTCGCCTGGTGGCGTTGCCCGGTAGTAGAGCCGTCCGGATCTGCCGCGATCCGCTCGTCGCCACCACCGTCACGGCTGCCAGGCGGCCGGACGGTGCCCGCTCGTGCCGAAGAGCGCGCGTGTGCCGGTGTTGAGGTGTGATGTTGACTTTGCCGTTGCGTCAAGGTCCAGCCTGGGAGCAGGCCGGAGCGGTTCCGGCTGGTGAATGCGTGAAGGGGCGGCAGCAATGGCCTGGTCGATCACTGAGGTGGCGCGGATGGCGGGAGTCACTTCCCGCACGCTGCGGCACTACGACGCGATCGGCCTGCTGGCCCCGGCCTACGTCGGGATCAACGGCTATCGCTATTACGAGCAGCCACAGTTGCTGCGCCTGCAGCAGGTTCTGCTGCTACGCGAACTCGGGCTGAGCCTGGAGACGATCGCCGAAGTCCTCACCGGTCAGCGTGACCGGGTCGACGCCCTTCGGGGACACCAGGAATGGCTGCGTGCCGAGCAGCAGCGCCTGGCACGCCTGGCCGCAACTGTCGCGCGCACCATCGAACACTTGCAGGAAGGCACAGTCATGACCGCATCGGAGATGTTCGACGGCTTCAGCCGGCGTCGGGCCGAGACCGAGGAGGCCCTGGCCGCTCGCTACGGGGACGGCGTGCGGGAGCACTTCGCCGCCGCCGGCGAGCGCACCAAGGGCTGGACCCGGCAGGACTACCTCGACGCTCAGAAAGAGGGAGAGCGCCTGGACGCCCGGGTTCTTCAGCTCTTGCGCTGCGGAGTGGCACCGGAGACACCGGAGGCGCTCGACGTCATCGCGGACCATCACCGCGCTGTCGCCCGGCACTGGAGCCCGGACAAGGTGAGTTACGCGGGCCTCGGGCAGCTGTACCTGGACGACCCGCAGTACCGCGCCCGTTACGACGCTCAGGACCCGGCTCTGGCGCGGTACTACCGCGACGCCATCACCGCCTACGCCGAACAGCGCCTGAACTGATCGACTCATCCATCAGGTGAGTGGCGGCGCCGGCGTGCGGGGCTGCAGACCCGCACGTCGACGACCGTACGACTCAGCCGCAGTCGGCTGCGGTCCGCCGCTGAAGGCGCTGTGGTGGGGCATGGTGGTCACGAGCAGTATGCGGCGTCCACGGGGAGCTGGTGGTGGGCCAGGCGGACGTGTCCCTGGTCGGCCCGATGGTCGAGTCCGGCCGCGATGAGGGTGGTGTCCGCACCGTTGTGGACGTGCAGGTCGGTGCCGGCGAACTCGATCCAGAGGCCGTGCGTGAGCCAGCCCTTCACTTCGTGCATCGGGAGGTCGCCGGTGAGGTCGGCGCCGCTGTCGAAGTAGGGGCTCTCGGTGACCGCCCATCCGGTCAGGACGCGGCCCTGGACGGCGGCGAGGGGTGGGGGTTGCGAGGAGCGCCAGGCGTGCGGCCGGCCGGCCGGGGTGGGTGGGGTGGTGAGGTCGATGGTGTTCCAGGTGATGGACAGGTCGTCCCAGCCTTGCCAGGCCAGTTCCAGTTGGATGTCGCCGTCGAAGACGAGGACCAGCGGAAGGATCGGTTGCCAGCGGTCTCGTTCCGGGTCCCAGCCGACCCAGCCGGCCTGTAGCCGCCGCCCTACCAGCGCGAGCAGGCGTGATCGCTGGGCGCGTAGTTGTGCGGGCGCGCCGGTGAAGTCGGAGTGCCATCCGGATATCGCCTGGTCCCAGCGTTGCGTCTCATCGGCGGCGTTCATCGCGCGAATTCTAGATGTCGAGGGGCCCGCGGGCGGGGTGGGTGAAGCTGGGCGCACATGTGGTGGCGGCGTTCTACGGGGTCTGGGTTACCGGGGGGGGTGGGCCGGGAGCGTCAGCCGGGTTGGTCGTGGACGTTGGCGTACTTCGTCAAGTCGCTGGGGTGGCGGTGACCGGACCCGTACCCGAGCCGTGGTGTTGCTCGTCGGGGTGGACGCTGGCCGAAGGTCACTAGTTTCGGGTGATGGCGACTGTGGTGATCATCGGGGATGTCGGCGGGTGTGCCGGCGAGTTGGCGCGGGTGGTGGGGCCGCTGTCCGGCGATCCGGGCGTGGTGGTGGTGCAGGTGGGTGATCTGGTGGATCGGGGGCCGGACAGTCCGGGGGTGTTGCGGCTGGTCGGTGAGCGGTTGGCGGGTTCGGCGCCGCGGTGGGTGCAGTTGCTCGGCAATCATGAGGCGCCGTATGTGGGTGGGGAGCCGTTCTGGCCGGAGCCGCTGGCGGATGCGGATGCGGCGGTGTTGCGGCGGTGGTGGCTGACGGAGCGGTTGCGGGTGGCGGCGGCGGTGCGTGCGGCCGATGGCGAGGAGTTCCTGGTGACGCATGCCGGGTTGACGGTGGCGGCGTGGCGGGAGCTGGGTGAGCCGGTGAGCGCGGCGACGGCGGCGGCGTTGCTGAACACCCGGCCGGAGCCGTTGTTGTGGGATTTCGGGGGGCCGTTGTGGGCGGAGGCGTCGCCGTTGTACGGGTCGTGGCTGCGGGAGTGGATGCCGTTCTCGCAGATTCACGGGCATTCGGCGATCGTGCGTTATCCGGATCGGCGGTGGGCGTGTGAGGAGCGGATCCGGATACGGTCGTCGGTGGACTGGGAGGCGCGGCGGACGGTGACGCGGCTGGGTGGTGGCTGTTTCGTGGCGGTGGATCCGAAGCATGGCCGGTCGGGGGCGCCACGGTGGGCTCCGCTGGTGCTGGAGGGCGCGGAGCTGCTGTTGTGACCGTACCCTTGCCGGGTGCTGCTGCAGCGGGCGATGAGTGGGCCCGCGGACGAGCGGCTCGCTTTTCAGAATGCGTTTCCCGTTCGGCGGGTCGGTCCAGCAGGATGGCCGGATGCGAATCGCGGTGATCTCTGATGTGCACGGGAATCTGCCGGCGTTGGAGGCGGTGCTGGCCGCCGTGGAGGCGCAGCGCGTCGATCTGACGGTCAACTGTGGTGATCTGCTGTCGGGCTATGTGCAGCCGGCGGCGACGGCGGACCGGCTGATGGGGCTGGGGCTGGCCACGGTGGCGGGCAATCATGAGCGGCAGTTGCTGACGTTCGGGCCGGAGCGGATCGGGATGGCCGACCGGGTCACTCGGGAGACTCTGTCGGGAGAGCATCTGGCCTGGTTGCGGTCGCTGCCGGCGACGCTGTCGCCGGTGGCGGGGGTGTTGGCTTTTCACGGTACGCCCACCGATGACCTGCAGTATCTGCTGCACACGGTGACCGCGGCCGGGGCGCGCCAGGCGACCGTGGACGAGGTCGTCGAGCGGCTGGGTGACGTGTCGGGGTACCCGCTGCTGCTGTGCGGGCACACTCATCTGCCGGGGTCGGTGCGGCTGCCGGGTGGGGCGCTGGTGGTGAATCCGGGCAGTGTCGGCTGGCCGGCCTACCGTGATGACGTGCCGTTCCCGCATCGGATGGAGGCGGGGTCGCCGCACGCCCGGTTCGCGGTGGTCGATGACGTGTCGGGACGCTGGGAGGTGACCTTCCATGCGGTGGCGTACGCGTGGGAGCAGGCGGCCGTGGCGGCGGAGGGGTTCGGGCGGGTGGATGTGGCGGCGGCGCTGCGGACGGGGCGGGTGGCGTGATGGCGGTGCGGTGGATCACGGGGTTCCTGGACTCCCCCGGTCCGGAGGTGGAGGCGTTCTGGGTGGCGGTCACCGGGTGGGAGTTGTCGGCGCGGCGTGACGGTGGCACGTTCGCGACGCTGGTGCCGGGTGACGGGGACGCGTGTCTGCGGGTGCAGGTGGTCGGGGACGGACCGGCCCGGTCGCATCTGGATCTGCACGTCGACGAGGTGGCGTCCGCTGTGGCGCGGGCGGTGGAGCTGGGTGCGACGGTGACGGTGGACCGGGGCGATCCGGTGGTGCTGGCCTCGCCGGCCGGGATCGTGTTCTGTGTGGTCGGCTGGGCCGGTGAGCGGCGGCGGCCGGCGCCGGGGCGGTGGGCGGGCGGCTGGCACAGTGTCGTCGACCAGTGGTGTCTGGACGTTCCGGAGGCCGTGCATGCGCGAGAGGTGGATTTCTGGGCGGCGTTGACCGGGTGGGCGGTGCGGCCCTCGGATCTGCCGGAGTTCTGCCATCTGGAACGGCCGGAGGGCATGGCGGTGCGGTTGCTGGTGCAGCGTACCGGCGCGGCGGTGGCGGGGGTGCATGTGGATTTCGCGTGTGACGACGTGGATGCCGAGGTGGCGCGGCATGTCGGCTGCGGTGCGGTGGTGGTGCGGCGGGTGCCGGGTGATTGGACGACGTTGCGGGATCCGGCGGGCCGGGAGTATTGCGTGACGGGGCGTTCGCCACACCCTTCATGATCGTTTCGGTGTGGTGCGCGGTTCTTGTCGGTGGGTGCTGGTAGAAAGAAGCCGCTCTCATACAGGCGTACGAAGGCAGGGTGGGATGACGGCGGCAGGCGTGGCAGCCGGTGGGTTGACCGCGGAGGAGTTGCAGCAGATCCGGGACGCTCTGGCGGCCGGCCGCAAACCTCGCGTGCAGTTCACCGAGTCGGCAGGGCAGATCTCCGGGCAGATCGGGCAGGTGGTGTCGCTGGAGGATCCGGCGGTGTCCGACGAGTGGGTGGTGGTGAAGTTCGGGCGCGACGAGTTGCCCTTCTCCCCCGGCGATCTGCGGATCGCCCCGAAAGGGTTGCCGCCGAAGAAGGTGGCGCCGCCGCCCGAGCCGGCCGCTCCGGTGCTGTCCGGCCCGGAGTTCCTGATCGACAAGCCGGCGCCGCCGAAACCGCCGGCCCCCCGCAAGAGTAGTGAGGAAGCACCCGCTGTGAAGGAAAGCAACGAGCCGGCCGCTCCGGTGCGCAAGGCGGCCCGCCCGGTGAAGGCGAAACCGTCGCCGAGCCTGACGGTGACGTTGGCCTACGGTGACGGCGAGTGGACGGTGGCCGCCAATCAGGGGGCGAAAGCCCTCGCCAGGCCCTATGTGATCCGTCCGGCCGAGGCGTTGAAGATGGTGTCGCTGGTCGACGTGCCCGGGGTGCAGGAGGCGGTCGAGCAGATCGTGGCGGCTGAGCGGGCCGAGGCCGAGCAGCAGGCCCAGCGGTTACGGGCCGAGCTGGCCGAGGTGGAGGCCCGCCTGGCCGAGCTCGGCGAGGCGGGCTGAGCCGGCGAGGTCAGTCCCGCAGGAAGTCGCGCCAGAACGCGACGGTGGCGCGGGGCTGCTGCCGGTCCGGGCCGGGATGGCCGGCGGAGAACTCCCGGTCGATGTAATCGGCCAGGTCCGTGCCGTGGTAGACGATGTCGGTCTGGTAGATCGACATCACCGGGTGCCCGCTGGTGCCGCGGCCGGCCGGGAGGTACCGGTGGGAGTACACCGGGACCAGCGCCGGGACGCCGGTCAGAAGGGTGCGGGCGGCGGTGACCGCGTCGGCCGGGCGGTCCCCCCAGCTGTCGTGCCAGAAGCCGTTGTGTTCGACGTCGAAGAGCACCCCGTCGATCGGCCAGGCCAGCTGTCGGCGCAGGTCGGCGGGGTCACCGTCGCGCCAGTCGGGGAAGTTTCCGCCGGTGGGCAGGCCGGCGGCGAGGAAGGCGCGGTGGTCGTCGGCGAACGTGAAGCCGTACTGCTGCTCGATCCGGTCGAACTCGGCCGCGGTCAGGCCCGGCTGGATGTCGCGGCGCCGGCGGGCGAGGCGGCGGGCGGCCTCCACACCCGTTGCCGCGCCCGGCGGCGGGAGGGTGACGGTCTCCCCCGGCGGGATGCGGGTGTAGACGGTGCCGCCCTTCGCGGCCAGCCACCAGTCGGCGGTCTCGATGCCGATGTCGCTGAGGTGCGCGTCGTGGATGGGGTACGCCTGGGCGGGTGCGACCGCCCGGACGAATGCGATCGCGGCGGGCAGGGCGGCCCACGGCCCGGAGACCGGCACGAGCAGGGTGTGCACGGCGGTGTCGGGCACGGTGTACGAGTCGCCGGGGTGGTAGACGCCCTCGACGAGGAACCCCAGGTGGGGGCAGCCGGGAAGCCCGTCGGTGATCTCGGCGTGGTCGGCGCCGACGGCCCGGACGGTGAACCCGGCGGCGGTGAACACGTCACCGGCGTGGGCCGGGGTCGCGCCGATCTCCGCGGCCAGGCCGGGCGGAGCGTGCACGGTGAGGGTGGGGTCGGCGGCGCGGGCGGCGGCGAGCAGGCCGGTGTCGAGGTGGTCGTCGTGCTCGTGGGTGATCAGGACGGCGGTGGCGCCGGCCAGGGCGTCGCGGGCGGACAGGGTTCCCGGGTCGATCACGAGGACCCGGTCGCCGTCCTCGATCCGTACGCAGGCGTGGCCGCATGTCGTCAAGCGCATTCGGCAAACGTAGGCAACCGCCCACCCCTCGGCGAACCATTTACGCCCGGCCCGCCGATCAGCGGGCCGGGCGGCGATCGCGGGGCCGGGCGGCGATCCCGGTGGCGGTGACGCGACGGCCGCGCTCCGGGACGCCCTGACCCGGCTCCGTGAGATGAGCCGGGCGGTCACCGGGTCAGTGGAAGTACTTGAGGCCGACGACGCCGCACACCACCATCAGCAGGCAGAGGATGCGGGGCAGGCCGGCCGGTTCGTTCAGGGCGATCATGCCGACCAGGGCGGTGCCGACCGCGCCGATGCCGACCCACACCGCGTAGCCGGTGCCGACCGGGATGGTGCGCAGCGCGTACCCCAGGCCGGCCATGCTCAGCAGCAGGGCGACCCCGAAGACGGCGGTCGGGGCGGGGCGGGTGAAACCGGCGCTGCGGTCCAGGGCGATCGCCCAGACGGTTTCCAGCACGCCGGAGACGATGAGAACGAGCCAGGCCATGACGGATCACCTCAAGGGGCGGTCGTCTTGTCAGGCCGGGTACGACACGCAACTCGTCCGGGACGCCCGCGGACCACGAACGCCGTCTCCGAGGGTAGCCACCCGGCGCGGCGAGTGAGACGGCTACGCCACGCCGGTGGCCGAACTCACCACAGCACGAGCCACGGACACGAGCCACGGACACGAGCCGCGAGCGGGCGGCGGGTCAGGGGCAGGTGACGCGCGGGTTGACGGTGGCGAGGACACCGTCGGGGTTCGACCGGTACAGCCAGACGTGCAGGTCGTAGTGGACCGGCATGGGCGGGGCGCCGTGCGGGACCGGGTGGCCGGTCATCGGGCCGTCGAACCGGTTGCCGAACAGGGTGGGCCGGTCGCTGTCGGTGGTGAGGCTGCCGTCGGTGTCGGCTTTGAAGAATTCGATGCCGAGCAGTTCGCGTCTCCGGTCGTACAGCAGCACCTCCGGCCGGGTGGGGTCGACGGCCGGGTCGGCGGCCAGGCCCGGGTGCACGTAGTGCCGGCCCATGCCGGGCACGCAGTCCTCGGTCGGCAGGTACCCGGCGGCCTCGGCCAGTGTCACGTCCTGGAACCGTTTCGTCGCCTCGATCAGCACGGTGCGCTGGGCGGCGGTCAGCGTGGCGGGGGCGCCGGTGGCGTGGGCGGGAGCCGGGGGCGCGGCGACGGCGGCGACGGCGGCGACGGCGGTGGGCAGGGCCCAGCGCCGCCGGGAAGACGACATGATCATGGGTTCAGGGTCGGGTACACCGGGCCGCGGTGTCCGGGGATCCGCGGACACCGCACGCGTACGGCGTACCCCCGAAGGAACGTGACCGGCCGCGAACGGTGAGGTGGGCGGGGGTGTGGCGGCGAAGCCGGATGCGGGCTGGTCGCGGGGCCGTGTCATTATTCGAGGCCTCATGCAGACCTCACCTGTCTGGCGGGTGCCGCGGCTGTGGCGGCTGCTGCTCGCCCTCTCCCGGATCGTGGTGTTCCCGCTCGCCCGGTTGCGGGTGTCCGGCGGCATGCCCGAGCCGTTGCGGGGTGGGCCGGTGATCCTGGCGACCAACCATGTCAGCCCGTTCGACCCGGTGATCGTCATGGCGGCGTGTCATCGGGTCGGCATCGTGCCGCGGATCATGGCGACCGGCGGGGTGTTCCGGACCCCGGTGGTCGGGGCGATCATGCGGCATTGCGGGCACATCCGGGTGGATCGCGACACCGCGCACGTCGCCGACGCGCTGCCGGCCGCGGCGAAGGCCCTGGCGGAGAACTCGGCGGTGCTGGTGTACCCGGAGGGCCGCATCGGCCTGGACCCGTGGATGTGGCCGGAACGCGGCAAGACCGGCGCGGCCCGGATGGCGCAGATGTCCGGGTCGCCGGTGCTGGCGGTGGCGCAGTGGGGCACGCACGCGGTGATCCCGTGGGCGGCGCCGCGGCATCTGGGCCGGGCGCTGCTGAAGGCGGTGCTCACCCGGCCGGTGGTGCGGGTGCGGTTCGCCGATCACCCGGTGGATCTGTCGTCGGCGCAGACCGGTTCCCCGGGCGCGCAGGCCATGCACGCCACCCGGCTGATCATGGACGCTATCGACGAGACCCTGACGCCGCTGCGCCGTGATGAGATGCGGATGCCGAGAGTGATCGATGTGACCCGGCCGCACGACCCGTCCCGGATCCGGCCGCGTAGGGATTGAGCAGCACCTTCTCGAAGGCCAGCTGGTTGTACGGGATGTCGCTGTAACCGCCGATGTCGTCGTAGCCGCTGCTGCGGTACAGCGCCAGGGCCTCGGTGAGCAGGGGGTGGGTGCCCAGCCGCACGGTGGTGATGCCGTGCGCGGCCGCGTCGACTTCCAGGCGGCTCAGCAGCTTGCGGCCCAGCCCCAGACCGCGGGCCTCGGCGGCGACCCACAGGTGCCGGATCTCGGCGACGCCGGGCCCGAGCCGGATCCACAGGCCGCAGCCGACCGGGTGGCCGTCCTCGACGGCGACGAGCTGGGTGCCGGTGACGTCCTCCGGGCGGGTCAGGGTGGCCTCCTCGAAGCCTTCCGGGAACGTCTGGTCGAGTTCGGCCGCGTACCGGGCCAGGCATTCCCGGGCGATCACCGACGCCGGCGGCACGGCCTCCACCACGACCGCCGCGGCCCGCAGCACCCGGCGGATCTCGTCCTGCGCGCGGATCAGCCGGTCGCGCTGGCCGGCGGTGAGTTCGCCGAGCAGCGCGGCGATGCCGGCCCGGGATCGCTCGGCCGACGGGCTGCCCTGCCCGAGGTAACGGTCGGTGAGCACGTCGAGGCGCTGGTGGTAGTAGCTGTTGAAATCGTGCACCCGCTCGATCTGCTCGACCTCCATGCCGCCGATGCTAGATCCCGATGTCCGGCAAGTCCGACATATGCGCTTGGTAGGAACCTCGAAGCCATCGATGGGGTACGCCGTACGCCGCCCCCGCCCAGCGTGCCCCGTCCCGGCTTCTCCGCGCCCGGCAGGCGGTGCACCGGACCGATGCGCGCCGCACGGGCGAAGCGGCCCCCACCGGCGGTGTGGGCCGGTTCTGGCAGCATGGCCGGTCATGACCGCGTTCGACGAGGTCGCCGCCTCCTTCTGGGATCCCGGCACCGACGCCATGACCCTGCCGCCGCTGATCCCGGAGCTGGTCGCCGCCGCCGAACAGCAGCTGGGCGTGACCCTGCCGGCCGAGCTGATCCGGCTGCTGGAGATCCGTAACGGCGGGGTCGTCGCCGAGGCGTGGGACGCCTGCCCGGCCGCACCGAACTCCTGGGCCGGCGACCACGTGCCGTTCGAGCATCTGCACGGCATCGCCGCGGCCCCCGACGCCGTGGAGATGTCGCTGCTGGACACCGGCTACCTGATCCGGGAGTGGGAGCTGCCGTCGCCGATCGTGCTGCTGAGCGGCGACGGGCACACCTGGCTGGCCCTGGACTACCGGGTGTGCGGACCGCACGGCAGCCCGCCGGTGGTCTGGTTCGACACCGACAGCGGCGCGGAGCTGACGGTCGCCGCCGACTTCCGTACCTTCGTCGAGGCCCTGACCGCGGCCGAGTCGTTCCCGGACTGACCCGGCCACCGTGACCGGGCCGGTGTGGGTGGTGTCGACCGTCAGGTCGTAGCGCATCCCCCGGTGGGCGTGCCGCGCCAGGTGGCGGCCCGGGTGAACCGGGCCGGCCCGGTCGTCCGCGGTGCCGCACAATGGTGCGATGACGATCGACAGGCCCGGCGCGGCGGCCGCCTCCGGCGCGTTCACCGCCGGTGGGCGGGTGCACCGTCCGACGCTCGGCTGCTCGCCGTCGCGCCGCCTGCGGGCCCGCATCTGACATGCGCCTGCTGCATCTGGTGGTGTGCGCCGCGACCCCGCTGCGGCACATCGGCGACCTGCTCGCCCTGCTGACCGCCGACTGGCAGGTGCAGGTGATCGCCACCCCCTCCGCCGCGACCTGGCCGTTCCTGACCGGTGTGGAGTCGCTGACCGGCCGGCCGCTGCTGCACCGGATGCCACGCCCCGACGAGCCGTGGCCGGTGCCGCCGCCGGACGCGATCCTGGCCGCCCCGATCACCTTCAACACGGTCGGCAAACTCGCCACCGGCGTCAACGACAACCTGGCCGTCGGCGTCCTCAACGAGCACCTGGGCGGCACCGTCCCGATGGTGCTGGCCACCCACGCGAAACCGGAACTGCGCGCCCATCCGGCGTTCACCGCCCACCTGCGCCTGCTGGCCGCCGCCGGTGTCACGCTGACCACCCTGTCGTACCCGCTGGACTGGCCCGCCGTGACGCGCACCCTCGCCGCCGCCCCGCCGCGCGGCGCCGGGCATGATCGCGCCTGCTGAGCCGGCGATGACCGGATTCCGGTCCGGCAGCCGGGGTTGACCTCAACCGCGGTTCACGTGCTGACATGGCGGCCATGGAATTCGAGGATCTGCGCGTCGCCGTCACGGGCGCCGCACGTGGTACGGGCCGGCTTCTGGCCGAGGCGTTCGCCGCACGCGGCGCCCGGGTCTTCCTCTCCGCGCGCGACGTGGAGGCCGCCCGGCAGGTGGCGGACACGATCACCCGGCGCGGGCCGGGCAGGGCTGAGGCGTTTCCCTGCGACCTCGCCATCCCGGATGCGGTACGGGGGTTCGCCGCGGCTCTGGCCGCCCGGACGAACCACCTCGACGTGCTGATCAACAACGGTGCCGCCTACGTCGACGGTGACGATCTGGCAGACGTCCCGGACGACACGATCGAGAACGTGATGGCGGGCGGGACCGGCACCCTGCTGCTGACCAAGCATCTGCTACCGCTGCTGCGGGCCTCGTCGCGGCCCGACATCGTCAACATGATCTCCGCATGCGGCGAGGTGGGGCACCGCCGGTCGGGTGCGCATCCCGCCTTCTACGCGGCCAAGCACGCCCATGCCGGGCTCGCCGAGATCCTGTCGCATCGGCTGCGGCCCGCGGGAATCCGGGTCATCTCCCTCTTCCCCCCGGATTTCGTGCAGGACGGGCCGCGGCAGGCCGACAGCGACCTCACCGCGGCGTCGGTCATCGACTGCGTGCTCTTCGCGGTGGGTCAACCACGGGACTGCTTCATCCGCGAGTTCCACTTCGAGCAGGTGCGGACCCCGCCGTCCTGAAGGCCCGCACCAGGCTTCCTGCGCACCGCCGACGACGAGCCCACGGCTGCTCAGCGATCAGCGGCGCTTACCACGCCATGCAGATCGGCCGGTACGGCGGATTCGGCGACGGACGCCTCGTTGAGCATCCCGCGCGAACAGCCGAGCTACCAGTCCTGTCTGGCGTCGGTGTCCGACAGCCCGGCAGCCGTACGCCGCCGCCCGGCGCAGCATCGTCCGGCTCCGTGACCGGGCAGGGCCGGTCCACCTCCAACTCCGCGTCTCCAGGCGACTGCTCAGCCGCACCGCCGTGCTCGCTCCGCATCCGCCTCGGCCCGGATCGCGCTGGCCATCGGCTCCGCGGCCAGGCGAGTCACCGCTCGCCGGCGCAGCAGCCGTCGCCGCAGCCTGGTGCGGCGCTCGTCGTGGTGACGGTGAGCGGATTCGGCGCGCAGCAGCCGTCGCCGCGCCAGGCTTCACGGCCTTCCTTGATCGCGACGGCGGCGATGACCAGCGCGGCGATCGGGTCGGCCCAGCTCCAGCCGAACAGGCTGTTGACCAGCAGGCCGACGAGCAGGACCGCGGACAGGTAGGTGCAGAGCAGGGTCTGTTTCGAGTCGGCGACCGCGGTGCGGGAGCCGAGTTCGCGGCCGGCGCGGCGCTGGGCGTAGGACAGTCCGGGCATGATCGCCAGGGACGCCGCCGCGAGGACGATCCCGGGCGTGGAGTGCGCGGCTTCGGTGCCGCCGAGCAGCGCGCGCACCGATTCGGCGGTGACGTAGGCGGCGAGCGCGAAGAACGAGATCGCGATGATCCGCAGTGCGGTCTTCTCCCGTTTCTCGGGGTCGGCGCCGGCGAACTGCCAGGCGACCGCGGCGGCGGAGGACACCTCGATGACCGAGTCGAGGCCGAATCCGATCAGCGCGGTCGAGCCTGCGGCGGTGCCGGCCGTGATCGCGATGACGGCCTCGATCACGTTGTAGGTGATGGTCGCGGCGACCAGCAGCCGGATCCGGCGGGCGAGCCGGGTCCGGCGGGCGAGCCGGGTCCGGCGCTGCGCGGTCGGGCCGGCCGGGGCGAGAGGGGTCAGTGGCAGGCTCATCAGCAGCAGTCCTTGTCGGTCGCGTCGGGGCAGGCGGCCGGGTCGACGGCCAGGACGAGGCCGAGCAGGTCGTCGAGGGCGTGTCGGATCCGGGTGTCGGCGAGTTCGTAACGGGTCCGCCGGCCCTCCGGGACCGCGACGACCAGGCCGCAGCCGCGCAGGCAGGCCAGGTGGTTGGACAGGTTCTGCCGGGTGACGCCGAGCAGGTCGGCCAGCTCGGCCGGGTAGCCGGGCGCCTCACGCAGGGCGAGGAGCAGCCGGGCCCGGGTGGCATCCGACAGGGCGTGGCCGAAGCGGGCGAGGACCTGGCCGTGGGTCACTGTCTCCATCACCCGACAATACAGCTGATGCTGTATTCAGCAAAAGCTGTATCGTCGAGTCCGCGGTGGGGCCGCTCATGCCGCTGTCACCGGCTCGGCGCCACGGCGGTCGAGTTCCATGTAGCCGGGCTCGTCGATGCGGAGCAGGTCGACGCGCCCGTAACAGGCGATGGGTTCGGTGCGGACATTCTCGTCGGCGGCCTCGACGAGTTCGTCGACCGGTTCCGCCGCCACGACGGAGCGGGCTCGGCGGCCTTCCATCGCGGCCGCGGTGCCCAGGCCGATGAGCAGGTGCGACTCGCCGGTGCTTCAGTCGCCGATCAGGCAGAGCGGCTCACCGGAACGGACCCGGCCGCAGCCGGCGACAGTCGTCGACGGTGGCCGCGTCGATGGTTCTGGACCACTACCTGGAGGTGCTGCGGCGCAAGCCCTGCCCGGCTCGACCGCGTTCACGCGGCCTCGTGAGGCTGGGGTGTTCACCATGGCGCACGAGGCGTGTCCTGGACGGCGGCGGTGAAGGCTCACGGCGTCCCGGCGCTGATCGACATCCGATGCGGGCATGTCCGGCCGAGCGGCAGCAGGCGTCCCCTCGGGCAAGCTCACCGCCCGGCCTGATCCACTGGCGGGTACCGCCGATGCGGGCTGGTCGCGGCGGTGGGCCTACCCCGGCAAGGGTGTGGCAGAAGCCGTGAGTGATCAGCGGGTGGCCGGGCCGGGCCGGGTGCGGGTCAGGTGGTGACGTCGGTCAGGTCGCGCAGGATCTCGGAGGCGGTGACCGGGGCGAGGTCGGCGAGAGGGCGCAGGCCCGGCCCGTTGAGGTCTCACGGGCCGGCGCTGCCGTCGTGCAGGTAGACGGCGACCAGGTGCTGTTTGTCGGAGAAGCCGACCTGGCCGACGATCCCCGGGTCCAGGTGCACCGACAGGACCAGTCCGGTGCCGGTGTCGCGGTCGAAACCGGTGTGGGTGCCGGCGCGGACCGGTTCCTGGCGTTGCCAGCCGCGCCGGTCCAGGGTGAGGACCGTAGTTTCCAGCGAAAAAACAGCGACAGGCCGTTGATCTTGTCTTGGGCTGGCTCGTAGCCTCAACGTCCACATTGGCGTTGATCGAGCAAGGGCAGGTGCCGGGTGGCGACTCGGGATGTGTTCTCGGCGGATGAGCAGGCCCAGCTGCGGGCCTTTCCGGAGATCGACCGGGTGGAGTTGATCCGGCACTTTACGTTGACCGGGGCGGACGAGGCGTTCGTGCGCCGGTTCCGGACGAGCAGGAACGTCCTCGCTGTGGCGGTGCAGTTGTGCACGCTGCCGTGGCTCGGCTTCGTGCCCGACGACGTGCCGTCGGCGCCGGCCGCCGCAGTCGGCCGGTTGTCGCAGCGCCTGGGCGTGCCGATGGGCGCACGATCGATGCCGCCGAGTGGAAGGACCTGGACGAGTTCCTGTTCGCCCGGGCGATGGAGCACGACGGGCCGAAGGTGTTGTTCCGGCTGGCCTGCGAGTACCTGTTGTCCTCGCGGGTGGTGCGCCCGGGCGTGGTGCATCTGCTGGAGCACGTGGCCACGGCCCGGGCCCGGGCGCGGGAGGAGACCTGGACGCGGGTCGCGCATCTGCTGCCCGAGCGGCGCCGGGCCGAGCTGGATCTGCTGCTGGTCCCGGACGCCTACCTGGGCCGGACGCCGCTGGCGTGGCTGGGGATTGAGCCGACCTCGGCGACGCCGGCGGAGCGGCGCCGGTTCCTGGCCGGGGTCGGCCGGCGGTTGACCGGGCAGGCGTTGCAGCGGCGTGAGCCGGAGCGGCGGTACCCGATCCTGCTCACGCTGATCGCGCAGTCGGCCGTCGACGTGCTGGATGAGACGTTGCTGCTGTTCGACCAGGCGATCACCGGGCGGGAGTCCGCGGCGAAGCAGCGGATGAAGCAGGCCCTGGAGGAGCGGGCCAAGGGCGGGGAGAACCGGCAGGCGCTGCTGGACGAGATCCTGACCATCGTGCTGGATACCGGTATCGGTGACGAGCAGGTTGGCGGGGTGCTGCGTTCGGCGATCGGCATGGACCGGATGCGCGCGGCGTGGGAGGTACGCCAGCAGCGACTCCCGCGGGATCACGGGCATCTGGCGGAGATGGACGCGTCGATGTCGTATCTGCGGCAGTTCACCCCGGCCGTGTTGGCCGCGGTGCGGTTCGCCGGCGGTCCGGGCACCGAGCAGTTGCTGCAGGCGGTGAGCATGCTGGCCGAGTTGTATGCCACCGGCACCCGCAAGGTCCCGGCCGGCGCCCCGGTCGGGTTCGTGCCCACCAAGCGGGCCGGCTATCTGACCGACCCGAACGAGGTGACCGCGTACCGGCACTACTGGGAGCTGGCCGTGCTGGTCGGCCTCCGCGACGGGCTACGTTCCGGTGACATCTTCGTGCCGGGCTCGCGCCGGTACGCCGACCCGGCATCTTTCCTGCTCACGCCCGAGGCGTGGGTGCCGCAAAAGCTCGAGTTCTGCCACCTGGTCGGCAAGCCGGTCGAGGCCGCCGACGAGCTGGCGCAGGCCGCCGACGAGCTGCACACCGCGCTGGCGGATCTGGAGACGCAACTGGCCAAGGGCAATCCGGGCGAGGTCCGGCTCACCGACGACGGCGAACTGATCATCCCGCCGCTGACCGCGGAGGACGTACCCGCCGAGGCCGATGCGCTGCGCACCGAGCTGGCCGGGATGCTGCCACGGCCTCCCTTGGCGTCGGCGCTGGTGGAGATCGATGCCCGGACCGGGTTCACCGGCCACCTGATGCACGCTGGTGGGAAGGTGAACCGGCCGGCGGATCTGAAGCGCAACCTGCTGTATGTGATCATCGCGAGGCCACGAACATGGGTCTGTCCGCGATGGCCGAGTCGTGCGGGGTGCCGTATGACGTGCTCGCCTGGACCGCCGAGTGGTACTTCCGGCCGGAGACCCTGGAGGCGGCGAGCGCGGCGATCGTGAACTACCACCACCGGCTGCCGCTGACCCGCGCGTTCGGTTCCGGCACCCTGTCGAGCTCGGACGGGCAGCGGTTCCCGGTCAAGGGCAAGAGCATCACCGCCCGGCACCTGTCGCGGTACTTCGCCCGCGGCCAGGGCGTCTCGACCTACACCCACGTCTCCGACCAGCACTCGACCTTCGACACGAAGGTGATTGTGGCGACCGCGCCGGAGAGCCACTACGTGCTCGACGGGCTGCTGGGCAACGCCACCGATCTCCCGGTGTTCGAGCACGCCACCGACACCCACGGCGCGACGCTGGCCAACTTCGCCCTGTTCGACCTGGTCGGGAAGCAGCTTTCGCCGCGGATCCGGGACCTGGGAAAGATCACCCTGTACCGGACCGGGCCGAAGTCCGACTTTCTGGCCCGGTACCCGCGCGCCGGGGCGCTGCTGACCCGCCGGCTGAACCTGGATCTGATCACGAGCATGTGGGACGACCTGCTGCGCGTCGCCGCTTCCGTGCAGGGCGGGCACGCCACCGCGGCGATGGCCGTCGGCGCGCTGCGCCGGCAGGGCCGCATCATCGACGACGAGGTCCTGGCGCACATCTGGCCCACCCACCACGAGAACGTGCACTTCTACGGCACCCACGCGGTCGACATCGACGGCGAGCTCGCCCAGCTCGACGTCGACGGCTACCGGCCGCTGCGACTAGCCGACGCCGGTCTCACCAGGGTCTGACGCGCTAGCCACCGTGGTCCGCGGGCACGTTCGGTCAGCTCGGTTGCAGAAGGATTGCTCTGACCTCTTCATCGACGCGTTGCTGAACTCAAGCCGGGCCGGTCCCACCCGAAAGAGGAGAGACGAAGCGGCTGGCACGGAGTCGGTGCCGGAAAAGGAGCGATGAATGTTCGGCGCACGTAGCACCCGGACCATCTCGAAGCTGTACGACGAGCTCGGCGAGGCCGGCACCGATGTGCAGACGATCACCGAGATCGTGCGGGCGCTGGACACATCGACCACGCCGGAGGAGGCGATCAGCACCGCGCTGACGCTGGTACGCGAACGCTTCAGCTGGCAGTACAGCTCATACTGGCAGCTCGACAACAACACACGCACGCTGCGCTTCGCCCAGGAGAGCGGCACCGTCAACGACGAATTCCGCAAGGTGACGAGGCAAGCGACCTTCGCCGAAGGAGTCGGGCTGTCCGGGCGCGCCTGGCGCAGTCGTGACCTGGTCTTCGTGTCCAATCTCGCCGATGTCAGCGACTGCATGCGCGCACCGGCCGCGACCCGGGCCGGCGTACGCAGCGGGATCTGCTTCCCGATCATCGAGAACGGCGCGGTCGTGGGCACCATGGACTTCTTCGCCACTACCGAGATGCAGCCCGCGGACAACCGGCTGTCGGTCCTGCGGGCGATCGGCGTGCTGGTCTCCGGGACGCTGGTGCGCCTGCGTGAGGCACTGCGGCAGGAGAAAGCCGCCCAGGACACCGAGGCCGTCTCCACCGTCATCCGCCAGATGACTCAGGCCACCAGCCGCGACCAGGCGCTGCGCTCCGCCCTGGAGACCATCCGCAAGGAGTTCGACTGGCAGTACGGCTCCTTCTGGCATCTCGACGAGCAGGACCAGGTCCTGCGTTTCGCCCTGGAATCAGGCGACGCCGGCGCGCAGTTCCGGCAGGTCACCATGTCCGCGTCGTTCGCCCGCGGGACCGGCCTGTCCGGCCGCACCTGGGACCGCGGTGACCTGGTCTTCGTCGAAAATCTCGGGGAGCTGACCGACTGTGTACGGCGTCCGGCCGCCCAAGCCGCGGGCGTCAAGTCCGGGGTGTGCCTACCCATCAAAGTCGGCGGCCGGATCGTCGGCACCATGGACTTCTTCGCCACTCGCACCCTGATCATGTATCCGGGCCGCGAAAGCGCACTGCGCAACACCGCGTTCCTCGTCGGGCAGGCGCTGGAACGCTTCGTCTCCGCCGAGCAACTGCACAGCGCCGGGCGGCAACTGCTGGACTCGATCGGCGAGGTGGAACGCAACGTCAACTCGGCTTCGGCTGTCGCCGCGCGCGGTGAGCGACTGGCCCTGGAAGCCAACGAGCACGTGGCGGCACTGGGCCGCGCCAGTGCCCAGATCAGCAGCGTGGTTCACGACATCCAGACCATCGCGGCACAGACCAAACTGCTCGCCCTCAACGCGACCATCGAGGCGGCCCGGGCCGGTGAGTCCGGCAAGGGATTCGCCGTCGTGGCCGGCGAGGTCAAAGAGCTGTCCACCGAGACCGAACGCGCTACCGACGAGGTCGGTACCAAGGTGACCGCGATTCAGGCCGCCGTCGAGGCCGTCACCGCGTCACTGGCCCAGATCCACGCCGCCGTCGAGGAGATCAACCAGACCCAGCACCTGATCGGCGGCGTCCTGCAGGAGCAGGTCACCGTCACCGACGCCATCCTCACCTGAGAACAGGGAAGCTATGTCATCAGTGCTGTGACCGGGCAGCAATCTGCCGCCACGTCAGTCCGCGACTCATGGGCACAGACGACGCGCATGACCCGACACCGGAACCAGAGGACTTCTGATTCCGCCATGTCCACCTGCTCGAGTTCGCCGACCTCGCCCAGTGGGCCTGCGCGACGCGGCGGCGGATACCAGCCCGTTGCGGCTGGTCGATGCCTGGCCCTACCCGGGCCTGATGCTCCGGCCCTCGTGGTCCGCGGGCACGTTCGGTCCGCTGGTCAGCGGTTGAGGTAGGCGGCCAGGCCGCCGAGTTCTTCGCTGGCGATGAACACCGACCGGACGTTGAGGATGGCCTCTTCGACGTGGTCGGTGCAGCCCCAGGCGGAGTGGCCCCAACGAGTCGGTGATCTTGATCTCGGCGGGTTCGGCGCAGCCGGTGGCACCACCGAGTTGGCAGTGGTCAGGGTGGGGCCGGTCGGCCTGGGTGGCGGCGGCCGCGCGCATCCGGGCGTTGAGTTCGGCGGCGGCGGCGGCGCGCTGCTCGGCCTCGGCACGCAGTTGGCGTTCCGAGCGGACGGTCTTGGTCAGTTCCTCCAGGGCCGACTGGGCGCTGGCCTCCGCGGCTTGCTGAGCTTGTTCGATGTGGTGGCGTTCGATGGCCAGTGCGGCGGTGTCGGCGAACAGGCGGGCCAGGGCGAGGTCGATGTCCTCGGGGGTGCGTGGGGTGCGGTGGTAGAGGGCGAAGGTGCCCAGCAGGTGGCCGTCGCGGGCCAGGATCGGCATCGACAAGCAGGATCCCAGGCCGGCTGCTTCGGCCAGGTCTCTGAAGGCTTCCCATGCGGGGTCGGTGCTGATGGCGGTGGTGATGACCGGTTCGCGGCGGTGGGCGGCGGTGCCGCAGGAGCCGACGCCGTCGCCGGTGGCGATGCCTTCGATGGCCTGGTTGTAGAAGCCGGGCAGGCCGGGTGCGGCGCCGTGCAGCAGGTGGGTGCCGTCGGGGTCGGCGAGCAGGATGGACACGAGCACGCCGTGTGGGGAGAGGTTCTCGATGCTGCGGGCCATCCCGTCGAGCACCTCGGTCAGCGGTGCCTGCCGGGCGATCTGCTCCAGCAGGGCGCGGTGCTTGGTCAGCAGCCGCTGGGCGTCTTTGATCTGGGTGGTCTCCACGCCGATCACCCGGATCCCGATAACCGTGCCACTCGGGTCGCGGCGCGGCTCGTAGGTGAAGTCGAAGAACATCTCCCGCGCCTGCGTGCCGGTGTCCAGCACGACGCGGGCATCGCGGCCGGTGTACGGCTCACCGCTGCGGTACACCTGGTCCAGCAGGTCGAGGAAGCCCTGACCGGCCAGTTCAGGCAGCAGCTCGGCCACCGGCACCCCGATGCGGGCCCGGTCCTTGCCGATGGTGGCGAAGAACGCCGGGTTCGCCGCCTCCACCACGTGCGCCGGCCCGGACAGCGCGGCGAACACGGCAATCGACTGGCCGAACATCGCGCGCAGGTCCTCGTCGGCTGTCGGCCCAGCGTCGGCGGGAGTCATGGCGGCTGGCGGCGGGGCTGGTGTCGCTGTCATGGTCCGGTAGGCCCTTCGGGCAGTAGATGCGGGTGAGATGCTGGTGCCAGCGCGGCCGGTGGTTACGGGCCGGTGAGGGTGTCGAGCATGCCGACCAGGTCCAGGATGCGGCGCACCATCGGTGGCGGGTTCACCATCCGTAGAGGGATCTGTTTCGCGGCGGCCTCGCCGTAGGCGCGGTCGAGGACGTCCAGGCCGGAGGAGTCGCAGAAGCCGACCTGCGCGAAGTCGACCAGGATCCGGGTGGTACCGGACCGGGTCGTCGCCTGACGCAAGACCTTCTGCAGATCGCCGGCGGTGGCCATATCGAGTTCACCGGTGACGCTGACGTGGATGACACCGTCGGTGGTGGTGGTGACGTCGATGTTCACCGGTGGCCGTCGCGATCCGCCGTGGAGGGCGGGGAGGCCGTGGCAGGGCTGCGGTTGAGGTAGCCGTAGACGGTGGACCGGGGCACGGAGAACAGATCCGCGATCTGTTGCATCGTTTCCCGACAAGGTCCAGGATGTCCCCGGGCGACCGACCTCATAGATCAGCAAGCGAGTGGCGCGGAATCACCGGCCCGTGCGGGGTTCTCCGCGACGGGTGCCGGCGGGCTGGCGGGCTGGGGGGCTGGATCTAGTGGTGGTTGGGGTGCTGCGGGCGTGGCGGGTGATGGCGAGTTTGTGCAGCAGCTCGTTGGTGGTGAAGGGTTTTTCCAGGAAGGTGATGTCCTCGTCGAGGATGTGGGTGGTGCCAAGCAGTCCGTTGCTGTAGCCGGACATGAACATCACGGGCAGGTCAGGGTGGTGTTCGTGCAGGATCTCGGCGAGGCGGGGGCCGGACATCTCCGGCATGATCACGTCGGTGAGCAGGATGTCGCAGCCGTGCTTGCCGTAAAGGTTCAGGGCTTCGGGGCCGTTGCCGGCGACGAGGACGTGGTATCCACCGTTGCTGACGATGCGGGCCACGACGCGGGCCAGCGCCGGCTCGTCCTCCACGATCAGCACGGTGCGTCCGTCGCCGGGCGGCGGCTCCTGCCGGCTGGTGGCCGTGGCGGTCGTGGTGGGGGCGGTGACCTGCGGGAGGTAGATCCGGAAGGTGGTGCCGATGTCGAGTTCGGAGTAGACGTTGATGCTGCCGCCTGCCTCGGTGACGATGCCGTAGACGGTGGCCAGGCCGAGTCCGGTGCCCTTGCCCTGCGGTTTGGTGGTGTAGAACGGTTCGAAGATCCGCGCGGCGGTGTCGGGGGACATGCCGTGGCCGGTGTCGCTGACCAGCAGCCGGGCGTAGGTGCCGGCGGCCAGGGGGGGTTGCATGTTGACTTCCTCGCCGTCGATGACAGCGGTGTTGGCCTCCAGCACGATCGTGCCGCCCTCGGGCATGGCATCACGGGCGTTGATCGCCAGGTTGAGCAGGATCTGCTGGACCTGACCGGGGTCGGCATGCACGATCAGCGGCTGATCGGCGGGCATGGCCATCAGGTTGATGTGTTCGCCGATGGTGCGCTGCAGCATGGCGTGGACCTCGGCGATCGAGGCGTTTAGGTCGATGTCCTGCGGTTGGATGGCGTCGCCGCGGGTGAAGGTGAGCAGTTGCCGGGTCAGGTTGCCGGCCCGGTCGACCGCGATGCGTGCCTGTTTGAGGTCGGCTTGGACCTGAGGCCGGTCGTGAGTGTCCTCGATGGCGAAGTCGGTGTAGTTGCCGATGATCGCCAGGATGTTGTTGAAGTCGTGCGCCACCCCGCCGGCCAGCTTGCCGAGGCTCTCCATCCGCTGCGCCTGGTGGCTGCGCTCCTCCACGGCCCGCTGCTGTTCGGCGGCTTCCTTGGCCGCGGTGATGTCGCGGGCGATCGCCGAGACCCCGATGACCGTGCCGGCCTGGTCCAGGATGGGGGTGATGGTCAGTGCCAGGTCGATCGGGGTGCCGTCCTTGCGCAGCCGCCGGGCCTCGTAGGAGCGGCCGCCCTCGCCGTGGCGGATGCCGGCCAGCACGGTGTGCTGATGTGCGGCACCGTCGGCGTCGGCGAGCATGGTGGCGGGCCGGCCCAGCATCTCCTCGGCGGTGTAGCCGAACAGTTTCTCGGCGCCGCGGTTCCAGGCGGTGATCAAGCCTTCCGGGGTGAGCCCGACGATGGCGTCGTCGCTGTGTTCCACCACGGTGGCCAGGGTCGCGCGTTGCGCTTCAGCGAGATCACGGGCCGCTTGTTCCCGGGCGGCGGCCTCGTCCAGGCGGTGCTGGCCCCACGGGTCGACGTAGATACCGCCGGGGCCGAGCAGGACCCCGTAACCGCGGCGCAAGGTCCAGTAGTAGACGCCGATCACGGCGGTGGTGGCGTCCCACAGCGCCGAGGTCCACGACCAGCCGGCCGTCTCGCCGTTCATGTGATGCCCCGCCGGACCCTGGATGATCATCTGGTAGGCCATGATCGCGTGGAGGGCATGGCCGACCGCGCAGCTGAAGAAGATCATCGACGTGGCCACGGCCAGTTTGTTGGTGCGTAGCTGCCCGGCCTGGCCGACCGGGACGAGGATCGCCACCGTGATCGACGCGTACGCGAACGTGATCACGGTATTGGCCAGCAGGAACATCTGATCCGGCATGGTTGATACTTCGGCTGCGAATCGTGGTTGCTGAGTGGTGCGAAACAGGAGCAGCGTGACCCAGGGACGCTCAGATCTCCCTCGCTGGCCGCCGGGGTGGCCGTTGCAGCGGTGAGGCCGCGTGGTCGAGCAGTCGTTG
This sequence comes from Actinoplanes utahensis, assembly GCF_016862455.1. GTDB lineage: Bacteria > Actinomycetota > Actinomycetes > Mycobacteriales > Micromonosporaceae > Actinoplanes > Actinoplanes utahensis. Next base: position 84,997 of record NZ_BOMZ01000093.1, read on the forward strand.
CAGTTCCTGAGCGGATTGGTAGATGACCTGCAGCTGCTGGACCTGTGCGGCGGGCATGGCGCCGTCGTCGTGCAGGATCTCGGCCATCCGAGGATCTTGGCAACCGGGTGACGCAGGTGATGCGCCAGCTCGCGCCGGTGCTGCCCGCCGCCGGTACCGTCGTCGTGCCAGAGGGTGCTCAGGTGCGACCGGGCCGCGGGGGCCTGCAGGCCCCCAGGGCGGGGGAACCCGTACATCGCCGTCAGGCTCTGCCGGCACCCCGCGCACAGCGACAGGTGAGCCTGGCCGTCGACCGGTTCGGCTGGGCGCAGGCACGCGATATGGGTGCTCGGGTCCACCGTGACGCACAAGTCGATGTGGGCGGCGCTGAAGTCGTCGTAGGCCAGGCCGTGGCAGGTCAGCAGATCAGCAGTCTGCGTGGCGGGGCAGTCGCCGGCCCAGACTCGGTCACGGCACAGCCGGTAGCAGCTGCCTGGGCCGTCGGTGGGCGGGATCGGCGACAGCCGCCGGTGTGGATGAGTTGCACGCGAGGACTCCTTGCTCAGGACGTGCTGATGCCCCGGGCGGGGGCCGTGTGGCATGCCGTATCGGCGTCCGGGTGAGCGGGCCCGGTGCAGGGCAGCGTTGCATTCCGGTGTCCAGGTTTCACGACGGAAGCGTTCAGCAGGGCACGGTTGCCGCCGATACGGTCAGCGTGAACGTGGACGAGTTGGTGACGCAGCAACCGCTGGGGAGACTGGTGGCGATGCTCGCGCGAGAGTTCGCCCCGCGGACAGCCTCGGTGCTGCAGCGGCACGGGTTCACCGAGGCCGGCTGGTGGCTGCTCAGCGAGCTGGCAACCGCCCCGGCGGGCGGATTGCCGTTGGGTGAGGCCGCCCGCCGTGCTGGACTGGGCGCCTCGACCACCACGGTGCTCAGCGACCAGCTCGCCGAGCGGGGCCTGTTGCTACGCCAGCGTTGTCCCGGCAACCGGCGGCTGGTGATCGCCGCACTGACCGATGCCGGCTACCGCTGTGTGGCCGTGGTCCGTGCCGAGCTCAACGACCTCTTCACCGCCACCTACGAGCGGCTCAGCGGCCCCGAACGCGACACCCTCACCCGGCTGCTGACCCGGCTGTTGAGCGCGGCACCCGGCGACACGCACGCCTGAGCACCGGTCACCCCCGACGACATCCCGGCTCATCGGTGAGCCGCATCGTCGTGTCGCCCATGCCCGCCGAACGCCGTCCAGAGAGCAGTCGATGAGCTTCATGCCACCCGAGATCACCGCCGACCGCTGCCACGGACTGAGCCGCCCCACCGTGGCCGAGCTGCGCACCTGTCTCACCAGCGGCCCGCACGCCGGCCCACAGCTGTGGTCACGGACGTGCCGGGCCGCCGGCCTCGACGCCGGCACCGACGACCCGGCCGCGCTGCAGATGACCTGCGGGACTGCGCACCTCGCGGTCCTGTCCCTGGCTATCCGGCTCCGTGCCCACACGGCCCTCACCAGCCGATGACCGCACGGTGCTGGCCCCGGCCCGCATTGTCCGGCGTCCAGGCGCGGTGCAGGCAGCAGAACCAGTTGACGCGTCGGACAACGGAAGGTGCCGTGTGGTGCTCGGCTGGGCAGCTCGCCAAGCGACGTCGGTAGCCACCGATGATCCGGTCCTGATCCGCCGCATCTGGATCTTCACCCAGGCCAGTGCCGCAGCCCTGGCCGTGGCGGCGGTCATGGTCGCGGCACTGGGATTCTGGCCGCTGGCCGGGCTGTACCTGACGCTGACCGTAGTGGATCAACTCTTTCTGCGCTGGCTGCGCCGGGGAGGCGGCCGGGACAGCCACCGGGCAGGATCGGTCTTCGTCTGGTTCTACGCGATCGTCCTGGCAGCCGTCGCGTTGGCTCCCCCACAAGGGCTGCCGGGAGAGGCCAGCATTCGCAGCATGTGTGTGATGCTGCTACCACTGGTCGCGGGACAGTTCACCACCCCGCGCCGGGCACGGTCCTGGACGCTGGTCAGCGCCGGCATGCTCATCGCGGTCGCCGGTATCTTCGGCAGCCTGCGCCTGGACAGCCCCGCCCACCTGCTCACCCTCGCCCTGCAAACCATCGTGCTGGCGGTGGTCTACCTGGTCTCCAGCGGTTCCTGGACAGCCCTGTCCGGCGAACGTGAACAGGCGAGGACAGCACGTGCGGAAGCCGAGCAACAACGCGACACCGCCGAGCACCTCGCGCACACACTGGGCGAACACGCCGCGCGTATCGCCGCGCGCAGCCGCGGCCTCGCCGGGCAGAACAAGGGCCTGGCCGCGTCCGCCGCCGAACAGGCCCAGGCCCTGATGCTGCTGACCGACGCCCTGCAGCAACTCCAAGAGGTCAGCGACAAGTTGGACAACACCGCCACCCACGCCGTGCGCCTGGCCACCGAGGCCAGCACCGCCGCCCACCACAGCCGCGAAGGCCTGACCCAACTCGCCGCCTCCATGCGCTCGATCCAGGACAGCTCCAGCACGACCGTGCAGGTCATCAGCCAGATCACCGCCGTCGCCGCGCAGACCACCCTGCTGTCGTTCAACGCCGCGATCGAGGCCGCCCGCGCCGGGCAAGCCGGTCAAGGATTCGCCGTCGTCGCCGACGAGGTCCGGCAACTATCCACCCGCGCCAGCGACGCGGCCACCAGCAGCTCCATCCAAGTGCAGGACACGATCGGACGCATCCACGACGGCGCCGCCGCCAGCGACCGACTCACCGACAACGTCACCGCCGTCACCACCGAACTCAGCACCATCGCCGACACCCTGCACACCATGGGCACCCAGTTCGACGACCAGCGCCGCAACCTCGGCCACCTGGTCGACCTCAGCGCCGCCATGAGCACCGCCACCGAAGGGTTCGTCGAACACACCCAACGCTCCGACACCGCCGCCCAACAACTACTGGCCGACACCACCGCCCTCATCCACGACCTGCACACCGCCACCGGGATCACCATCGACACCTCCGACGACAAACCGCCATCGGCCCTCACGCAGCAAATCCCTGCTCCCAGCAGCAGTACAGCCCTCGACTGGCAACTGTGAGTACGGAGCTGAAACCTCAACCGCTGCCAGCACGACCAACCACAGGCATCACCAACCGGTCTCCAGCCCCGGCAGAACCGGCTCATTGCCTTCTCACGGAGACCACCGCCCACCCTGACCAGCGCCTTGCCGTTCGGCGACCCCTCGAAGCCCACCATGATCGCTGCACTCGAGCGCCGACCGGACACGCGGACCCGCTCAACCGGAGCAGGAGCCGGCCGAAGAAGAACACCGACGCCCGGCAGCAGCCTGCAGCTCCCCGGTCCGCGTCACCGCAGACGCCACCGCCTCCAGCCAGGCCCTCAGCCCGCCGACTCACCACCGGAGCCCTTATGACCACCATCCCCGGATGGAACTATGACAAACCCACCGAGAAGGCGCTGATCGCCGAGTTCGCCAAAACCATGGGCACCGACCCCGCCCGCAACATGTGGGCCATGCTCTGCCGCCAGCTCGGCCTCGCCCAGCCCGTCAGCAGACTGGACGACCTCATCGCCGTCAGCGACGCCATGATCGAACTCGGCGACACCGTACGCGTCGCCGGCCGCGGAGCTCGCATCCGCCTGATCACCTACCGGGCCCTGCACGCCCCCGTCCTCGCACCACCGGACCCACCCCGCTCTCACCGCGCCCCCGCCGCCGGTCGCGCCGCAGCCCCAGGAGCACACCGATGAACACCGCCACCGACCCCATGAACGTCATCAACGCCGCCGACCGGATCCGCGTGCTAGCCACCATCGACCCCGACGACCCGCTCCTGCGCGCCGAACTGGACGCCCTCGCCGAGGACACCGCCCAGCGCACCGGCATGCCGACCAGCATGGCCTCCCTCGTGCTCGGCATGGCCCAGCACGCCGCCGGATCCTATGGGCTCACCGGCATCCTCGCCCTCGCCGGCGGCACCCCCATCGAATGGGCCCTCTGCGCCCGCACCGTCACCAGCGGCAAGCCCTACATCATCCCCGACGCCACCCGCCACCCGGTGGAATCCCGTAACCCGCTGGTCACCATGGGAGGGCTCCGCGCCTACGCCGGCTACCCCGCCACCGTCGCCGGCCACGTCGTCGGCGCCATCTGCGTCCTCACCGACACCCCGCACCACTTCACCGACGACCAGCTCACCACCCTGCACCAGGCCGCCGACTCCATGACCGACATCCTCCAACGCCACCGCGACGGCAAGTAAGAAGCACAGGCACCCAACCCCATAAGGCCCCCACACCCGATGGCCGAGCAACGTCAGAAGACGAACCCGCCGGACGCTCGCCTGTTGTTGTTTTTTCGCGGGAAACTACGGTCGGGCCGGGAGATCATCAGCATCCGGACGAGGTTGGCGGTCGCGGGGGCGGGTAGCGCCCCGGACCCGTCGCGCAGCCGCAGCCGGGGCAGGGCGCCGGGTGCGGCCCAGACCGGTGGTGTCGGCATCCGGGCCGGGAGGGCGGTCAGCGGGTCGGCGGTGAGCAGCGCCTGCATGCCGGCGGCCGCCGGCGTGCCGTACTGTTCGGCGGCGGTGTGGATCTGCCCGGTGTGGCCGTGGCTGTGCAGCAGGAGCAGGGCGCGCCCGGCTTGGCGGCGGGCGGTGCCGGCTTTGCCGAGCGCGGTGGGGACGAGGGCGCGGGCGGCCACGGCGGGGTGGCGCAGCAGCCATTGCCGGGCCAGCCGGCGCACCGATTTGAGCCGGGCCGACCAGTCGGCCATCAGCGCCGCCACGTCCGGTGAGGTGAACGGCAGCAGCAGCGGCCCGTACTCGGCGGGGGTGGCCCGGGCCAGCGTCAGCAGGGCGGGCAGTGCGTCGGTGCCGAAGCGGGCCGCCATGGCCCGCAGCCAGTGCGGTGACGTCCAGCCGGTGTGCTGCTGGTCGTGCCGGCGCTCGAGCGCCGGCCGGGCGATCCTCCTCGGGGGCCTGGACGATCAGGCGCAGCAGGTCGGTGCGCCGGATGGTGCCGGTCCGCGCCTTCTCGGCCAGGGCGGTCCAGTCGGTGCCGGCGGCGGCGTGGATCCAGGCGGCGCCGGCGGCCCAGTCCTGCCGCTCCCCCGCCTGCCAGTGCACCGCCGCCGGGTCGGTGCAGGTCAGCCCGGTGACGGCCGGTGGTCTGGCGGCGCGGGTGCGGTGCTGCCAGGGCGGGTCGGCGAGCACCGGCGGCACCGCGGACGCCGGTGCGGTGGCCGTCTCGTCGCCGGTGGCCGCGTGGGCCCGCACGCGGGCGGCGGCGGCCGGGCTGAGCCGGGGCAGGACCCGGTCGACCAGGTCGGGGTGGTTGGTGACGTGCAGGCGCAGCAGGTCGTCGTCGGCCTCGGCGAGCAGCCGCAGCGCGCGGGCCGGGAACCGTTCGGCGGCGTCCAGCAGGGCGGCGCGGACCGGCCGGGACCGGGACCGGGACCGGCGCAGCAGGCCGTGCAGCGCCTCGTCGGTGGGCAGCCGGGCCAGCGCGGACAGCAGGAACCGGTCGGGGCCGACGTGGCCGGCCAGTTGGTCGTGCCAGTGCAGCAGGGCGGGCCCGGCGCCGGCGCCGACCGCGTCGAGGAGGGTGGCCACGAGGTCGGCGGGGCAGCTGCGGTGCAGGGTGTCGACCTGGCGGATCAAGGACCACAGCTGGGCGGGTGTGCCGGCCGCGTACAGCAGCAGGGCGCAGCGCACACCGTCGCGGCCGGTCACCGCGTCGGCCACGTCGTCGCGCACCCAGTCCGGCCGGGTGGTCAGCACCGCACCGGCGGCACGCTCGTACACGTCGTCACCGGACCGGTGGCCGGCCAGCGCGGTGACGACCTGGTCGGCGTCGGGTCGCTCGCGGCGGCGAACGCCGCCCGCACCCGCAGCAGTCCGGGCAGCGCCGGCTCGTACTCCGGGCGCGGGTCGCCGGGACGCCGGCGCCGGATGCCGGGGTCGGCGAACGGGGTGCCGCTCAGCCCGCGGGGCGCCTGGTCGTCGATGATCAGCAGGGTGGCCGCGGCGACGGCGGCGAGGGCCGCGAACCGGAGCCCGTGGCCGCTGATCCACATGTCGGCCGCGGTGGGGCCGACCCCACCCTGGCCGGTGATCACCGCGACGGCGGCGGCACCGAGCGGATCGGCTTCGCCGGCCTGCCAGCGGGTCGCCGCGGCGCGGACGTCGTCGGTGGTGGAGGGGGCGGCCAGGACGGCGCTCACCCGGGCCTGCCGCTCGGCGAGCATCCGGCCGGCGCGCTCGGGCGCCTGCGGGTCGGCGGCGAACGGCCGGACCACGGTGCCGCCGCGGCGCGGGTGCACCTGCCGGCGCCAGGCGTCCGGTAGGGCGAGGGTGTCTTCCACGCCGCGCAACCTACCGCCCGGGTACGACAGGAATGCCGCGGTCTATTCGGTGCGCTGGCGCTGGCGCAGGTAGGCGAGGACGGCTTCGCGGGTGGTCCGGACCCCGAACAGGGCCCGGGCTTCGGCGATGCGCCGGTTGGCGGTGCGCAGGGACAGGAATTCCGCGGCCGCGGCGGCGGCGATGGTGTCGCCGGCGGCGAGCCGGTCGAGCAGGGCCCGTTGTTCGGGGATGAGGTTGGCGATCAGGTCGGTGCCGTCGACGCCGCGGTTGACCGGCCCGAGCCGGGACAGGTCGTCGATCAGGGCCCGGCCGGCGGTGGATTCGGCGTCGCAGACGGCGACGACGCCGGCGCCGCGGGCGGCGGCGAGGACCGCCAGTTGCGCGGTCTCGATGTCGTCGTCACCGACCCGGCCGTGCAGGACCAGGTGGGCGGCGCCGACGTCCCAGGAGGGATCGGGCAGGGCGAATCCGGGCCGGGCCGTCCATCCGTCGCGGCCGAGCCGGCGCAGGACGGTGTCGGCTTCGGCGGAGGTGGCCACTACGTGGCGTGGCGCATCGTCGGGCTGTCGTATCACCGGCCATCCTCGGGGGTTTCGAAGGGTTCTGCCCTTGCCGGGGTGGGGGCGAGGGCCAGTGCCGCGGCTTCGGTGCGGGTACGTGCTCCGAGTTTGCGCATGCTGGCGCGGATGTGGGTGTCGACGGTCTCGGCGGAGATGCCGAGTTGCCCGGCGATACGGCGGGTGGGTTCTCCGGCGGCGACCAGGTGCAGCACGTCGAGTTCGCGGCGGGTGAGCCGGCCGTCGGAGCGTGGGCTGCGGGTGTCGCGCTGGATCTGGTGGCGGCGCAGTCCGCGCCGGGCCCGGCCGGCGAGGACGGTGAGGCCGGCGTCGTCGGCGAGTTGTTCGGCGCGTAGCAGCGCGGCGACGGCCGGGTCACGGTCGGCGCCGGTGAGCCCGGCGGCGATCAGGCAGCGGATCTGTTCGCGCCGGGCGACGGGCTGCCACGCGTCGGCGGCGGTGTCGAGGCCGGCGCCGACGGCCCAGGCGGTGAGGGTGCGCCGGGCGGGTGCGGGCAGGTCGACGGGGATGGCGGGGCTGCCGGGTTCGCCGAGGTCGTAGGCGGCCCAGCGGGCGGTGATGGCGTGCAGCCCGGCGAGCAGGCCGCGCCCGGTGTCGCCGGTGGTGTGCACGGCCCGGTCGGGTTGCCCGTCGAGCCAGGCCGCTTCGCGGGCGACCCAGGCGGCGGCGGGGTGGGCGGGGGCGGCGCCGAGCCGGGTCCGGGCGGCGGCGAGCAGCCCGGTGTCGGCTTCGATGAGGGCGGTGGCGGCGGTCGCGTACGCCCGGGCCTGGTCGGGCAGGGCCCGGTCGGTGAGGTTGGCGGCGCGGCGCAGCACCCCGTCGGTGCCGTCCCAGGACAGTGCGGCGGGGAAGTCGGGGCCGTGCAGGGCCAGCGCCCAGTCGGCGGCGGCCAGGAATCGGGTCTGCCAGCCGTAGGCGAGCGCGTCGGCGGCGGTGGCGGCGGCGTGCAGGGCGGCGGTGGCGGCGTCGACGAGCCGGCCTTCGGCGGTGAGGTGTTCGACCAGCTGCCAGGCCGCCCAGCGGGCGATGAGCGGGTCGGTGGCGCCGGCGGCGGCGGTGAGGGCGGTGTCCCAGCCGGGGAGCCGGTGCGCGGCGCGGACGGCGGCGAGCGCGGCGACGATGCCGTCGGACGGCGCCGGATGCCGGGCGGCGATCTTGTCGGCGAGTTCGAGGGCGCTGCCGGGTTCGCCGGCGAGGGTGGACAGCAGCAGGACCCGGTCGCGGGCGGCGACGACGCTGCCGGCGGCGGTGTCCGGGACGGGCCGGACCGCGTCGCGGGCGGCGGCCGGGTCGCCGGCCTGCAGCAGCGCTTCGCCGCGCAGCACCGCCGCTTCCAGCAGGGTGGGCAGGGGGGCCAGCACGTCGGCGGCGTCGGCGGCGCGGCCGGCGGCGAGGGCGGCGTCGGCGGCGGCGAGCCGGACCCGCGGGTCGACGGTGGTGGGCAGCCCGGCGGCGAACAGCAGCAGCGCGGCCCGTTCGGCGCCGGTGGCCCGGTCGGCGGCGGCGAGGGCGGTGCGGTAGGCGCCGCCGGCGTCGCCGGCGGCGGCCAGGTGCCGGGCGGCTTCGGCGGGCGGGGTGAGTTCGGCGAGGCGGGCGTGCAGGTCGGCGCGGGCGCCGGGGTCGAGCAGCCCGGCGGCGGTCTCGGCGACGTAGGCGGAGACGGGCAGCAGGAAGCCGCCGGGTTCGGCGGTGACCAGCCCGGCGGCGAGCAGATCGGCGGCGCCGGTGCCGAGCAGGACCGGTTCGGCGGGACGGCCGAGCAGGCCGAGGGCGGCCAGCGCGGTACGGGCGGGGCGGGGCAGGTCGGCCAGGGCGGTGGCGATCGCGTACGCCACCTGGTCGATGTCCTCGCCGATCGGGGCGCGGCCGGCGGCGGCCTGCCGGGCCAGGGCGATGACGGCGAGGGGGTTGCCGCCGGCGCGGGCGACCACGGCGGCCGCGGCGAGGTCGTCGAGGCCGCCGGCGGTCTGCCGGGCCAGGGCGAGCGCGGCGGCGCCGGTCAGCGGCGGCACCGGGAGCCAGGCGGTGGCCGCGGCCCGCAGTGCGGCGGCGAGGTCGGCGGGCAGCCGGTGCGGGGTGCGCACGGCCACCAGCACCCGGCAGGTGCGGGCCAGGTGCGGCAGGGCCGCGACCGTCGCCGGGTCGGCGTGGTGCAGGTCGTCGATGACCAGCAGGCCGCCGCGGACCCGGGACCGGACGGCTTCGGCCAGCAGCGCGACGTCGTCGGCGGGCAGCCGGGCCCGGACCGCCCGGGACAGCGCGAGGGCGGGCACGTCGGCGAGCATGGCCAGCCCGCCGCCGAGGTGGGCGGGGCCGGGCACGGCGGCGGCGATGCGGCGCAGCAGGGTGCTGCGGCCGCAGCCGGGCGGGCCGGTGAGCACGACGAGGGCAGGCCCTTGACGCAACGCGGTACGGGCGGCCACCTCTGGCTCGTCCGTCACCTGCGCTCCCCCCTCACTGGCACGAACTCGTGATGCCGGCCCGCGGGCCGGTGTCCGTAGGCTTCACTGCGAACATCGCTTCGACGAAAGGGTCCCTTCGTGACGACGACAGCGGCGCCACGCACATTGTCGCCGACGGTGTGCTGCGCTGACGAGTCGAAGTGACCGGCCCCCTGACCACCGGTGTCGTGACCCTGTGTCACGATATCGTCACGCGCCTCTCCTCCGATGCTGGTCAACAGGTGCAACAGATCAGCCGGCGCCTTCACGATCCGTTACGAGTGGCGATTGCAGGCCGCCTGAAAGCCGGAAAGTCGACACTAGTCAACGCTCTGATCGGCCGTCGGGTCGCCCCCACCGCCGCCGGCGAGTGCACCCGGGTGGTCACCCGGTTCCGCTACGGGCCCGCCGACCGCATCGACGTGGTCACCCGCGACGGCGGCCGGCACAGCCTGCCGCTGGACGACGACGGCATGGTCCCGGCCCGCCTCGGCGTCCCCACCGCCCGCATCGCCCACGTCGACGTCACCCTCACCAGCGACCGGCTGCGCGACCTCACCGTCGTCGACACGCCCGGCCTGGCCTCCACCGACACCGCCGGCAGCGCCCGCGCCGAGGCCGCCGTCGGCATCGACGACGACTCCGCCGGCGAGATCGCCGCCGCCGAGGCCGTGGTGTACGTGTTCACCCAGGCCGTCCGCGCCGACGACCTGCGCGCCCTGCAGGCCTTCCATGCCGCGTCGGCGAGACTGGCGACCAGCCCGCTCAACGCGATCGGGGTGCTGTCGCGCATCGACACCCTCACCGGCGGCGGCACCGACCCGTGGCCGGTCGCCGAACCCCTCGCCCGGCAGCAGGCCCGGCTGCTGACCCGCACCGTCGGCGACGTCGTGCCGGTGGCCGGGCTGCTCGCCGAGACCGCCGTCGCCGGCCGGCTCACCGCCGCCGACCGTGACGCCCTCGCCGCCCTGGCCGCGCTGCCCCCCGCCGACCTGCAGGTGCTGCTGCTGTCGGCCGACCTGTTCCGCACCCGGACCGCACCGGTCTCCACCGACCAGCGGGAACGGCTGCTGACCCGCCTCGACCTGTACGGCATCGGCTTCGCCTGCGCCCAGCTGACCGGCGACCCGCGGCTGGGCACCGGCGAACTGGTCCGCCGGCTGACCGCCGCGTCCGGGCTGGCCCGGCTGACCGCCACCGTCGACCAGACGTTCCGCTGGCGCTGCGACGCGATCAAGGCCGGGTGGGCGCTGACCCGCCTGGAACGCCTCGCCTCCTACGACGCCCGGGCCCGCGGCGTCATCCGCGACGCCGTGGAACAGGCCCTGCGCGACCCCGCCTACCACCGGCTGCGCCTGCTCGACGCCGCACAGCGCGCCGCCACCGGCACCGTGCCGCTGCCGGCCGGCTGGGACCAGGAGCTGATCCGCCTGGCCACCTCCGACGACCCGCACGTCATCCTCGGCCTGCCCGACGCCGGCCCCGCCGACCTGGCCGCGGCGGCGATCGCGGCGGCCGGCCGGTGGCGCGCCTACGCCGTCGACGGGGCCGGGCCCGCCCAGGCCCGGCTCGCCCACATCGCCCACCGCGGCTTCCAGCTGCTCGCCCGCGAGATCCGCGAGGTCCGTGCATGACCGACCTGACCGCCCAGCTCGACACCGCCGTCCGCGACACCCTGTCGTACCTGCGCACCGCCGACCCGGACGCCGCCGCCGACCTGGCCGACCTGCGCCGCGCCCACCTGACCCGCCCCGGCGTGGTCGTCGTCGGCGAAACCAAACGCGGCAAGAGCTCCCTGGTCAACGCCTTGCTCGGGGTGCCCGGCCTGTCCCCGGTCGACGCGGCCGTCACCACCGCCGCCTACCTGCACTTCACCCCTGGCGCCGCGTTCAGCGCCCGGGCGTGGCTGCCCGGCGGCGAGGAGGTCGACGTCGACGACCTCACCGACTGGGCCCGCGGACGGCACCGCGCCCGCCGCATCGAGGTCACCCACCCGGCGCCGCTGCTGCAATACCTGACCCTGCTCGACACCCCCGGCGCCGGCGGCCTCGACCCGGTGCACGCCACCATCGCCCTGGACGCGGTACGCCGCGGCACCGCCCTGCTGTTCGTCGCCGACGCCGGCGCCCCACTGTCCCAGCCGGAGCTGGACTTCCTGGCCGCCGCCACCGAACGCGTCGACGCCGTCGTCTTCGCCCTCACCAAGATCGACGCGTTTCCGCAGTGGCGCGCCATCGCCGACGACAACCGCTCCCTGCTGCAGGCCCACGCCCCCCGCTTCGCCGCCGCCCCCTGGTTCCCGGTCTCCGCCCGCCTGGCCGAGATCGCCCTCACCGCCGACCCGGCCACCCGCGACACCCTGGCCGGCGAATCCCGCGTGCCCGCCCTGCAGCACGCCCTCGTCGAACTCGCCGGCCGCGGCCACCAGCTGCGCCTGGCCAACGTGCTGCGCGCCGCCCACCGCGACCTGACCCGGCTGCGTGACACCGCCGAGGAACGCGTCCAGGCCGCCGCGAACCCGGCCGCGCAGGCCGCCACCCGCGCCGAACGCGCCGCCCTCGCCGCCCGCAAACGCACCGAGTCGCGCCAGTGGACGCTGCGGCTCAACGCCGAGATCCAGCACGCCCGGGTCGCCGTCATCGGCCGGCTGCGCACCCGGATCACCGAGATCCAGCACGACTTCGCCCGCCGTATCGACACCGCCCGCGGCGACACCCTCACCGCCCTGCCCGACGACCTCGACACCCGCCTGCACGCCGCCGCCGCGGACCTGTCGGCCACCCTGGAGGACACCTACCGCGACGTCGCCGAGAAGGTCCTCGCCGACTCCTTCGACCCGGCCCGCGTCGGCGCCACCCTGCGCCACACCCTCACCGCCGGCCCACCCCGCGACGGCTCGGGCGACAACATGCTGATCGCCCTGTCCGCCGGCGGCGTCGCCCTGCTCGCCGGACGCGGCGCCATGCTCGGCGCGTCCGCGCTCGGCCTGGCCGGCGGCCTGCTGCTGCCGGTCGCCGGGCTCGGCCTCGGCCTGGCCGCCGGCGGCTACGTCATCTACCGCCGCCGCGTGCACACCGACCGCCGGCACGCCCACACCTGGCTGCGCGACGTGCTGTCGGAAGCCCGGGCGGCACTCACCGACGAGATCAGCGGCCGGTTCACCGACCTGCAGTACGCCCTGTCGGTCGCCCTCGACGACGCCATCGAACGCCGGCTGCGCGAACTCGACGCGCTGATCGCCGAGATCGACGCCGCCGCCGCCGAGGACGCCGCCGGCCGGGCCCGCCGCCGCGCCGCCGCCACCAAGGACCGCGACGCCGCCGCCGCCCGGCTGCGAGAGGCCGACGAGGCGCTGCTGCGGGCCCGCTCCCTGACACCCGCTCCCATCGACGAAGGGCTCTCCCGATGACCGACCACTGGGACCACGACGACGATTTCGACCTCGACGCGCCCGAGGACCTGCCGCCACCGGCCGCCGACGACCCGCACCCGCTGCACGACGACACCGACGTCGGCTTCGACGACGACACGCCCGTGTGGCAGGACGAGCCCACCGACGTCCCGGACCTGCCCGACACCGTCGACGCGGTCGCCGACGACACCGTCTTCCCGCCGGCCCTGGCCGTGGACCTGCCCGAACCCGTCGACGGTTTCCCCTGGATCGACACCGCCACCCTCGGCGCCGGCGAAGCCTTCACCCCGCCCACCGACCCGGTCACCGCCGAGGAACTCGCCGCCTACGCCGGCGTCGACATCCCGGCCGGCGCCGACGCCTGGACCGTCCTCGCCGACTCCGACGACCCCGCCACCGCCGCCCTGGCCCGATGGTGGACGCCAGGTGAACAGTGATCCACATCTCCCGCCGGCGCCCCCGGAATGGCATCATGACCGCGCACCGACCACACCCAGGAGCGCACACTGATGGCCGTCACCGGCACCCACGACATCGTTCCCGCAGGTAAACGGGAACTCCGCGGCTGGTACTTCTACGACTGGGCCAACTCGGCCTTCCAGACCACCGTCATCACGGTGTTCCTGGGCCCGTTCCTCACCAGCGTCACCGAACAGGCCGCCGGCTGCGCCATCGACGCCGACACCTGCGACGGCACCGTCCACCCGCTCGGCATCCCCGTCGCCGCCGGGTCCTACTACCCGTACCTGGTCTCCCTGTCGGTGCTGCTCACCGTCTTCGTCCTGCCCATCGTGGGCGCCGTCGCCGACCGCGCCCCCCGCAAGAAACCACTGCTCGCCGCGGCCGCCTTCACCGGCGCCGCCGCCACCATGGCGATGGGCTTCGTCACCGGCGAACGCTACCTGCTCGGCGGCGTCCTCTTCATCATCGCCAACATCAGCTTCGGCGCCGCCGTCGTCGTCTACCACTCGTTCCTGCCGCAACTGGCCGGCCCCGACGACCGCGACCGCATCTCCAGCCGCGGCTGGGCCTTCGGCTACCTCGGCGGCGGACTCCTGCTCCTGCTCAACCTGATCGTCGTCATGACCCTGACCGAGGACGGCAACGCCGAGAAGACCCTCGACCTGGCCCGCTACTGCATCGTCTCGGCCGGCGTCTGGTGGGCGGCGTTCACCTTCGTGCCGCTGCGGCTGCTGCGCGAACACCCCAGCGCCTCCTCGACCAGCGAGAAGGGCAACATCCTCACCGACGGGTTCAGACAGCTCGGCCACACCGTCAAAGGCATGCGCGCCTACCCGCTCACCCTGTTCTTCCTCGGCGCGTTCCTCGTCTACAACGACGGCATCCAGACCGTCATCACCCTGGCCAGCCAGTTCGGCACCGAGGAACTCGAACTCGAACAGTCGGCGCTGATCGTCACCATCCTGATCGTCCAGTTCCTCGCCTTCGGCGGCGCCCTGCTCCTCGGCGCCCTCGCCGCCCGCATCGGCGCCCGCAAGACGATCCTGATCAGCCTCGGCCTGTGGTTGCTCGTCATCATCGCCGCGTTCTGGCTACCCGAAGGCGAACCCGTACCCTTCATGATCCTCGGCGCCGGCATCGGCCTCGTCCTCGGCGGCAGCCAGGCCCTCTCCCGCAGCCTGTTCGCCCAGCTCATCCCCGCCGGCAAGGAAGGCGAGTACTTCGGCTTCTACGAGATCAGCGACAAGGGCACCAGCTGGCTCGGCCCGCTCTTCTTCGGCCTCATCTTCCAACTCACCGACAGCTACCGCATCGGCATCGTCAGCCTGGTCGTGTTCTTCCTCGCCGGCGGCATCCTGCTCGCCCTCGTCCCCATCCGGCGCGCCATCCTCGCCGCCGGCAACACCCCGCCGAAGGTTCTCTGAATGGACATCACCCTCGACCCCGCATCCCCCGTGCCCCCGTACGAACAGGTCCGCCTCGCCATCGCCGCCCAGGCCGCCGACGGCGCCCTCGCCGCCGGCACCCGCCTGCCCCCGGTCCGCCAGCTCGCCGGCGAACTCGACCTGGCCGTCAACACCGTCGCCCGCGCCTACCGCGAACTCGAACAGGCCGGCCTCGTCGAGACCCGCGGCCGGCACGGCACCGTCATCACCGCCAAAGCCACCGGCACCGCCGGGCAGGCCCAGCGCGCCGCCCACGCCTACGCCGAACGCACCCGCGCCCTCGGCATCCCCGCCGCCACCGCCCTGGCCCTGGTCAAGGCCGCCCTCGAAGACCGATGACCCCGTTCACGGTACGGCCGCCGGCTACCCGTCCGTGAGCGCGGCGGCCAGCCGGCCCGCCACCCAGCCGGCCCGCGACGGCGACAACCGGCCGAACCCGAGGACCAGCGCCGGCGGCCGAGGCCGGATCGTGTAACGCGACAACGGGATCGCCGTGACCCCCAGACCCGCGAGCCGGCCCACCACCGCATGCTCGTCGGACCCCGGCGGCAGCGGCACGGTCACGTGCAGGCCGGCGGCGATGCCCGGCACCGCGTCCGGCCGTACCGCACGACCGTGATCGTGCAGGGCGTGCAGCAGCGCGTCCCGGCGCAGACGGTACGTCCGCCGCATCCGGCGCAGGTGACGGTCGTAACCCCCGGACTCCACGAAATGAGCGAAGGCCAACTGCTCCGGGACACCGGGACCGGCCCCGGACGTCGCCACGGCGGCCAGCAGCGCACCCCGCAACGCCGGCGGCGGCACCAACCAGCCGAGCCGCAGACCCGGATGCAGCGTCTTGCTGACCGACCCCAGATGAACCACATGGTCCCGACCCAGACCGGCCAGCGCGCCGACCGGCCGGCCGTCATAACGGAACTCGGCATCGTAGTCGTCCTCCACGATGACGCCCCCGGTGCGCGACGCCCAGGCCAGCAGGGCACGACGGCGTTCCGGCGACAGCAGAGCACCGGTCGGGAACTGATGGGCGGGGGCGCAGACCACCGCCGCGACACCGGCCCGGCCGACCGCCCGCACGTCGATGCCGTGCTCGTCGACGGCGACCGGCTCCGGACGCAACCCCGCCGCGGCCGCCACCTCCCGCAGACGGAACCAGCCGGGATCCTCGACCGCGACACCGGCCTCGGCCGCGGTCGAGGCCAGGACCCGGGCCACCGCGGCCATCCCGTGGGAGGTGCCACAGGTGATGACCACGTCGTCGCCGTCCACCGGAATGCCCCGGGCCCGGCGCAGGTAGGCCGCAACCGTCTGCCGCAGCCGGGGCGCCCCCGCCGGCGGCGCGAAGACCGGCGGCGACCAGCCCGGATCGGTCAGCACATGATGCAGGCAGCGAAGCCAGGCCGCCGCGGGGAACTGGTGGACGTCCGGTGCGCCGGGCCGCAGATCGGCATGCCACGCGGGCGGTTCCGGATCCACGGCGCCCCCGGCCGGCGGCGCGGCGGCACACACGGCGGGATCCGCGGCGACCCGGGTGCCGGACCCCTGCCGCGTCTCCAGGTGCCCCTCGGCGGTGAGCTGGACATACGCCTCGTTGACCACCCAGCGCGAACAACCGAGCTCGGTGGCCAGGGCACGGCTCGACGGCAGCAGATGACCGGGACCGAGACGACCCTGCGCGATGGCGGCCCGGATCGCGCCGGTGAGCCGCTCATGCATCGGCCGCCCGTCGCCCGGCACCTCCAGGAGCAGAGCAGTGACACGATTGGTCCGGTCAGAACGCACGCGACTGGACTGTACGCCAATACCAGTCCTGCCTAGCGTCGGTGTCCGACAGCCCGGCACTCCCGCCCGGCCACCCAACGGAAAGACCCACACCGATGCCCGAGAACCTGACCGTCATCGCCCACCTCCGCGCCAAACCCGGACAGGAGACGGCGCTGCGCGACGCCCTGACCGCGCTCGTCGAGCCGACCCTGCGGGAACCCGGCTGCATCGCCTACGACCTGCACGTCGCGGTGGACGAAGCCGGGTCGTTCCACTTCCACGAGGTGTGGCGCGGACCCGACGAACACGCCGCCAACCTGCAGCGCCCGCACCTGCGCGCTTTCCTGGCCCAGGCGGACGACCTGCTCGACGGCGACATCCACGTCAACCTGCTGCGCCGTCTCGCCCCGGTGACCTGACCGACCCATCCGCCGGCGGAGGCCCGGGGCGAGGACTCCGGGGCTCCGCCGGCGGTGGTTCGGGCCCGGCGACTGGAGGGCTTCTCGATCGAGAAGCCGCTCGCGAGCAGATCACCAGGCGGCGACTACGTGGGGATGTCACCACCCGAGCGCGTCACCGATGAGAGAGTTCAGGAGCGCCAGGGGCCGGCGAGGAACACCACACGATCCTGCGTGACCTCGTAGGCGAGCATCGGCGGGTAGGCGTCGTAGCAGCCCTCCGCGTACATCTCCACCCGCTTGCCCAACCGCTGTCCCAGCCTGCGCAGGATGCCGCAGAAGTCGTCCAGACGTTCCTGCCCTTGCAGTTCGTGCAGGCTGACGTCACCGACGATCACCTCCGGCGTCCACACCCGGAAGATCAACTCGATGTCCGGCTCGGGCCACACCCACAGCGACCGCAACCAGCCCTCCGGATCAGGCACGAAGAGATCAGCCGCCGACACCGGAACGCCGAAACGCTCATCACCGAACTCGTACTCCGCACGCCAGCCCTCCGCCCGAATCAGCCCGAGCAGCGCCTGCCAGTCGTCCAGCGTCGTGTCCGCGACGGCGATATCCGGTGCGCTGCCGTTCCCCACCGGATCGAACCACTCCCGGACCTCATCCCATCCGATCCCCCGCACCACCGCAGTAGATCACCCGAAACCACGACCGGACGCCCCCATGCCACCGCCGACGGCATGGATTCCGGTCAATCAGCGCGGCGGTAGTGCATGGCGACCGCGCCGTTGCTGAACGGCTTCGCCGAGAGCAGCACGAGCCGGCGCGTGGCGGGCAACCCGCCCTGATACAGCGTCGGGCCGTGGCCGGCGATCCTAGGATGAACGAGCATCCGGTACTCGTCGATCAGGCCCAGCCGGTCCAGCTCGGTCGCGAGCAGGCCACTGCCGAGCAGGACACCGGCCGGGGTCGCGTCCTTGAGCCTCTGCACGCTCTCCCGCAGATCCCCGGTGACGTGGTGGCTGTTGGCCCACGGGAAGTCCTGGCGGGTCGACGACACCACGTACTTCGGTTTGGCCTCCAGCTTGACCGCCCACTCACGCAACGCCGGTGGCGCCTCCACCTCACCGCAGGCGACGGCCGGCCAGTAGCTCTCCATCATCTCGTAGGTGACACGACCCCACAGCATCACCCCGCCCCCGTCCATGAGGCGGGTGAAGTGGGCATGTGTCTCGTCGTCGGCGATCCCCTCCTGGTGGTCGACGCAACCGTCCAGGGTGACGTTGAGGATGAAGATGAGCGATCCCATGGCCGGCGAGTCTAACGCCGCCCACACCGCAAGCGGGGTTCCCGACGAGACCGCCGCCCGCGTCCAGAATCCCCGGAACGGGGCGGGAGCCCGCACGGGTTCGGCGATCATGCGTCGTCGTTCTGCACCGGATGGAGGATCGGGTCGATCTCCTCGAGCATGCCGATCAACCGGCGCCCGCCGCGGCGGACCTGCTCGTCAGCACCTCCGGCCAACGCCTCACACGCTCGCAGGGCGGCATCGCGATCGACGGCGAACACCGTGAAGACATCGAGCACTGCGGTGTGAATCCAGTCGGCGCGGCCGGGGTCGGCCGCGCCGAGCGCCGCGGCGACCACCACCATCCCGGCCGTGTCGTGACGTCGGAGGAGCGCTGTCACTGTCCCGCGAGCGACGAAAGTGTCACCGGCGTCGAGCACGAGCTCCAGCAGCGCTTCGCCGGCCTCGGGCATCTCGGCGAAACTGGCGAGACTGCGCCCTGCGTCGGCCCGGTCGCGGTAGTCGGCACTTCCCGCAAGATCGATCAGCGCGCCCACTACGGCGCGTCGCGCTTCGTCGCTCATGACCGCATTCTTCCGCGACGATCGCAGGGGATCCCATCGAGCCGTGGACGATCACATACCGCATGCAGATTTCTGCCGACGTCAAAAGCCGGTGCGGCGTCGTTCACGTGCCCGGGTCGTCCACCACCCCCCAACACGCTCACGTCCAGGGCCTCTACCGGCCGTGCGGGTCGACCAGGCCGGTCAGCTGTTCCCGCCGCTGCGCCGGGGTCAGCGGAGCCAGCACGTCGTCCTCCACGCCGGCAAGCAGCTCGTCCAGCCGGAACAGCCGCTCGCGGCCGGTCGGCGGTGCGGGTGACGATGTCGCGCCGCCGATCCGCGGGGCCCGGCCGGCGCTCGACAAGCACCCGGCCGGCCAGCTCGTGGACGACCGCGACGACACCACTGCGGGCCGCCGGACACCACGCACCCGAAGACCAACCCCTCGCCACCGGGACCGACAACACACCCCCAGCCACTCACCCCGTACCCCACCGAAGATTCAAAGGTCCTCCCGCATCCGCACGAAAGCAGCCGCCACCAACGCCACCGACCGATCCTCATCACCGGCCAACCGCTCCAGCACCACCCGCGCCCCCGCCCCCGGCAACTCCGCAAACGCCTGCGCCAACCGAATCCGCACCGCCACGTCCGCACCCACCAACTCCCCCGCCAGCGCCCCCACGATCCGATCCGCACGAACAGGATCCGCCGACAGACCACCCAGAACCTCAGCCGCCTCCACATCACTCACCCCGGCGACCACCATGCCCACCAGCACCGGAACCGCAGCCATCGAACCCCGCGCCCCCAACGCCAGCGCCGCCCGCCCCCGCACCGCCGCATCCGCATCACCCAACGCATCCGCCAGCAACCCCGCGACCTCGTCACCCGGCATCTCCGCCAGCGCCCGCACCGCCCGCAACCGCACCACCGCATCATCGGCCTGAACCCCGGCCGCCACCCCCGCCACCGCACCACCACCGGCCCGCGCCAGCGCCCACCGCAACGCACCCGCCACATTCGGATCCGCCTCCGCCAGCACCGCCCCCGCCAGCACCTCCACCGGCACCGGCACCTCCCCACCCGGCGCCAGCACCGCCTGCTGCCGCCGCGCCGCACTCGGCGAATCCAGCCCCTGCAACAACGCGACGATCCGCAGAACCCCCCGCCACCCCGACGCCTGCGCCGACCCGACCGCCCGCAACCGCTCCAGCAACTCCTGCTCCCGCCGCAACCGCTCCTCGGTCCGCGCGATCAGATCCGCCACCAACGCCGCCGGAGCGAACCCCGGATCCTCCAGCGCCCGCCCGATCTCCCGCAACGACAACCCCAGCGACCGCAGACTCTCCACATGAAAGATCCGCCGAATATCCTCCGCCGCATACTCCCGGTAGTTACCCACCGTCCGCCCGGTCGGGCGCACCAGCCCCAGCGAGTCGTAATGCCGCAGCATCCGCGCACTCACCCCGGACCGGCGCGCCACCTCACCGATCAGCATCAGGACCCAACGCCACCACCCGAATCGCCTCGTCCACCGCCACCTCGAACCCCGCCTCCGGATCCACCAGCAACCGCCGCGTCGCCGCCGCATGCGCCCGCACCACCGGATCCGCACTCCCCAGAGCCACCGCCACCACCGGCTCCACCACCTCCGCACCCAACCCGGCCAGCGCCCGGCTCAAACTCAACCGCATCCGCCGATCACCCCGCCCCAACTGCGACCCCAACTCCTCCGCCAGCACCACCCGCTCCCCATCCGGCACCAAAGCCACCGCCGCACGCCACGCCGTCCGCGCCACCTCATCATCGTCGTCGCGCAACAACACCGGCGTGACAGCCGCCCACGCACCCCGATCACCGATCTTCGACAACGTGTGCAGCGCCTGCGCCCGGGCCCGCGCCACCTCCGACCGCGTCTCCACCACCAGCCGCGGCACCGTCACCGCCGCCGGCAACCGGGTCAACGCCCACGTCAACATGTCCCGCACGAAGAAATCCGGCTCCACCGCGCACCGCGTCACCAGCGCATCCACCAGACCCGGATCAGCGTCGGTGCCGACCGCGAGCACCGCCCGCAACCGCACCGACGCATCCGCCGCACCGAGCGCCCTCACCAAACCGTTGATGACAACCACCTCCGGCACCGAGTAGAAGCGTTGTCACCGTGACAAGGTCAAGCCCCGAACCAGCGTGACAACGCCCCATCGAGGCCGTGCTGGTCCGCACCGGCCCACGCGACATACCCGTCCGGGCGCATCAGGACAGCCGGCGCCCCCAGCGCCGACGTGACATCCCCCAGGTAGTCGACCCGATCGGCCCACCCACCCACGCCCAGCCGCCCGGTCCGGTCCAACACCGCGCCCCGGCCCCGATGCAACAGACCGTAGACACCGTCCACGTCACCCAGCCGCCGGCCGACCAGATCAGGACCCGCACCGAAGTCGTACCGGATCCCGAGCCCCGCGACCCTCTCGATCAGATGCCGGTTCACCTCGTTGAAATCCATCAACTCCGACACCAGCCGCCGCAACGCCGCAGCGCCCGCACCCTCCGACCACAACGCCGTCTGCGCCCGCGTGTCGTCCAGCACCCGCGCGGCCACCGGATGACGCTCCACCTGATACGTGTCCAACAACCCGGCCGGCGCCCAGCCACGAACCTGCCCGGCCAGCTTCCAGCCAAGATTGAACGCGTCCTGCACACCCAGATTCAAACCCTGCCCACCGATCGGCGGATGAATGTGCGCCGCATCCCCGGCCAGCAGAACCCGGCCCACCCGATAACGGTCCACCAGCCGGGTCGCGTCACCGAAACGCGACAACCAGCGCGGCGAACGCACCCCGAAATCCGTACCCACCAGCGCCGACAACGCCCGCCGGAAATCGTCGATCGTCGGCGGGCGCCCCCGATCACCGACCCCCTCGACCGGAACCACCACCCGATACCGGCCGCCACCGAAAGGCCGCACATCGAGCCGCCGGTGCGCCGCCACCGCCGCGGCGATCACCTCCGCGGGCGCGTCCACTTCCATCTCACCCATCAACGTGTCGTTGCGCGACGGCTCACCGGGGAAACCGACACCCAGCAATTTCCGGACCGTACTCCGGGCACCGTCACAACCGACCAGATAACCGGCCCGCAGCCGCTCCCCACCGGCCAGTTCCACCGTCACACCGTCGTCGTCCTGCACCAGACCCGTCACCGTGCAACCGCGCCGGACCTGGGCGCCCACCGCTACCGCATGCTGTTCGAGAACGTCGACGAGAACCGGCTGCGAAATTCCGAGCAGATAGGCGTACGCCGAATCCAGTCCCTCCGGAACCGGTTTGCTGATCGCGGCGAAGAAACCCGCCGCCGGACGTTGCCGCCCCCGCTCCCGGACCCGATCCAGCAGCCCTCGCATCGCCAGCGACTCGAGACTGCGCATGTGCAGCCCGACGATACGGACGAACGAGACCGGCTCGGTGTCCTTCTCCAGAACGAGAACACGAACGTCGTGCAGCCGCAGTTCGGCGGCCAGCATCGCTCCGACCGGCCCGCATCCGGCAATGATCACATCGAACAAGGGTGTCGCCTTTCGAGAGTGCCGCGTGTCAGCGGGGCACTCTCGGCCGCGACCCGGTGGAGAGCACCCACAGCGATACAGCGTTCATGGGTCTCACCTCCTCGGGCAGTGTCACGGCACCGGCAGGCTATCGGGCCGGAAACCTCGAAAACAAGATGTGTTCGTCGGCGAAGCCGTCCTTTGGATTGGATTTGTCGTGCGGCTTGCCGCACGACCTCTAAGCCATCCTAGGATTCTAGGTAAGAGCGGTGAGAGCTTCCCACCACGTCGCCCGAATGTGGTGGGCGCCCCAGGCGTTCGGTTCGACCACACCGCAGAACCACAGGTCACGATCGGCGGGGCGGGCATCGGAACGAGCCGGGTCACCCGCCGTCACACCATGGCCGTGGAACGCCGCATGCACATCGGCCACCACCGCGCCGTGCCGGCCGGCAGCGGAGATCAGGACCGCGTTGAGGGTACGGATCCAATGCGGCCCCCGCCCCCACGAGGCCAGCCCCGAACCCGGCACCGCCCCGGTCCCGTCACTCGGGTCGTACACGGTGGTCACCACGATCCGGCAGTCCCGCCC
The DNA here is from genome assembly GCF_016862455.1 of Actinoplanes utahensis. Lineage (GTDB taxonomy): Bacteria > Actinomycetota > Actinomycetes > Mycobacteriales > Micromonosporaceae > Actinoplanes > Actinoplanes utahensis. Next base: position 107,839 of record NZ_BOMZ01000093.1, read on the forward strand.
CACGATCCGGCGCAGCCGCACCAGCACGCCTTCCGCCTGCGCCTCCACCCGCCCGACCACGGCCGCGGCGGCGCTGTCGTCCCCGTACACCGACAGCAGATCGTTGCCACCCATCGTGACCGTCACCAGATCCACCGGGCCCTGCACCGACGGCAACTGCCGCTCGATCACGTCGGCGGTGAGCGCCCCGTCCCGGGCCAGGACCCGCACGGCGTACCCCGCCGCGGTCAGGTCCCGGTCCGCCCAGTCGGGGAAGTCGGCGTCCCGGTTGCGGTGCAGCAGGCTCGCCGCACCCCGGCCCGCCCCGCCCGCGTAGTCGTCGATCGACATCGAATCGCCGAGAGCGACATAAAGCTTGTCCATGACCGCCGATGGTGGCCACCGCTCCGCCGCCACGCCACCGGATCTATCGTGGCCGGGTGATCACCTGCGTCGTGCACTACACCATCGACCCGGCCCGGATCGAGGCGTTCGAGCGTTTCGCCCGCGCCTGGATGCGCCTGGTCGCCGCTCACGGCGGCATCCACCACGGCTATTTCCTGCCCGCCGAGGGCGCCAGCGACAAGGCCGAGGCGCTGTTCAGCTTCGAGAGCCTGGCCGCGTACGAGCGGTACCGCTCCCGGTTCGGCGTCGACCCGGAGTTCATCGCCGCCGACCGGATCCGTGACGAGTCCGGCTGCGTCCTGCGCTACGACCGCACGTTCATGCGCCCGTTACTGCCCTGACCGGGTCAGCAGCAGCGACCAGCGCTGCCCGCCGTCGGGCGTGACACTGATCCGCACCACCGGGCCGGTACGCTCGTCACCCGCACTGGTCGGCTCACCGTCGCAGAGGGCCCCGAACCGGCCCCCACCGGCGGCGGTGTCGTAGTCCACCGCCACCTCGCCACCGCCGACACAGACCAGGTGAACGTTCAGCGGTCCGGTGTCCCCCGCCTGACCGGTGGCGCCCCGCCACGGCCCGGTCTGACTGATGAGCTGGGTGAGGACCCGGTCGCCGTCCGGCACGGACAGCGCCGGCGCCCGGCACGCCGCCGCCCATTCCGCCGCGTCCGGCAGATAGCCGAGGTCGCCACCCGGGTCGACGGTGATCGTCAGCTGCGGCGGCACGGTCCCCTCGCAGCGCACCGGGGTGGTGAAGCCGGCGAGCGCCCCGACCGCGATGTCCGGCGCCTCGACGGTGACGGAGGCGCCGTCGACGAGTACGGACCGGACCCGAGCCGGCTCCGCCCCGAAGTTCGCCAGCCCCCACCGCACCACCACCGTGCCGTCGACCGTGGCCGTCCTGCCGTGGGTGAGGACCACGTCACCGGCGGGCGCCTGACCGGCCCGCCCGTAGCTGAAACCGAGACCGGCGCCGAGCACCGCCCCCGCCACCAGCGCCGCCGGCACGGCGTGCCGCAATCGGCGCGGGTTCGCCGGCGGTTCCGGCGGCCGGCCCGCCACGTCACTGGTGATGTCGATCTCCACGACTGATCATCCAACCAGGCCGGCGACGGTCACTTCAGGGTTACCGTCCCCGTCGGTACGGACGTGGCCCGGAACGTGGTGCTCCGGCCGTCCAGGGTGATCGGCCCGGCCGGGCTGAACCGGACGCCGACCTTCCGCACGCCGTCCTTCGGAACCTGCACCTTGGCGTACAGATCGTTCTGGTAGATGTTGGGGGTTCCGCGGGTCAGGCGGGTGAACGCGGTGGATTCGGCGGCCACGTCGACGGCGCGCCCGCCGACCTCGACCCGGATCGACCTCGCCGCGTCCAGCTTCCCGCCGAGGTCCCGCCAGCTCCAGTAGGACAGTTTCAGCCCGATGCGCAGCCACATCCGGCCCGGCGGCGCCCACGTGCCGTCGAACGAGTCCAGGGTGACCGTCGCCTTCACGTTCACCTGGCTGCCGATCGCGTCACCCGGGTACTGGCCGTAGACGTCCCATTCCGCCTCGCCCTTCCTGCTGCCGGCGCCGGCGGCCGCGCCGGCCGCATCCGGCTCGCCGGTGCGCAGGTCCATGCTGCTGGACCGGCCGGCCTCGGTGACCTGGAGCCGTACCGGAGCGCCGGTCGGCACGACCATCAGCAGCAGGGCTTCGGCGCCGATGACCTGGGGCATGTCCCGGGTCTGGTCGCCCACCTGGATCCGCACCCGCTTGTCCTCGATGAGCGGCGACGGGAACATCACGTGATGGGTCTCCCCCGCCACCCCGCTGAGCCGGACGAACAGGAACTCGTTGCCCGGGAAGGTGGTGGCCGGGCCGACCGGTTCCGGGTTGGCGTCCGTCTTGAACCAGGGCAGGAAGTCGTCGCCGAGCAGGTTCGCGGTGGCCGTCTCCACGACGTGGACCCGGTGGGTGGGCCCGTTCAGGCCGGTCGTGAACCGTGCCGGCCTCGGATCGGGGATGTCCAGGTACGACGGCAGATCCTTGATCATCTGCGGATCGGCGACGGTCGCCGGCGGCGGACGGGACGGCGTGACAGCCGGCACACCGTCGTCGCACCCGGCCACCGCCGTCACCAGCAGTGACACCAGCACAGCGGCCAGCGATCCCCGTACGCTCATCGATGCCTCCCGGCCCGCCCGTCGGAACCTGGCGATCCTACGACCGGGCGCGGCCCCGGCGGAAAAGCGATTGCCACCGGATCCAGGCTCGTCGATCCTGACCTGATGGACCTCAAGGACGCCGCGCGGACCTGGCAGACCGACGGTTTCGTGATCCTCCCGGCCTTCCTGCCCGAAGCCGAGCTGGCCCCCGCCGTACAGGAGCTGGACCTGCTGTTCCCGTCCCCCGACGGTTTCCACGACGGCACCGACCCGCGCCGCGACCGGTTCCTCGGCGACGAGTTCGCCGGCATCGACACGTTCCCGTTCAGCAGCACCGAGATCAGCCTGACCGCGGTGCACCACCGCCTCCTGACGCTTGCCGCCACGCTCCTGGACGACGACGACATCCATCTATACGGGGCGGAGGCCTGGGCCAAATACACCGGCGCCTGCGACTACGATCAGGACCTGCACCGCGACTACCTCAACCACACCGTGCTCGTGCCCAGCACCACCCCCGGCTGCCGGCAGGTCGAGATGTTCGTCTTCCTCACCGACGTCCCCGAGGAACTCGGCCCCCCGCATCTGGTGTCCCGCGAGCACACCGCCCACCTGCCCGCCGTCCCCAACTGGCTGCTACGCCCCGGCCACGAGGGCGGCAATCGGTTCACCGCACCCGCCGACCCCGCCCTCTACCAGGCCGAGGTCTCCGGAGCCGGCCCCGCCGGAACCGTCATCGCCTTCGAGCCCGGCACCTTCCACCGCGGCACCCAGCTGACCGCCCCCCGCGGCGCCCGCTACAGCATGCACCTGTGCTTCCGCCCGGCCGGCCTGCAATGGGGCCACCGCGTCGGCTGGGCCACCCGCAGCTACACCCCGGAGTGGACCGCGTTCGTCGGCCGCGCCACGCCACGCCAGTTGCAGGCCCTCGGCTTCCCGCCACCCGGACATCCCTACTGGACCGCCGACACCCTGGCCGGCATGTCCCTCCGCTACCCCACCCTCGACCTCTCCCCCTGGTCCCTCTGAACCCTTCTCCGCTACGGGGCCCCTCTTTCTGATACAGACCAACCACCTTTTTCCGGTACGGGCCGACCACCGCCCCGTGGCTCGCGGCGGCCACGGCAGGCGTCCCCTCACCACCGTCCCCCGGTGCCACTCATGCAGGCCCGTTCCGGTCACCCCCGGCTGGTTGTCAGTGCTGTCTCAGCTGCAGCTGAGACAGCACTGACAACCAGCCGGACACCGCCCGCTCCCGGCTCCGGCGCACTCACCGTCACACCAGCGGTTCAGATCGGCTCCGAAGCTGCCGATGAGACGGGCATGTCGCTCCGCTTCGCCCGGCTGTGCGCCGCGACGGCCGCGGTCGTGGCACTCACCGCGGCCGTCGTGGCGCTCGCCGCCTGCGAACCCGCTGCACCGAACGAACCCGGCATCACACCGTCGGCACCCGCATCGGTCAGCGCCGGGCCCGAACCGTCGCCGCCGTCCCCTCTGCCGTCGGAGATCATCGAAGCGTGTGGGCTTCCCCCGGGCGCCACCGTCCTGCCGAGCTCCTGCCCCGGCCTGCTGGGCCCCGACGACATCGGTGTCCCCGGGCCGGCGGCCGTATTCGAGCAGATGGTCACCGGCAGGGCTCGCGCAGCGGCCGTCAGCTGAGGTCACCCGTCGGGCAGGCCGCCATCGTGATGTCGCGGGTCAGTTCCGGCCGGCTCAGTACGTCGGCGCTGTCGACGTACTGATCGATCCCGCCGATGCAGGGCAGGGTGGCCAGAACGGCATCGTCGACGCGTTCCAGCAGCGCGGCGGCGAAGCGGCCAGGCCGGAGACGCTCGACCATGTCGGCTGGTCCGGTTCGGATTGCGGACCTGAATCGGTGACGGCCGGAGCGGTGTCGTCGACCGGCACGACGCCGGTCCAGTTCGGGGTCGAGGTCGAGGTCGATCATGGCGTCTCCGTTCGATCCTGCACCGTGTGATCCAGCGTGCAAGCTTGACGCCGCGTCAAGGTCAAGCCTCCGATGTCGTATCAAGGCACTGGTCGGGACGGGTCGCCGCGTCGGGTCGAGGCCGGCTCGCACTGCTCAGCCACGACGGCATCAAGCGGGCGCCGGACGGGTCCAGAAGCCGGCGGGGAGTGCGGCCACCTCGGCGGCGGACTGCTCCAGGTTGGACGCGATCGGGAGCAGGGCGACGGCGGCCGGATCGCCGGCGGCGGCCATGGCACGCATGACCTCGGCCTGACGGGTGGCCCGCTGGACGATCACCGTGCCGAAAGCGTGCCGGTCGCCGTCGTATCCGTAGGCGTCGAGCAGCAGGTGCAGGCGGCGCAAGCGGTCCTGCGGACGGTGGAAACCCAGCGCCGCGGCCGCGCCCGGCGTGTACAGCGGCACCCACGACAGGACCGCGAACGCCAGATCGAACTCGCGCGACGACGGCCCGGCCGTGTCCCAGTCGAAGAAACCGGCAAGCCGGTCCCCGTCCATCACCGCGTTGTACGGCGCCGCGTCCTGATGCCCGACGATCATCCCGGGAGCCATCCGCGCGCCGGCGAACCACCGCTCGTCCGCCGGCGGCCGGAACCCGGCGGTCACGTCGTGCAGCCGCCGCAGCCACGCGCCCACCTGTACCAGGGTCCGATCGGTGAACGCCCACGCCGGCCACGGAACCCGGTCGCCGATCACCTCGCCGGGCAGGAACGTCAGCATCTCCCGGCCCTGCTCGTCGAACCCGAGCGCACGCGGGGCCCCGTCGAACCCGGCCGCCTCCAGGTGCCGCAGCAGCGCATGCACAGTGGCCGTCCACGGCGACGCCCGTTTGTGGACGACGTCGCCGACCCGTACCGCACCCGTGGTGTTTCCTCCGGCCAGCATCTCTTCACTCACCGTTACTTCCTAGCGGACCCTGCGTGGCGGCGACATCGGATTTCGGTTCTCCCCGGCGAGCTCCTCCCGGATCGTCTGCGCATCGCCGTCGAGAAGCGACCGCTCCCGTGCCGGTGACCTCGCCTGGAGGGTCCAGCCGTCGCCCGCGTACCGGGGAATGACGTGCAGATGAAAAGTGAAAGACCGTCTGAAAGGCGACAGCACCGTCACGGAGAACCTCGATTCCCTCGCAGGGCATGCGGGGCACGACGAGAAGATGGCCGGGCGTGACGGGGTTCAGGTCCATGAAGGCGACAACGGTCTCGTCCTCGAACACCACGCTCGCCTCGCCCCGGCCCGCCGCGATGCCGCAGAAAACGCACTCCCGTGTCATGCACCCCGTCGTCGGCGCAGCCGGCGGCCGGAGCGGGGGCATGCGGTGCCCCACTACGCGAGGGTGAAGGGTGCGGCTGACGGCGGCTCGGCGAAGTAGTCGCGGAGCTTGGCGATCCGTCCGTCGCGGAGGCGGAAGATCTGCACGAGCGACATCGTCGTCCGCCGGCCGCCGGGTTCGTCGAACGCGACGTCGATCTCGGCGATGAACACGTCGGGATCCGTGGTGTCGTGCAGGACGAGAGCGGACCGTTCCCGGTTCATCGCGGCCTGATAGGCGGGCTGCCGGTGGTAGGCGCTGATCCCGGCCCGGATGGCGTCCCGGCCCACCAGGCGCTGATGCAGCGGATGGCCGTCGGGGGCGAGCGGCGCGTCGAACACCCCGTCGTCGGTGAACAGGGCCGCGACGGCGTCCGCGTCGCGGCTGATCGCGCCGGCGTACACGTACTTCTCGAAGACTTCCCGATGTGTCTGGTCCACTCCTCAGCCTAGAAACAGAAAAGCCTGCGGGGTACGACCAGAAAGACCAATATGCTCGCAGGCTTCACAATGGTGACCGGCGTCACGCGGTACGGCAGGGTGCGTAACACCTTCGCCTTCACCCCGTGACAGGAGCACAACTTTCATGTTCAAGAGGGCCCTTGCGGTCGCCGTGCCGGCCGTGCTGTTGTTCGCGACCGGCTGCGCCGACCAGTCCGTCGGGGAGTCCCCGGCCCCGGACGCGGCCGCAGCGAAGTACCCGGCCAAGACGCTGCAGATCATGGCGCCGGCCGGCGCCGGCGGCGGATGGGACACCACCGCGCGCTCGATGCAGAAGACCCTGCAGGAGAGCGGTCTGCTCAACGGCCAGTCCGCCGAGGTCCGCAACGTCACCGGCGCCGCCGGCACCATCGGCCTGGCCGAGCTCGTCACCAGCCACCAGAAGGACGCCCACCAGCTGATGGTCACCGGCCTGGTGATGGTCGGCGGCGTGGTCACCAACAAGTCGCCGGTGGACCTGAGCAAGACCACGCCGATCGCGACGCTGACCGCCGAGTCGGAGGTCGTGGTGGTCCACAAGGACTCCAAGTACACGACGCTCAAGCAGCTCGCCGACGACATCAAGGCCGATCCCACCTCGGTGAAGTGGGGTGGCGGCTCGGCCGGCGGCACCGACCAGATCCTGGTCGGGCTGCTCGCCAAGGCGGCCGGCGCCGACGCCAAGGCGGTCGCCAAGCAGTACGTCGCCTACTCCGGCGGCGGCGAGACCAAGGCCGCGCTGCTCTCCGGCGACGTGACCGTGGCGGTCTCCGGCACCAGCGAGTTCGCCGACCTGGTCAAGGCCGGCACGGTGCGTGCCCTGGCGGTCTCCGGCGCCACCGGCGCCGACGCGGGCGCCGGCACACCGGCGCCGAGCATCAAGGAATCCGGGTACGACCTGGAGCTGCTGAACTGGCGGGGCGTCGTCGCGCCGCCCGGCATCAGCGACAGCGAGCGCACGGCCGTCCTCAAGCTCGTCGACGACCTGCACAACTCGCCGCAGTGGAAGCAGGAGCTGGCCGACAAGAAGTGGCAGGACTTCTACAAGTCCGGTGACGAGGCCGCCGCCTTCTACGCCGCCGAGAGCACCCGCATCAAGACCGTCCTGACCGAGATCGGCCTGGGCTGAGCAGAGATGACTTCGGCAACCCCTCCGGACCCGGCGCCCATCGCCGCGGCCGAGACGGACGCCGGCGCCGCGACGCCGGAGGTGGCCACGGCCTCCTCCGGCCCGCGGGTCGCCGGCACCGTTCTGCTCCTGATCGGCGTGGCCCTGCTGTGGCAGGCCGTCGACGCCGGCATCGACACCGGTGTCCCGCTGGGCGGGCCCACCCTCGCGCCCATCCTGGTGACCGGTCTGTGGGTCGTCGTCGCGGTGGCGTACCTGATCGACGCCCTGCGCAAGCGGGCCGCCGACGACGGCCCGGCGGACCTGCGCTCCTGGATCCGGCCGGTGCTGCTGCTCGCCGCCCTGATCGGCTACGCCGTGGTGCTCAAGTACACGGTGCTCGGGTACGTCCTGGCCACCACCGTGTTCGTCCTCGCCGGCGCCCGCCTGCTGGAGACCCGGCCGGTCCGTGAGGTGATCGTGCGTGACCTGGTCACGGCGATCGGGCTGGCCCTCGGCATCTACCTGCTCTTCACCCGTCTCCTCGGGATCGTCCTGCCCGCGGGAGTGCTGCCGCTGTGAACTCCTTCATGGATCTCCTCGCCGGTTTCGGCACCGTGCTGACCCCGGTGAACCTGCTCTACGCGGCGATCGGCGTCACCATCGGCACCCTCGTCGGCGTACTGCCCGGGATCGGCCCGGCGCTGACCATCGCCCTGCTGCTGCCGGTGGCGCTGCGGCTCGACGACCCGACCGGCACACTGATCATGTTCGCCGGGATCTACGCCGGTGCGATGTACGGCGGCTCCACCACGTCGATCCTGCTCAACACCCCGGGCGAGTCCTCGTCGGTGGCGACCTCCATCGAGGGCTACCAGATGGCCCGCCGGGGACGGGCCCGCGCCGCCCTGGCCACCGCCGCGATCGGTTCGTTCGTCGCCGGGACCATCTCCACCGTCCTGCTGGCCCTGGTCGCCACGCCGATGGCCCGGCTGGCGGTGACCTTCCGCGCCTCCGACTACTTCGCGCTGGCGGTCCTCGCCATGGTGACGGTCACCGCGATGGTCGGGGCCTCCCTCGTACGCGGCCTGATGTCCTTGACCTTCGGGTTGTTCCTCGGCCTGATCGGGCTGGACTCGCTCACCGGCCAGGCCCGGTTCACCTTCGGGGTGCCGGCGCTGCTCGACGGTGTCGACATCGTCACCGTGATCGTCGGCCTGTTCGCGATCGGCGAGACGCTGTACATCGCGACCCGGCCACGGGATCTGCCGGACACCGTCACCCCGCTGGAACCGGGCGGCAAGGGCTTCGCCTGGCTCGGCAAGGCCGATTGGGCGCGCTCGTGGCGGCCGTGGCTGCGCGGCACCGCCCTGGGCTTCCCGTTCGGCGCGCTGCCGTCCGGCGGCGCCGAGATCCCCACGTTCGTCTCGTACACGCTGGAGAAACGCCGGTCGAAGCACCCGCGGGAGTGGGGCAACGGGGCGATCGAGGGCGTCGCCGGGCCGGAGGCCGCCAACAACGCGTCCTTCTCCGGGGTGCTGGTCCCGCTGCTCACCCTCGGCATCCCGACGTCGGCGACGGCAGCGGTGATGCTGGCGGCGTTCGGCTACTTCGACCTGTCGCCCGGCCCGCAGCTGTTCGAGAAGTCCCCGGAGCTGGTGTGGGGCCTGATCGCGTCGCTGTTCATCGGCAACGTCATGCTGCTGGCCCTGAACCTGCCGATGATCCGCGTCTGGGTGAAGGTGCTGAAGATCCCCCGGCCGCTGCTGTACACCGGCATCCTGGTCTTCGCCACCCTCGGCGTGTACGCGGTCTCCGGCAACATCGTCGACGTGTTCATCGCCTTCGGGATCGGGGTGATCGCCGTGTTCATGCGGCGGTTCGAGTTCCCGATCGCGCCGGTGATCCTGGGCCTGATCCTGGGGCCGATGATGGAGACCCAGTTCCGGCGGGCGCTGTTGCTGTCCGACAACGACCTGACCGTCTTCGTACGCCGTCCCCTGACGTTGATCCTGCTGCTGCTCGCGGTCGCCGCGCTGGGCCTGCCGCATCTGCCCAGGCTGATCGCCCGGATCCGCGGTCGTGAGCCCGCCGGCCGGCTGGCGTTCGGTGACGAGGACTAACCGCGCCAGAGATAGCGGTGCTCGGGCCGGCCCGCCCCGCCGTAGCGCAGCCGCACCTGCGCCTTGCCCGTCTGGACGAGGTGCTCGAGGTAGCGGCGGGTGCTCACCCGGGACAGGCCGGCCCGAGCGGCGCATTCGGCGGCGGACAGGTCGGTGTCGCTGTCGCGCAGCACGGTGACGACGAGGTCCGCGGTCGCGGTGGACAGGCCCTTCGGCAGCACCGGCGCACTGTCACCGGATCCGCCGAAGAACCGGTCGACGTCGGCCTGGACCGCGGCGGGCGTCTCCCTCAGCCGGGCCACCGCCTGGGCGTACCGCTCCAGCCGCTCCTGCAGGGTGTCGAAGGCGAACGGCTTGATGATGTAGTGCGCGACGCCGCCGTGCAGGGCGTTCTTGATCGTGGCCGCGTCCCGGGCCGCGGTGATCGCGATGACGTCGACGGCGCCGGCCTCCCGGCGCAACCGTTGCAGCACCTCCAGGCCGGAGATGTCGGGCAGGTAGATGTCGAGCAGCACCAGGTCCGGGCGCAGCCGCCCGACCGCCTCGATGGCGGCGGCGCCCGTGTGGACCGCCCCGACCACGGTGAACCCGGGCACCCGCTCCACGAAACCCTGGTGGATGCGGGCCACCATGAAATCGTCGTCCACCACCAGCACCCGCGTCACGACGGCCGCCCTCCGGCGACCGGGAGCCGGGCGGTGAACGCCGATCCCGTCACCGTGATGTCGCCGCCGCGCACGGTGCAGACCCGGCTGATCAGCGCCAGCCCGAGCCCGCGGTGCCCGGCGCCGGTCTTGGTGGTGAACCCGCTGCTGAACACCTTGTCGGCGTGCTCGCGGGCCACACCGTCACCGGAGTCGGCCACGGTCACGGCGATCTCGGCGCCGAGGTCCCGGACCGACACGCTCACCCAGCCCCCGGAACCGGCGGCGTCGATGGCGTTGTCGATCAGGTTGCCGGTCACCGTGACCAGGTCGGCGGCGAGGCGATCGTCGGCCGGTGCGGGCATCGTCGTCTCCTCGGCGATGCGCAACTCGACGTGCTGCTCGGACGCGACACTCGCCTTGGCGATGATCAGCGCCGCGAGCGCCGGGTCGGCGATCCGGGACTGCACGTCGTGGTGGAGCGCGTTCTGGGTCTGGCCGGCCATCACGATGAAGTTGACCGCCTCGTCGTAGTGCCCGAGCTGCACCAGCCCCGAGATGGTGTGCAGCCGGTTGGTGAACTCGTGCGCCTGGGCCCGCAGCGTGTCGGTGGTGTTCCGGCTCAGATCCAGCTCCCGCTCCAGCGAGGTCAGCTCGGTACGGTCCCGCAGCGTGGTCACCGACCCCACCGCGTGCCCGCGGACCACCACCGGCATCCGGTTCAGCACCAGGATCCGGGAGTCGTGCACCACCACGTGATCGGGTTCGCCGGATCCCGCGGTGAGCAGGTCCAGCAGGTCCGCCGGCACGCCCAGGGACCGCAACGGCATCCCGGTCACGTCGCCGGAGAAGCCGAGCAGCCGGCGGGCCTCGTCGTTGACCAGGGTGACCCGGCCGGACGCGTCGAGTCCGATCAGGCCCTCCTTGATCCCGTGCAGCATCGCCTCACGGTGCTCGACCAGCCCGGCGATCTCGACGGGTTCGAGCCCCAGGGTCTGCCGTTTGATCCGCCGCGACAGCAGGGTCGAGCCGATCACCCCCAGCGCCGAGCCGAGCAGCAGATAGGTGAGCAGGTCCGCGGTGGCGCTGGCCAGCAGTTCGGGCCACGACGGGTAGGTCTCACCGGCCACGACCAGCCCGAGCACACTGCCGTCGGCGGGGTCGAGCACCGGGGCGTGCGCGACAAGCGCCCGGCCGTCGTGCTGAACGACCCCGAGCCAGGCCCGGCCGGTCGCTCCGCCACTGGTGCCCAGCTCGGCCGGCCGGCCCCGCCACGGCCCGGTCAGCAGCACCCCTTGCGCGTCGGTGAGCTCCACGAACGAGGCGCCGGAGACGCTGCGGGCGCTCTCCGCGCCGGCGGCGAGCGAGTCGTAGCGGGCCGGAGTGCGCATGCCCTCCCGGATGACGTCGGTGGCGGCCAGGTTCTCGGCGCTCGACCGGAGGGTGGCGCCCCGCTCGCGCCGGAAGGTGGCGTCCGCCTCGGCCACCGACACCGCCGCGACCGCGACCACCACCAGCAGGACGATGCCGAGTTGGAGCACCAGGAACTGCCGGGCGAGGGAGAACTGCCAGCGCACCGGTCTCCTCCTCACCTCGGTCCCTGGTCCGGACTGCCGTAGGCTACCCGCCGCCGTCGCCGCCGCGGCGTCGCTATCGTGAGCCCGTGCGCCGCCGTACGCTCCTCACCGCTCCGCTGGCCGCCGCGCTGGTCGGCGGCTGCTCGCCGCAGCGGGATCCGGTGCTGCGGCTGATGGTGCCGAACGCCCCGGGCAGCGGCTACGACATCACCGCACGGACCGTCGCCACCGCCCTCGACGTCGACGGGGTACGCAGGGACGTCGAAGTGTTCAACCTGCCCGGTGCCGGCGGCATGATCGGCCTGCGGCGGCTGGTGTACGAGCACGGCAACGGCGCGCTGATGATGCTCATGGGCCTCGGCCTGGTCGGGGCGCAGCACACCGCCCCGATCTCGGTGACCCTCGACGCGGTCACCCCGATCGCCCGGCTGATCGAGGAGCCGGAGGTCGTCGTCGTGACCCGGGACGCGCCGCTGCGGACCTTCGACGACCTGGTCACGGCCTGGCGGGCCGACCCTGCGGGCCTGGCCGTCGGCGGCGGCTCCTCCCCCGGCGGGCCGGACCACCTCGCCACCATGCTCATCGCGCGGGCCGCCGGGATCGCGCCGTCCTCGGTCCGGTACACCGAGCACGACGGCGGCGGGGTGCTGCTGGCCGCGGTGCTGTCGCGGCGGGTGGCGTTCGGCGTCTCCAGCCTGGGCGAGCTCGGCGGCCAGATCGACTCCGGTCAGCTGCGGGTGCTCGCGACGACCGGCGGCGGCCGGGCCGCGGGGGTCGAGGCGCCGACGCTGCGCGAGGCCGGCCTGGACGTGGTCTTCATGAACTGGCGTGGACTGGTCGCCCCGCCCGGGCTCGGTCCGGCACAGCTGGCGGCGCTGACCACGGTGGTGTCCGGGGTGCGGGGTTCGGCCACCTGGCAGCGGGCGGTCGCCGGTCACCGGTGGACCGACGCCCCGCTCACCGGCGCCGAGTTCGGCGCGTTCCTGCGCCGGCAGAACGATCGGATGATCCGGATCCTCGGCGAGCTGGGCCTGCCGGCCTGAGCCCGGCGTACGCCGTCGGCCGAGTCACTCTCCGCAGATGTCGACCGCAACGACCAAGGATGGCGCGATGCGCGCTTCTGCCGCGTGTGCCGCCATGAAGCCGCTGGGATATCAGTGGTTCGCCGCCTGCTGTGCCTGGCGTTCTCGACCTCGGCGACGGACGGCGGGCGCCGCCGTGCGCGTACGCTGATTTGTCTTTCGGCAGTGTCGGGCGCCAGCCGCGGCCCGTACCGTCGCCTCGGTGAAGCGCGCAACGATCAAGGTCGCGGTGGCAGCGCGAACGGCTGTCACCGCACGGGCTTTCGACCCGGGAAGTCTCCTGACGGGGGCCGCGGTCGTGTTCGCCGGTCTGAGCATGGTGAGCGGGTGGTGGTTGCTGCCGACCGTGGTCACCGCGTTCCTGGCCGGACGGCGCCGGGGGCGGACGGGTCCGACGGTGCTCGCGCTGGTAGCAGTGCTCTCGGCCGGTGTGGTGGTGTTCTCGGTCGTGCCCGGCTGGCTGTCGCTGGCGAGTCGGTTCCTGCTCGTGTTCGTTGCCGCCACGATGTCGCCATGGTTCGCGGGACGATTCTGGCGCCAGTATCAGGATCTCGTCCGGACCGGCTGGGAACGGGCCGAGCAGGCCCAGCGTGAACAGTGGCTGGTCGCCGAGCAGGCGCGGCTGCGCGAACGGGCCCGGATTGCCCAGGACATGCATGACCTGCTCGGTCACGACCTCAGCTTGATCGCGCTGTCCGCGGGCGCGCTGAAACTCGCGCCGGACCTGCAAGAGCACCACCGCAAGGCCGCCACGGACCTCAGGGCTCGGGCCGCGGCCGCGGTGGAGCGCCTCGGCGAGGTGATCGGCGTCCTGCGGGAGCAGGCCGACAGCGCCCCTACCGACGCCCACGACCCCGACCTGACGGCGCTGACGGCTGCGGCGTCCGCATCGGGGCTGATGGTGGAGCTGCGCATCGACGGCGAGGCAGGCGATCTGCCACCGATGGCCGAGCGGGCTGTCCACCGGGTTGCGCAGGAAGCGCTGACCAACGTGGCCAAACACGCACCCGGAGCAACAGCGACCATTTCCGTGACGCATACGGCGACCGAGACGACGATCGTGGTGGAGAACGGCCCGCCACCGCCACCGTCGCCGGCCGGCCTGCAGTCCCAGCCTGGCGGCGGGCGAGGTCTGGTCGGCCTCGCCGAACGGGTGCGGCTGGTCGGCGGCACTTTCGAGTACGGCCCGCACCACACAGGTTTCGCCGTCACCGCGCGAATCCCGCACACCCCCGTGCTCCCGCCGGCGGCCCCGCGGATCGATCGCGCGCTGCCGCAGGAACATCGCCGCGCCCGGCGGCGTGTGGGCCGGTCCCTGATCATCGCGGTCATGGTGCCGCTGGTCACCGGCGCGCTGCTGAGCGGGGCCCTGGCGGGCTGGGAGACGCTGTCCTCGTCACAGGCGGTCCTGGACCCGGGCGACTACGCCCGCCTGCGCATCGGGCAGGATCGTTCCGAGATGGAGCGTCTCCTGCCGCGCCGGCAGACGAACCACCGACCGCTGAGCGCCGAGCCGACCGTGGAGGGATCGACGTGCGAGTACTACGCGATGACGGCGGACCACTTCGACGACCGCTCCGGGGACGCCTATCGGCTCTGTTTCCGCGACGACGTGCTGGTGTCCCGGGACACGGTCACCCCGTGAGCGTCCGATGATCCGGGTCCTGATCGCCGACGACGAGCCGATGATCCGGGCGGGCCTGCGCGCGGTACTCACCACTGATTCGGACATCGACGTCGTCGCCGAGGCCGGCGACGGACACGACGCCGTCGAGCTGGCGCGACGGCACCGCCCCGCGGTGGCCGTCCTCGACATCCGGATGCCCGGCATGAACGGCATCGAAGCGATGGCGGAACTCCGCAGGACCGTGCCGGCCACGCGCGTGATCATTCTGACGACGTTCGGGGAGGACGACTACATCCTGCAAGCACTCGGCGGCGGCGCCGCCGGCTTCCTGATCAAGTCCGGCGAGCCCGAGGAACTGATCGCCGGGCTCCGTGCGGTAGCCGACGGCGGTGCCTATCTGTCACCGAAAGTCGCGGCCCGCGTCGTCGCTCACCTCGCCGCGACGGGCGCGGGCACCCTGGCCGCGCGGCGCTCCAGCGCCCGCGCCCGGGTGGACGCCCTCACCGCCAGGGAACGGGAGGTGCTGGCCCTGCTCGGCAGCGGACTGTCCAACGGGCAGATAGCCCGACGGCTGCACGTGGTTGAGGGAACGGTAAAGGCCCATGTGAGCTCCATCCTGGCCAGGCTGGGCGTGGGCAACAGGGCTGCGGCCGCGGTGGTCGCCTATGAAGCGGGGATCGCTGTTCCACGACCTGCGCAGCAGTGACGACACCGCCCGCTGGGCCGGCGGCATGAGCCCCAGCAGGGCAGCCACCATCACCGCGCCGCCGAGCGTCGCACCGGCCAGAACGTCGTGCGGGTAGTGAACCCCCACCAGCACCCGTAGCAACGCGGCAGCTCCGGCCAGGGGCAACGTGAGCACGGCAAGGCGCGGCCGCAGCACCGCCGGCCCGACGGCCAGTCCGGCGGCCAAGGTGGCGTGGTTGCTCGGGAAGGACCAGTCCCCGCTCTCCGGACATTCGGCGATCACCCCGATTCCCGTACGCAGCGCACGGCACGGTCGTTCCTCGTCCACCACCACCTTGATCGCTTCACTGACGGCGTACGCCACCACAGTTCCGACGCCGGTCAGCACGGTCCCGGTAATCCCTCGTACGTCCCGGCGGCGCATCGCCGTCCACCACATCCCGACCAGCAGCATGCCGAGGAGCACCAGAGTGCCCTCGGTAGCCGCCTCCAGCACCGGACCGAACCACGACGGTGCCCCTGCTGCCGCCCCGACGATCGCCCGGTACCCGGACACCGAAACTCCGCTGGTGACCTGCGCTGCCCCGGCCCGGCCCCACCCGCCCGGAGAAAGCCACGCGAGCATCGCCGCCGTCAACCCCAGGACGCCGACAGCGGCCAACAGCCGGCCGACCCCGCCGGTTACTCGTGTTCCTCGTTCCATGGGGGTCGACCGTAGAAGCGGAAACAGTCGGAAACCCGAGCCGAACGACCACCCCGTACCCCCGACGATCGTCAGGGTTGACCGCTCCGCGGGGAGCAACACAGCGGAAAACGCACGCATCGGGCCTCCGGCTCGTCACCATGCGTAAGCGGATCCGTTGTCGAAGACACGCGCGTTAGGCCGCGCCTGACAGTGGCGCCCGCACGCCTGACCCCGTACCGAGATCAGGGTCTCTCGCACAGGAAGACCCGCTCCCGCGCGGGCCGGTCGGGGGCCTGGCGCACGTCGGCGATCTGGAAACCGGCGGCCGTCAGCCCGGCGTCGAGCTCGTTGCGGTCGCGGAAGCGCAGGGTGGAGTCGGAGGTGAGGACCTCGCCGTCGGGGAACGTGTAGGTGTACCGGAACGACACCAGCGGCAGGCGTACGTCGGTGAGCTGGAAACGTTGCTCGACCGGGCCGATGCCGGGCACGTCGCGGGTCTGCGCGACCGGGATCGACCACTCGTCCCAGATCCGGTACTCGGGACGGCGGGTCTCGAAGACCAGGACGCCACCGGGCCGCAGCGCCGTGTGCAGGTCGGCGAGCACGGACGCCCAGGCGTCGTCGGTGGTGAAGACCTGGGCGACGTTGCCGGTCATCACCGCCACGTCGAACTGCGCCCGCGGCATCTGGGCAAGCCAGGTGACCAGGTGCGCGCCGGGTTTGGCCCGGGCCACGTCCAGGGAGGCGGCGGCCGGGTCCACCCCGGTGACCGACAGCCCGCTCACGGCCAGGCGGATGGCGAGGCTGCCGGTGCCGCAGCCGAGGTCGAGGATCCTGCGGGCGCCGAGCTCCGCGATGATCTCCTGGTAGGCGTCCAGGTCGTCGCGGTCGCCGTCGAAGGTGTCGTGGACCGCGGCCAGCCGCGGATGGGCGAAGATCGGATCGGGCACACGCTGACGATAGCGCCGGACGGCGCACATTCACGTTTGCCGTTACCCTCGCGCGGGTGACCCGTTTTCTGCTGGTGCCCGGCCGTGGTGTGCCGTTCCCCAACCACTGGTCGCGGCAGTGGGCCCGCGCCCACCGCGACCATGTGTGGGCGCCGGAACCGCCGGGCCCGCCCTATGTGGCCGAGGACCGGGTGGCGGCGCTGCACGCGGTGATCGCCGCGTCGGACGAGCCCGCGGTTCTGATCGCGCACAGTGCGGGCTGCCTGACGGTGGCGTTCTGGGCGCGGCGGCACACCGGGCCGGTGGCGGCGGCGCTGCTGGTGACCCCACCGGACGTGGCGGGGACACCCCGCGAGCGGCTGCCGTTCCGGTCGATCGTGGTGGTCAGCCGCAACGATCCGCACTGCTCGTTCGCCGCCGGCGCGCGGCTGGCCGCCGACTGGGGCGCCGAGCCGTTCGACGCGGGCCCCGTCGGCCATCTGGACACCAGTTCGGGCTTCGGGCCGTGGCCCGACGGCGAGAAGCTGGTGGCCCGGTTACTTGGCGTCGATGGTGCCGGTGGCGAGCAGCACCAGCAGCAGTGAGCCGAGCGCGAGCCGGTAGAAGATGAAGATGCTGTAGGAGTGCTTGGCCACGAACTTCAGCAGCCAGGTCACCGACGCGTACGCGACCAGGAAGCTGACCACCGTCGCGACGATCGTGTTGGTCCAGCCGACCCCGGAGGAGATCCGGTCGGCCTCACTGACGCCCTGCAGGATCGACGCGCCGGTCAGCGCCGGGATCGACAGGAAGAACGACAGTTTCGTCACGGTGACCCGGTCGATGTCGCGCAGCAGGCCCGCCGACATGGTGGCACCGGACCGGGAGATGCCGGGGATCAGCGCCATGCACTGCACGGTACCGATGATCAGCGTGTCCTTCCAGGTCACGTCCTCCTGGTGGCGGACCTGGGTGGCGGCGTGGTCGGCGAACGCCATCACACCGCTCCACACGATCAGCGCGCCGGCGACGAACCAGAGGCTGCGCAGCGTCGTCTCGATCTGGTCCTTGAACAGCAGCGCCGCGATGACGATCGGGATCGAGCCGAGCAGCACCGCCCAGCCGAACCGGAAGTCCGGGTGGTCCCGCTTGGTCTTGTCGAACAGTCCCCGGAAGAACGCCGGCACGACGCGGGCGATGTCGTGCCGCAGGAACAGGATGGTCGCCAGCACCGCACCCGACTGGATGATCACGGTGAAGGCGGTGATGTCCGGGTCGTCGATCGTGTGACCGAACAGTTTCTCCAGGATCGTCAGGTGACCGGTGCTCGACACCGGAAGGAACTCGGTGACACCCTCGACCGCGCCGAGGATCACCGCCTCGACGATGCTCATTTCTGTAGCCAAAATTTCCCGCCCGCTTGGTCCGTAGCCGGGTTCAGAGCATAGGCAACCTGTTCACGCGCTGTTGCGGCGGGCACGGGCTGCGGCGATCGTGTACGCCGGGTCACGGTCCAGGTTGAACCGGTCACGGTCGTAGCGGCGGGTGGTCCGCGGGTCGGCGTGGCCCATCGCGTCCTGCACGTCCTCCAGGGGGACGCCCTCGGCGCGGGCGGTGGTGGCGAACGCGTGCCGCAGCGAGTGCGGCGACAGCCGGGCCGCCTCGGCGATGCCGGCCTCCGCGGCCAGCCGGCGGATCAGGCGGAAGATGGCGTGCCTGTCGACGCGGCCGCCGGTGGCGGTGACGAACAGCGGGCCGGGCCGGGTGCCGCGGTCACGCAGGTAGTCGTCGAGGGCGGCGGCGGCGCCGGGCGTGAGCGCGCGGCGGCGGATCTTGCCGCCCTTGGCGGTGAACCGGACGGTACGGTGCCCGCGTTCCTGCCCCACGTCGCTCAGGTCCAGATTGACCACTTCACTGACGCGCAGCCCCAGGTCGGCCAGGAGGGTGAG
This sequence comes from Actinoplanes utahensis, assembly GCF_016862455.1. Lineage (GTDB taxonomy): Bacteria > Actinomycetota > Actinomycetes > Mycobacteriales > Micromonosporaceae > Actinoplanes > Actinoplanes utahensis. Next base: position 126,555 of record NZ_BOMZ01000093.1, read on the forward strand.
CATCGCCCGGTGCCGGCTGCCCGCCGCCGCGGCCGCCCGCAGCAGAGCGTCGACCTCGGCCGGGGTGAGGCCGAACGTGGTGGAGTGGTCACGATCCACGTACGGCCGGTCGGCGGCGCCGACCGGGTTGCTGGTGACGGCCTGGAGTTTGGCGAGGAAGTCGTACCAGCTGGAGATCCCGGACAGTTTCCGGGCCACCGAGGCGGGCGCCAGCGGACGTGCCTCCAGAGCCCGGGCGTACGCGTTGACGTCCAGGAACGTGGCCCGCAGCGGGTCGACTCCCCGTTCGGCGCACCAGCCGAGCCAGGACGCGACATCACGCCGGTACGCCGCCCGGGTGTGCTCCGACAGCCGCCGGTTGGCCAGCCACGCCTCGGTGAACTCCTCCGCCGACCCGGCGCCGGCGGGGAGGAAGCTGCGGTGGGGCTGCAGTGACATGCGCCCATGGTGTCAGCTCTCGATCACCTGTCCACCCGCGACATGCCAGTGCCGGGTGTGACCGATCGCATCGGCGAAGTACCGGTCGTGGCTGACGATCAGCAGCGTCCCCCGGTAGCGGCGCAGCGCCTCCTCGATCACGTCGAGGGCGGCGAAGTCCAGGAAGTTCGTCGGCTCGTCCAGCAGCAGGATCCGCGACGGGCTGTTGACCAGCACCGCCAGCAGCAGCCGCCGCAACTCCCCCGCGGACAGGTCGCGGACCGGCGCGGTCCACTGGTCGGCGTCGAACTGGTGACCTCGCAACAGCGTCTCGGCGTCGTCGATGTAGACCGGCACCCGCGCCCGGAAGAAGTCGATCACCGGGGTGGCGTCGCGGAGGCCGTCGTCGGTCTGCGGCAGCACCGCCACCTCCGGGTGCCGGTCGGCGATCGCCCGCAGCAGGGTCGTCTTACCGGCGCCGTTACGGCCGGTGATCAGGATGCGGTCGCCGCGGGTGACGTCGAGGTCGATGTCGCGCAGCAGGTCGCGTACCGTCAGATCGCGGATCTTCAGCACCGTCTCGCCGGTGTCGCCGTCGTCGCCCGGGAACGCGAGGGTCAGCGGCGGCCGGGTCCGGGGCCGGGCGATCCACTGCACCGACGCCATCTGCCGGCGCAGGCGGCGTTCGCGCACCTTCGCCTTGCGGGCGACCAGGCGGGCGACCCGGCGGATGTGCGGGGCGGCGGCGCTGGCCGGCGTGGTCAGCTCGACGCCACGGGCGTACCCCTTGGTCCTCTCGATGTCGGCTTCCCACCGGATCCGGTCCTTCTCCTGCGCCTCGAAATCCAGCAGCAGTTTCTCCCAGCGGCGCTGCTTCTCCGCGCGGTAGGCGGTGTACCCCCCGCCGGGATAGTCCTGCGGCTGCTCGTCGATGCCGTCCAGCTCGACGATCCGGGTCACCACCTCGTCGAGGAACGCCCGGTCGTGACTGACCGCCAGCACGCCGCCGTCGAAGTCGCGCAGCCACTGCCGCAGCCAGGCCGCGCCCTCGGCGTCGAGGTGGTTGGTGGGTTCGTCGAGCAGCAGCAGGTCCGGGTCGTCGAGCAGGGCGCGGGCCAGCATCAGCCGGGCCTGCTCGCCGCCGCTGACCTGCCGCAGCGCGAGGTCGTCGTCGAGGTGGGCGATGTCCAGGCGCTGACGGATCTCGGTGATCCGGGCCTCGGCCTTCCACCCCTCCAGGGCGGTCCAGCGTTCCTGGACGTCGGCGTACGCGTCCAGGACGTCGTCGCCGTCGGCCAGACGTCTCTCCAGGTCGCGCATGGTCGCGGTCACTGCCGCGAGGTCGCCGAGACCGGCGGTGAGATAGGCGCCGACGGCGCCGTCCGGGTCCGGCATCCGCTGCGGGACGTACGCGACCCGCGTGCCGGGCGCCACCGTGAGGTTGCCCCCGGTGGGTGCCAGGTCGCCGGCGAGCACCCGCAGCAGGGTGGTCTTGCCGGCGCCGTTCGGCCCGACGACGCCGATCCGGTCGCCGGCGCGCAGCACCAGATCCAGGCCGGAGAAGAGCAGGTCGCCGTCGTGGGCACGGGCGAGGTGGGTGGCTTTGAGATGTGCGTTCACGATCGACTCCAGGGGAGGGGACACCGACGGGTTTCAGCAAGGCCGGGTGTCTCACCGCACTGGCGTCGCTCCTCACGTCCGGCAACAGATCCGGCTACCACCCTGCCCCGCGCCACCCCGTCCCGCAACCCGTTTCCCTCGCGGCGGCGCGCTGGGCCATTTCGGTACGACATTGAACCGGATGGTTCAGTGTCGTACAGTGAACCGCATGGTTCAGCAAGACACTCTCGATCGGGTGTTCGCGTGCCTGGCCGATCCGGTCCGGCGCGGCGTCCTGATCCGGCTCGGTGACGGCCCGGCCAGCGTCGGCGAGCTCACCGAACCGACCGGCATGACCCTGACCGGCATGACGAAACACCTGCGCGTCCTCGAAGAGGCCGGCCTGATCGTGACCGAGAAGGTCGGCCGCGCCCGCCTGTGCCGCCTCGCCCCCGCGCCGCTCGACGAGGCGATGGCGTGGATCGCCTTCTACCAGCGTCTCTGGGCCCGCCGCCTGGACGGCCTCGACGTCTTCCTCACGCTTCGCGGCGGAGCACGACAGCAGGAGGCACCGCCGGGCAGTACGCCACCCCAGGAACCTCGGCAACGCGCAACGAACCCATCGGACGACGGGAAAGGACCCGGAGAATGAGCTTCGACATGCGGACGACACGGCAGCTGCCGGCCACACCGGAGGAGGTCTTCGACGCCTACACCGACGCCGAGAAGCAGAAGATCTGGTTCAACATCCTCGACGAGAAGCCCGGCATCGTCGAGATCGAGGTCGACCTGCGGGTCGGCGGCACGCAGACCGCCGTCTGGGGCCCCAGCCCGGACGCGCTGTTCCGGGAGACGCAGACGTTCGTCGAGATCGACCGCCCGCACCGGCTGGTCACCGACTCGACCGGGGCCGGCCCGGACGGCAGGACCATGCAGACCCGCATCGAGATCACCTTCGAGGCCCGGGACGGCGGGACGCTGATGACCGTGGTGCAGAGCGGCTTCCCCGTACCGGAGGTCCGTGACTTCTTCGCCGGCGAGGTCTGGGCCGGCGCGTTCGCCCGGATCGAGGCGTTCCTGACCCGCCGGACCCAGGATGTCTGAGCCGCCACGGGCCGCGGTGGTCGCGCTCGCCGTCACCGCCGCGGTCGTGTTCAACCTCGCGGTGTACACGATCGGCAGGGCCGCCGGCGCCACCTACCGGTTCACCTCGCGGGGCGAGCCGGCCGAGGTCGACGCGCTCACCGTGGCCGGGTTCAGTGCGGTTCCACTGCTGATCGGCTTGACCGCTGTCGCGCTGTCGGCGGCCCGGGCCGGCTGGCCGGTGACGGCCGCGCTGATCGCCGGCCCGCTGCTGGCCGTCGTCACGGTCCCACTGATGACGGTGCCCGCCGACTTCGACACGGCCAGCACGGCGGCGCTGGCGCTCTGCCATCTCACGCTGGTGCCCGTGATCGTCGTCGCGGTCCTGCGGATGAGAACACCGCGCCCCGCGCCGACCTCCTCCCCCGCACGCCGCTCTGGATAGCTCGGTTGACGATGTATAGCGGCGGGCGTACGGGTGTGGGATGGGGAGCAGGCCCGGGCGCGGCTCGCCGCCGACGGCCGGCAGGCCGGGCCGCTGCACGACAGGAGCGCCGGCGGATCCGGGCCGGCCACGGGATTCGAGGCCGTCCGCGACGGTCTCGAGCTGACCGTCGTCGGGCAGGGCGACGCCGTCTTCAGCGAGGTGGAGCAGCTCGACTCGGGATGGATGTGGCCGCTGATCGCCGCCGGGATCGTGGTCGGCGCGCCGGCGGGCTGGCTGGTCGCCGCGTCGGCCGCCCGCCGCCGGTCCCTGCCCGCCGCGGTCGCCGGGGTTCTCGCGCTGGCGGCGCTGTTCCCGCCGGTGTGGGCGCTGATCGACAACACTGTCGCGGCGATCCAGTTCGCGTTCCGTCCCGGGGGTGACATCCTGGCCGTGCACACCGTGCTGGAGCCGTCGCCGTACTGGCCGGGCGGCCCGGCGTGGCTGTCGTCGGTGTGGCCGGCCGGGCCGTGGATCAATCCGGCCCTCGCCGTCGCCGGGCTGCTGCTGACCGGGCTGACCGTGGTGCTGTCGCGGCTGCGGTCCGGGCGGCCGGCGATCGCACCGGAGGTGGCACGCTGATGCAGGAGCCGACGTTCCTGATCCTGACCGCGCTGGCCACGGCGCCCCGGCACGGCTACGGGATCATCCAGTCCGTCACCGCCCTGTCCGACGGCGAGGTGACGTTGCGCCCCGGGACGCTGTACGGCGCCTTGGACCGGCTGGCCGAGCAGTCCCTGATCGAGGTCGACCGGGAGGAGGCCGTCGACGGCCGGCTGCGCCGCTACTACCGGCTCACCGACTCCGGCGCACACGTCCTGGCCACCGAAGCCGAACGGCTGCGCCGCCGCGCCGCCGCGGCCGAATCCCAGCTGCGCACCCGCGGCGGCATCCTCCCGGGCACCGTCTGATCACCCGGTCCGCCGCCCGGGCCGGCGACGTCGGCGCTCAGATCCGCCGGAACGGGTCCTCGGAGTGGCTCGGTCTCCTGCCGAAGGCGTAGATCACCTGGGCGTCGAGGACTCCGTCTTCGTCGCTGTCGAGGAGGTCCGCCAGCGTGCCGGTGTACTCGGCGCGGAACGTCTCGGTCTGCTCGGGGGTGAGCGCGGCGAGGGCGTCGTGGTGCGCCCCCTGGGTGTGGGCCTGCCAGGCGTGGGCGAGGTCGCCGCGGGAGAACCGGATCGTCTCGGTGACGATGTCGGCGGGGACGAGCCCGGCGTCGTGGAGTTCGCGCCGGCAACGCGACGGCGTGCCGAGCGGGCCGGCGGGATCGTCGAGGGTCGGACCGTGGCGGCCGGCCTGTTCCCGGAAGAGCCGGGCCGCGGTGGGAAACCCCTCCCGCATGGTGGAGAACCCGACGAGGCCGCCGGGTTTCAGCAGCCGTCGCCATTCACGCAGGGCGGTCTGGACGGGCAGGTAGAGCAGGCCCGCGGAGCAGAGGATCAGGTCGAAGGCGCCGTCGGCCAGGTCCGGCAGGGCGGTGGCGTCGGCCTCGATCAGGTCGATGGTGGCGATGCCCAGTGAAGTGATCGACTGCCGTGCGCGGGTGAGCATGCCGTCGGAGATGTCCACGCCGAGCACGTGACCGGCCGGGCCGGCGGCGCGGGCCGCGGCGATCGCGGCGAAGCCGGTGCCGGTCGCGGCGTCCAGGATGCGCATGCCGTCGGTCGGCGCGGCGAGTTCGACGAGGCGTTCGGCGTAGCGGACGTGCCAGTCGTCGCCGTCGTAGGTGCCGGCTCGCTGGTTGAAGGCGGATGCGATCGTCTCGCGGGAGGCCGGCATGTCGGTGATCACCTCACAGGTTGTCCGGTACGAACGGATGCCCCCGTGGCCGGCCGGGCCGATAGCCGGGTCTGTAGCCAGGCAGGGGTCAGAACGGTGTCGAAGGCGAGTCCGGCCGCCCCGCGCACTGCCGCCGTCTCCCTGATCGCCTTCCTGGACCGGCGCCACAAGGCGCTGCTGTCCACTCAGTCCGCCTCGTCGTGATCGGCGCGGGCCAGCGCCCGCCTGGCCCGCGCCTCGAGAGCCGCCAGCTCGGGGGCACCGCCCCGCACCCCGGTGACGATGTCGACGGCCGCGAGCAGGTACTCCAGGGCGATGACGTCCTCGTCGAACGGAGCGTCCTCGTCGAACCGATCGAGCAGCCCGGCGAAGTCGGCGACCACCGCCTCGGCCTGGCCGGCGGCCCGGTCCGGATCACCGTTGCGCCGGGCACACCGCGCCGATTCGATCATCGCCCGGCCCACGAAGGCATGACACTGGCCGAGAAGCCGGGTGACGATGCGGCCCACCAGGCCGAGGCCACGCGCCTCCAACTGCGGGTCCGGCTGGGCCGCGAACATCGCCGTGACCTCCCGGGCGGCCGCGGCGAGCGCGACGCCGTCCACCCACTCCGCGGACCCTTCGACGGCGCACGGCTGCCGCCCCAGCCGCGCGATGCACGCCTCCGCCGCAACCGACAGGGCCGTCGCCGCCTGCAGCAGAAGGTGGAAGCGGACCCGGTCCGGCTCCCGCGACGCCACCGCCAGCCGCGCGACCGTCAAGGCCACCGCGACGTCCTCGGTGCCCCGCGTGGGTTCACCGGCCCGGGCCGCCGCCAGCATCTCCTCCGCCGCCGCCTCGGCCTCGGGACCGGGCCACGGCGGGTCAGCGGGAACCGGCAGCCCGAGTGCCAGCCGGTAGGACGTCCAGGCCACCGGGTCCTTCGCCGGATCCGGTTCGTTCTCCGGGTTACCGGAGGCGGCCCGGACGGCGCCGCCCATGACGCGGTCCATCACGAGCCGCGCGTCATCGAACGACAGCGCGAACCGCTCGGTGAGAACAGCCAGCCGGTGACGGCGGCTCGCTCCCTCCCGGTCCGCCGCTCGCAGGAACTCGGCGAGGCGACGCACCGTGGTTCCACGGGCGAGCCGCACAGTCAGATCGTCGGTCCACTCCACGACCCGAGAGGATGCCCGCTCCCGCTCGTCTCCACAACCACCGCCGTTGTGGTTTCGGCTGTCCTTCGCCGTCGAGCTGTGCCCTCGCGCCGGAGACGCGCCTAGGCCGGCTCGCGCTCGGCGGCTTCCGTGGAGTCCAGCTCGATGTCGTCGAGGATCTCCGCGGCGAGGCCCTGCACCGCTGCGTCGCCGTCCCCGTCCAGCTTGCCGGGCCACACCGAGACGAAGACGTTGACGTTGGCCTTGCGGGCCCCAAGGAGAACACGGGCCGGGGTGGAGATGAAGAACGCCTCGTCGCCGAAGCCCGGCACCCGGACGTACGGGTAGTCGGAGGCGCGCTGATGCTCGTCGAACTCATGGGTCGCCGCGGCGACGGCGCTCCGCTCCGCCTTCGGTTCATGGAGCCTGACCGTCAGTCTGATCGCTTCGAACGGCCCCACTCCGTCGGGGCTGAAATCCCGCACCCATATGCAGCTCGAGTGCTGCAAAGTGCCGAAGTCGACATCCTGATCCTTGTCCAGTTGGCGGCTGCTCGCCGGCCAGTAGCGCTCCAGACCGGCGGCGTCCAGCGCCGGGCAGCCCTCGCCGACGCGGGAGGCGATCGGCGTCCACGGCCACACCGCTCCCACGACCGCCGTCCGCACGCCGGTGGCCAGGACGACGGCGACGAGGGTCAGGCCGACGGCCAGGCCCCACCGTCGCGACCTCGCCGGCTGGACGGTGGCGCCGTGCTCGATCGCCCGCTGCCTCAGCTCGGACACTTCCCGGTCGAACCGCCGGTCGGGCAGCCAGCCCGCCCGGGGCGCGTAGAGGGTCACCGGCCCCCGGCTGGCGCGCTCGGAGACCCGCACCCGGCGGCCGGTCAGCCCCCAGGCGACCTGTATGCCCTTGACGTAGGGCCACAAGATCTCGTGGACCACCGCGCCGGGGCGTGGGCTGTCCGTCGAGGAGATCTCCATGTGCTTCCGCCTGCCCAGCGTGAGCCGGTACACGAACAGGGGCAGCACGAGCACGGCCCAGATCACGGCCGCGGGGGTGGACAGCTCCACGAACCACTGGTATTCGACGGGTCCGGGCCGGGAGAACACCGTGACCACGACGAACACGGGCGGGATCAGCGCGCTCTCCACGAGGAGCTGGTCGAACGCCCATCGCCGGTGCCTGTGCAGCCGCAACGGCTCCTCGCTGGCAGTCGTACTCATCCCGGCGTGTGGTCCTTCCCGTCCAGGCACCCCTGTCGATGAACTGGGCCGCCCAGGTTACGGCATCCGGGGTAGGCGCCGAGACGGCAGTGCCGACCAGCCGGGGGTCACCGGGACGGGCATGCATGACCCGCACCCGGATGGATGGTCGTGAGGGGACACCCGCCGTGGCCGCCGCGAGGCACGGGACGTTGCGTGGCCCGTACCGAAGCATGGTGGAAGAGAAGCGCCGCGGACCGGAAGCGGACAACCGCCGCAACGGGGTTACGGTCAGTCGATGAACGAGGGCCTTGCGGAGCTGGCGACGCTGCTGCGGGAACGTGACGGTATCGAGAAGAGGATCGCCGACATGACCGGACGGTCCGCGCGGCAGGGTGATGTCGGTGAGTTCATCGCTGCCGAGGTCTTCGGCATCGAGCTCGCCCGGAACGCGGTGCAGGCCGGCCATGACGGCTGGTTCCGGTCCGGGCCGCTGCGTGACCGTTCGGTCAATGTGAAGGCCTACACCAGCCTGGCCGACGGCATCGACATCAGCCCCCATCCGTGCGACTACTACCTCGTTCTGGACGCCGGCCGGAGAACCGGGAGCGGGGTGCGGCATCACCGCTGGCGGATCACGGAGGTGCTTCTCTTCGACGCGCGGCGGCTGCTCGCCGAATTCGCCGCCCGCGGAGTGAAGGTCGGCTATGCGACCAGCCTGCGAGTGGCGGATCGCGCCGCCGCCCGGCTCTACCCCACGAGCGGGCCCGGTGCGCTGCTGGATCTCACCGTGGAACAGCGGGCCGCGCTGGACCTGTTCGCCTGATGCGCCGAGCGGCCCCGGCGGATCAGAAGGTACGCCAGGCCGGCCGGGCGGCGGCCGCGGCCAGGAGCAGGACGAAGTCCTTCTTCGCGCCGGAGTAGAGGTAGAAGACCGCGAGCAGGGCAGCGAGAACCCAGTAGACGATGTGCATGAGACGGCCTTCCCCGATGGGTTACCAGGGGTGCGCCGCCCCCGCGACCGCCGGCAGTCTCCGCCCTGATGACGGTCCACTCCAGCCGGGTTCAGCCGCGGCGGTTCTCGAACACCATGATCCGGTACGGGCCACGGAGCGTCCCGTGCCTCGCGGCGGCCACGGCAGGCGTCCCCTCCCGGACATCCCCCGGTGCGGGTCATGCATGCCCGTCCCGGTCGCCCCCGCTAGCCGCGTCAACGCGGCGGCACGTCCGGTGGGGGCGGACCCGTCGGAGGCGGGGACGAGGGCGGGACAGGCGGATACCCGCCGGGCGGTGGGTAGTAGCCCGGCGGAGGCGGGCTGTCGGGCGGTGGGTAGTAGCCCGGGGGCGGCTGACTGCCGGGCGGGGGCTGACCACCGGGCGGTGGGTAGTAGCCGGGCGGCGTCTGACTGCCGGGCGGAGGGGGGTAGGAGCCGAAGCTCTGGCGGGCGGCCCGGTTGCGGGACGACCGGACGGCCAGGACGATCGCGCCCACGATGCCGCCGACGATCAGGAGGCAGCAGAGGATCCGGCCGGTCAGGTAGCCGAGGTTGCGCGCCACGTCCTCACTGCGGTCCACCGCCAGGATGACGGTCTGCCAGTTCATCGCCGCTCCTCCCTGGGATCCGGGCCGTCGGGCCGGCTCAGATTACCCGAACGTCTCGATCGCGCTCGTTGTCTCATGTCACCGCGGCGGCGTCCCGTCCGGTGTCGACACACGGCGACGCTATCGGAGGGGTACGACATTTCGTCAGCGTCAGGTCGCGGCGGACCGGATGCCGATGGCGGCGGGGGCGTGGGCCCCGGCGGTGACCAGTCGGGTGATCAGGTCGGCGTACACCTTCTCGTCGAGCTGGTCGTCGCGCAGCGGGGTGAGCGGGAACGCGCTCAGGCCGGTGAACACTTCCGGCTCCTAACGGTCGAGGCGGACCACCAGCGGGCGATGGTCCGAGACGGGCGCGTGCGGGGTGCGGACCTGCACCACCCGGCCGAGGTGGCCGGCGGAGCGCGGGTCGGCGAGCACATGGTCGAGCTGGGTCTTCGGCGACGGGCTGGGGAAGGTGGCGGCCCGGGCGAGGGACCGCCAGCCGGTGAAGGCGCGGACCGGCCCGGAGGGCATGTTCAGGTCGCCGAGCAGGACTCGCGGGCCGGGCAGGGCGCGGAGGGCACGGACGGCGGCGCGCAGCTGGCGCACGTTCCAGCCGGGTACGAACGACAGGTGCGTGGTGCCGACGGTGAGCGGCCCGTCCGGGGTGTCGAGGACGGCGGCGAGCAGCACCCGGGGTTCGTCGCGCAGCAGCAGCAGGCCGCCGTCGGGCACGTACACCGGGGAGCGGACCGGCGCGGCGGGCAGCGAGGTGACCTGCCAGCGCACCACCGGGTAGCGGCTGACGAGGGCGATCCCGTACTGCGGATGGGCGATGTCGGCGCCGGAGTGCCAGGGTTCCCAGCGTTCGCCGGGGGTGCCGACGACGGCCGCGGCGAACCGGTGGGTGGTGGCGCCGAGGGCGTCGGCGGCCAGGGCGGCCAGGTCGAGCAGGCCGCTGCGCGGCTGGGCCCGGTCCACCTCCTGCAATCCCAGGACGTCGGCGTCGAGGTCGGCGATGGCGGCGTGGATCCGGTCGGCGTGTACGGTGCCGTCGGACAGCGATCTGCCGTGCAACAGGTTGAAGGTGGCCAGGCGCACGAGCCGACCCTAGCCAACGGGAAGAGTGGGATGTTCGTCAAGGCGTTGTTGTGCCTCGCATTACTGTTCATCGCGGGCGCCGTGTTCGGCATCTGGCTGCAGAAGCAGCGGCGCGGCCGATGATCGCGACACTGCTGGTGGCGGCGCTGGCCGCCGGGTGGGTGGACGCGGTCGTCGGCGGGGGCGGGCTGCTGTTGCTGCCGGCGCTGCTGGTGGCGGCGCCCCAGTTGCATCCGGCGACGGCGCTGGGCACCAACAAGCTGGCGGCGATCTGCGGGACGAGCACGGCGGCGGTGGCGTACGCGCGCCGCACGAAGATCGACTGGGGGGTGGCGGGCCCGGCCGCCGCGCTGGCGCTGGTGTGTTCCGGTTGCGGGGCGGCGCTGGCCGGGGCGATCCCGGCGACCGCGTACCGGCCGGTGATCATCGGCATCCTGGTGGCGGTGGCGGTGTTCGTGACCGTACGCCCGCAGATGGGGTTGGTCGAGCAGCCGGAGAAACGCACCACCGCACGCCGCGGGATCGCCGTGGCCGTGGCGGGCGGCCTGATCGCCGCCTATGACGGCCTGATCGGCCCGGGCACCGGCACGTTCCTGGTGCTGGCGTTCACCACGCTGATCGGCGCGGACTTCGTGCACGGCTCCGCCATGGCCAAGATCGTCAACACGGCGACGAACCTGGGCGCGCTCGTCGTGTTCGCCGCGACCGGGCATGTGGCCTGGATGCTCGGGGCGGGCATGGCGGTGTGCAACGTGATCGGGGCGCTGATCGGCGCGCGGATGGCGTTGCGGCGCGGCGCCGGCTTCGTACGGATCATCCTGCTGGTGGTGGTCCTGGCGCTGATCGCCCGGCTCGGGTACCTGCACTGGCAGGAATCCTGACCGGGAACAATGGCGGCATGAGCGAGGATCTTCAGAAGCTGATCGCCACCATCGAGGAGCAGGAACAGCGCCTGGTCTTCACCAGGTTCACCGAGACCGACGCGTGGGAGCTGGGCAGCCTACTGGTGCGCCTGGCCGCCGAGCGGGAGCTGCCGGTGGCCGTGGACATCCGCCGGGGCGAGCAGCAGCTGTTCCACGCCGCGCTGGCCGGTTCCAGCGCCGACAACGACGCGTGGATCGAGCGCAAGGTGCGGGTGGTGTACCGGTACGCCGCCTCGTCGTACCTGGTCGGCCGGCGGTTGGCCGCCAAGGGCCGGCAGCTGGACGCCTCCCAGGGTGTCGACCCGGCGTTGTACGCGGCGCACGGCGGCGCGTTCCCGGTCCGTGTCCCCGGCGCCGGGGTGATCGGTGTGGTGACCGTGTCCGGTCTGCCGCAGGCCGACGATCACGCCCTGGTCGTCGAGGCGATCGAGACGTTCCTGGCCGGCTGACGGATCTGCTGTCGGCAGACGCCGCTGGGCGTGTCGGTGTACGCCCGGGCAGGCTGGGCGGCATGCGGATCCTGGTTCTGGGCGGTGGTGGTTTCGTGGGGCGCGCGGTCGCCGAGCTGGGTGTGGCGCGCGGCGACGACGTGACGGTCTTCCATCGGGGCAGGCGTGACCCGGTCGCCGGGACGCGGGTGCTGACCGGCGACCGGCTCGCCCCCGGCGGGCTGGCCGCGCTGCGCGACGGCACCTGGGACGTCGTGGTGGACACCTGGTCGGCCGACGCCGCGGCGGTGCGGGACGCGGCGGCTCTGCTGCGGGGCAGGGCGGGGCATTTCTCGTACGTGTCCAGCCGCTCCGTCTACCACTACGACGAGACGGCGCCGCCGTCGCCCGTCCCGGTGGCGGAGGACGCGCCGGTGGTCGCCGGCGACGTGCCCGGTTACGCCGGTGACAAGCTGCGCGGCGAGCGTGCGGCGGAGGCGTTCGGCGGCCCGCTGCTGCTGGCCCGCGCCGGTCTGATCGTCGGCCCGCACGAGGACATCGGCCGGTTGCCGTGGTGGCTGAACCGGCTGCGCCGCGGCGGCCCGACCCTGGCGCCGGGCCCGCGGACCCTGCCGGTGCAGTGGGTGGACGCCCGCGATCTGGCGGCCTTCCTGCTGGACGCGGGCGCCGCGGGGCACACCGGAGCGTTCAACGTGGTCAGCGAACCCGGCTTCACCACGATCGGGGAGATCCTCGACACCGGCAACGAGATCACCGGCGGCCGGGCCGACCTGCGCTGGCTGGCGCCGGAGCGGATCCTCGCCGCCGGGGTGCGGCAGTGGACGGATCTGCCGATCTGGCTGGCGCCGGGCCCGCTGCACGGGTTCCTGCACGACGGCGACGTGAGCCGGGCGATCGCGGCGGGCCTGCGGTGCCGGCCGGCCCGCGAGACGATCGCCGACACGTGGGCGTGGCTGCGGTCCCTGCCGGGTGACGCCCCGGTGCGCCCGGACCGGCCTCCGGTGGGCCTGGACCCGGAGGTGGAGGCGAAACTGCTGGCATAGCGGAACCGGCCGCCGCTTCCCGGCAATCACCTCGACACGGGTTTTGCGGGATTGTTACCGTTTCCCGCCTTTCCCGGCACCGCTCATCAGGTTTCCCCACGTCACGCGAGGGCGGCCGGATCGGCACCGACCACAGTGGAATTCCGGGGGCAGTTCTGTATTCCCAATGATCGATTCGTGTGCGATCGTGTTCGGGCACCGAGAGAGCGGCCTGCCTCCTTCCCGACCGGGCCGGGGACCGCGGGTACGCGTTTCTCACCGGACAGAGGCCTGTGCCCGCCCGTCTGTCCGCACACGTCCGTTCGGGGGTCGTCATGCCTTACCCGGATCATCCGGGTCAACACCGGCAGGGTGCCGTCGCTCGTCACGCCGCCCCACCCGACCGGTTCCCCACCGGCGGCGGCCAGGCCTGGTCGGCGCCTCCGCACCCGCCGGCCGCACCTCACCAGCCGGGTCCCGGCCAGCCCTCGCACGTGCCGTCCACGCCGCAGCAGCCGGGTCCCGCCCGGGCCCCGGACGAGCCCTGGCCGCGGATCGCCGACGACCTGTACTGGCTCGCCCACAACGACCACGCGAAGCTCGTCGTGGACACCGAGCTCATCGGCCTCGGCCTGGCCTGCGCCGTGCTCAGCGAACTCGCCTGGACCCGATGGATCGACGTCCACCACGACCTGCTGATCGTCGTCGGCCGGCAGCCGCCCCCGAACACGCTCGCCCGTGAGGTCTGGGAGCAGCTCTGCGCCGAACCGGCGCCGGTGCCGGTGCCGGACTGGCTCCGCGTTCTGGCGCCCGGCGCCGTCGACGGGGTGGCCCGCCGCATGGTCCAGTCCGGCGACCTGGAAGCGACCACCCGCACCCGGTTGCTCCGAGGTCCGGTCACGGTCTACCGGCCCACCGACATGAACGCCTTCTACTGGCCGACCGCGCGCCTGAACAACAGCATCGAGACCGGCCGCCCGCTGGCCGAGATCGACCGGGTTCTGGTCGGCCTGTGCGTGGCCACCGGCGTGCATCACCACGTTCTCAACAAGACACCCGCCAGCCTGGTCGAACGTCTGCGGCACGCCGCTTTCACCACCCGTCAGCCGATCCCGCGGCTGCTGCGCCATCTCGAAACCGTCACCGCCGCCGCCGTGGCGATCCGCTGAGATCGTCCATCCGGCACTCACCCCCGCGCATCAGGAGTAGATCCGTGTCTCACAACGCCCCGCGCACCCGCCCCCCGGCCAGCGCGGTCGCCCAAACCCTCGCCGCCGGCCGGCTCGGCGTCTGGCCGGTGGTCTTCATCGTGATGGCCGCCGCCGCGCCGCTGACCGTCATCGCCGGCGGCGCCACGACCGGCTGGCTCGTCACCGGGGTGGTCGGCATTCCGATCGGCTACCTGGTGGTCGCGGTCGTGCTGGCGATCTTCTCGATCGGGTACGTGGCGATGTCGCGCCAGGTCCTCAACTCCGGCGCCTTCTACACCTACGTCACCCACGGGCTCGGCCGGATCCCCGGCATCGGGGCGTCCGCGGTGGCGCTGCTGGCTTACAACGCCATGCAGATCGGCCTGTACGGCGGATTCGGCGCCGTCACCGCCAACTTCGTCGCCGAGGAGTTCGGCGTCACGGTGTCATGGGCGGTGTGGGCCCTGGCGGCCTGGGCGCTCGTCGGTGTCCTCGGCGTGCGCCGCATCGACCTGAACGGGCGCATCCTCGCCACCCTGCTGATCGCCGAGATCGCCGTCGCGCTGGTGCTCGCCGCCGTCCACCTCGGCCACCCGGCCGAGGGCGGCATCGACCTGACCGCCATCTCCCCGGGCCAGCTGGCGACCGCGGGCATCGGCGCGGTGCTGGTCACCGCGATCACCGGCTTCGTCGGGTTCGAGGGCACCGCGGTGTTCAGCGAGGAGTCGAAGGACCCGCAGCGTACGGTCGCGCGGGCCACGTACATCGCGCTCGGCATCATCGGCGGCCTCTACAGCCTCTGCGCGCTGGCCATGACGATCACGGTCGGCCCCGACAAGATCATCGCGGCGGCCACCGAGCACGGCACCGAGCTGATCTTCGTGCTCGCCGCCCCGTACGTCCCGAACTGGGTCATCGTGCTGGGGCACCTGCTCTTCATCTCCAGCCTGTTCGCGGCGCTGCTGGCCTTCCACGCCACCGCGAGCCGCTACTTCTTCGCCCTCGGCCGTGAAGGCGTGCTGCCCCGCGCTCTGGCCCGGACCAGCGTGCGCAGCCGCTCTCCGAAGGCCGCGTCGCTCACCCAGAGCGTCATCGCGCTCGTGGTGCTGGGCCTGTACGCCGCCAACGGCTGGGACCCCATGATCAACCTGTTCTTCTGGATCACCGTGACCGGCGGGCTCGGCGTGCTGATCCTGATGTTCATCACCTCGATCGCCGTCATCGGCTACTTCGTCAAGCCGGCCCACCGCGCCGACGTGGGTGTCGGCCGTGGCCTGGTCGCCCCGACCGTGGCCAGCGTGGCGCTGGGCTGGATCCTGGTCGTCACCCTGCAGCAGTTCGACGTCCTGCTCGGCGTCGACCCGGCCTCCCCGTGGCGCTGGATCTTCCCGGTGGCGTTCGGCGCCGCCGCGGTGCTCGGCATGCTGTGGGCCGTGTACCTGCGCACCGCCCGCCCGCAGGTGTACCGAGTGATCGGCACCGGAGCCCACAGCGCCCTGATCGATCCCCTGCCCGACACCCCGTCGCCGGTCACGGCGGCCCGGTGACCGGCGTGACCTCGATCACCGGCGCCGGCGTCCACCGCGCCGCCGCACCGCACATCGACCTGGTCAGCGACATCCTGACCGCCGCGTTTCTGCACGGCGACCTGGCCCCGTGGCTGATCCCCGACGAGATCGAGCGCCGCCGCGTCTACCGCCCGTACTTCCGGATGCTGGCGGCCCACGCCGTCGAGCACGGGCGCGTCGACGTCATCGGCGAGGACGCCTGCGCGCTCTGGTACGACCTCGGCGACGATCCCGACCTCACGATCGACGACTACGATCGGCGGCTCGCCGAGATCACCGGCCCGGCGCTGCCCCGCTTCCAGCAGATCGACGAGGCGATGCACCGGTATCACCCCCGCGGCCGGCCGCACGCCTACCTGGCGTTCCTGGCCGTGCTGCCCGGCCGGCAGGGCACCGGCCTCGGTACGGCGCTGCTGGACCACCGGCACGCCGAGCTCACCCGGGAGGACCGGCCGGCGTACCTGGAGGCGACCGGTCCCGCCAACAGCGCCCTCTACCAACGCAAGGGTTACCAGCCGCTCGGCCCGTTCCCGGTGGCCCCGGACGGCCCGCACCTGCACCCGATGTGGTGGACCAGCCACTGACGCCACTCGGACCACCACGGCGGCGCGGGCGGCGCCGATGCCGGCCCAGTCCGGGTCGACGTCGCTGGCGAAGAACCAGGCCCGGTCGGCGGGCCACACCATCGCCGGTGGCATGTCGCTGACCTCGGTGTCCCAGGTGGCGAGGGCCGAGAGCGGGCCGTGCAGCAGGGCGAAATGCCGGTACGGCAGACCGGTCAGCCACGGTCCCGGCGGCACGGTCACGTCCGGGTAGCCGTCCCAGACCGCGAAGTAGCAGTCGCCGGCGGTGCCGGTGAATCCCGCCAGCACCGCCAGGGCCCGCCGCGCCTGGTCGAGGTCGGACGGATGGTCCTCGGGCACGTCGGCGGCGGGATCGTCGGGGACGTACCGTATCCGGGCGTACGCCTCGAACTCGTCCGGCCCGAACAGGATCAGCTGTTCGGCTTCGGTGGCCGACTCCACGAGCCAGTCGGCCGGTGACAGGTCGGTGCAGCGCCGCAAGATCACCGCACCAGCCTGCCACAGGGCCGGTTACAGGGCGGCCGCCGCGTGCCGGCCGGCGGCGCGGCCGCTGAACAGGCAGCCGCCCAGGAACGTGCCTTCCAGGGCGTTGTAGCCGTGCACCCCGCCGCCGCCGAACCCGGCGACCTCGCCGGCGGCGTACAGGCCGGGGATGGGGTGGCCGTCGTGCCCGAGCGCCCGCGAGTCCAGGTCGGTCTGGATCCCGCCGAGGGTCTTGCGGGTGAGGATGTGCAGCTTGACGCCGATCAGCGGCCCGGCCGCCGGGTCGAGCAGCCGGTGCGGCACCGACGTGCGCCCGATCCGGTCGCCGAGGTAGCGCCGGGAGTTGTGGATGCCCTGGATCTGCGCGTCCTTGGTGACCTTGTTGGCGATCTGTGTGTCGCGGGCCTCGACCTGCTCCCGGACCCGGGCCGCGTCCAGCAGCGGCTCGGGGGTCAGCTTGTTCATCCCGGCGACGAGCTCCTCCAGGCCGGGCGCGACGACGAAGTCGGCGCCGTGCTGTTTGAACGCCTCGACGGGTGCGGGCGCGCCCTTGCCGAACAGCCGTTCCTTGAGGAAGCCGCGCCGGTCCTTGGCGGTCAGGTCGGGGTTCTGTTCGGAGCCGGACAGAGCGAACTCCTTCTCGATGATCCGCTGGGTGAGCAGGAACCAGGAGTGGTCGTACCCCGAGATCTCCGGGTTGGTCCGCAGATACTTCAACGTGCCGAGGGTGTCGTAGCTGGGGAAGAACGGGGCGGGCAGCCGCCGGCCGAGGGCGTCGAGCCACAGCGGTGACGGCGCGGACAGGATACGGATGCCGTGGCCGGGCCAGACCGGGTTCCAGTTCTGCACGCCTTCGGTGTAATGCCACATCCGGTCCCGGTTGACCAGGCGCACCCCGGCGTCCTCGGCGATCTGCAGCATCCGCCCGTCGACGTACGCGGGCACGCCGGTGACCATGGCGCCGGGCGGGGTGCCGAGCCGCGGCGGCCAGTACCGGCGGACCAGGTCGTGGTTGGCGCCGATGCCGCCGGTGGTGACGATCACGGCCTGGGCGCGCAGGTCGAAGTCGGCGATCTCCTCGCGGTTGGAGGACACGCCGCGGGCGGCGCCGTCCGGGGCGAGGACCTTCCCGCGTACGCCCACCGCGGTCCCGTTCTCGACGATCAGTTCGTCGACGCGGTGCCGGTGCCGGAATTCGAGCAGCCCGAGGGAAGCGGCGTTCACCGCGGATGCCGCGAACGGGTCGACCACGCCGGTGCCCGTACCCCAGGTGATGTGGAATCGCGGCACCGAGTTGCCGTGCCCGCCGGCGCGCAGTTCGCCGCGTTCGGCCCAGCCGGCGAACGGCAGCCAGCTCATCCCGAGCGACGCCAGCCAGGCCCGTTTCTCCCCGGCGGCGAACTCGACGTACGCCCGCGCCCACCGGACCGCCCACGCGTCCTCGTCGTCGATCCGGTCGAAGCCGGCGCTGTGCCGCCAGTCGGCCCAGGCCAGTTCGACGCTGTCGCGGATGCGGGCGCGCCGCTGTTCGGGGCTGTCGACGAAGAACAGGCCGCCGAACGACCACCACGCCTGCCCACCGAGGTTGGCGGCGTTCTCCTGGTCGACCAGGGCCACCTTCTTGCCGGCGGTGGTGAGCTCGTGCGCGGCGGCCAAACCGGCCAGCCCTGCTCCCACCACGATGACGTCGACGTCCACGCCTTGTTCCCCTCACCCGCGGCAGTGACCTCCGCCACGCTCGAATACGAGAATTTATCGGATTCGCGGCGTCGGGGAAACACACCGGTGTGACCCCCGCCGCTCGCGACGTCCCCCGCGCGCACCCGCCCACCGGCAGACAACAATGGTGGGGTGCCGCACCCCACCGCCGATCCCGCCGGCACTCGCCAGCAACTCGCCGCTCTCCGCCCCGATCTGCTGGCCCCCTTCGACACCGCGCTGCCCGGCGCCCGCGCCGCGATCCTGGCCCGGCTGCTGCTCGCCTGCGAGCACGAGCCGCTGCCCGGCCTGACCGGCCGGCACCACCACGACGGCCACACCCACGTGCGGTTCACCCACACGGTCGTCAGCTATCCCACCGCCGCCGCCACCGCGTTCACCGAACCACCCGCCGGCCTGACCGTCACCGTCCAGGGTGCACCCGTGCACGACCCGGCGGAACTCACCGCCCAACTGTGGCCGGGCGCCGCCCTGACCGCCGAGATCGCCAACAGCGTCGCCAACCTGGCGCTGGCCCGCGCCGCCAACCCCGCCACGGCCCCTCTCCCCGCCGACCTGACCGGGCCCGGCATCGCCGAGCAACTCCTGGTCGACGGGCACCCGCTGCACCCGTGCTGCCGCACCCGCACCGGCATGACCGTCGCCGACGTGCTCGCCTACGCCCCCGAGCACCGGCCGGTCATCACCCTGCGCCGGCTCATCGTGCCCGCCGACCGGTGGCACGGCGCCGGGAGACCCCTGCTCTACGCCCACCCGTGGCAGGCCGCCCACCTACGCGACAGGTACCCGTGGCTGATCGACGACGGCGAGACCGGCCCGGTACGGCCACTGATGTCCCTGCGCACCGTCGCCCCACTGGACGGCGGCCCGCACATCAAGACGGCCGTCGACATCCAGATGACCTCGGCCATCCGCACCGTCTCTCCCGCCGCCGTCCACAACGGCCCGCGCCTGTCCGCGCTGCTGCACACCCTGACCCGCGATCTGCCCCTCGACGTGCTGGCCGAGACCGAGGCCGGGGCGGTCATCACCGGCCACGGCCCGGACCGGCATCTGGCCCACCTGATCCGGCAGGCGCCGCCGCCGGGCGCGATCCCCCTCGGGGTGCTCGCGGCGACCCCGGCGATCCTGCGGACCGTCGCCGACCCGTACCTGTTCATGAAAGATCTCGGCAGGGTGGTGTTCGGGCCCCTCGCCCGGATCCTGGAACGGGGTGTGGCGCTGGAGGCGCACGGCCAGAACACCCTGGTGGTGCTCCGCGACGGCCGGCCGGTCCGGGCCGTCTACCGCGACCTCGGCGGCGTCCGCGTCCACCCCGGCCGGCTGGGCGCCGACCCCGGCCTGCTCGGTGACCTGCCCACCGACGACGTGTCCGAACTGCGCACCAAACTGTCCGCCGCCGCCCTGGCCACCGTCGCCCGCCAGATGATCGCCGCCCTCACCGGGGTCCTCGGCGCCGACCCGGACCGGCTGTGGCGGGAGGTCGCCGCCGCCCTGCACGGCACCGCCGACACGCGACACCTGCTCACCGAGCCGCTGCCGGTGAAGGCCACCACCACGATGCGGCTCGCCGCCGACCCCCTGCACGACCGCTGGACCCACCTGGCGAACCCGCTCGCGGCGCACGCATGAGCCGCCTCCCGCTTCGGCCACCGCCGAACGGCGCCCCGCTTCGGCCACCCCGTGGCGGCGCGCTCCCGAGCAGCCTCCCGCCCCGGCCATCCCGTGGCGGCGCACCCCTGATCCACCTGCGGAAGGACCCCCGATGATCCGCATCGTCAGCACCGGACGGCTCGCCGCAGCAGCCGCGCACACCGAAGCCGCCCTCGCCGTCCACGAACCGCACCTGGTCGACGGTTTCGTCCGCAACCTGCCGCACGCCGCCGACACGGTCGGCCGCCGCCTGCGCGCCGCCCTCGTCCGCGAAGACCTCGCCCCGGCCACCGCCGGCGGCCGCCGGCACGCGTTCAACCGCACCGAATATCCGCACGCCGGCGTCGCCGACCCGGTCGACCTGCTCGCCGGCATCGACCCGGCCGGCACGTTCTCCACCGAGATCCGCAACGCCGTGATCAACCTGGCGCTCGCCCTGTCCCGCTTCGACCCGCGGATCCCCGACGGCGCCGGCCCCGACCTGACCGCCGTGCACCTGGAACGGCTCGCCGTCGCCGGTCACAACCTGCACCCGTGCGGCCGCACCCGCCTCGGCTGGGACACCGGCGACGTCCTCGCCCACGACCTGGAGGCCGGCCACACCGCCCTCCGGTTCGTCGCCGTCCGCGACGACACCCACCTCGGCGACGACCTCGGCGCCTGGCTGCGCACCCTGCACCCGGACATCCCGCACGCACCCGCCGGGTACCGCGTCCAGCCGGTGCACGCCTGGCAGTTCGACACCGTCCTGCACCGCTACGCCGACCTGTTCACCGACGGCACCCTGCACCGCCTCGACGGCCACCTCGACACCGTCCCCACCGCCGCGCTACGGACCCTGCTGCTGCCCGGCGGCCACTACCTGAAGGTCAGCCTGGACATCCAGGTCACCTCCACCCGCCGCAGCATCAGCGTCGCCTCCACCCGCAACGGCCCCGCCCTGTCCACCCTGCTGCACCGGCTCACCGCGAACGAGCCGCGGCTGCTGCTGATGGCCGAGACCGGCGGCGCCGCCGTGCCCGCCGGCAGCGGCCGGGACCTGTCCGCCATCGCCCGCACCGGCCTGACCGGCCGCCTCGAACCGGGTGAGCAGGCGATCCCCGGCGGCGCCCTGCCCGCCTACGACCCGGCCATCGGCCGTACCGTGATCGCCGGTCTCGTCGACACCGCCGGCGGCGACCCGGCCACCTGGCTGGCCGACTACACCCGCCTGCTGCTGCCACCGCTGCTGCGGCTGCTCGCCGACGGCGTCGCCCTGGAAGCGCACCTGCAGAACTGCCTGCCCACCTTCGTCGGCGGCCGCCCGCACCGGCTCGCCCTGCGCGACTTCGCCGGGCTGCGCCTGCACCCCGGCCGCCTCGCCGACGCGGGCCACGGCATCGACCTGTGGCCCGGCTCCGTCGTCGGCACCGGCGACACCGAGATCCTGCGCGCCAAACTCGGCTACACCGCCCTGCAGGCCCACCTCGGCGAACTCGTCATCCGCCTGGGCGAATCCCACGACCTCGACGAGGCCCGCGCCTGGCGCATCGTCCGCGACGTCGTCGACGAGACCTACGACGCCCTCGGCGCGCACCCGCACGCCGCCGCCGACCACAGCTGGCTGATCGCCGCCCGCGTCCCGCACAAGGCCCTGGTCCGCATGCGGCTGGCCGGCGCCGGCGACATCCACATCCCGGTGAGCAACCCCCTCCATGCCTGACCTGTCCCCCGCCGCGGCGGCCGCGCTGCGCGCCCTGCCCGGCCCCCGCTGCGCCTACCTCTACGACACCGCCGCCCTGCGGGCCCGTGCGGCGTCGCTGCGGGCAGCGCTTCCCCCGAGAACCTCGTTCCTGTACGCCGTGAAAGCCAACGGCCATCCCGACGTGGTCCGGACCCTCGCCGCCGTCACCGACGGGCTGGAGGTCGCGTCCGGCGGCGAACTGTCCCTGGCCGTACGCGCCGGCGCCCGCCGCATCGTGTTCGGCGGCCCCGCCAAGACCGACGCCGAACTCGCCGCCGCCCTCGACGCCGGCGCCCTGCTCAACGTGGAGAGCCCGTACGAGCTGCGCCGTCTCGCCGCGCTCGGCGCCCGCGCCGACATCTGCCTGCGCGTCAACCGCGCCACCACGGCACCGTCCGGCAGCCACACCATGACCGGCACGCCCACCCCGTTCGGCATCGACGAGGCCCAGCTCCCGGCGGTGCTCGCCGACATCCCCGCCGGCCTGCGGGTGATCGGTTTCCACCTGCACGCCGTCTCCAACAACCTCGACGGCGCGGCGCACGCGGCCTTCCTCCGCGACGCGATCACCTGGTCGGCGCGGACCGCCGCGGCGTACGGGGTGAACCTGCACGTGGTCAACGCCGGCGGCGGTCTCGGCGTCGACTACCGCACCGGCGCCTCCATCGACCTGACCCCACTGTCCTCGGTGACCGTCCCCGACGGCGTCGAACTGATCCTGGAACCCGGCCGCTACCTGGCCGCCGACGCCGGCTGGTACGCCGCCGAGGTCCTCGACCTGAAAACCACCCACGGCCGCACATTCGCCGTCCTGCGCGGCGGCACCCACCACTTCCGGCTGCCCGCCGCCTGGGGCTACTCCCACCCCTTCGACATCCTGCCGATCGACGACTGGCCCCACCCGTACCTCCGCCTGTCGGTCACCGGCACCGACGTCGACGCCGTCGGCGAACTCTGCACCCCCCGCGACGTGCTCACCCGCGGCCGGCACGTCACCCACCTGCGCACCGGCGACCTGCTGGTGTTCGGCCGGGCCGGCGCCTACGGCTGGGACATCTCCCACCACGACTTCCTGCGCCACGACCCACCCACCTTCCTCACCCTCTGACTCCCGTGGACATCTACGACCGGTTCGACGCCTACTACCGCCCCGAACCGCGGTGACCGCGCCTCCGCCGTACGAGGCCGAGCCGGTCGACGCACCCACGCCTGACCGCACGCCCCGTAGGCTCCGGCCATGGCACGGACAGACACCGCCTCCCGGGTGATCGCGGCTCCACCCGACCGCGTCTACGCAGCCCTCGTCGACCCCGAGGCCCTGACGGTCTGGTTGCCGCCGGACGGCATGAGCGGCCGATTCGAGCGGTTCGACGCCGAGCCGGGCGGCTCCTACCGGCTCGTGCTGACCTACGCGGACGCCTCGGCGGCACCGGGCAAGACCACCGCCGACTCGGACGTCGTCGAGGCCCGCTTCGTGGAGATCGTGCCCGGTGTACGGGTGGTGCAAGCCGTCGACTTCGTCTCCGACGACCCGGCCCAGGCCGGCACCATGACGATGACCTGGCAGGTCACAGCGGTGGAAGACGGCACACGTGTGGAGTTCCGGGCCGACGACGTCCCCGCCGGTATCTCCGCTGACGACCACGCCGCCGGTATGACCTCGTCGCTGGCCAACCTCGCACAGCACCTGGAAGACCTGCCCTGACGGTCAGCAACGCCGCCCGCGGCCACCGGACAGGACCAGGCGGCAGCTCGCACACGACTACGCCGACGGTCTCGAACAACGCGACGGGCCCCGCCCGACCACCCTGCTCACCGAGGACGTCGACTACGAGACGCCGCAGACCCGCGAGCGCATCCGGGGCCGCTCCGCGTTCCTGCGGTTCACCGTGGACCACCCCGGCGACTGGCACCCGCGTGCCCGCCGGCACGCCGGCCGGAACCACCTCACCGAACGCTGGTGAGATCATGGGCGGCATGACGGAGCTCGATGCCAAGGCGACCCTTCATCGATACCTGCGGGAGGCCCGCGGCGCTCCCGATCGACGCCCCCGGCACGGTCCGCTGGTAGGACGGTACCCCCGTGACCCTGCACCAGATCCTCGTCCACATGCTCGCCGAACTGAACCGCCACGCCGGCCACGCCGACATCGTCCGCAGGTGTACATGACCGACGAATGGTTGGACCCCGCTGAGGTTCTGGTCCTGCAGCCGTTGGAGGACTCGCCGCTGCCGCTCCGGGAGCTGCGCCTCAGCGACGAGACGACGCTGCGGGAACTCGCCGGCCTTCTGGCGCCCGGCCTGATCTCGCTGGAGGCTCGGGGCCTGGTCGAGGTGCGCCGGTTCCGGCACTGGCCGGCGCAGTGGGACGACGGTGTTCCCCTGACCGGGGACGACCTCGCCCGGGAATGCGGCCGGCCCGAGGCCTGGTCCGATGAGCCCGGAGAGACGGTGTTCGCCGCTCACATCACCAGGGCCGGCCACCGGCTTCTGTGAGACCGGGTTCCCACCACCACCGGCGCCGACTACTGGGGAACCCGCGACACCGGCGACGAACAGGCCGCCGCCACCTTCACCACCCTCACCGAGAAACTGCTCCGCCACGTCTCAGGGGACACTCAGGGACACGAACCGGGTTCCACCTGAGGCGCCCTCCGCGCCGGACGACGACGATCCTCGATATGAGAATCGCCCTCATCGCCGCGCCGCTCGCCATGACCGCCTACGGCCTCACCCGCATCATCGGCCGCCTCGACGGCCACTACGGCCCCGGCCTCGACTGGCAGCTCGCCCACCTCTTCGGCCTGGCCGGCATGCTCCTGTTCGTACCCGTCGTGTTCGCCCTGCGCACCCGCATCGGCACCGGCCGCAACCTGATCACCGGCATCACCCTGGCCGGCCTGGCCGCCACGATCGTCCAGTTCAGCGCCGACATGATCCTCGCCCTGGCCGCCACCGACCGAGCCGACCTGCGCACCCGCCAGCACGAGTTCGCCGACCTGCCCGGCGTGCAGCCCGCCGTCTACGACATCGGCCCACTGCTGTTCTTCATCGGCATCGTCGCGTTGGCCGCCCTCGCCACCCGCGCCCGCCACCTGCCCTGGTGGAGCCCGGCCATGATGCTCCTCGCCGTCGCACTCCCCCCGGTCGACCTGAACCTGATGCCCCTCACCGGCATCCTCATGCTCATCGCCCTCCACCCCCTGCACGACACCACCCCCACTCCGCCCCGGCCGACCACTCCCGCCGTCGCCACGGCCCGCCGTTGACAGGCGTCCCCGACCACGAGCCGTCCCCCTCCCCGACAGGGCGACGGCCGCAAAGACCAAGGCGAGAGCCAGCCGGCGTACGCCCACCCACAGCCGAACCAAACCCGCTGAGGTACGGCCGACGGGACTGTGCCAGGAGCATTGTTTCCGGCCCGACACGCCGGGCCGACCAGCCCCACCCGGTCATCCGGGGCGCGAGTCCCGTGAGCGGCCACTCACGACAATCCCGCGCGGCAGTTCGGCGGCTACGGCGGTGACGGGTGGATGGGGATGGGGTGCGGATAATGCGCGCGTGGAACTGCGTGAGGAATTGCTGCCGCCGCCCGTCGCGCCGGAACGGATCGCTCGGCTCAGCGCCGTCATCGAGCGGATCGGCGACCTGATGGACTCCGGCGAGCCGTTCGGCGAGGAGATCGCCGCGTTCAACGCCGACACCGGCGGCGATCATGACGCGCACACCTTTCACACCTACGACAGTTGAGGCTCGTCCTCGACGTTCGCGTATCTGGTGGCCCGGCCTCGGTGGCCCCGGTTCCCCGACATCACCCGCGACGAACTCGTGGAGATCGCCCGGCGCATCATGGCGGGCCCGGGCCCGCAGAGCGACGATCCCGACGCCGACTGGTACACCCTCCTCTTCGACACGAACCTCACCATGCCGAACGCCTCGCACCTGATCTTCACAGCCTCCGAAGGCCGAACCGCTGAGGAGATCGTGGACGAAGCGCTGGCGTACCGCCCGATCGCTCTTTGAGAAGAGAGCGACCCTCCGAAACCAGATGTGTTCGTCGGCGAAGCCGGCCTTTCCCGGGTTTGCCGTGCGGCTTGCCGCACGGCGCCTAGGCCATCCTAGGATTCTAGGCAAGCGGCCTGGAGCGCGAAAGCCGCAAAGGGCCAACGACGCGGGGTCAGCGGAATGCGGCGTGAGAATGCCAGGCCAGCGAGGCAGGACAAGTCACCGACAGGTCGAGCACGAACGGGAGCACCTACGGATCCAGTTGCCGACGGCGGTTGCCGAAGAAGGTGACGGAGCGGTCGAAGGGGTGAGGGGTCAGAGGCGTTCAGGGGAGGCCAGAAGGTTGGCGACACGGGCGCGGCACTCGGCGACGAACGAGGGGAACGTCGACCAGTAGTAGGCGATCCCGGAGACGGCCACCGCGACGGCCCACGCCCGCGCCCGGCGCCAGGTCACCTCGTCCAGATCGAGTTCTTTGCGGTACGCCTCCCGCGCCCCCGCCGGCAGATCCCAGATCGTCGCGTGTTCGGCGTCCGGCAGTCCCACCGACAACGCTCCGAAGTCGATGACCGCCGTCAGCCTCCCGTCCTTGACGAGCAGGTTCGTCGGCTTGAGGTCGCCGTGCAGCCACACGTGCGGCCGATCCGGCGACGGCAGCGCGAGACCCGCCCGCCAGATCTCCTCGAGGCCGTCCACCTGCTCATCGCCGATGAGTGGACGGCTGGCGGCGAGGTCGCGGGTGACCCATGCGTCGCAGGGCCGCAGTTCGCCACCCCGGTACCAGCTCAGATCCCCGCCCTGCCGGACCGCACCGAGCTCGATGCGGTGCAGCTCACGGACGAACCCCGCCAGGTCCGTTCCGAACGCCGCCCAGTCCCCGACCGTGTCCGGTCCCGCTTCGGCGCCGTCGATCCACGTGAACACGGCCCAGTCCGCCGGATAGGACCCGGCCGGGCTTCCCGCGTACACCGGGGAGGGAATCCGCAACGGCAGACGGTCCGCGAGGCGCGGCAGCCACCGTGTCTCCTTGCGCAGCGCGCCGGCTTTCTCCGTGGTGCGCGGCAGCCGGACGAGGAGCGTCTCGCCCAGCCGGTACATGGTGTTCTCGGTGCCCGCCCCGGCCGGTGTCAGCGGCAGTGCGGCCCATTGCGGGCACTGCTGTTCGAGCAGCTGACGGACGCCCGCCTCGCCGATCGTGATCTCTCCTTCGTGCAACGTCATGCCGGAGGATCCTGCCAGCCGAACTCTATGTACGCGAGTACATTACATGTGTACGCTCGTACGCATGAGCACCGACTCCCGCACCATGCGCGACCGCATGCTGGCCGGCGACCTCTACATCGCCGACGACCCCGAGCTCGGCGAGGCGATGCTCCGCGCCCAGGACCTCACCGACGCCTACAACACCACCCCGGCCCGCGACCCCGCCGCCCGCCGCCGCCTCCTCGAGGAGCTCCTCGGCGAGATCGGCGAGGGCGTCGACATCCGGCCCCCGTTCCGCGTCGACTACGGCAGCCACATCCGGATCGGCGCCCGCACCTTCGCCAACTACGGCCTGATCGCCCTCGACGTCGCCCCGATCACCATCGGCGCCGACGTGCAGATCGGCACCAACGTGCAGCTGCTCACCCCCACCCACCCGGTCGAGCCCGGCCCGCGCCGCGACAAGTGGGAGGCCGCCCAGCCGATCGTCATCGGCGACAACGTGTGGCTCGGCTCCGGGGCGATCGTCCTGCCCGGCGTCACCATCGGCGACGACACCGTCGTCGGCGCCGGCGCGGTCGTCACCAAGGACCTGCCCGCCGGTGTGGTGGCCGTCGGCAATCCCGCACGCGTGATCCGCACCGTCGATCGGCCATGACCGGCGCCGCGCCCGCCCGGAGGACGCGGCGGCACGATCCGCACCGGCGTGACCGGCTGATCGACGCCGCGCTCGCCGTCATCGCCGAGCACGGCGTCGCCGGAACCACCCACCGCGAGATCGCCCGGGCCGCGGACGTGCCGCTCGGGTCGATGACCTACCACTTCGACGGTCTCGACGACATCCTCGCCGAGGCGTTCACCCGGCACACCGAGTCGATCGCCCGCGTCTTCGACGAACGCCTCACCGCCGCCCGCACCCGCGACGAAGCCGTCGAAGCCGTCGTCACCCTGGTCGCCGACGACCTGCTCAGCCCCGGCCACGACCTGATCCTCACCGTCGAGCTGTACGTCGCCGCCGCCCGCAACCCCCGCCTGAAAGCCGTCACCCAGGCCTGGATGCAGCGCAGCCGCGACGCCCTCGTCCGCCATTTCGACCCGACGACCGCCCGCGAGGTCGACGCCCTGATCGAGGGCCTCACCCTGCACAGCGCCCTCTCCACCGACCCGATGACCCCGGCGCAGATCCGCCACGCCATCGAGCGTTACCTGCGCTGAGCCTTCCCCTCGCGGTCACCCCTTTCCGACCCCTGCCCGGGTACGCCGTGAGCACTGCCGAGCGTTCCCCTCGCGGCCTTCCCGGGCCTCCTGTCACCCCTTTGGCGACCCTGGCCCCGGTACGCCGTCAGCACTCCCGCCGCTCCGCTCCCCCACCGGGCCGCGCCGACCCCGATCCGGAGAATCCCGTGTCCCGCCTCACCACGCCCGCACCCCCGGCCCGCCGGGTCCGCCTGGCCCGCGCCGCCGTCGCCGCCCAGTTCCTCACCAACGGCGCGGTCTTCTTCAACGTCGTCCCCCGCTACCCGCAGATCCGGGAGGACCTCGGCCTCAGCAACGCCGCCCTGGGCGCCGCGATCGCCGCGTTCCCGGTCGGCGCCCTGCTCGCCGGCCTGTTCGCCGGGGCCGTGGTCCGCCGGTACCGTTCGGCCCGGGTCGCCGCCTTCGGCATCGTGCTGACCACCACCGCCACCCTGGCCATCCCGCTCGCCCCGAACCTCACCGCCCTCGCCGGCGCGCTGTTCCTCGTCGGCGCCGTCGACTCGGTCGTCGACGTCGCCCAGAACACCCACGGCCTGCGCGTCCAGCGTCTCTACGGCCGCTCGATCGTCAACTCCCTGCACGGCGTCTGGAGCATCGGCGCGGTCCTCGGCGGTCTGATGGGCTCCGCCGCCGCCGGCCTGAACCTGCCCCTGGGCCTGCACCTGACCGTCTCCGCCGTCCTGCTCAGCGCCGTGGCCCTGATCGCCCACCACTACATGCTTCCCGGCGACGACACCCGCTCCCCCACCGCCGGCACGGACGCCGCTGCGGACGGCCCCGAGCCTGACGGCGCCGGGATGCCCGTCCGAGCCGCCGCCTCACCACATCCCCCGGCCGACACCACCGCCGGCGTGCCGCCCGACGCGGAGTCCACCGCAGGCGTGCCGCCCGACGCGGAGTCCAGCGGGGGTGTGCCAGCCGACGCGGATTCCGCCCCCGGTGTCGCGGGCCGCCCAGTACAGGCCGCCCCCGGTGTCGCGGGCCCAGTACACGCCACGACCGGTGTGGCGGGCCGGCCGATGCTTGCCACGACCGGTGTGGCGGGCCGCCCGGTGCACGCCACTGCCGGTGCCGCGGACCGTCCAGTGCACGCCACTGCCGGTGTCCCGGGCCGCGGGATGCGCGCCGCCGCCGTACGCCTCCTCGCCCTTCTGGGTGTCCTCGCCGCCTGCGGTGTCCTCGTCGAGGACGCCGGCGCGTCGTGGGGCGCCATCTTCCTCACCGACGAACTGCACACCGGCGCCGCGACCGCCGGACTCGCCGTGGTCGCCCTGCAGACCGCGATGACCATCGGCCGTCTCACCGGCGACCGCGCCGTGGACCGTTTCGGCCAGCGCACCGTGGTCCGCGCCGGCGCCGCGCTCGGCGCCGCCGGCATGGCCGCCGCCCTGGCTTTCCCCTCGGTACCGACCGCCCTCGCCGGTTTCGCCCTCGCCGGCCTCGGCGTGGCGACCCTGGTCCCGGCCGCCATGCACACCGCCGACGAGCTGCCGGGCCTCCGCCCCGGCACCGGCCTGACCGTGGTGAGCTGGCTGCTGCGCGGCGGTTTCCTGCTCTCGCCGCTGCTGGTCGGCTACCTGGCCGACCAGGCCGGCCTGCGAGTCGGTCTGCTCACCGTCGTCGCCGCCGGCGTGATCACGGTCATCCTGGCTCGCGTCCTGGTCAACCGCACCAGTCCGGCAACGCCCTGACTCACCGCCGCCGCCTGGAGGGCCTCGATGTTGCCCGCGTACGGCAGGCCACAACCGCTACAGCATCCTAGGAACCTAGTTGCCGGCGGCGGGATCTGGCTTACCGGGCAGCCGCCCTGTTGATTCTGACGCCCTCCGACGGCCCCACTCGGCCGGGCCGGGCGGGGCCGGATTCAGGCGGTCGTTGCAACACTGCTGGTGAGCAACTACGAGGCTGAGCTTAGCGATGCAGCCACCGTGCCCTGAAGTTCCACCGCCGAGGCGGACACCTTGAATCCAGACAGAGGTCTGGGGGAAGGATGTCCTGGTGCCTCGCCCTTCGAAGTCCCCGACCTGCCACTGGCCGGCGTCGGTCAGCCGCTCGACGAGCTGCCGAATCTGTGCGCAGGTGATCGTGGTGACGTCCGCGCCGGGTGGGAGCCGGACCGCGTCCAGCAACGCCGTCCAGGAGGTCCGGCCGGTCTCCAGTGCGGCGACGATCGAGTACGGCCAGCCAGGGATCATCCGGTGTTCGTCCCTGCCGCGGCCGTAGGTGTGGCAGAACGAACGCTGCGGACTGCAGTTTCCATCCGGGCGCAGCCACGGCGAGACATCCACCGCGAGCACCAGGCGGCCGTCCGCCGCCCGCGGCAACGGCAACCCGGCCAACTGCCGACGCAGCGACTCGACGTCGATGCGCCCCGCGTTGAGCGCGTCATACATGGCGCCGTGGCCCCGCCGGTGCTCCGGAGCAAGTGACAACCCGACCAGCGTCTTGACCGGCCCGTCGGTGCACAACAAGGCGTCCGTCAACTCGAACAACGCGTCCGCCCGCCTGGTCATGCAAAGGTAGAGCTGCTCACGGAACCCGCCAACACATCGATCGTTTCCGCCCTGTCCGTCACGCCCGCCACAACGATCATCGATCGGCGCGGACACGGCTCCGCGGGCGCCAGCACGCCGAAGCGTCACCTACCCGGGTGCCGGATGACCCCGGGTCACAGTCGGTCGGCTCGGCGGCGGGACGCTACGAGCGCACGGATTTGCCGATGAGAGTTCGTGGCGACAGACGTAGGTGGCGCTGCGGATCCCGATTCAGACGGCACTTTGCCTAGCAGAACGCGGGCGCTGTGCAGATCGCGCCGCGTCGGGTCCGGAAATGGTGGAGCCACGGGTGCGGCATCCGGCCAGGAGGCGGGCGACCATCTGCCTGGCGTCGTTCCTGTCGTAGTCCGGTCCGAGGATGCACAGGTTCCCGATGGCTCGCAGCAGCGTGTACGCGGTGATTTGCTGGTCGGTCTCCCCGGCCTCCTGACTCGCGGTCAGCAGGGTCGCACAGGCTGGGACGAGTTCGTCGAGTATCAGCGCGTGGAGGTTGGCCAGGCTCGGGTCCTCCGAGCCCAAGGCGACGCTGAGACCATGCTTGGTCACCAGGAAGTCCACGAAGGCCGCGACCCATCGATCTAGGGCGTCGACGGCCGGGATCGGCTGCTGCCGCAGCTGCACGGCCAGGGCCGTGCAGTCGTCGACCTGATGGCGATAAACGGCACTCACCAAGTCCGCCCTCGTCGGGAAATGCCGGTAGACCGTTCCGACTCCCACACCTGCACGACCGGCGATGTCGCGGACGGGGGCCTGTACACCCTGCTCGACGAACGCCGCGGCCGCCGCCGTCAGCACCGCCTCGCGGCTGCGGCGCGCACCGGCCTGGCGCACACCGAGTGTGTCGGACACCGCACCTCCTTGTTGGCGGAACACTGTTCCGCTAATCTTGCGGAACGACGTTCCGTCAAAGCTAGCAAACCCACGACAGTCCTGGAGACACTCTCATGCCCTCTACACCGCTCGATCGCCGGCTCGTCTCGGTAAAACCACTCACCGTGCCCACCACCGGCCGCAGCGCCCCGCTTCAGGTCAAGGTCACAGCGCCCGTCGACGGCGAAAAGTTGCCCATCATCGTCTTCTCCCACGGCAATGCCTGGTCGATGGACGGCTACGAGCCCCTCGTGGACCGGTGGGCGGCCGCCGGGTTCGCCGTCGTGCAGCCCACCCACCTCGACTCCCGCCGTAACCGCATCGGCTTCGACGACTCCCGCTTCGCCAGCATCTGGCGCGTGCGCATCGCGGACCTGCACGCGATCCTGGACCACCTCGGCGACATCCTCGACCAGGTCAGCGGCCTGCCCGCACGCGCGGATCACCATCGCGTCGCGATCGTCGGGCATTCCTGGGGCGCGCAGACCACCGGAGCCCTCCTCGGCGCCCGCGTCCTCGATGAGGCCGGCACCCCGGGTGAGAGCTTCTCCCACCCCGCGGTCAAGGCCGGCGCGCTCATTGCCGCGACCGGCACCGGTGACAGCCTGACCCCGTTCGCGGTAGAGCACCTGCCGTTCATGCGCCCGGATTACTCCACCATGACCATCCCGGCCCTGGTGGTCACCGGCGGCAAGGACCAATCCGCCATGTCCACCCGCGGCCCCGACTGGTTCACCGACGCCTACCACCTCAGCCCCGCCCCGAAGCGGCTGCTCGGCATCGCCGACGGCGAGCACACCCTGGGCGGGATCGCCGGAGAGGCCGTGAAGGAGACCACCGACGAGGACCCCGCCCGCGTCGCGCTCGTCGCGGACGCGGTCTCCGCCTACCTACTCGACGTTCTCGGTCTGGACGCGACGCCCTGGCAGACCTTGGAAAAACAAGCCGCCGACAGCTCCGGCACCTTCACCATCGACACCAAGTAGGTGCTCGGCGACCGGGCTCGGCGCTTGTCGAGCCCGGCCGAGAATCGCAGCGATCCGCGCCGTGGGCGTAACCAACCGCCATCCCGAGCAGACCCGCCGCAACAACCGCGCGTTCTTAAAGGCGATCCGGGAAGGCGTGCGATCCGGGGACGCGCCTCCACGCGGCGGCGCAGCAGTCGTTTGCTTGGCTAGCGGTCGTTTCGCCTGCCGTGCACTCACATGCCGCATACTGCCCACGCCATCGTCATGCCAGGCAGCCAAGGCCTCCACGAGGGCATCTGACCGCACCTCCGAGGCAACCTGGTCCTGGCCCATCAGGTGCAGGCTGACCTCACCGAGGTCGAGCCCACGGGCTGGCACGCCCGCCGACGGATCCGGGCAGGGCGCCAAAGCGGGTGACGCACCAGAGTCGCAAAGCGCGAACCAGGCGGTCCCGTGGCACTGTGCGGCAGCGAAGACAGCCAGGACTTGGGCGACCGATGGCAGGGATTCCGGCTCAGACGGCTGGTCAGGTACGCCCCGGGAGAATCTCGCGCTGGCAGCCCACTCCAGCACATCGTCATTGACGGACAAGTGCAGCGGTATCGCATGCAATGACCAACCCATCACCGCATTTTCCAGCGTGATCCGTTGCCCGGCTATCAACGCCGCGGTCAAGATCGATCTACCTCTTCTGCCGCGTGTAGGGCCGCGCGGTGAGTTGCTACACGTAGTCCAGCGGGCAGCCATATCGCAATGAATGCTCGGCCGCCTGCTGGGGCAGGGCGTACCATCGAAAAGGTTTATGATCTTGAAGTGCCGGAGAACAACGAGGCGCTGGGCCGCCTGATCGCCAACGAGAACAGTGCCAGTGACCTGCTGGCGTTCCTGTTCGAGCGGGATCCGGCGCCACTGATCCGGGTGCTGGGGCTACCGGACGGGGAGTACCGGGTCCGGCGTGAGGGCAAGGCCGCACGGAGCCGGTTCGATCTAGTCGTGTATCGGGAGAATCATCCGGTGGCGGTGCTAGAGCTGAAGGGCGCGTCGACCGAGCACGGGGATCAGCTCGACCGCTACCAGGCTTGGGCAGCGAAATACTCGGCGGCTCTCTTCTACTGCACCCTGGACCGTGGCGATGTGCCACCCGATCCGTGGCGGGCGGTCGGGCTCGTCGAGCTCTACGGGGCGTGGCGCGACAGCACCGACCCGCACGTCGCCTGGCTCGGCGGGGAGATCGCCGGGCTGTTCGCGAGCTGGGACCAGCAGGCCGAGGGCATCATCGGCGAGTCCCGGGGCTGGTATGTGCCCGATCTAGTCACCCGCCGTGTCGCTCTCGATCTCGACAAGGTGCTGCGGGAACGGGATGGGGAGGCCGAGGCGACGCGTACGAACCCCGGCAACCCGATGTTCCTGGCCTGGCGGCGGCACCCGAACGGGGACCCGAACGCGTGGATCGGTGTGGACGTGCGCTCCGAGGGCCGCATGACCCCGGCGGCCCGATGGCTGTTCCGGCCGTGTGTGCAGGTCGAGCTGGGCGACGGGACTGCGGTCGAGGCCCGGCGGAAGGCTCACGACCTTGCCGTGGCGCTGTTGCCGGCCATGGTGCTGCCAGCGATCCAGCGGATGCTTACCGACCTGAGCCGGCCGGAGCTGGGCCAGGCGCTGTCCGCGAACGAGCACGGTGGCCTGGCCCGGCCCGCTGACGCTGCCGTGCTGGACGAGTTTCGCAACGGCGACCTCAGCGGGTTCCATCCGGTGTTCCGCAACGACTGGAACCGGCGGCTCGCGACCCAGCTGTCCCTGGACGTCACGAGGGTGGACCGGTTCCAGCTGGCCGATCTCACCCTCGCGGTCCTCGATCACCTGGTGGCGTCAGCCCGGGAGCTTGTCGTCGATCAGGGCTAGGCACTGGAAGGCGGCTAGGCCGATCCGGTAAGGGCATCCAGGAGGGACTCGTCTATGGGAGCGTGGAGCCGTACTGATCTGCTGCCGATAACGCTTCGGACGCTGAGGTAATCCAAGTGGTGGCGTGCACCGTTGCGGTGATACTGCGGCGGACCGGTGGCAGAGCCAGGTTATTGCAGTGTCAACGAGCTGGCAGCTGGGTACGCACGGCGGCCTGTAGACGCGTGGGGGGCCACTGGCGTACCATGCCTCACCGAGGGTTCAACTCCCTTCCGGCCCGCAACGCACTGTCATGCCGCCGAGCGGGTGAAGCGTGAT
>NZ_BOMZ01000094.1 GCF_016862455.1 Actinoplanes utahensis
ACTCCCCCCCGCCTCTGCATGACGCTCCGTCACAGCAGTCGACCCGGAGGCAACCCCGATGAGTACACGGATTTGCCGAATTGAGTGCACTATGCCAACTGCTACATCATCGACTGAATGAGCGATGCCTTCGGTCCAGCGATGCCGGGTCGGATGGCTGACAGTGCAGTGACTACCGTTCTTGGGCATTATTGAGAATCCGGGAGTTCCTCGTCTACTTGTGCATCGGCTAGGAATTCATCCAGCCTCCTTGCCCTATTCGCAGGCGGGAAGCGCGGAGCAACTCCAGTCATGGGAGCCGGCTGAGTTACTTAACAACGATCTACAGTGTCTGGAGTAGCGGAACTTGTTGCAGAGAAGTGGAATCATGGTCAAGGGTGCCGCTTTGGCGAAGCGATCTTTCTACTATATTGCCATCGGACTGCTAGCAGTCTATTTCATACTCGCCTACTTCGTTCGCGAGCTGGGTACGGAGAGATTCGAAAGACCATTTCTCGGCTCAACGCTATTCATACTCCCTCTTGCGGCCCTTGTTCACGCCGCAGGCCTGTCAAAAAGCCAGATGGACCTTGAGCGTATTGAAGGCGAGCTGATGTCCATCAAAGACACGATCTTCTCGCTCGCCGACGCCCAGAGCGCAAGAGTTTCGTTCTATGAAGGAAGAAGTAAGGTCTATAACGCAACCGTTTCTGCGATTCTCGCAGCAAGCGATCGCGTCTGGGTTACTCACCTACGCAATGAAGGGCCAATGCGAGGCGAGGCGCATTCTTCAGGCAAGAGCTAAAATTCGCCGCTGAGGCCAACGTCGGCGGCCTAGATATCTCGTCAAGGTGCTCAGTGTCCCTGTCCATTTGACCGAAGCATTCAACGTCGGGATATACGACGACGTCGTCTTCTTCACGCATCGAGACGGAGACCAGACCCTCGGCATCTCTGTACGGAGTAGAAAACTTGCTGACGAGTACATTCGCCACTATTATGAGCGACTCTGGAACAGCCCGAACGCCGATTTCATTCGGCCAGATCTCGTTGCTTAACAAGCTCCTCCTCGCTGGGGCAGCGCGTTCGGCCAGCAGGGTCGCGAAGCGCCGGCGGGGTCGGCCCGGTCGTGCGGCGATCGGCGGGATAGCAGTCGAGCAGGTCGAGAGCTCGTTTGACGTCGGGGACGTTCGCGCCGCTGGTCAGCACGTAGATCGGGGTGCCGTTGCCGTCGCAGATCAGGTGGTGTTTCGAACCGGGTTTACCGCGGTTGACCGGCGACGGCCCTGTCCGGGAACCCCCTTTTCCGCGTCGATGTGACTG
This sequence comes from Actinoplanes utahensis, assembly GCF_016862455.1. Lineage (GTDB taxonomy): Bacteria > Actinomycetota > Actinomycetes > Mycobacteriales > Micromonosporaceae > Actinoplanes > Actinoplanes utahensis. The sequence goes on from NZ_BOMZ01000094.1 coordinate 1,303, forward strand.
GCGTCCATCGCTGCCCGTGACCAGTCGATCCGGTGGGCTGCGTTCAGCTTGGCGAGCAGTGGTGGCGCTGTGTCCCGGTGCCGTGAATCCGTGCGACCATTTCGACGCGGGGCCCTGAGTTCGGCGGTGGGCCCATACCCTGAGCCGTCAACGGTTAGTCGGCTTGGTCAGTCGATCGACCAGGTGGACCAAGCCGTCACGCTGCGCGCGCGGATCGTCGGCGAGCGGGCCGAGCATCATGCGCGCGACCTGCGGGACCGCGTGCCACCATGCTGCGAGCGCGACCACCGCGTAGAGCAGCAGAGCGCCGTCCGGGGATTCGGCGAGGCGACCGGTCCGCTGAGCCTCGCGCAGCGCCGCCACCTTCTCGGAGTACCCGCGCTGGCGCTCTTCGTCGTTCGCGGCTGTCCCCCCGGAAGCCTCCAGCGCCTCCCAGTGCAGCAGGCGCAGCAGGTGCGGATGGGTGCGGTGGTAGTCGAAGACGTCCGCCGCGTAGTCCCCGAGCGATCGGGTGCCATCGGGCACCGAGAGCGGCACGGCGGCCGCCAGTCGAGCCAGCTCGACGCGCAGGACCTCGGCGAAGAGGCCGCCCTTGTCGCCGAAGTGACTGTAGATCCGTTCCTTGTTCACGCCGGCCCGCCGGGCCACCCGGTCCACACGGGCGCCGGCCAAGCCGAACTCGGCGAACTCGCACACAGCGGCTTCCAGCAGTGCCTTCTTCGTCGCAGCGCTGTCACGTGCCATGGCGAGGACAGTACCAACTGTTCAGTTGACTTCCTTGCGGGCTCGGCGTAGAAACCAACTAGTTAGTTGGTTGAGAGGAGAGTCATGTACGCGGGAGCGGATGCAGCAGAAGGCACAGCTGCGAACAATGTCGACGGCGGTTCGACCGGCGGTCGGGTGGTCACCCGCTTGCCGAGCGCGGTACCCGGAATCTCGGATGTCGTGCATGTCGCCGGAGGCCTCCTCCTCGTGTCGGGGCAGACGGCCCTGAGCGACGATGCGGATGTTCCGGAGGATTTCGACGCTGAACTCGACCGGGCCTTCGCCGCCCTGGTGACGGCGCTCGCCGGGGCCGGGGCGTTACCGGCAGACCTGGCGCGCGTGACGATCTACGTACGAGATCTCCCGAACCGATCGCTGGAAACTATCCGGGCGGTGCGCGACCGCTGGATAGCGCCTGGCTCCCGGCCCGCCAGCGCTCTCATCGGAGTCGCCGCCTTGTTCGACCCGCGCGTCCGGGTGGAGATCGACGCGATCGCCGTTGCCCCGGCCGGATACGCCCCGGCAGGCAGTGCGGCATGAAGGGCGGCGCCCTGGTGACGGCGACCGGTCTCGTCCTTGTCGGCACACTAGCCGGTTGCGCCGATGCCCAGGTAGCCCCACCACCGCCGGCGCGGAGCACCTCTGCTCCCGCTACCCCCCTTACCCCTCAGCCGTCCGGAGGCGCCATGTCGTCCACCCCCGAACAACCGACCACGGACCGGGCGCAACGCGCCCTGGCCGCCGCGGGACTTGCCGTCCCTTCCGACCTCCCCGTCGCCCGGACCAGACGCGAGCGGCACGACACCTCCGCCGTTTCCGTGGTGCGCTTCCAGCGAGCCGGCTACCGGCTCGGTGGCCCGCACACCACGGCCGTCGTCACCGACGACGGCACGCTCCTGGGATTCACCAACCTGACGGGTAGTGCGCCCGGAGACCTGCCGAACAAGAACGACGCCGAACGCGTCGCCTTCTCGTTCCTGCGACGCGTCGACGGCGCACACGCGGAGGCACTCACCGTGCAGTGGGTCGACCGGCACGACGAGACGATCACCGACGCCGCGGGCACCACTCAAACCATCGCCGGTATCAAGGTCAAGACTCGGCACGCAGACGGCCGGTACACCTGGGTCCTCGTCGGTCCCGACGCCCGCATCGTGACGTACGAGCGTGGCGTCACCTGGGACAGAGACGAGGGCCGCCGCGGCACGGACATGTGGCTGCACGACGCGTGGGTCGCTGCGCACGACGGCTCGGGGGCGCCACCGCCACCGCCCTACGCGCGGACTTGAATTTACGGTCGCCCCGATCACGGCAAGCCCGGCGCCGGGCCGGGTGCCTTCGCTCAGATCGCTTGGAAGGCAACTGGCATGAGGCCGGATATGGCCGGCGCCATCACCTATCCAAACCCTCCAAGCCTTTAAGGAGCGATGCACCATGTCCCAGGAATCTTTTGCCGCTAACGCCGTCGCCGCTGAGCCGAAGTGGCTCGGGCCGCCGTCTCGTCACCAGATGACCGTGATGATCTGGCTCGCCGTCTTCCCCACGATGACCGTGCTGAATCTGCTGCTCGCTGGACTGCTGCGCAACGCGCCGTCCGTGCTGCGTACCCTCGTGCTCGTCACGGTCGCCGTGCCGATCGTCCTTTACGGTCTGATGGAGTGGTGACCCACCAGCCTTCATCCTGCCTCAACCCCTTCAGGCACCGGTTGCGGCGTCATGGTTCAGTGCCTGGATTCGGTATGGCGGAAATCGAAACTGCTAGGCCGGCTATCGGCGGACGACTGTAGCTTGACATTGTGAGGAATCCTGACCGTCGTCACGCCATGCTCAGCCGTCACGCCAGAAAGCTTCGGCTGGCGGCTTTTCCGGTTCTCGTGGTCGTTGCAGGCTTCGCCACGGCTCGGCTTTCGCCGGATCACACGGCCACGCCAAGGTGGATCAGTGGCACGGTGACCTGGTCCAATGCTGACATCCACCGGGTGCTATTTGAAGCCCACAACGACAGCGATGACAGCGATGACAGCGGTGAGTATGAGGTTGCAGCGGTCGGTCGGATGAACAAGAAAAATGGAGCCTATTTCTCAAGCGGACTTCCGATTTGTCTTGCCGCCCAAGGAACGGAATTCGTACGAACTGACCGGCGCCGCGTTGAGCTTGGCGTTATCTCCGTGAGCGAGTCAGACCGATTCGACTATCGGGTCTCCGTAGTCGTACGGTGCCTTACGTAAGGCGACTCGGCTTTCATGAGCGTTGATTGTGAAGCCGCTTTCGACATGTCCGCCTTCGGGCGGCTGAAGCTTGAGGCCCGCATACTCTTCTGGCCCGCATACTCTTCTGCCGCCAACAACGTGCTGCTCAGGGCTGTGAAGCGTCTGGCTCGTCGGCATCCGGTGACCAGTAGAGCGATGCGGACCACCAAGGGCCGTCCTCGGTTATCTCCTGGGCGATCGTCAGGTCGAGGATGTCTATGGGGTCGAGGTCCAGACGCTCGATCTCGTCTGCCATTCGCCTCAGCAGCCTGGGAAGATCGGTGCTGCCGTCGTCACGCGGGTTCGTCAGACTGAAACGACGGGACGTCCAGGATTCGCTCACCCCGCAACCTTGGCGCTGAACCCGGGTTCCGGATACTCAATTAGAACGGTCAAATCTACTCAAATGCCGTCGAACTCATTTGCCGCCGAGTGCGCGCTGACAGTGCTCCGGTGCCTGTCACGGCAGTCCGGCCTGTGTTAGACATCGCCCATGAAGCTATCGGCTGTCCCCGAGCGCGTTCGGGCCTTGATAACCGCTGAGGTCGCACGGGAGATGGCCGCACCCTACACCGACCAGATCATCTTTCCTGAGAGAGTCTTGATCGATCGACCGGAGTTAGCCAATCGACGCTTCCCAGGCTGGGCAGGCTCCGTCTTGGTCATCTCCGTCGAGAACCAGGGTGTCTGTGCCTGGGGTGTACCTCTCGGGAACGACAACCCCGAGATTCTCATCGGTGGTGAAATCCAGCACCGCGCCGGCTGGGTCCGCGGCACGGAGCGGTACTGCTACGACACTGCCGCGTTCGTGGCAGCCCGCAAGTGGGACGCGTCTTGTCTGTCACAGGGTCCCTTGCTGCAGGCGCAGGCGGCCGAACTCGATGCCGGAACGCTCAGCGTGCTACGGCAACAATGTGAGCAGAGGCCGACCACGACAGGCTGGCCGGGCCATACCGTCCATCGGTGGGAGCGACTCGGCGCAAAGATCATGCTGTGGGACAGCCGCGGGCAATGCGACTGGTGGGTTTCCGCGACGGATCTCACGGCGCTGCACGCGGTGGCTGAGTTCGTACATCCGTTGTCAGACCTGGGCTCGTCATTGTGGTCCAACGACCCGGATGGGATTGCCCTACTGCGCCGCGTGCGGGCACGAGACTGAACGCACTCTCGTGCCGCGATCCGGGTGCTTCATGTCTTTCCGAATGCAGACCGCGACACCGTAGTCGCGGTCACCGGCGTGCCCCGGTGACCGCGGCTGCTCGCAAGGAGAGTGGCCACCATCAGATCGGCTGTGGCACCGCTCGATGCCTGGTCCACGCCGTTGTGGGCTTGCCCCGTTCTGACGGACATCCAAGATCAGGGATCTGTGGTCTCCGGGAGGATGTCCAGCATCATGGAGAGCGTGGGAAAGAAGCGATCGAGGCCGCGGCGGGCGTTCACCCCCGAGTTCAAGGCCGAGATCGTCGAGGCCGGCACCGATCTCGGCTACCGGCCGCAGCGGGACCTGAAAGCCGGCATCGCCGACACCGTGGGCAGCGCAATGTTCCGCGATCAGGCTGGGGAAATAGCTGACCGCGTCGCCGAAGTGCTGCATCTTCGGTCGCAAGTCGCCCATCATTGCATCCTCACGACGAGCGGAGAATGCGATGAGCCCCGAAGACAACTCTTACGTACGGGATCAGAACGCCCGAGTGGACCCGATGCTCGTTCTCGGAACGATCACCGTCGCCGACCTGCGCGAAGCCCTGGCCGGCATGCCCGCCGAGGCTGTCGTTGTCCTTGCCGGGGACGGAGCCGACGGAGACGACTGCTCTCCGCTGGCAGACGTGGAGGAGGCCTGGTATTTCCCAGCCACCGGCGACTCCGCTCCGCTGGGGCGGGACTCCGACGGCAATGTCCACGAGCCCGGCCCTCGTGACCTGTATGCCGTGATACTCCGGCCGACCGACCGTCGCTGACAGTCGCCCCTACCGGTCACTTTTCAGCGGCAGATGAGGACGTTGACCGCCGGTTGTGAGCACCTGCTGCCAGCCTCATGCCGATAGCTGACCGCGATACGGTGTCTCCGGCTTCGACCGTTCGATGAGATGGGGCGAGGGTGTGGGGTCCGAACAAGGCACAACCAGCTCCATCGCCCCTGGGCCTGACTGAGCATCCGTTGGCGGGAGGTTTCGTCGCTGACGTCGTGCTGGTCGGCGATACCGTCCGGAAGTCACCACCGCGCGACCCGGTGTTCGTCCGCCGCCTGTTACGCCACTTCGAGCAGCACCACTGGAGTGGTGCACCGCGGTTCCTCGGCGTCGACGAGCAGGGCCGGGAGATGCTCAGCTTCATCGACGGCGAGGTGCCATGGCGGCAAGGCCATGAGCCGCTCTCGATACGGTCGGAACAAAGCCTCGCCGCGGTCGCTCGTCAGGTTCGCCGGTTCCACGACCTGACCGCCGGGACGGAGCTTGCCGGGGGTCAGGAGGTCGTTTGCCACAACGACTTGTCGCCGAAGAACACGGTCTATCGAGATACCGGCGGGCAGCTGCTGCCGACGGCTTTCATCGACTGGGATATCGCTGCACCCGGCGCGCGGATCCACGATGTCGCGCACGTTTGCTGGCAATACGTCGGACTCGGCCCCAGCGTCGAGGACGCTGCGAAGGCAGCGGGTCTCGTCCGCGTCATCGCTGATGCCTACGGGCTGGAGGATCGGTCCGCCCTGATCGACACGATCATGTGGTGGCAGGACCGGTGCTGGCGCGGCATCGAAGCCGCAGCAGAGGCCGGCGAGCCCGCAATGGTCCGGCTTCGCGATTCGGGAGTGGCCGATACCGTACACGCGGCTCACAACTGGACCCGGGATCATCGCGACGTGCTCTGCCGAAAAGACACGCCGACGTAGCGGACAGAGGATGTCTCACCATGGCTGCGCCCGGACGGCGACTGCAGCCCGCAGCGCTCGTTCTGCCACACCTACGGCCGCGGCAAGGACGAACACCGCATCATCGCGGGCTGGCCTTACTCGATCGTCGCCGCCCTGGAAACCGGCCGGACCTCCTGGACGGCGCTGCTCGACGCCGTCCGGCTGCCGCCGGCCGCGGACGTCACGAGGATCACCTACGCGCAGATCCGGCAGCTCGTCGGTCGGCTGACCGACGCGGGCCAGTGGCAGACCGGTGACCGCGACATCCTGATCGTGCTCGACGCCGGCTACGAGGCCCCGCGCATCGCCTGGCTGCGGCGCGACCTGCCGGTGGAGATCCTCGGCCGGATGCGTTCCGACCGGGTGCTGCGCCGAGCGACCCCGCCCCGCCGAACGCGATCACGCCGAGGCCGGCGATGGCCCAGAAGGTGGCGCGCCATCCGGCTGCCTGGCCGAGGAAGGTGCCGAGGGGTACGCCGAGCACGTTCGCGACGGTCAGGCCGGTGAACATGATGGAGATTGCGGCGGCCTTGCGGTTTTCGGGGACGAGGCCGGTGGCGACGACCGACCCGATGCCGAAGAACGCGCCGTGGCACAGGGCCGCTGGCACATGCGGATGCGACAGCCGGCCCGCGCCGCCGCCCTCTCCAGCAGCGCCACCACCCGGCTCGTCACCAGGCTGGAGGACCGGGGCCTGCTCACCCGGATCCTGGGCGCCGACGACCGGCGCGGCATCTACACCGAGCTCATCCCGGCCGGGCAGAGACTGCTGGAGCAGGCCCGCCCGGTCCACGACGAGGTCCTCGCCCGGTCGCTCGGCGAGGCGGCGCGCACCCCCCGAGCTGGCGGGGCTGGTCAGCTTTCTGCAGTCCGAGTCCTGACCTTCGCGCCGTGCCACAGCAGCGTCCCCCAGACCGCGGCCGAGTCGGCGAGGGCGCTGAAGTGTGAGCCCTCGTTGCCGTCCAGGTACCGGGTCGGGACGGTGACCTGGTCGATCGGCACGTTCCGGGCGGCCGCGTCGACGAGCATCTTCATCTCGTAGTCGAAACCGTCGCCGGGGATCGTGCCGAGCCGGCCCAGCAGGTCCGCCGGCAGGCCGCGCAGCCCGGTCTGGGTGTCCGGCACGTGGTGGCCGGTCATCGCACGGAACAGCCAGCCGGTGAGGGTGTTGCCGAACCGGCTGCGCGGCGGCATCCGGTCGAGATCCCGGACGCCCAGCACGATCCGGCCGGGACGGACGTGCCCGGCGACCCGGCGGATGTCGGCGGCCCGGTGCTGACCGTCGGCGTCCGCGCACACCACATCGGAGCCCGGGTGCTGCCGCCGGACGTACGCCAGACCGGTCTTCAGGGCCGCCCCCTTGCCCCGGTTGACCGAATGCGTGAGGACGGTGCAGCCGAGCTCCGGCACGGCTCCGGGTCCGCTGCCGTCGTCGACGACGACGATGTGGCCGGCGGGCGTGCCGCCGGCGATCAGTTCCGTGACGAGTTCGCCGAGGGCGGGACCGGGACGGAACACGGGCAACAGGACGATCATGTGCGGGGGTCTCCTTGACTGCGGGCTGCCGGGACCCCCTCTCTACCCAATCAGTCGCGTCCGTACTTGTCGAACGGCACGGTCCAGTCGCCGAGACCGTTCCAGATCGGCAGCTTGCGCGGGCTGTTCACCACGTCCACGACGTCGCCGAGGATGAAGTTCTCGTACACCCACTCGGCGTCGGCGGTGCTCAGGTTGATGCAGCCGTGCGACCGGTTCTGCCGGCCCAGCGCCGGGTTCCACGGGGCGGCGTGCAGGAACTCGCCGGAGTACGAGATACGGGTGCAGTACTCGACGTTCTCCGTCACGTAGTGGTTCGGGTCGTTCGGGTCGGAGATGCCGTAACTGGCCGAGCTCATCGTGTGCTTGCGCTTCTTCTCCAGCACGATGTGCGGGCCGCCCGCGGTCCAGTAGTTGATGTACTCGCCGCTCGGCGTCGTGGTGCCGCCACCCTTGCCGAGGCTGCTCTTCATCGTCCGGACCAGCTTGCCGTTGATGTAGACCTTGGTCATGTGGGTGCGGTTGTCGGCGATCGCGATCAGCTGGCGGCCGATCTCGAAGTTGGTGGACGCGTTCTTCGACCCGTACACGTTCTTGCCCAGCTTGACACCGAACACGTTGACGCTCACCTTGATCGACGTGCCGGCCGCCCAGTACTTCGCCGGCCGCCAGTGCACGGTCCGGTCGTCCTTCCAGTAGAACTTGCCCTGCACCTTCGGCAGCGTGGTGATCTCGATGGCCTTCTCCGCGGCGGCCTTGTCGACCGCCCGGCTGAACGCGACGATCACCGGCTGGCCCGCGCCGTACGTCTTCCCGGCCTTGAGCGACGCCAGCCCGTTGGCCTGGAACGCCACCTTCGCCGTGGTGCCCGGCTTCAGCGTGGTGAAGCTGCTGGTCTTGGTGGCCGCCGCGCCGGAGCTGTCCACGGCCGTGACGCTCACCTGGTACTTCTTGTTGTAGTCCAGGTCCGCGGTGGACCGCCACGTCCCGTCCGGCTGCATCTCGCCGGCGATCTTCGTGGCGCCGTTGGTGACGGTGACCGTCTGCAACGTGCCGGACTCGGCGGCGACGACGATCGGCTTCACCGGAGACCACCCGGTGGCGTTGGGCGCGGGCGTGACGCTCAGCTTGACCGGCACGGTCACCTGCGCGGCCTCGGTCACCGGCTCGACCCAGGCGGAGGCCTCCTTCTTCTCCGCGGTGGTGCATCCCGCCGTCGTCGCGGCGGCCACACCGAGCGCGCCGATGATCACCCTACGTCGCCTCATCATGACCCTCATCCATGGCCGCGTCGATCACACCTGCAAAGGCGTCATAGTGACAGATGAGGATCCGGCCCGGTATCCCCCGCGCGTACCCCACCCGGGACCGCCGGCGACGGCGCGGATCACCCTCCCGCCTGCCACCCGGCAGGGATTCCCGGCAATCGGTACGGGCCCGGCCGCACCGCCCGGACCGCCCGCGGACCGGGCAGGATGCCGGGCATGACCGACCTGATCACGGTGCGCCGCGCCGGAACCGCCGATCTGCCCGAGGCCGCCGCGCTGTTCGCCGGGTACCTCGACTTCTATCAGCGCCCGGCCCCGCCCGAGCGGGTCCTCGCCTTCCTGCGGGAGCGGCAGGAGCGCGGTGAGGCGGTGCTGCTGCTGGCCCGCGCCCAGGACGGCACGCCGGCCGGGTTCGTCAACGTCTACCCGACCTTCTCGTCGCTGTCCATGGCGCCGGTGTGGACGCTCAACGACCTGTTCGTCGCGCCCACGGCCCGGCGCACCGGCGCCGGGCGGGCCCTGGTGCGGGCCTGTGCGGCCGAGGCGCGGGCCGCCGGCGCCGTGGGGGTCCAGCTGCAGACCGCACCGGACAACCTCGCCGCGCAGGCCCTCTACCGGGCCGAGGGATTCGAGCCGGACGCCTTCGCCGCCTACTACCTGTCGCTCTGACGGGCCGCGCTGGTCACCGACCTGCGCGGGGCGGCCGCCCGCTATCCGGCCGACGCCGGGCTGCGCGATCTGGTGACGGATCTGCGGGCGGCGAGCGAGGACTTCGCCCGGTTGTGGGACGGCGGCACGGTGGCCGTCCACGGGTCCGGCAGCAAGACCGTGCGCCATCCCGAGGTCGGCACGTTCACCGTCGACTGCGACGTGCTGACCGCGCCCGGTGGCGACGTGCGGATCGTCGCCTACACGGCGGCGCCCGGCAGCGACTCCGCCGAGCGCCTCAAGCTGTTGAACGTGATCGGCACCCAGGTCCTGTCGCCCGTTGCGAACGAGCCCCGCGGCATCCTGTGACCCGTTGCACATCACGTCCGCTTTTGGTGGCTTCGCACCACCGATCGGGCGCCGAAAAAAGCTAACTGGTAAACGATCGTTAAAGCATTGAGAACGACGGCCGGATCCGCTTGCGGAGCTCCGGTAGGTTCTGCCGTGCCGGCCATTCTCGGGAGATCCCCGGAATCCGACGAGCAGAGGAGAACCAACCATGCGCTTGCCATTCACCCTGATCAGGACCGGCTGACCGACCAAGAATCCGCCGGATCATACGAATGATCCGGCCATTTCACGCTGCCCGGAAATCGAATCAGAAATGGGGAATGACATGCCTGAGATCAGTCGTCGTGACGCGCTCCGATACGGGGCCGCCACCGTCGCCGTCGCCACCGCAGTGGGTGGCGCCCAGGCCCTTTCCGGCTCCGGGTCCCCGGCCCGCGCGACACCGGCGCACCGGGACCCACGCGACTTCACCGTGACGTACCGCGGCCGGGAGATCACCGGCGTACACGCCGGATCCGGTGACCGCAGCGCGCTGCGGGCCGGCGCCACCGGCGCCGCACACGAGGTTCACATCGACGGCAGGCGGCTGGCCGTCATGGCGATCGCGCTGCCCGGTGGGACCGGCTACATCAGCGCCCTCAACCACTACGAGCCCGTGCTCATCGACACCGGCGGCAACCAGGACGGGCTGCTGCGGCTCGCCCGGCGGGCGGTCGACGTCCTCGGCGACCGCGAACTGACCGCCCTCGCCGGCGCGACACACGACCACGGACGCTGACCCACCGATCCCGGAAAGGCCTGACACACCATGGGCGTACGCAAGAACGCGCGTGACCTCACCAGCGCGGAGAAGGCGGCGTTCGTCGCCGCCGTCAAACGACTCAAGGCACAGACGACCGGCCGCAACTACGACTGGTTCGTCACCACCCACATCAACTACTTCGCCGCCGTCGGTGGCGTCCGCTACGCACACCAGTCACCGTCGTTCCTGCCCTGGCACCGGCAGTACCTGACCGAGTTCGAGAAGGCGCTCCAGGTCCTCGACCCGTCGGTGTCCCTGCCGTACTGGGACTGGACCGGCGACCGGACGGCCACCGGCGCGCCGTTCACCGCCGACTTCATGGGTGGCACCGGCGCGGGCGGCAACGGCCCGGTCACCACCGGCCCGTTCGCCGGCGCGACCAACTGGCGGATCACCGTGAGCGCCTCCAGCGCGACGTCGCTGCGCCGGGCGCTGGCCGCCGGCGGCGCGACCCTGCCCACCGGCACCCAGGTGAACCGGGTGCTGAACGTCGCGGCGTACGACGCCGCCCCGTGGAGCAGCGCCTCGGCCACCGGCATGCGCAACATGATGGAGGGCTGGAACCGGCAGGGCGCGAACCTGCACAACGCGGTGCACGTCTGGGTCGGCGGGCACATGGCCCAGCAGGACTCGCCGAACGATCCGGTCTTCTGGCTGCACCACTGCAACATCGACCGGCTGTGGTCGCAGTGGCAGACCCGCTGGGGCTTCGACGCCGGTCACTATCTGCCGCCCGCCGGCACCGCGGGGGTCGTCGACCTGAACGAGGAGATGCAGCCGTGGGGCGGCGTCACCCCGGCGGCGGTGCTCGACCACCGGGCGAGCTACACGTACGCCTGATCGGCGCACCGATCGTGTCCCGCCGGACCCTGGTCCGGCGGGACACGATGCGTTCACCGTGCGGCCGGCACACCCCGCCGGGACTCCACCGGGGGCGGCGGGGCGGCCGGGCCCGCGCGGCGGGACTCGAACACGACGGCGAGGGGGTTCGCGACGAACACCGACGAGTACGTGCCGACGATGATGCCGACCAGCAGGGCCACCGCGAAGTCGACCAGCGAGTCGCCGCCGAGCACGGCCAGGGCGGCGAGGATGAAGATCGCGCCGAGCCCGGTGTTGACGGTCCGCGGCACGGTCTGCAGGGCGCCGGTGTTGGCGAGCCGGGCGAACGGGGTGCGTTTCCCGCGATCGGCCCGGACCAGCTCACGGATCCGGTCGAAGGTGACGACCGAGTCGTTGACCGAGTACCCGATGACGGTGAGCAGGGCCGCCAGGAACACCCCGTCGACCGGCCGGCCCAGCCACGCGAACACCCCGACCAGGATGAGCACGTCGTGGAACATCGCCAGGACCGCGGCGGCGCCCCACCGCCAGCGGAACCGGACAGCCAGGTAGGCGAGCTGGACGGCGAGGGCCACCGCGAGGGCGATCAGGGCGTTGCGGCGCAGTTCGGCGCCGAGCGTCGGGCCGATCTTCTCGTCCCGGAGCCGCTGAATGTCGCCGCCGCCGGCCGTGGCCAGCGCCGACCGTACCTCCGCTTCGGTGTCCTCGCCGAACCCGCCGGCCCGGACGCTGATGTTGCCGTCGCCCGAGGTGGTGACCACGGCCCGGTCCAGGCCGGCGGAGGTCACCGCGGCACGGGCGTCGTCGACCGCGAGCGGCGTGGTGGCGGCGTACTCGACGAGGCGGCCGCCGGTGAACTCGACGCCCAGGTTCAGGCCGCGGATCCCGACGCCGGCCAGTGCCAGCACCACGGACGCCAGCGCCACGCCCAGCCACAGCCCGCGGCGGCCCATGATGTCCGGGTCGCGGCGTTCCAGGGTCCGGCGCACCCAGCCGACGCCGGCCAGGCCGCTCCAGGCCGGGCGGCGGCTCAGCCAGCGGGTGTTCACCAGCGGGGACGCCACCACCCGGGTCAGTACGAGCGCGGTGAACATGGACGCCAGCACGCCGATCGACAGGGTGACGCCGAAACCGCGGACCGGGCCGGAGGCGAGGAAGAACAGCAGGCCGGCGGCGAGCAGGGTGGTGATGTTGGAGTCGGCGATCGCGGACCAGGCGTTGCTGAAACCGGAGCGGAGGGCGGTACGCAGGCTGCGGCGGGGGCCACCGGCGGCGTACTCCTCCCGCGCTCTCTCGAAGATCAGCACGTTGGCGTCCAGGGCCATGCCGATCGCCAGCACGAACCCGGCCAGGCCGGGCAGGGTGAGGGTGGCGCCGATCGCGAGCAGGGCGGCGTACGAGATGAGGCCGTAACAGATCAGCGCGAACGCCGCGACGCCGCCGACGATCCGGTAGACGGCGACGATGAACAGGATCGTGGCCAGCACGCCGATCAGCGCCGCCTGCGCCGACGCGTCGACGGCGGCCTTGCCCAGGCTGGGGCCGACGGTGCGCTGCTCGACGATGTCGACCGGGACGGGCAGGCCGCCGGCCCGGACCAGCAGGGCCAGGTTCTTGGCCTCGTCCTCGGTGAACGTGCCGGTGATCCGGGTCCGGCCACCGCTCATGCCCGCGCTGCAGGCGACGTCCTCGTTCACCTGCGGCGACGAGATCACCTCCCGGTCCAGGACGATCGCCACCCGCCGGGCCGGGTCGCCGGGCGGGGCGCAGGCGGCCTCGCCGGTCAGTCTGCGCCAGGCCTCGCCGCCGCCGCGGAACTCCAGGTCGACCTGCCAGCCGTTGAACTGGTCCAGGCCTGCGGTGGCGCCGCTGACCTGCTGCCCGGTGAGCGCCGCCGGGCCGAGATGCAGCGGTTCGCCCGTCTCGGACGGCAGGGTGAGCTCGGTGGCGGCGCCGCGGACGGGATGGAAGGTGAGCTGGGCGGTACGGCCGATGACCCGGACCGCCTCGGCCGGTTCGGTGACACCGGGCAGTTCGACGATGATCCGCCGGTCCCCGGAGCGGGCCAGGGTCGGCTCGGCCACGCCGAGCTCGTCGACGCGGCGGCGCAGCACCTCCAGGGCCTCGTCGGTGGTGGACGGGGTCGCCTGGGCGAACTCACCGTCCCGGGTCTCCAGGACTATCTGGGTTCCGCCGCGCAGGTCCAGCCCGAGCCGGGGCGGGTGGGTGGCCAGCAGCCACCCCGACACCGCCAACACGACCAGGGCGAGGACCGCGCGCACGGCGTTGACGCGCGACATTGCGGATGCTCCTTGAGAGAGGACCCCACGCGGCGGTACGCGGTGCGCGCGGCCTGATTCTCAGACGCGGCACGCGGCAGGCACGGCGTGGGTGAAGAGGAAAGGGGGCTCGGCTACGCCAGGCGGCGTGGCGGCGCCCGTCCTCTCATCGCGTGCAGGAGCAGCGACGGTGTCGCGGCGCAGGTCCGCGCGGCGGCGACCGGCCACCGGAGGTGCCGGCGCGTGCCGAACAGGACGGCGGCGATCGCGGCGACGAACAGGAGCAGGGAGCAGGGTGTGGGTTTGCCGGCCAGCCGGGCCTCCGGCACCACCGGGACGGCGGCCTGCGGCGCCGCGGCGACGACCGCGGGCCTGGGCAGCTCGCCGGCGGTGGACCACTCGCCGCGGCCGACGCCGAGCAGCGAGATCCAGGCGGCGCCGAGCACCAGGGCGAGCACGGCGGCATGCCATGCCTGCCGCACCCGCTGCTCGGCCCACACGTCCGGTTCCCCCTCCGACCGCACGAGCGTACCTCGCGCGGGCACGCCGCCCTCGCCCGTCGATCCGGCCGTGCCGGCGCCGCCTCCCGTTAGCGCTCACAGAGGGAGCCGCAGTGACAACATTTCGGGGATGTTTCTTGACGTGGGTCGAATCGACGTGCATGTTAACGATCACACGTTCCCTTCCCCCGTCCGCAAGGAAGTCACGATGGGTCTCCCCGCTCGCATCCGTCGCAAGCTCACGGTCGCGCTGGCCCTCGCGGTGGTGCTGCTGGCCGGGTACGCCTCCCCGGCGTCCGCCCAGTTCGTCACCGTGAAGAATCCGATCGTCCAGCAGCGCGCCGACACCGCGATCTACAAGCACACCGACGGCTACTACTACATGACCGCCTCGGTGCCCGACTACAAGCGCGTCGAACTGCGCCGCGCCACCACCCTCCAGGGCCTCGGCACCGCGGCGACGTCGAACGCGTTCGTCGCGCCGTCCAGTGGAGCGCTCAGCGGCTGGATCTGGGCGCCGGACATCCAGTACATCGACGGCGCCTGGTACATGTACTTCTCGGCGTCGCCCGGCACCGCCGTCTTCGACCAGCGGCTCTACTGGATCCGCAACACCAGCGCCAACCCGATGACCGGCACGTGGAGCGCGCCGCAGCGGTTCAACACCGGCTGGGAGTCGTTCCAGCTGGACGCGGCGGTCTTCGTCAACAAGGGCGTCCGCTACTTCGCCTGGGCCCAGGACAGCCCGTCCACCAGCTTCAACAGCCACATGTACCTGGCCCGGATGAACGGCCCGACCGCCATCACCGGCACCGCCGTGGAGATCGCCCGGCCGACCGTCGCCTGGGAGAAGGAAGGCGTCGCCGGCGTGGTGGAGGGCCCGTCACCGCTGGTCAAGAACGGGCGGGTGTACATCGCGTACTCGGCCTCGGCGACCGACTCGCGGTACAAGCTGGGCCTGCTGTCCTCCTGGGACACCGCCGACCTGCTGAACCCGGCGTCCTGGTACAAGCACCCGAACCCGGTCTTCCAGACCGCCAACGGCGTCTACGGCCCGGGGCACGGCAGCTTCACCGTCGCCGAGGACGGCGTCACCGACATGCTGGTCTACCACGCCCGCGATTACGCCACCCCGACGCCGGACGCGCTGACCGACCCGAACCGGCACACCCGCGTGCAGCAGCTGCTCTGGCGGGAGAACGGCGACCCGTTCTTCGGCCAGCCGATCCCCAGCACCGTCACCAGCCCCGGCATCCGCGGCCAGCACAGCAACCGGTGCGTCGACAACTACAACCGGGACACCACGCTCGGCGCCCTGGTCAGGCTGTACGACTGCAACAACGGCACCGCGCAGCAGTTCGAGCTGAACTACCGCAACGGCGCCCACTACGAGATCCGCAACCGTAACACCGGCACCTGCCTGGCCAACCTGACCTCGACCACCGCGTCGAACGCCGACGTCGGCCTCTACACCTGCAACGGCTCCACCGGCCAGCAGTGGATCGTGCAGGACCGGGGCAGCGGCTGGATGTCCCTGCGCAACGTGGCCGGCAATTCGTGCCTGGACAACTTCGAGTGGAACACCGCGAACGGCGCCCGCCTCTCGCTGTACCCGTGCAACGGCCTCGCCGCCCAGCTCTGGCGGCTCGGCTGACAACCCTCGTGTGGTGAGTCCGGGCTCGTATCGCGCCCGGACCCACCACACGAGAAGTCTCACGAGGCCGGCAGTGACCGGGTGAGCCGCCCGAGCACCAGCACGGCGACGGCCACCGCCACGGCGACGGCTCCCGCGACGACCGGGGAGCCGATCGCCAGGGCCGAGCCGAACGCGCCGACGGACCCGAGACATCCGTCGATCATTGCCGATCCCCCGCGGTCTTCGCCACGTGCAACGCCTGCGCGGCGTGCTGATGCATGTCCATCTCGCTGTGGATGACCTCGAGGACCGTACGGTCGGCGCCGATCACGAACGTCATCCGCTTGGTGGTCAGCGGGCCCAGAGCCAGCTTGCGCTTGACGCCGTACGCGGCGATGGTCGTCGACTCCGGGTCGGACAGCAGCGGATAGTCGAAGCCGTACGTCTCCGCGAACTCCTTCTGCTTCGCGACCGGGTCCCGGCTGATGCCGACCCGCTGCACGCCCGCCCCGCGGTACTCCGCGGCCAGGTCCCGGAAGTGGCAGGCCTCCGCGGTGCAGCCCTTGGTCATCGCCCCGGGGTAGAAGAAGAGGACGACGGGCCCGTCGGCGACGAGTTCACTGAGCCGCCGCGGCGTACCGTCCTGGTCGGGGTGTTCGAAGTCCGGCGCGATCTCACCTTTACCGATGCTCATCCGGTGCACAGTACGGGGCCGGGACGCGCCGGTCACCGCACCTCGGGCAGCGGCGGCAGGGCCGGGCGGTCCAGCCAGGCGGTGAACAGGTCGTCCAGGGGCACCGCCGAGAACCGGGCGGCGTGCTCTCGGAATCCGGCCGTCGTCACGGTCCGGTGCCGGTGCTCGGCCACCCACGAACGCAGCAGCGGGAAGAACGCCCGCTCACCGACCCGGGCCCGCAACGCGTGCACGGCCAGCGCGCCGCGTTTGTAGACGAGCGGGTCGAACATGCGGTCCACGCCGGGATCGGCGACGGCGATGGTCGCCGGCTGCGCCGCGACCCAGGCATGCCAGTGGGCGGCGTGGGCGTTGGTGGACGGGCCGCCGGAGGCTCCGGACCACAACCATTCGGCGTACGTGGCGAAGCCCTCGTTGAGCCAGATGTGCCGCCAGTCGGCGACCGTGAGACTGTTGCCGAACCACTGGTGGGCCAGTTCGTGCACGACGAGGCGTTCGTGGGTGCGCCGCCCGTCGACGTGGTTGCGGCCGAAGACGGCCATCCCCTGCGCCTCGACCGGGTCGTCCAGCTCGTCGGCGGTGACCACGACCACGTACTCGCGGAACGGGTACGGCCCGAACAGCCGCTCCAGCACCGTCATGATCTCGCCGTGCCGCCCGAAGTCGAACGCGAACGCGCTGCGGGCCCGGGGGGTGATCGCGGCCCGCTGGACGACCCGGCCGGCGGCCAGCTCGACCAGGTCGTACCGGCCGATCTGGACGCTCATCAGGTACGGGGCGGTCGGCTCGTCCCGCTCGTACACCCAGGTGGTGCTGCCCTCGGCCCGTCGCCGCGACACCAGGTCGCCGGTCACCAGCACGGTGTACGCCGACGCCACGGTCAGCGTCACCAGGAAGGTGGCCTTGTCGCCGGGCCGGTCGTTGCACGGGAACCAGGACGGCGCCCCGTTCGGCTGGCTCGCCACCAGGACCCCGTCGGACAGCCGATCCCAGCCGATGTCACCCCACCGGCCGGACACCGGGCCGGGCTTGCCCCCGTACCGGATCTCGACCTTGAAGGTGGCGCCGTAACCGATCGGCCGGTCCGGTTTGACGCGCAGTTTCCCCGGCCGGTGGTCGAACTTGACCGGCCGGCCGTCGACGCGCACGTCCTGCACCCGCAGCCGGGACGCCAGGTCCAGGGTGAACCGGGACAGCGGCTGACCGGCGCGGGCGGTGACGACCGCCCGGCCGGTCAGCCGGTTCGACACCACCCGGTAGTCCAGGTTGAGGTCGTAGTGCAGCACCCGGTAGCCGCCGTTGCCGTGCTCCGGGAGGTACGGATCGGTCGAACGGTCGGCACCCGGCGAGGCGCCGACCGGCCCGGCCGGTGGGGTCATGCCTTGCGGGAGGCCGTCGCCGGCCAGGTCGCGATCGGGTTGCCGAGCCAGCGGGAGTCCTCGGGCACCGCGTCACCGCGGGTGACGAGCGAGCCGGGACCGACGGTGGTGCGGGCGCCGATGCTGGCGCCGGGCAGCACGATGCCGTGCGGGCCGAGTGTGGCGCCCGCGCCCAGAGTGACCTCGTCCATGCTCATGATCCGATCATGGAACAGGTGGGTCTGCACCACGCACCCCCTGTTGACGGTCGCGCCCTCGCCGAGCCGGACCAGATCGTACTCGGGCAGCCACAGCGTCTCCAGCCACACTCCCCGGCCGATCTTCGCGCCGAGGGTCCGCATCCAGAGGGTGAGCAGCGGGGTGCCGGTGGCGAACCGGAGCAGCCACGGCGCGGCGAGCACCTCGACGAACGTGTCGGCGAGCTCGTTGCGCCAGACGAACGACGTCCACAGCGCCCGCTCGGTGACCCGGAACCGGCCGACCAGCAGCCACTTCGCGGCCGTCGCGGTGAGCCCGGCGACGATCGCGGCGGCCAGCAGCACCGGCCCGGCGGCCAGTGCCGCGACGGCCGGCCCGTAGGTCCGCCAGAGGGCCGCCAGCGCGGCGAGGACCGCGACGGCGAGGGCGCCGGCGGCGACCACCGGGACGATCCGGCACAGTTCGATCACGGCCCGGGCCACCGCGAGCCGCAGCGGCGGGTCGAAGGTGCGGCTCGCGTCGCCGGCCTCGACGGTGCGGCGCAGCGGCATCGGCGGGGCGCCCAGCCACGACGAGCCCTTCTTCGCCTTGCGCGGCGCCGACGACAGCACGCCGACCAGGCCCCGTTTGGGCACCGAGCGGCCGGGCGCGGCCATCCCGGAGTTGCCGAGGAACGCCTGCTTGCCGATCCGGGCCGGGGCGACCCGCAGCCAGCCGTGGCTGAGCTCGTAGGTGGCGACCATGGTGTCGTCGGCCAGGAACGCGCCGTCGTCGACGGTCGTCATCGCCGGGACCGCGAGCACTGTGGAGATCTCCACCCGGCGGCCCACCTTGGCGCCGAGCAGCCGCAGCCACACCGGCGTGAACAGGCTCGAATAGATCGGGAACAGCGCGACCCGGGCCATCCCCATCAGGTGCTCGGTGGTCCACACCTGCCACGCCACCCGGCCCCGCACCGGGTGGAAGCCCTCCCGCATCCCGATGCTGAGCAGCCGAACCGCGACCAGCACGATCAGGGCGTACCCGAGG
This sequence comes from Actinoplanes utahensis, assembly GCF_016862455.1. Lineage (GTDB taxonomy): Bacteria > Actinomycetota > Actinomycetes > Mycobacteriales > Micromonosporaceae > Actinoplanes > Actinoplanes utahensis. The sequence goes on from NZ_BOMZ01000094.1 coordinate 20,391, forward strand.
AGGTAGCCGGCCGACGCGGCCGGGACCGCGGCGAGCATCCGGCTCCCGCTGCCCCACGCCCAGCCGATCAGGGCGAGCGCCGGCAGCGCCGCCACCGCCGGGAGCAGGCCCAGCAGTTGCGCGGTGAGGCTGTAGACGGCCACCCAGGAGCGGCCGCGGGCCGGGCGCTGCTGCGGCCAGACCGTCGCGCCCTTGTCCGGCATCGGGACGGCCGGGGAGCCGGCCCAGCGCTGGTTCGCCGGGACCGCCCCGGTCACCGTCGACCCGGCGGCGATCCTGGCATTCTTGCCGACCCGCGCGCCCGGCATCAGGGTGCTGCGGGCGCCGACCCGGGCGCCCGCGCCGACCCGGACCATGCCGATGCGGACCACGTCGCCGTCGACCCAGTAGCCGGACAGGTCGGCCTCCGGCTCGATCGCCGCGCCGCGGCCGAGTTTCAGCAGGCCGGTGACCGGCGGCGCGGCGTGCAGGTCGACGTCCTCGCCGAGCCGGGCGCCGAGCGCCTTCGCGTAGGTGATCATCCAGCCGGCGCCGGCGACCCCGGTCGCGCCGGTCAGCTCGGCGAACCGTTCGGCCGCCCACAGCCGAACGTGGACGCTGCCGCCGCGCGGGTACTCGCCCGGGCCGACGCCGCGCAGCAGCAGCCGGGCCACGGCCGCCGCCAGGCCGATCCGGCCGGGCGGGCTGAACAGCAGCAGCCAGGCCGCCCCGATCCACCACCAGGACACGTCCGGCGCCACCACCCCGGTGACCTTGCCGAGCGTGGCGAGGATGGTGAGCCAGCGCAGCCCGACCAGCGCCAGCATCGGCAGCATCAGCAGGGCCTGGACGAACCCGGTGCGCCGGGGTGTGGGCCGGACCTCGCGGCGGACCGCGGTCTCGGTGCCGAGGGAGTCGAGGACCGCCGCCATCTGCGACAGCCGGGGGTTCTGATAGACGTCGGCCACCGAGACCCGCGGCTGGGTCTGCCGGATCCAGGCCACCAGCTGGGCCGCGTTCAGGCTGCTGCCGCCGCTGCTGAAGAAGTCGGCGCCGGCCGCGGCCGGGCGGACCCCGAGGATCTCCTCCCAGCCGCCGGCCAGCCACTCCTCGGTCGCGGTCAGCGACGCCGGGTCGGCGGCGCCCGCGACGGCGAGCGGCCACGGCAGGGCGGCCCGGTCCACCTTCCCCGAGGTACGGGTCGGCAGGTCGTCGATCACCGCCAGCAGCGGCACCAGCGCGGCCGGCAGCTGCTCGCGGATCCGGTCGGTGGCCGCCGCCAGGTCGAAGCCGTCCCGGGTGACCAGGTAGCCGACCAGCAGCTGGTTGCCGCCGGCGGTCCGTTTCACGGCGGCGGCCGCGCCGGCCACGTGCGGCAGCGCCTGCAGCGCCGCGTCCACCTCACCCAGCTCGATCCGGCGGCCGCCGAGTTTCACCTGCTCGTCGCCGCGCCCGAGGAACAGCAGTCCCTCCGGCTCGGCGCGGACGATGTCGCCGCTGCGGTACGCCCGGGCCCAGTCCAGGGCGGGCAGCGGCGCGAACTTCTCGGCGTCCTTGGCGGCGTCGAGGTAGCGGGCCAGGCCGACCCCGCCGATCACCAGCTCGCCGGTCTCCCCCATCGCCACCGGCGTGCCGGACGCGTCCACCACGGCGAGTTCCCAGCCGGCCAGCGGCAGCCCGATCCGGACCGGTCCCTCGCCGGTCATCCGGGCCGCGCAGGCCACCACGGTCGCCTCGGTCGGCCCGTACGTGTTCCACAGCTCGCGTCCCTCGACGGCCAGCCGCTCCGCCAGCTCCGGCGGGCACGCCTCACCCCCGAAGATCAGCAGCCGGACGTCCTCGAGCGCCCCGGCCGGCCACAGCGCGGCGAGCGTCGGCACCGTCGACACCACGGTGATGCGCTGCCCGGCCAGCCACGGTCCCAGGTCGACGCCGCTGCGCACCAGCGACCGGGCGGCCGGCACCAGGCAGGCGCCGTGCCGCCAGGCCAGCCACATCTCCTCGCAGGACGCGTCGAACGCCACCGACAGCCCGGCCAGCACCCGGTCGGCGGGGCCGAGCGGCTCGGTGTCCTCGTCGGCGAGGAACAGCTGTGCCTCGGCGTCGACGAACGCGGCGGCGGCGCCGTGCGGGACCGCCACCCCCTTCGGGGTGCCGGTGGAGCCGGAGGTGAAGATGATCCAGGCGTCGTCGGCCGGCTGCGGCCGTCCCGCCCCGCCCCCGGGGGTACGCCGTACCGAGACGGTCAGCCCGTCGCCGAGCACGGCGCACACGCCCGCCTCGGTGAACACCAGTTCGGCCCGCTCGTCCGGGTCGTCCGCGTCCACCGGCACGTACGCCGCGCCGGTGGCGAGCACGCCGAGGATCGCCAGATAGAGGTCGGCCGTGCCGGAGGAGATCCGGATGCCGACCCGGTCGCCGGCGCCGATCCCGTGCCCGCGCAGCACCGCCCGCAGCGCCTCGACCTCGGCCGCCAGCTCCCGGTAGGTGAGCGTCCGGGCGTCGGTGTCGATCGCCCGCGCTCCCGGATGCGCCGCCACGGTCGCGTCGAGGATGTCGACGAGGGTCCGCCGCACCGGCACCGACCGGGTCCGGAACACCGCCGGCGTCTCCGCCGTCTCCACCGCCCCGGGCGGGGGATCGATGTCGGGTAGCTCGATCAGTCGCAGGTCCGTCGTCACAGTCACCTAGCGCGCTCCATCTCTCCGGTCCGATGTCAGCCGGGCGCACGCCGCTGAGCCGTCCGGGACGGCTATCGAACCTACGGGCGGAAGATGAACGATGACCGCTGAATGTCCGCTACGTGTCCACCGACACACCCCCGACCAGCCGCACACCCGACCTCACCATGGGTGTTCGGCCAGTCCCCCGCCACCTGATCAGCCGATTTCCCGCCCCGGACGGCTCAGCGAACCGTCCGCCGGCGGCGGGCACGAGGTTCCGGCGCGCGTGTGGGGTCCGGCCGCGACCAGCGGCCGAACCCCACACGGGGAACGGGTCACCAGAGGCGGGTGCGGCGACTCCCCGCGGTGAGACCGGCGAGCGGGCCCGCCGGGTACGTCCGCTCGGTGCCCTTGGCGGCGCCGGTCAGGTCGGTGGTGATGACGGCGGGGCTGCCGTCGCGCTCCTCGAACTCGGCGTCGGCGAACCGGACGCGTTCCAGATCGCGGCCGCCGGCCGGGGTCGCGTCGGCGGCGTACAGGCCGTCCGGCAGGTCGGTCACCAGGTAGACCTCGTCACCGTCGGTGACGACCGTGGCGGACCCGCCGTCCAGGACCACCGGGCCGGACTCGCCGGCGAACGGGCGTGCCCCGGCGGCGTAGACGTTGCGCCGGGCGTACACGGCCTGCTTGACGTCGAGGAACCGCTGGTGGTCGCCCGGCGGCTGCTCGTCGATGCGCTGCAGGTACTCGGCGAACGAGGCCGGGTGGCCGTCGTAGCCGGCGGTGCCCGCGTACGCCGGGGAGTGCCCTTCGGGTCGCGTCCCGTACGCCGTCGGCGGGTCGCCGCCGATGAACAGGTTGCCGATCCAGCGGTCGTCGCCGCCGACGATGAACGCGTAACCGGCGACCTGGGTGCTGTGCGGCAGGTGGTACGGGGTGGCCCGGTCCATCACCGGCTCCAGCCACACCGTGCCGAGGACCAGGTTGTTGACGAACGCCCCGCCCTGGCTCCACAGCTCGATCGCGGCCGGCGAGGCGAGGACGTTGTGATCGACCAGGTACGGACCGTGGCTGACCTCGATGAACAGGTCCCGGTTGTTGTCGTGGTAGACGTTGCGGGACACCCGGGTGCCCTGGGTCTGCCAGTCGAGCCAGGTGCCCAGCGAGCAGTCGTGGATGCGGTTGTGCCGGATCTCCACGTCGATCGCCGCGTGCAGCTTGATGCCGCCGATCTCGTACCCGTAGAACTCGCGTTTGAGGGCGATGTGGTGGATGTGGTTGTCCTCGATGGTGGAGAACACGCAGCCGAGGTGCCCGACGATGCCGTTCTGCCCGCAGTCGTGGATGTGGTTGCGGCGGATGACGTGCGAGCCGATGTGCTCGCGGTCCCAGCCGATCTGCCGGGCCGCGAAGACCGACTCCAGCTGGTACTGGTAGCCCGGCTTGTCGCCGCGTTCGGTGGCGAGGTGGTGGCCGGTCGACGCCTCCTTGCCAATCGAGATCGCCGAACACTTCGCGTCGTGGATGTGGTTGTCCTCGATGATCCAGCCCTTGGCCCAGTTCGGGCCGATCAGGCCGGGCTGGTCAGCGGTCGGCGGCGTCCACGGGGTCGCCGCCTGGGCCAGCTCGAAACCGCGCACGGTGATGTAGTCCAGGTGCGGGACGAGCGGATAGAAGACCGAGCGGCGTACGTTGATCTCGGCCAGCTCCACGTTGGGGTCGGCGCCCTGGAAGTTCGCCCAGATCGTCGTCGTGGTGGCGGCCACCTCGGCGTACCAGACCAGCAGTGTCTGCTCCGGGTGGCGGACCCGGTCGGTGACGCCGGTCCACGCGTCGAGGATCTCGGTGCGCTTCTCCGGTTCCGACACCTCGTCGCGCGAGCCGGCCTCGTAGAAGCCGACGCCGTTGAGGTAGACGTCGCCCAGGTGCTTGTGGGGCGCGCCCTCGGCGTACACGATCCAGTCGCCGGCGATCTCCTCGGCGAACGGGTTGAAATCGCCGAACAGCGTGTTCGGCACCACCGCCTTCCACACCGTCCCGCCGTCGGGCTCCCAGCCGGTGATCCGCTCGGAGCCCTTGATGACGACGTGCTCGCCCTCGGCGGCCTGGTAGGTGATGCGGCGGCTGTCGCTGAGTCCGCCGCGGCGGGGCGTCACCCACTCCCGGTACTCCCCGGCGTGCACGACCACGGTGTCGCCGGGCCGGGCCAGGGCAGCCGCCCGGTTGATGGTCCGCAACGGCCGTCGTGCCGAGCCGTCCGCGTCGTCGGATCCGGTGGTCGCCACGTGCAGCTGGGATGTCATGTCGCATTGCCTTTCGGTGGTCGCGTGCGGGAGCCGGCTCATCCTTTGACCGCGCCGGTCAGGCCGCCGACGATGCGGCGTTCGAACAGGCTGAAGAACACCAGCGCGGGGATCATCGACAGCGAGGTGAACGCCAGCACCTTCGCGGTGTCGACCGAGTATTGCGACGTGAACGCCTGCACGCCCAGTGGCAGGGTGAAGGAGTCCTGGTCGTTGAGGATGAACAGCGGCAGCAGGTAGCTGTTCCAGCTGTTGATGAACGCCAGGATGCCGGTGGTGATCAGGCCTGGCACCGAGAGCGGCAGCACCATCCGCCAGAAGAAACCGAGCCGGCTGCACCGGTCGATCGCCGCCGCCTCCTCGATCTCCCGCGGAATCGCCCGCAGAAACGGCACCAGGATGATGATCGTCGTGGGCAGCCCGAAGGCGATCTGCGGGAGGATGACGCCGGGCAGCGTGTTCACCAGGCCCAGGTTCTTGATCAGGATGTAGAGCGGGGTGATGGCGACCGTGATCGGGAACATCAGGCCGGCGGCGAACAGGGCGTACAGCGCGCCGCGGCCCCGGAATCGATAGCGGGCCAGCACGTAGCTGGCCATCACGCCGAGCGTGACGACGCCGGCGGTGGTCACCCCGGCCGCGATCGTCGAGTTGCCGACCTGCCGCCAGAACACACTGCTGGCCAGCACGTCGGTGTAGTTGCCGAACTGCCACGGGTCGGGCAGGCCGGCCGGGTCGGTGGTGATCTGCGAGTTGGTCCGGAAGCCGCCGACGATGATGTACAGGACCGGCCCCAGCATGAGACCGATCAGCGCCAGGACGGCGGCGTAGACGGCGGGATTACCCCGTCGGGAGTCACTGGCCATGCTGGTTGTCCCTGCGCAGCACGAAGCGCTGGTAGATCAGCGCGATGAACATGGAGACGCTGAAGAGCACGACAGCGACCGCGTTGCCGTACCCGTAGTTGCCGGCGTTGCGCCCCTCGGAGACCATGTACGTCGCCATGGTCGAGGTGCCGGCGGTCGACGCGACGTACTGGCCCCAGATGATGTAGACCAGGTCGAACAGCTGCAGCGCGCCGATGACCGACAGGAACCCCCAGATCCGGATGGTGGGGGCGAGCAGCGGCAGGGTGATCCGCCACTGGGTCTGCCAGTACGAGGCGCCGTCGATCGCGGCGGCCTCGGACAGCTCCTCCGGGATGTTCTGCATCCCGGCCAGGAAGAGGATCACCGCGAACCCGACGTACTTCCAGGTCAGGATCATCATCAGGGTCCACAGGGACAGGTCCGGGTCGGCCAGCCAGTCGGCGGCCAGCCCGCCCAGCCCGATCGACCGCAGGACGCCGTTGACCGCGCCGCCGGCCTGCAGCAGCAGGGCGAAGGCCGTCCCGACGATGACCTCGGCGATCACGTACGGGACGAAGATCAGCACCCGGATGATCGACTGGCCGCGCATCCGCCGGTTCAGCAGCAGGGCGAGGCCGAGCGCGATCGGGCCCTGCAACGCCAACGACAGCACGACGATCTGGGCGTTGTGCCACAGCGCCTCGTGGAACAGCTTGTCCTGCAGGATGGTGACGTAGTTGTCGAACCCGACGAAGTTCGTCGGGACCCCGAATCCCTTCCACCGGTAGAAGCCGTAGTAGGCGGCCATCACGACCGGGGTGATCACGAAGCCGACGAACATCAGCACCGCCGGGCCGGACAGCGCCGCGATCTCCAGCCGCTGGGCCCAGCCGATGCCGCGCCGGCGGCGCCGGGCCGGCGGGGACGCGGTGACGCCACCCCCGGCCCGGACGCGCGTGCCGGGTGTCAAGGCCACCAAGCCCCTCAGCCCTTCTTCGCGGCGTCGTTGACGGCCTGGATGATCCCGGCGACGTCACCCTTGCCGGCCAGCAGATTCACCACGCCGACGTTCAGCGCGTTGCCGACGTTCTGGCCGTACAGGGTGTCCAGCCACTGCGAGACGTACGGCGCCTTGTTGTACGCGTCGAGCACCACCTTCAGGTAGTCCTCGGTGACCGCGCCCTGGGCGTCCTTGTTGACCGGCAGCGCGTTGAAGGCCTTGTAGTAGCCCTCCTGCACGTTCTTGGTGAGGATGTAGTTGAGGAAGTCGGTGCATTCCTTCGGGGCGTCGGCCGCACACGAGTAACCGTCCGCGCCACCCATCACCGCGGCCGGGTCACCCTGCCCGCCGGGCACCGCCGGGAACGGGAAGAAGCCCAGGTCGGGCAGCGGTTTGGTGTCCTTGGTCAGGGAGGCGATCACGCCCGGGTCCCAGGCGCCCATCAGCTCCATGCTCGCCTTGTGGTTGGCGATCAGACCGGCCGAGCTGCCCGCGCCCTGCTGGGCGGAGGTGGTCAGGAAGCCCTCCTGGAACGGCTTCGTGTCGGCGAACGCCTTCAGGTTCTCCCCCGCCGTGGTCCAGCAGGGGTCGCTGAAGCTCTTGTCCTCGGCGGCGGCGTCCAGGGTGGCCTGGCTGCACGCGCGCAGGGCGAAGAAGTAGTACCAGTGGGCGGCGGGCCAGGCGTCCTTGGCGCCCAGGGCGACCGGCGCGCCGGCGGCCTTGAGCTTGGTGACGGCCTGGTTCAGGTCGTCCATGGTGGCCGGCGGGGTGGTGACGCCGGCCTTGGCGAACAGGTCCTTGCTGTACCAGAGGCCGCCCGGCAGGATCGAGATGGGCACCGCGTACGCCTTGCCGTCGACCTGCCCGGTCTTGAGCGCCGCCTCGCCGACCACCTGCTTCGTCTCGGCGCTGATGTCGGCGGTGATGTCCTTGAGCTGGCCGGCCTCGACCATCGCGGCCATCTTGCCGCCGCCGCGCTGCAGGAAGACGTCCGGCGCGGAGCCGGAGTTCAGCGCGGTCTGCAGCTTGCCGTCCAGGTCCTCGTTCTGCACCTGCTGAATCTTGATCTTGACGTTCGGGTGGGCGGTCTGGAAGTCGGCCACCGTCTTGTCCCAGAACGCCTTGCCGGGGCCGGTCGTGGCGTTGTGCCAGAAGTCCATCGTGACGTTGCCGCCCGGCTCGGCGCCGCCGTCGTCGCCGCCACTGCAGGCGCTCAGGCCCACGGCGGTCAGCGCCGCCACCGTGGCCAGGACAAGGTGCCTCTTCGGTGCCATCTAAGCCCACCTCTCGGTACCGAAAGTTTCGGAACGTTTCAGAAAGATGGCGCTCAAACTATGAAGGGGAGAACCCGGGTGTCAAGATGTCACTGACGATGGAAATAAGCGCGATCTGCGGCGAGGAGGTGTCGAAACAATCGGCGCGAGATTCCGAAACTTACGAAGGCAGGAGCGCGGCGAGATCACCGAACGCGCCGCGATGGGCGCTGATCACCTTGGTGAGCGCCGCCCGGAAGGCCGGCACGTCGACGTCGTTGAACCGGCTGCCCTGCCCCGTGGCCAGGGCGGTGTTCTCCTCGGTGGCCGCCGCCCAGAGCCGGATCTCCTCCTCCTGGGCGAGGCCACCCGCCTGCATGATCGCGTCCCGGATGTCGGCCGGCCGGTCCGCGAGCCACGTCGCGCCGGCCAGCAGCACGTCCACGCCGTGCTGGTGGCGGCTCCAGGAGAAGTACGGCGCGTGCGCCAGATGCTGCTCGGTCAGATAGAAGACGACGCTGTTCTCGGCGCCGTCGACCAGGCCCTGCTTCAGGGCGGACCCGACGTCGTTGGTGGCCAGCGGCACCGCCGTCGCGCCCAGCGCGTTGATCATGTCGATCGAGGCGATGCTCTGCGGGACCCGGATCCGCAGGCCCTTGAGGTCGGCCGGGGTGTGGATGGGCCGTACCCGGTTGTAGAAGTTGCGGTCCCCGGCGTAGAAGAAGCCGAGCATGACCAGACCGTGCTCGGCCAGGATCGCCGCGCACCGGCGGCCGAACTCGCCGCGCATGCTCTCCAGGCACTGGTCCCGGCCGGTGAACGCGTACGGCAGGCTGGCCACCGCGAGCCGCTTGTCGTAGGCGGTGAGGTTCGCCAGCAGCGTCTTGCAGAAGGCCAGCTTCCCGGTGCGCAGCATCTCCGCCATCCGCTGCTCGTCGCCGAGCTCACCGCCGGGTCGCACGGTCACCCGGCACCGGTTCCCGGTCAGCTCGGCGACCTTCGCCGCGAAGAACCGCTCAGCGGCCACCATCGGGCTGGACGCCCGCACCGACTCGCCGAGCAGCACGTCCAGGCTCTCCGGCGTGCCCGGCGACGACCGGCCGCAACCGGCCGCCAGCCCGGCTCCGCCGGCTCCGGCGACCGCCAGCACCGATGTCAGCAGGCTGCGGCGATCCACTCTTCGCACGGTAGTGGAGCGGGCGGCCTCAGGCCCTGGTGATCGCCATAGCCGACCCCGCCAGCCAGGCGGTCAGCTCGGCGGCCGGCAGCGGACGGCTGATGTGGTACCCCTGCGCCTCGTGGCAGCCGAGCTCCCCGAGGGTGCGCAGCGCGCTCTCGGTCTCGACGCCCTCGGCGACGACCCGCAGCCGCAGGTTGCGAGCCAGGTCCACCACCGCGCGCACGATCGTCTCGTCCCGCGTGTTCTCGCACATCCTCATCACGAAACTCCGGTCGATCTTGAGCTCGTGCGGCGGCATGTCGCGCAGGTGCGCGATCGAGGAGTACCCGGTGCCGAAGTCGTCGATCGAGATGTTGACGCCCTGCTCCCGCAAGCGCGCCAGCACCTTGCCGGCCCGCGACAGGTCGGCGATCACGGCACTCTCGGTGATCTCCAGGGTCAGGAGCCTCGGGGGTACGCCGTGACGCGCGAGCGCCTCGGCGATGACGGCCGGGAAGGCGTCGTCGGTCAGCGACCGGGCCGGGATGTTGACCGACACCGGCAGCTCGTGACCGAGCCCGGTCCACTCGCTGATCTGGGCCAGCGCTTGGTCCAGCACCGCGGCGGTGACCAGGTCGATCAGGCCGCTGTCCTCGGCGAGCGGGATGAACGTGTCCGGGCCGAGCAGCCCCCGCACCGGGTGCTGCCAGCGCACCAGCGCCTCCGCGCCGCACGGCAGACGGGTGCTCACGTCGACCTTGGGCTGGTAGAAGACGACCAACTCGCCACGTCCGATCCCCTGCCGCAGTTCGCTCTGCAGGGTCAGCCGGCTCGTGTCGCCGCCGTCCAGCGACGGGTCGTAACCGGTCACCCCACCGTGCCGGCGCTTGGCCGCGTACATCGCGACGTCCGCGTGCTGCAGCAGTTCGGCCCCGTCGTGGCCGTCCCGGGGGTACGACGCGACGCCGATGCTCGCGTCGATGTCGACCAGCAGGCCGCCCAGCCGGATCGGCCGGCGCAGATCCGCCAGGATCCGCTCACCGGCGGCCACCGCCTCCGGATGGTCCGGGGCCGTCGGCAGGATCAGCGCGAACTCGTCGCCGCCGAGGCGGACCACCACGTCGTCGGCCCGGCAGGCCTGGTTCAGCCGCTGCGCCACCTCGACCAGCAGCTCGTCGCCGGCGTGGTGGCCGAGCGTGTCGTTGACCTCCTTGAACCGGTCCAGGTCGATGAGCAGCAGGCTGAACGGCTCGTCGGCCGCCTGCCCGAGCCGGACCGCGGCGTCCAGCTCGTGGTGCAGCTTGGCCCGGTTGCCGAGCCCGGTCAGCGGGTCGTGGGTGGCCTCGTGCAGCCGGCTCGCGGCCTGCCGCTCGGCCCGGCGCTGGTAACCGACGAGCACGCTCGCGCACACCGCGAACAGGGCCACCACGATCCCGACCGTCGCCACGGCGATCCCCTGCAGGACGTCGGCCCGCCGGTTCACCTCCTGCAGGTACTCGGTCAGCTCCCGCTGGTGGATGTCACCGATCCGGAGCACGTTGTCGCGCAGCGGCGCGAACGTCATCGAGGCGAGGTCGTCGTAACCCTGGACGACGACGCCGCTCTCGGCGTGCGACATGATGTCGAGCACGATCCGGTTGTAGTTCTCGTAGCTGCCGCGGATGGCGTCCAGCTCCGCCCGGTCGATCCCGTTGTTCTCCTCGAGCCAGTCCAGGTTCGCCCGGGCCCCGCCGAGCGTCTCCGCCAGATGGGCACGGCGGTACTCGGTGCCCTTGGTCGTCAGGTACTGGCGCAGCGCCGCGTCCTCCGCGTTGATCTGCACGGAGATCCCGTTCAACTTCTGCGTCACCGTCTGCACCCGGCGGACCTCGTCGGTGGTGTCGACCGTGCCGCTGGACGCCATCGTCGCCGAGATCGCCAGGATCACGATGCCCACGGCGGTGCCGGCGATCGCCGACCGGGCCGTCGCAGGCGCCTCCAACAATCGGCTCCACCGCTGGCGCGCCGTACCCATACCCGTCACGAGCTGTCTTTCGGCCCCGTGCCGAACGACCTGACCCTTCCGGGTGATGGCCACCCCAACAGCAACCGCGGCGGTTTCAGTCCTTGGTCTCGATCTCGGCGCGCATGCCCGGGAAATCGCCCTTCACGTCCACCGCGGTCTTGTAGAAGAAGAGGAACATGCCGACGCTGCCCTCGTCCGCCCAGCCGCACAGCGCCATGTCGTCCTTGCCGACCCGGGCGTTGCCGCACTGCGCCACCCCGCCGAGCTGCCCCACACTGGCCTCGGAGACATTGGTGAGCTGGTTCTTGTCACTGAACGACTGGAACACGGTGTCCAGCATGATCCGCGGATCGTCGATGTCGACCTCGGCGGCCAGCGCGACGGTCATCTGCTTGTCCGCGATCGAGCCGTAGACCGCCCCGAACGCGTTCGCCGCGCCCGGGTAGTCCTGGATCTCCTTCTCCAACTCCGTGGTCAGCGAGTTCAGCTCCTCGGCCACGATCTTGGGCTGGCCGTTCAGCCAGGCCGGCTCCTTGATCGTGATCCGGTCCCGGGCGGACGTCTCGGACGGGCCGGCGCTCGGGCTGACGCTCTGCCGCTGGGCGACGGTGTCCCCCTTGTCGCCGCCGGACCGGTCACCGGCCAGGTAGATGACGGTGCCGCCGCCGACCACGACGACCAACGCGATCGCCGCCGAGAGCAGCGTGATCGCCACGGTCCGTGACTTGGGGGCCTGCGGTGGCGGCGCCATCGGGTAACCCGGCTGGCCGTAGCCCTGCTGCCCATAAACCTGCTGACCGTAACCGGGCTGACCGTAACCAGGCTGGCCGTAGACCGGCTGGCCGTGATCCACTTCGGTGTGCGGTTGGTTGAACGGGTCGACGGGTGGCGGGTAGGGCGGCTGTCCGGGCGGCGGGGGGTAGGTCATCGACGCTCCAGTATTCGAATTGTCGCTGGATACTACCGGCGGCCGGGCGAGCGCCCCTCGACGGAACGGCCCGGCGTGAGTGCCGTCTCGGATCAGAACTCGTCGACCCGCGACGCCTGACCGGGGCACGAGGTGTCGATGGCCAGTTTGATCACCTCGTTCGCGGTGGCGTGGTCGATCGGCGTCCCGTCGCGCGAACCCATCGACCGGGTCGCGTCGACGACGTCCCCGCTCTTCGCGTCCTTGGCCAGCGCGTTGCAGATCACGTCGGCCATCGCCTGCAACTCCTCGTCGCCGCGGCCGCCACCCAGCTCCGGCAGCTTCTCTCGCACCACGCCCACGAAGGCGTACGTCCCCGCCTCCGGCGGCGTGCCCGCGGGTGTCGTGCCCGCGGGTGTCGTGCCCGCGGGTGTCGTGGCGGCGGGCCCGGTGGGCGGCGTCGTGGCGGTCTCCCCCGGAACGTTCACGTTGACCGTGCATCCGCTCAGAGCGACGATCGCCGTCGCCATCAGGGTCACCATCGGCCGGCGTCTCGGCATCATGGTCCATTTCTCGAGATCGTCGAAGGTCGGCGACGGCGACAGTAGAGGACGCCCGCCAGTGACGAATCACGGACCGCATCGCCGCGATATCCGCCGGTAACAGTCCACGGCTAGCGTGCGTGCCAACACGGTGACCCCGGTCCTTTCGTACGGGCGTTCGCGCACTTCAGGTGCCATGGAAGGGTGTCATGAATCTGCTCCTGCTGACCGACGGCGACCGCGATGTGCTGCCGGTGCTGGACCTGCTGCCGTACGCCGTCCAGACCGCGCCGCTGGCCCGGTGGGCCGAAGCCGCCAAGACGCCCGACGTGGCCGCGATCCTGGTCGACGCCAGCGAACAGCTCAACCAGGGCCGCACGACCTGCCGGCTGATCCGGGCGAACCGGCCGGACACCCCCCTGCTCGCGGTCGTCCGCGAGGCCGGGCTGGTCTCCGTCGCCGTCGACTGGCGCGCCGACGACTTCCTCCTGACGACCGCCGGCCCGACCGAGGTGGCGACCCGGCTGAGCATGGCGGTGAGCCGGCGCGGGGCGGCCACCACCGCCGGGCAGGAGCTCATCCGGATCGGCGACCTGACCATCGACCCGCACAGCTACACGACTCGGCTGCGCGGCGATTCCCTGGCGCTGACGTACAAGGAGTTCGAGCTGCTCAAGTTCCTCGCCCAGCAGCCCGGGCGGGTGTTCAGCCGCGACCAGTTGCTGCGTGAGGTCTGGGGTTACGACTACTTCGGCGGCACGCGTACGGTCGACGTCCACGTCCGCCGGCTGCGGGCGAAACTCGGGCCGCACTCCGAATCGATGATCGGCACCGTCCGCCAGGTCGGCTACAAGTTCGTCGCTCCCGCCCCGGCGAGCCCGCTCCGGGTCGCCGACATGCTGCCCGCACCGGCGGCCTGGGACCGGGCCCCGATCACGTCGTCGATCTGAGCTCACTCCCGACTGGTCGTCAGGGCCGGGCGGGGAGAAGGCTGGAGCACGGCACGGAACACGATCGTCCCGCTGAACGCGACGCCGTCCACCTGATAGGCGTAGCAGCCGGGACCGGCGACCGTGGTGGTGGCGGGCAGGTCGCTGTTCTCCCGGGTGAGCACGGCGTGATGCCCGCCGTCACGCGGCTCCCCGACATAGGAGAACGTGACACCGGCAGCGCCCGGCGCGTCGATCCGGGCGGCCCGCACCAGCACCGGACCGGTGTACCCGGCGGCGATCCACCGCACCTTCTTCTCATAGGCGCCGTCCGGGCGGCGGTCGCCGGGCCGCAGCTCCAGCACCGCCTCGCCACCGAGGTAGTCGGCGACCGGATGAACCGGCCCGTCCCCCAGCACCCGGCCCGCCTGCCCCGGGCCGGTCCACGGGCGCGCCGACGTCACCGGGCAGGGAGCGCCGGCCGCCACCGCGGGCAACCACAGCGGCGGCACGGTGAACGCGTCCCCGGACGGAGCGGGCGACGTCGCTCGCGGCTCCGGCGGCGAACTGTCACAGGCGACGGCGCCCAGCAGCGCCAGAGCCGCGGCGCATCCCCGGACCACCGCCGCGGTCACCGCGCTACGCCCGGCGAACCCGGCCACCGGCGCCGGGCGCCCTTCCGATCCGTCCATCAGCTCTGCCCATCCCCGAGTGGCCCGGCGCTTCCGGATTGCTGTGGAGACCCGACTGTCTCACCGGCGCCCGGTGAACAGAAGCCGTCGACCGTGCCGATCGGCGGCAGGAGCGACGGCCGGTCGCCCCGCGCCCTGCTCCCCGCGCCCCGATCGGGGCTTGCGGACCTTCCGTATCGTGCCGGGGAAGCGAAACGAAGGCGGTGACATGGACACGCCCGGCAGCGCCCGCCGCACCGGCTCCCTGCGGACCGTGCTCCGGTTCGTCGTGCTGGCCGCGTTCGCCTGCGTCGCCCTCGTGATCACGCTGAATCTCGGTGTGGCGGTGCTCAGCGTCACCGGGCTGTCCGCCGATCCGCACGGCTACGGAGTGATCTTCGGAGTCGCGGTCTCGGTGGTCCTGGCACCGGTCGCCCTCGGACTGTGGCTGCTGTACCGATACCTGCGACACCCCCGCGCCTGACTGCCGCCCGCAGAAGTCACGTGACCTACCCGGCCATGCGGGCAGCCCGCATGCAACCGGTGGACGCGCTGCGGTCAGGCCGGGTTGCCGGCGTGGGTGAGGGTCTCCCAGGCGGACATCAGGTTGTTGTTGCCGGCGGGACGCTGCGCCGCGGTGAGCGACGCGGTGTTGGTCATGGCGATGCCGAGGCGGTTGCTGAGGGCGTTGAAGCCCACCTCGGTGACCGGGCCGAGCTTGCGGTTGGCGAGGGCGCCGCCGCAGAGCCACGCCGGCAGGGCGCCGGTGGAGTGCTTGGCGTGCAGGCCCATCGCGTGCCGGAGCCTCTCCTGCACCTCGGGGTACAGGTCGGCGCCCTGGATGCGGCTGGTCTCGGCGATGTGCGAGACGGCGGCGATCCCGTAGCCGGTGTGGGTGAAGTCCCGGCAGGTCTCCTGGGAGAGCCCGTCGACGAAGGTGGTCTGGTTGTTCCAGTACTTGACGATCTCGGCCCGAGTGTCGATCGAGGTTCCCGGCGGCGGCTTCGGCAGCGCGCCGTCGGAGGTCAGATGGATGTAGGCGGGCACCCGCTTGCGGAACGTGGCGACCGCCTGGTCGTAGACGGCCCGGTCGTCGAGGTGGACGCCGATGCCGACCGCCGCCTCGAGCTGGGTGAGCTGCCAGTTGCCGTTGTAGGCGGCCCGGTTCGCCAGGGCTTGCGGCAGATGGACGGTGCGCAGCATGGTGCCGAACCGGCCCGCGTGGGGCCAGCTCGCGTAGGTGTGCCGGATGATCTCGGCGGCGCGCGGCCACACCGACGCGGCCCAGGACGCCTGCAGCGGCGCGTTGCTGTCGGTGTGCTGCTTGATCGTGCCGGACCAGGCGTCCATGATCTGGATGGACTTGGCCGCGTAGCGGGAATCGCCGGTGTAATACCAGGCCAGAGCATGGGTGTACGCCGCAAAGGCGTCACGGCGCTCGTCGGTGCAGCCGTTGTCCGGGTTCGAGCTGGAACCGCACTCGACGGTGGCCCGCGGCTTCGGGGTGTAGGACAGCGACGCCGACGAGCTGGACATCATCGCGGCGTTCGCGGACTTCCACGGTTCGGCGCCGGCCTTCACCTTCGCCTTCACGAAGTCGAGTTGCGCTCTGCTCAGCAGCACCCCGGGATGTTTGAAGGCGACGGTCGCGGCCGGGGCGTCGGCGGGAGTGAACCAGGTCCACGAGGCGGCGGCCAGCGCGACGGCCGCGCCGACGGCCACGGCTTTGAAGCGGAGTGACATGAGCGGAGATGCTAGGTGCGCAAACCCGCAGAAACCATTCATCAAGGATTATTTAAAGATCGGCTGATACCGCAGCCGGCATCTGGGACGACGACGGCCACCGGTGCGGGTCGCACCGTGCCGGCGCGGTATCGCTCCCGACGCTGGTGTCGCGCTTTCGGCTGCTGAGCGCGGGCGACAGACGCCGGGACCGGACGGGCCTCCGGACGCGACCGGGTGAGCGGCCGGGCGGCGGCACCGAGATGACCGCCGAGGAAGCTCGCGCCGATGACCTGACCGCGTTACTGCCCACTCTGCGCCTGCCGGACGAGCCCGCCACCGCGGAGACTTGCACCATGGACCTGCACCTGGCATCCGGCGGCACCATCCATGTCGAGGCCGACGGTTGCCGGCGCGTGCTGGTCGAGCCGGCGAACGGCTCCAGCGTCTACCGCCAGAGCAGCACACGCCTGACCTCTCTGTTGTTCCCTTAGTTCTGTTCGGTACCGAGTGCCGTGACGCCGGCTCGCCACCCGCCAGGCACACCAACGGCCGACGCACCACAAGGAGGGCGCCGAGCCCCGCCGAAGTCATGGAAACGACAAGCTGCTGGGCAACCGGCTGCCATGCACGCTCATGCGCTCGACGGTGGAAGCGCCGCGCAGAAATCCCGCCGCGCTGATTCGCGCAACCGTTTCGCGATAGCCCGGTGATGCCTCGAGCGCATCAGCCGCCGCGTGGTCCTCCCAGAGGGTCACCACCACGCATTCGGCACCTTCCCGCCCGAACAGCAGGCCGAGAAAGCCGGGCTGGGAACTGAACATCGGAAGCGACTCCTCGGCGGCGAAACGTTCGTACTCGGCAGCCCGGCCCTCGTCCACCTGCGTGCGCCACATTCGCATGATCATGCGTTCATGATGCCGACCAGCCAGGCCCCGTCCGGAAGCGAGGGCGTGCTTGCGCTTCCGTTGGCCGGCTGTTCGTCTCGATCGCCTCCCCGCGCGTTCGTTGCGGACGGGTGCCAGGATGCCGTCGTGACGACACCTCTTACGCCCAGGCGGGCGATCCTTGCCTCATGTGGCCGGGCGGCGGCTGTTCTCACGGCGGCGACGGGTGTGTTCCTTCTCGGCGTCTACATGCAGGGCGACGGCTTCTGCAACCCTGAGGAGACCGCCGTGAACGCGTTGATCATGGCCGTCATGGTTGCGGTCGTCGGCTTGGCCGCTGTGGCACTCAGCGTGCTGCGGCGACGGTATCGGGGAGTGCGGTCCGCGGCACTGGCCGGATGGAGCGCGACCCTGCTGCCGGCTTATCTGCTCCTGGAATGCGCAGCGCGGTACGTGGCATCGGTCCCTCCGGGATGCCCGATGTGATGCTCGCTCGGCGGTCCGTCGCCGCGGTGCTCCTTGGTGGCATTCGTGACGGTTGACGATCATGACGCGCCGGAGACCGGGCCATCCGCCCGCCCTCGGCATGCGGGGACGTTGTCGGCACTGCGTCGCCGTGACGTCGCGCTGCCGGGCGGGCCGGTGTTCAGCCGAGATGGTTCGCGGCGACACGGACCAGGTGCCACAGCACTGCGCTCAGCGTCGCGGTGACCCCTGTCGCGATGGCCATGAGATGCCACGCACCCCAGAGCCGCCGGGCCGACACCAGACACGCGAGGACGGCGAGCGGGACGATGACCCCGACCAGTTCCGCGGCGAGGACCCCCCGGGCGAAGGCGGCGTCCGGACCGTCGACCGCGAGCAGGCGCCAGGGCGGTGCCGCGGCGATCTGCGACCACCCCTCGCCGGACAGCAGCCCGCAGGAGGCGCCCGCGGCCAGCGCGGCGCTCCGTAGCCGCCCGGTGCGTGCCGTCAGGCCCAACAGGCCCAGTGCCGGTCCCGCGACCATCGACACCGACGACCAGGCCGTGGTCATGACCGCCAGCGAACGCAGTCCGTACCAGTCCGCCGACGACCCGTCCACCAGCACGCCGCCGCTCCAGCGGCGGCTGATCACGAGGATCAGGAGGTAATAGACGAGAGTGGCCGAGATCAGCAGCAGGGTCGCCCGCGTCACCGCACTGCGGCGATCCGGGGCGGTGTGCCCGGCCAGCACCGCCGCAGAGCCCCAGGCGAGGCCGCTGCTGACCAGAGCGGTCATGACCTGCCGGGCCGTACCGTCGACAGCATCGACGGTGAACGCCAGCAGGCCGAGCACCGCCCCCGCCACGACGATCGCTGCGGTTCCACGTGCGGGACGCCGCACACCGACGTTGACCACGCCCACCTCCCGGCCGGTCGGCCACGATACCAACGCCGACGATGACGCCGATCGTCGATGTCATGCACCGCAACGGACTACCGGTCGTACGCTCCGTCGCGGCCGGCCTTCGGGTATCGGGCACGCGCCGGCATGTGAAGGCGCCATTCGGCTGCCCCAGCGCCCCAGCGTCGATATATGAACCGTCCAAGATCGCGGATTCGTGGGCGCATCGGAATGGACGAGCAAGGTCGCATATCAGCCGGACATCGCGGCCGCGCTGCCGGGAGGCGTACGAGGACGGCCGTCTCCACCGTGACGCACCGGACCCGAGGGCGGCCTTCGTGTCCGTCAGGGGCGTCGAAGACGGTGACCGGCAGCACCCCGACGGTCGTTCCTCACGGGCGCCATGTGGCCTGCCGCCGGCCTCCGCTGCTCGCGATGACCTTGCCGCCTCCGGTTTTCGACGCGAAGTACACCTCGCCGATGATGCGCTGGCCCTCGCTGAGCGTCGACGGTTTGCTGAGGAGCAGGTCCGTCTTCTCGTGGGCGCTGGGCGGGACGTCCGTACCGGCGAGCAGACCGTCGGGCGCCTCGTAGACCAGCTGGACCGAGGACGTCGCATCGACCTCGCCCGAGACGCCGCGTACCGAGACCTGGACGCGGACCATGGACGCGATGACGGCGCCGGGTTTCCACGACGACGACTTGCCGTCGTACTCGTCCTCGTGGAAGACGACGACCCGGGGGGCGGAGACCGTGTACTCGACGCGGCCGGTGTCCGTGCTGATCTGCGCCCCCGTCCCATAGGGAACGGGAGTGACCGCGGCGGCCGCGGGCCCGGATCCGGTGGCACACAGCGCTGCCGCCAGGACGGCGGTGGACAGACGGCGAACGAAGACCATGCTGCGACCGTACGGACACCCCGCCGCCCACGATCCACAACCGCCACCTGTCACCCGGCCGGGTGCGCCGGAACGTGGTCCCCGAGCCGGCCGGGTCCCGGCCGGTGGACCATCCGCGGGACGCGGCGCCGAGCCCGGCCGTTGTCCCGGTCGGCGCCGACCTGACCTCAGTCGACGCACGGGGGATGCATGACGGTGAGGCGCTCGGCTGGTACGCGCCCCGGGTCAGCGGAGGACTGCCGATTCGGTTCACCTCCGCGCCTCATGGTTGCGGGTGTGGGATGCGTGCAGCCGACCGTCGTCTCGGTCGAATGGGACTTCGGGTACGACTCGCTTCTGCTGAACCGCTCGCCCGGTGTCATCGGTGTCGACGAACTGAATCCTGCCGAACTTGATCTTTCTCCCGAACTGGCCGACCGGCTGAAGGCTCTGCTAGAGCGCCATGAACGGGTGTACGGGCACTGGGTTCACCAGTCGATGTCCGGAGCCGAGGAAGAAACGGACGAAGAGCGCCGGGACTTGACAGGGCTGCGGGCAGACACGCGGGCCGTCGCCGCGAATACCGGAGAGCCGAGGAGCGACGAACCACTCGTTCACGAATCGGTCGAGTGTCTGGGCGTCGGCTTCGCCGCCGGCGGCCATAACGCGGGCTTGCCGAGCGGGATAGCGGGCGCCGGGCGCCAGGTGCCGCCGGCTACGATCCGCGCTGTGCCACCGGCGCCCACGGCGACGATCTCGCAGCGAAAGTCGCCCGGTCGGCGAGCAGGCCGCGAAGCGCCGTCAGGTCGGGGTAGGAAGCCGTGACGTCGTTGCAGTCACGCGATAGCACCCATACCCTGCCGCCGTTGACGTAGCTGATCGCGCGAATCCCATCGTTCGCCAGACTCGGGATGCCTCATGAGACATCGCGTCGATGGTGACGACGGCGGTGAACCGCTTGATGCGCGCCTCGGCCATTCCGGCCTCCGCGCGGAAGACAGACGATGACGCACATCGAAGTCTGACGAGAGCGCTGTCGAGCCGCTTGCAGAACACGCAAGCGGCCCTCCACAGCAGACTCGGATAGCCTGATCATGTAGCCACGGAGTGCAGGTCCGGCGGAAGGGAAGGGCAACATGCGGTTCGCCATCAATCTCCCCCCGTTCGCGCCACCGGCGACGCTGGTCGCGCTCGCCGTCGACGCGGAGCAGGCAGGCTGGGACGGGGTCTTCTTCTGGGATCACCTGACCTGGGAGCCCGAGCTGCGACTCGACGTGCACGACCCCTGGGTGCTGCTCGGCGCCGCCGCCACCAGCACCGAACGCGTACTCCTGGGCACCATGGTCACTCCGCTGGCCCGGCGGCGGCCGTGGAAAGTCGCGAAGGAGCTCACCACCCTCGACCACCTCAGTGGCGGCCGCGCCGTTCTCGGTGTGGGACTGGGTGCGCCGGCGGACGCCGAGTTCGAGGCCTTCGGGGAGCGGGGAGAGGCGCGCCACCGCGCGGCCGTGCTCGACGAAGGCCTGACGGTTCTCGACGGCCTCCTGCGCGGACCGGTCGATCACGACGGGAAGCACTTCACCGTGCGCACCGAGATGCTCCCGCGCCCGGTTCAGCAGCCTCGCCCGCCGATTTGGGTAGCGGGCGAGAGCCCGCACCGCCGTCCGCTGGAGCGTGCCGCTCGGTGGGACGGGTTCGTTCCCCTCTCCGGCACCGAGACGCTGACCCCCGACAAGCTCGCTGCCTACCTCGACGGCATCGAACGCCCAGCGGCGTGGGACGTGGTCGCCCTCCACGCGGACGGCTTCTCCGCCGACGAGTACGCGTCCGCCGGCGCCACCTGGTTGGTAGAGGGCATCGGCCCCGACGGCGACTGGATCGACACGCTCCGAACCATGATTCGCCGCGGACCACGTAACTGACACTCAGCAGAGACCCGTCCTGAGCCGCGGTGGCGGTGTGGCCTCGTCCGTGGACGAGCAGCAGGTACAGCAGTAGGGCGTCGAGGAGTAGGGGTATGAGCGCGTCGGTGCCCAGCCGGGGTCGGGCCAGTTCGGTGGTCCGGTCGCCGCCGGTCAGCAGTCGGCTTCCCGCCGGTTCGGGGTGATCACGGTGGCGACGGAACGGCGAAGCACCCGAGGGTGCCCGCCTTCCGCCGGGTGTTTGCGGAGGTCACCCGATCTCGAGCAGGGGCCGCGAGGAGCAGGCGGGTCAGGTCGTCCGCGCCATGGCGTGCTTCTCCCGGTACATCGCCCGGTCTGCCTGGTCGAGGACGTACTCGACGGAGGTTGCGGGACCAGCAGACTCGTAGCTGACGACGCCGACACTGCCGCCGACCTGGACATCGTCGACGACGGCGACAGCGGCAGCGCGGACCCGGGCGGTCCAACCGTCGACGCTGGCCTCCGCCGGGAGCAGCGCGGCCACGATGAACTCGTCACCGCCGAGACGTCCGTGCAGGTCACCGGCACGGCCGGTACGCGCGAGGGACGCCGCCAGCCGGCGCAGGACCTCGTCCCCGGTGGCGTGACCATAGGTGTCGTTGACGCTCTTGAACCGGTCCAGGTCGATGAACGCCACGGCGAGCCGCTGCCCGCCGACGGCGATCCCGTCGAGGGCTTTGTGCAGCCAACGGTTGATGCCCGCACGATTGCACAGCCCCGTCAGCGAGTCACGTTCGGCGGCCTCCCGCAGACTGTTCATCCGCTGCTCGATGACCGTGGCCCGCGCGGCCTGCAGATGGTGGGCGGTCTCACGTGCCAGTTGCGCGCTCAACAGCTGCGCGAACGTCTTCATGATGGCCAGGTTCTGCTCACCCACCGGAGTCGTGCTGCTGCTGGCGCCACACAGGGTGCCCAGCAACTCGTCGTGAGCGTCGCGTACCGGCACGCTGACGAACGAGGTGATGCCCGTCTGCTGGGCGGTGGCGGCGCCGGGCCACGTCGCGGGCACGTCGGTGACCTCGGCGCGTCCTTCCTCCAGCGCACGACGGCACAGCGATTCCTGCCAACTCGACGTGCTGCCCTCCGCGACGACCAGGTCGCCGCTGTTGTGGGCGTAGGCGACGACCAGTTCGTCGGCACTGGTGTCGACCATGGTGAGAAAGGTCGATTCCAGGCCGGTGATGTCTTGGAGCAGTTGCAACAGCGGCCGGGTCAGCGACTGCAGGTCGCGTCCAGCGGCGACCGCGGCGGCCAACCGCCGCAGTCCCGGTTCGGCCGGCTGCCCCACGTGCTCGGTGAGCACACCGGTGAGGTAACCGGCGACGGCGTTCAAGGTCGCCTCGTCCCTCGGGTTCAGCGTGCGAGCGGGCGTCGTGGCCGCGCAGCACAACGCGCCACGCACCCGTCCCTCGACAGCCAACGGCACCCCGGCATGCGCCGCGACACCGAACGCGAGAGTGTGCGGATGCCCGCCCATCACCGGGTCAGCGGCAGCGTCACCGACCAGGACGGGCAGGTCACCGGTGGCTACCAGGTGACACAAGGTCTCCTCGACCGGGTGCGTCGTACCGACCGGCAGCACCGGCCCACCCGACCTGGACACACTGTGCGTCACCACCCGCTCCCCGGCACGGAACTCGCTGACATAGGCGACCTCCATACCGAGCTGCTCCACCAGCACCGTCAACGCCCGATCGATACGCTGCCCAACACTCCCCACCGCGGTACGCAGCAACTCGGCCAGCGCAGGCCCCGCCGCCATCGACGCCGTGATGTCCTCATGTGCCCGCATGCCGGCAACGGTCGGCACCACGACGACAAGCCTGAACCCGACAACCGACTCACTCCTCACCTGCCTCGAGATCGCACCGCATCCACTGAGGCGAATCCGGCCGGTCACATCGGCGTCCTTTCCGGTTCCACCGGCATGTCACGGTGTCGTGCCGCGAGTGAGCGGTCCGGCGAGAGCCATCAGCAGGAGGCCTGCCACCGCACCGAGCAGGATTCCGGTGCTCAGGTTCGTCAGTCCCGCGACGGCGCCGACGAGTGCCGGTGCGATCAGGAAACCGACCCGGCCCACCCACGTGAGGTAGGCGAGGTTGCCGGCGGTGAACTCGTCGCCGTCCGACCCGGCCGCGGCGAGAACCGTCGGGAAGAGAACCGACACACCGACACCGGCCATCGCGAACGCCGCGATCGCGGCGGCCGGGTGGTCACTGGCTGCCACACCGGCAAAGGCCGCAGCAAGCAGAGCGGCTTGGGCTCGAACGACTCGGCGCGCGCCGAAGTGCTCGATGAGCCGGTCGTTGACCAGGCGGCCCAGGGTCATCGCGCTCACGAAGGCCACGTATGCACCGGCGGCGATTCCGGCGCTGCCGCCCAGTTCGTCCTCGACGTACACGGCCGACCAGGTCGACGGCACGTCCTCGGCGAAAGCGACCAGCAACGCCACCGTTCCGAGCAGGACGAGCCGGCCCGGCCGCCGCCGTCGCGGTCGCACGTGTCCGGCCCCGGAGCGGCCGCCGATGCCACGATGACGCCAGATGGCCGGTAGCAGTGCGAGGGTCCCGGCGGCGAGCACCGCGGCCGAGGCGGTGAGCATCATGGTGATGGGTACGCCGAGGCCGGTGAACATCGCGGCGGCGGCGCTCGCGGAAACGGCGCCGATGCTCCACCAGGCGTGGAAGCCGTTGATCATCGGTCGCTCGTGGGTCTGCTGGACGGCGAGGGCCATGGTGTTCAGGGCGACGTCGATGAGGCCGTCGAGCATGCCGAAGAGCGCGAAGACGGTGATCAGAGCAAGGTACGACGCCAGCCGTGCCGGCGACCAGAGGACCGCGCAGTAGAGGAGGGTGCAGGTCGCGGCAAGGGGGCCGGCGCCCAGCCTTCTGGTGACCCGGCCGGCCAGTGGCCCGGCCAGCAAGGCGCCCACCGATGCGGCGGCGACGACCACGCCGATCTCCGGGTCGTCGAGTGCGGCCTGCCTCTTGATGGTGGGCAGATGCGGCAGCACGCTGGCGAAGAGTGCGCCGTTGGCGAAGAAGACGTACGTCGTGGCGAGTCGGCGCACTGTCAGGCCGCCACCGGGGTGCCGATGTGTCCGCCCACCTGCTCGGCGCTGCGACCGCCGCAGATCAGCGGTACGGCCCACCGATGGGCCTGGGTGAGATCGCCGAAGGTGGTGGACGGCTGCCACGCCCCGTCGCCGTGAGGTTGCAGGACGGTGCCGCCCGCCTCACGTACCAGGGCGAGTCCTCCGGCGACGTCCCAGATGGCGGTTGTCTCGTGAAGTTCAGCGCCACGACGACTCGTTGTTGCGGCACGGTCCGCAGATGGACCAGGCACCACCTGACCGAGAGCCTTCCGTTGCCGGAGGGAGGATTCAGGCGATGTGCCGTAGGCGGTGGCGGGGGACGCCTGCGGCGATGAGCCGGTCGGCGAGCGCGGCCGAGGGGTGGTCGAGGAAGACCGCGACGTGGTGGTCGTCGCCGAGGTGGCAGGCGGCGGCGATGGTGCCGAGGTTGATCGGGTCGAGTGCTTCCACATCAGCGAGATCCAGCACCAGCCGTAGGGGGCGGGTGTGGCGGATCGCTTGAACCAGAATGCGGCGAACTCCGACCGCATCAGCCGCATCGAGGACGCCGTACGGGTGAACGACGAACGTGCAACGGGACTGGTGTCGACGTCGACCAAGGCGGCCGTCATCTTGTTACCTTCCGTTATCCAGCGTTCTCCAGGTCGTCAAGATCAAGGCTTTCGTTGGGCGAGGTCGAGGCAACCTGGGGAAGTCCACCTGGTCACAGCAGGGTCACGGCCACTGTTCCCAGCATGCCGGTCCCGATCGCCAGGCACGCCAGCAAGCCCGCCAGAGACAGCCGGTGGTTGAGCACACGGTTACGCGCGATGGACTGGTTCATAACGGTCCATGCCGTCCCGCCGAGCAGTGTCATAGCGACTATCACGAGCATGATCATGCCGAAGGCCGTCCTCTCGACGTTGTCACATCGAGTGTTCGCCGATACACGCTCTTGAATGCGTGAGGACGGTTGAACAGTGCACGAATTACCGGTTATCCGACGTGGCGACGGCCGGAGAGGTGAGCTTGGTGACGTCCGTCGTCAGGGGCAACGAACCATGCCGCGACCGCGGGGCCGGGCCCGCCACACGGGGCGGGCCCGGCCACAGGTCAGGCCGGGGCCGCCCCGTCCATCTGCTCACGCAGGCTCCGCGGTCGCATGTCGGTCCACACCTCGTCGACGTAGGCGGAGCACTCGTCCCGGCTGCCCTCTTTACCGGTTCGGTGCCAACCCGCCGGGACCTCCTGTCCCAGCAGCCACAACGAATACTGATCCTCGTCGTTGCGGAGTACCTCGTAGCGGGCGTCCTCGTCCATCGTCATCTCCTTGTCGTATGGGCTTGCCTGATGGTGGGTGTTGCCGGTCAGTCGGGAATCGGCGCCGGTTGCCCGGCCGCCAGACGCCGCAGGACGGGGCTGGCGGTGACGAAAACCGTCACCACTGCCATGCCTGCGGCGCAGGCCAAGACGGCGGCCGCGCCGGGGGCCAGGGCGGCGAGCGCGCCGCCGAGTACCGGCCCGATCGCCCCGGCACCACCGGTGAGCAGCCCGAGCGCGCCGCTCAGCCGGCCCCGCAGCTCGTCCGGGGTGAGCAGCATCTGCTGCGTCACGATCGTGGTGTTGGCGGTCGGCGCGAGCAGTGCCATGAGGGCGAACAGAGCACCGATCAGGTATCCGCTCGTGACCAGCGCGGTCAGCGGGACGAGCACGGACACCGCCCAGAAGGCGGCGGCGACGGACAGGTACGGCCCGAGCCGCCGGTGCAGGTACGGGGCGAGGAGGGCGCCGGCCACCCCGCCGGCGCCCAGCATCGCCGCCATCAGCCCGATCTCACCCGGGGCTGCGCCACGGCGCTGCGCCAGGACGATCACCACCAGGTAGAAGGCGCTGAAGAACAGGTTCAGGATCACGGCGTACACGGTGGTGGACCGGATGACGGGATGCCGCCACATCCAGCGCAGTCCGGCCACCATCTCCGGGCCCAGCCGGCCCACCGGCTCGCGTGGCCGTACCCGCGGCGGCACCCGCAGAAAGGCCAGCGTGACGAACGCGACCACGTGGGCCAGCACGTCCACGGCGAACGGCAGGAACCGGGCGACGGCGAACAGCAGGCCACCGGCCGCCGTGCCCGCCACCTGACCCAATGAGGTCCGCGCGGCGTTGGCGGCTACGGCCGTGCCCAACTGCCCCTCCGGAACCAGGACCGCGAGCGTGGCGTCCTCAGCCGGCTCGAACAGCGCCGTGCAGACGCCGAGCACCGCTGCGACGGCCACCATGTGGGGTACCGTCGCCGCCCCCGCCAGCACCGCGGCGACCAGACTGGCGAGGGCGATCACCTGCGCCGCCTCGCAGACGAGCATCAGGCGTTTGCGGTTGCAGCGATCCGCGACCGCACCGGCCGGCAAGCCCACCACCAGCTGGGCGGCGGCGATGACACCGAGCACCAGGCCGGAGGCCGCAGTGGATCCGCTGACCGCGAGGACCAGCAGAGGGAAGGCGATCGCGGTGGCGTTGTGCCCGAACTCGGCACCGGCCTGGCTGAGCCAGAGCAGCCGGTAGTCCCTGTTACGGGAGAGTGGAACCGTCACCCCTTCCCCCGGCGGCAGTCCTCGGCGATCCCCCGCAGCGCGTCGCCGAAGGAGCCGGCCACCGTGGCGACCGTCGCGCCGTCGAAGGTCGTGGCCGGGTAGTACCAGGTGAACTCCAATTCTCCCCCGTGCACCGACCCCACCACTTCGAGGCCGTCCGCCCGCCGGTTGCGGGGATCGTGGTCCTGGCCGGGTGCCGGGTGCGCGTCGTGGTACAGCGTCGCCTGAGCCTCCTGCGCCCTGGCGTCCCACTGCCCCAGGTAGTTGAAGACCGTCGCCGGTCCGCGGTCATGGGCGGCGAGCCGGTCGCGTACCTCCTGAGCGCCGAGATAGCGCAGCGCGCCGTACCCGAATCCGTTGCCGGGGACGGCCCGTAGCTGCCGGCGTACCGACTTGACGAGGGTGCGCCACTGCCGCCCGGTGTCCACCGGGACCTCCAGGGTGATCGGATACATCGTGGTGAACCAGCCGACGGTCCGGGACAGATCGGTGTCGGGCAGGACGTCCTCCCGGCCGTGCCCCTCCAATCGGATCCGCACCCGGTTCTGACCGGTCCAGTCCGACAACGCCGAGGCGAGCGCAGCCAGCAGCACGTCGTTGACGCGGGTCCGGTAGACGCCCGGTGCGGTGCGCAGCAGCACGTCGGTGTCGTCGGCGGTCAGCGTCACCGAGACACTGCGGGTCGGCGCCGGCGGTGACTCCGCCGGTTCCTTCGCCGGTTCGTCCGTGGGAAGCGGTCCGAGGTCGGCGCCGGCGGCCCAGTACTCCACCTCGGCGTCGAGGGCACCGCCGGCGACGTGCTCGTGCAGGCGCCGGGACCACTCCTGGACCGAGGTGGTGCGAGCGCCGAGGTCGACCGGCTCGCCCCGGGACAGCTGCTGGTAGGCGGTGTCCAGGTCGTCCAGCAGAATCCGCCAGGAGACACCGTCCACCACCAGGTGGTGCACGACGAGGAACAGGTACGGCCGGCGGCCGGCACCCCGGTCGAACAACATCGCCCGGAGCAGTCCGCCACGGTGCAGGTCGAAGGACGCGTGCAGACCGTCGGCGATCTTCTCCATCTCGGCGCTCAGTTGCTCGTCGTCGCCGGTGGACGGCTGGTGCCGCCGCAGCACCGGCCCCGGTTCGGCGGGTGCCAGTTCCTGCCGCCAGTCCGTGCCGTCGCGCCGGAACACCGACCGCAGGGCGTCGTGCTGGACCACCAGCGCCTCCAGGGCCGCACCGAGCGCGGACTCGTCCACCCCGTCGGTGAGCTCCAGTAGCACGGCCTGGTTGAAGTGGTGCGGGTTGACGGTGTGCGTGTCGAAGAACCAGCGTTGGATCGGGGTGAGCGGAACCTCGCCGACGACCGGGGACCGGCCCGCCTGGTCGTCTGTCACCGCGGCCACCACCTCGGCGAGGGCCGCGATGCTCTGCCGGGTGAAGAGGTCCTTGGCGGTCATGTGCAGCCCCGCCTGACGGGCGCGGGACACCACCTGGATGCTGAGGATGGAGTCGCCACCGGAGTCGAAGAAGTTGTCGTGGACGCCGACCCGTTCGAGGCCGAGCACGTCGCCCCAGATCCCGGCCAGCCGGCGTTCGATGTCGGTACCCGGGGCGACATACCCCGCGCCGGTCTCCGGGATCGCCGGTCCGGGGGCGGGCAGCGCGCGGCGGTCCACCTTGCCGTTGGCGGTGACCGGCAGCTGGGGAAGGGTCACGAACAGGGCCGGGATCAGGTGCTCGGGCAAGGTCCGGGCGAGGAAGGCGCGCAGCGCCGGGGTGTCCGGCGGTGTGGCGCCCGGCACCGGCACGACATAGCCCACCAGGCGTTTGACGCCGGGCTGGTCCGCACGGGCCGTCACCACGGCCTGGGCCACGTCCGGGTGGGCGGCCAGCGCGGCCCGCACCTCGCCGAGCTCGATCCGGAACCCGCGGATCTTGACCTGCTCGTCGGCGCGGCCGAGGAACTCGAGCTGCCCGGAGGTGGTCCACCGCACCACGTCACCGGTCCGGTACATCCGGTTCCCCGCGCCGCCGAAGGGGTCGGCGACGAACCGTTGCGCGGTCAGGCCGGGCCGGCGCAGATATCCGCGGGCCAGGCCCGGACCGGCGACGTAGAGCTCCCCGGCCACCCCGGTGGGCACCGGTTGCAGGTGGGCGTCCAACACGTACACCCGGGTGTTGGTGATCGGCCGCCCGATGGGCGGCACCTTGCCGGTGGGCAGGAGAGCGTCGGTCCAGGTGGCTACCACTGTCGTCTCGGTCGGACCGTACGCGTTGATCATGCGCCGGTCCGGCGCCCAGCGCGCCACCAGCTCGGCGCCGGAGGCGTCGCCACCGACGATCAGGGTCGCCAGGTCCGGCAGCTCACCGTCTCCGACGGTGGCCAGCGCGGCCGGCGGGATCAGCGCGTGGGTCACCCGCCGGCCGGCCAGGACCTGCCGCAGCGGGTCGCCGACGAGCGGCCCGGACGGCGGCACCACCAGGGCGGCCCCGGCGGGCAGGGCCATGCACAGTTCCAGCACCGAGGCGTCGAAGCTGGGTGAGGCGAACTGCAGCACCCGGTCGCCCTCTCCGACGGCGAAGTGCTCGATCTCGGCGGCCGAGAACCCGGCGATGCCGGCGTGGGTGACGGTCACCCCCTTCGGCCGCCCGGTCGATCCGGAGGTGTAGATGAGGTACGCGGGATGCTCCGGCAGCAGCGCGGCGGTCCGGTCGGCGGCGGTGACCCGCTCCCCTGGTCGGGCGGCCAGCACCTCGATGACCGCCGGGTCGTCCAGCACCAGCCGCTCGCCCGTCGCGGGAATCCGGCCGGCGAGGTCCGAGCGGGTCACGGTGAGGATCGGCCGGGCGTCGTCGAGCATGAACGCGATGCGCTCCGCCGGGTAGTCCGGGTCGACGGGCAGGTAGGCGGCGCCCGCCCGACCGACCGCCAGCTGCGCCTCGATGATCTCCACCGATCGGGGCAGCAGCAGCGCGACGATCGACTCCGGGCCGGCGCCCCGCCCGATCAGCAGGCGGGCCAGGCGGTTCACCCGGTCGTCGAGCTCGGCATACCCGATCGCTCCGCGCTCGTGCAGGATCGCCGGGGCATCCGGGGTACGGGCTGCCTGCGCGGCGAACAGCTGGTCCAGGGTGGCCGGGGGCATTTCGGCGCCGGTGTCGTTCAGTTCGGTCAGCAGGTGATGCCGTTCCGCTGCCGGCAGCATCGGCAGGTGAGCCACCGGCCGGCCCGGGTCGGCGGCGATACCGGTGAGCAGCTCCACCAGGCAGGCGGCCATCCGCTCGATGGTGGCGGCGGCGAACAGGTCGGTGTTGTAGGTCAGCGCCATGTCCAAGCCGGCGGCCGTCTCCTGGAACTCCAGCGTGAGGTCGACGGCCGCCGTGGTCGTCGGGAGCTCCACCGGCTCGGCCCGCAGGCCGGGGAGGTCCGCCCCCGTGCCCGGCAGGTTCTGCAGCACCACCATCACCTGGAACAGCGGGGTCCGGCTGGGGTCGCGAACCGGTTGCAGCTCCTCGACGAGCCGCTCGAACGGCACGTCCTGGTGGGCGAAGGCGTCCCGTACCGTGACGCGCACCCGGTCCAGCAGGTCGGAGAAGGGCAGGTCACCGTCCACGTCGGTGCGCAGCACCACCGTGTTGACGAAGAACCCGACGAGGTTCTCGAGCTCGGCCCGGTCCCGGCCCGCGGTGACCGTGCCGACCGCCACGTCCCGCTGGCCGGTCCAGCGGCTGAGCAGCGCCTGGCACCCGGCCACCAGCGTGGTGAACAGGGTGCCACCGTGCTCCCGGCCGAGCAGCCGCAGCCGCTCGGCGGCCTGCGGGGCGAGACGCGCCTCGTGGACCGCGCCGTTCTGGGTCCGCACCGGCGGACGGGGCCGGTCGGTGGGTAGTTCCAGGGTGGCCAGCCCGGCCAGCGTGTCCCGCCAGTAGTCCAGCCGGTCGGCGAGCACCGCTCCGGTGAGCCGGTCGCGCTGCCAGGCGGCGAAGTCGGCGTACCGCACCGGCAGAGCCGGCAGCCGCGGCGTGCGGCCGACGAGCGCCGCGGCGTAGCACTCGGCCAGCTCGTCCAGCAGGACGCCGGTGGACCACCCGTCGGTGACGATGTGGTGCAGCACCAGAAGAAGTACGTGATCGTCGGCGGCGACGCGGATCAGCACCGGGCGCAGCAGTGGCCCGCCGGCGAGATCGAACGGGCGCTCCCAGGCCGCCGCCAGTACCTGCGCCATGCGCTCGTCGCGGTCCGGCGGCGGTACGCGAGTCAGGTCGGCGAGCTCCGGCGTGACCGGGTACGGGGGCTGGATCACCTGCCGGCCGTGGCCGTCCTCGGTGGTGCGGAACGTGGTGCGCAGCGAGTCCTGCCGGGCCACCAGCGCGGACAGGGCCGCGTCCAGTGCGTCGGTGCGCAGCTCACCGTGCAGGCGCAGCGCCGTCCCGGTGTGGTACTCGCTGCTGCCCGGTTCCAGTTCGTGCAGGAACCAGAGCCGCTGCTGGGCGAAGGAGAGCGGCAGCAGGCCGTCGCGCGGCGGCACGGCGACGGGGATGTCGGCCGGGGCGGCGCCGGGTCCCTCGACGGCAGCGGCGAGCCCGGCCACCGTGGGGTGGTCGAACAGGACACGCGGCGACAGTTGCACCCCGAATGCCGCCCGCAGCCGTGAGGTGACCCCGATGCTCAGGATGGAGTCGCCGCCGAGCGCGAAGAAGTCGTCCCGGGCACCGACCCTCGGCCGGCCGAGGACCTCGGCGAAGGCTGCGGCCACCAGTCGTTCGGCGTCGCTGCGCGGTTCGGCGTACGTCGGACCGGCCGCGCTGCCGAGGTCGGGTGCGGGCAGCGCCCGGCGGTCGAGCTTGCCGCTGACGGTCAGCGGCAACCGGTCGAGGGCGACGAAGACGGTGGGGATCATGTATTCGGGCAGCGACCGGCGCAGGTGGTCCTGCAACCCTCGGTCGTCGGGCACGGCGCCGCTGCCCGCCACGACGTAACCGACGAGGCGGGGGCTGCCGGGCTGGTCGGTCCGGGCCAGCACCGCGACGTCCCGGACCGCCGGATGAGCGGCGAGTGCCGCCTCGATCTCGCCGAGCTCGACGCGCAAACCCCGGATCTTGACCTGGGAGTCGACCCGGCCGAGGTATTCCAGCAGCCCGTCCGGCGTCCATCGGGCCACGTCCCCGGTGCGGTACATCCGGGTCCCGGCCGGACCGAACGGGTCGGCGACGAACCGCTCGGCGGTCAGGCCGGGCCGGCGCAGGTAACCCCGCGCCAGCTGGATGCCGGCGAGGTACAGCTCACCGGGCACACCGGCGGGCACCGGGCGCAGGAAACGGTCCAGGACATAGGCGCGGGTGTTCCACACCGGCCGGCCGATCGGCACCGGACCGCCGGCCCAGCCCGACGGGCAGGCGAACGAGGTGACGTCGACCGAGGCCTCGGTGGGTCCGTACAGGTTGTGCAGCGGCACATCGAGGATCCGCTGCCAGGCGGCCACCAGCTCACCGGGCAGGGCTTCCCCGCTGCAGATCACCCGGCGCAGACCGGTGCAGGCGCCGGCGGTGGGCTCGGCCAGGAACGCCCGCAGCATCGAGGGCACGAAGTGCACCGTGGTGACCGCCCGGTCCTGGATCAGGCGAGCCAGGTAAGCCGGGTCCCGGTGCCCGTCCGGGCGTGCCACCACCAGCGTCGCGCCGGTCATGAGCGGCCAGAAGAACTCCCACACCGACACGTCGAACCCGGCGGGGGTCTTCTGCAGCACCACGTCGTCCGGGCCGAGGCGATACTCGTGCTGCATCCACAGCAGCCGGTTCACGATGCCCTCGTGCGGCACCACCACCCCCTTGGGGCGGCCGGTGGACCCGGACGTGTAGATGACGTAGGCGGCATCGGCCGGGCCGGGCGGTGAGAACGCCGATGCGGCCGGCGCCGGCAGACCGTCCCCGTCGCGGACGGCTTCCAGCCGGTCCAGTACCAGGACGGGACGGACGTCGTCACACATGAAGGCCCTCCGCTCGGCGGGCAGGTCCGGCTCGATCGGCAGATAGGCCGCACCGCAGCGCAGCACCGCCAGCAGCGCGACCACGAGCTCCACCGAGCGCGGCAGGGACACCGCGACGAACCGGTCCGGCCCGGCGCCGGCGGCGGCCAGTCGCGCGGCCAGTCGCTCCACCCACTCGTCCAGCTCGGCGTAGGTCAGCTCACGGTCCTCGAAGACGACCGCCCGCGCCCGCGGGGTACGCGCGGCCTGCTCGGCGAGCAGCCGGGTCAGGGTGCCGCCCGGCAGCCCGCGACCGGTGTCGTCGAAGCCGCGGAGGACCGGCGCCAGGTCGGCCTCGGTCAGCCAGGGCAGCCGTCCCGGAGTCCGATGCGGATCGGCGCCGATCTGTCCGAGCAGGATGCTCAGCCGCCCGGTCAGCGCCGTCACGGTGTCCCGGTCGAACAGGCGCGGGTCGTAGGCCAGCTCGAAGCGCAGTGTGTCGTCGAGGTAGGCGGTGAGGCTGAGAGCGAACGTGGTCGTGTCGGCGCCGTCGGCCCGCACGACCCGCAGCCCCGGCTCCTCCGCACCGGTCCGGTCGGCGTCGATCGGATAGTTCTCGAAGGCGACCATGCTGGTGAACAGCTCCGTGCCCGCCGGCAGCTCGGTGCCGCCCCGCAGGTCCGCCAGCGACGCGTGGTCGTACCGCCGGGCCTCGCTCTGCCGCACCTGGAGGCGGCGCAGCCAGGACACGGCGTCCACGCTGTCATCGATCGTGACGCGGGTGGGCAGGGTGTTGATGAACATGCCGATCATCGACTCCACCCCGGGGAGTTCGGCCGGACGGCCGGCGACGGTGCTGCCGAAGACGACGTCCCGCTCACCGCTGTAGTGGGACAGCAACAGCGCCCACGCGCCCTGGACGACGGTGTTCAGAGTGAGGCCGTTGCGCCGTGCGGTGTCGTGCAGCCGGGCCGACTCCGCGGCGTCCAGCCGCATCCGCACCGACTGCGTCGACTCGGTGCGGTGGGTGCCGGCCGGTGCCCGGTCGTACGGCAACGGCGTCGGCGACCGCAGTCCGGCCAGCACACCGGACCAGTAGCGCCGCGCCTCGTCGCCGTCCTGGCCGGCGAGCCAGGACAGGTAGTCACGGAACGGCCGACGCGGGGTGAGCCGGGGCGCCCGGCCGGCCAGCGCGGCGGCGTACTCCTCGGCGACCTCGCCGAACACCGCGGCCGTGCTCCAGCCGTCCAGGACGATGTGGTGGGCGCTCCACACCAGCACCACCTCGTCATCGGTGACCCGGACGATCGTCAGGCGCATCAGCGGTGCGACGGTGAGGTCGAGACCCGCCGCTCGGCCGGCCGCGCACAGCCGGTCGAGCCCGGACTCGTGCTCGCCGGCCGGCCGGGCGCGCCAGTCGTGATGGACGACCGGGACGCGTACCCCGGTGTGCACCACCTGGACCGGCCGGTCCAGGCCCTCCCACGCCACCGCCGTACGCAGCACCGGGGTGCGGTCGACCACGCGTTGCCAGGCCTCGGCCAGCACGTGCGGATCGGGCACGCCGGCCAGGCGGACCCGGGTCTGATCCAGATAGGCGCCGGAGTCCTCGTCGACGAGACTGTGGAAGAGCATGCCGGCCTGCAGCGGCGTCAGCGGGTAGACGTCCTCGACGGCACGGCCGTCCCCGGCCAGCCGATCCACGGCGGCCTGGTCCAGGCGCGCGAGCGGGAAGTCGGACGGGGTGCGCCCGCCGGCCTCCGGGCGGGCACAGTGCGCCACGATCTCGGTGAGGGCGCGCAGCATCGCCTCGGCCAGCCGGCGCACGGTCGCCTCGTCGTACACCGCGCCCGGGTACGTCCAGTCGAGGTGCAGGCAGCCGTCGGTGACCGCACCGGTGATCTCGATCAGATAGCCGCGGTCGGTGTCCGGGGCGACGTCCTCGCCGATGCCGGGACACCAGGCGCGGTACAGGCCGTCCGGATCGTCCCCGCCGACCTCCCATTGACCGTGATAGTTGAAGCAGATCTGCGGCATGGCCTGGTCACGCAGCACCTCGGCCGGGGAGCCGGGTGTGCTCAGGTACCGCAGGGCGCCGTAGCTGAGGCCGCGGTGCGGCACCGTCCTCAGCTGTTCCTTGACCGCGCTGAGCACCGCACCCCAGGAACCGGACGGCACGGTGAGCGACACCGGGAACTCGGCGGTGAACCAGCCGACGGTACGGCTCAGGTCGACGGAGTCCAGTAGTTCCTCACGGCCGTGCCCCTCCAGGGCGATCGCCACCCGGTCCCGGCCGGTCCAGTCGGCCAGCACCCGGCCGAGCGCGCTGAGCAGCACGTCGTTGGCATGGGTCCGGTACACCGGGGGAACCCGGTGCAGCAGGGCATCGGTCTGCGCGCGCGGCAGCCGTACGGTGAGGGTCCGCGCCGACCCGGTGGTGTTGGCGCCCGCCCGGTCCACCGGCAGGTCCGCTGTCGCCGCTGCGGCCGCCGTCCAGTACGGCAGCGCGTCGTCGAGGCCACCCGCGGCCACCATGCCCGCCAGCCGGTGCGCCCAGCCGGTGTACGCGGTGCCGACGGGCTCCAGGCCGACCGGTCGCCCGGCCGCCAGCTGCTGGTACGCCTCCTGCAGGTCGTTCAGCAGGATCCGCCAGGACACGCCGTCGATGACCAGGTGGTGCACGGCGATGAACAGTTGCGGCGGCCGCTGCCGGCCGTGCTCGAACAGGACGGCCCGCAGCGTCGGGCCCGTCCTCGGGTCGAGCCCGCGCTGCGCCTCGACCGCGTGCCGGTGCAGGGCGGCCGCCCGGACGTCGTCGTCGGTCACACCGGACAGGTCCTCCCGGCACAGCCGCGCCCCGGTGGCCGGCACGGCCTCCTGGGTCCAGCCGTCCGCGTCGTGCCGCAGCCGGAGGCGCAACGCGTCGTGGTGCGCGACGACCGCGTCCAGCGCCGCGCCGAGCGCCTTCGGGTCGACCTCGGCGGGCAACTCGACGAGCATGGACATGGCGAAGTGACCGAGATGTTCCGGCTGGTGACCGACGAACCAGCGCTGAATCGGCGTGAGCGGAGCCGGGCCGGTGATCGGCTCGGCGGTCGTGCCCGGGGTGGCCGCCCTGGTGGCGACCAGGGCGAGCTCGGCGACGCTCTGGTGCAGGAAGACGTCCTTGGAGGTGATGCCCAGCCCGGCCTGCCGGGCCCGGGAGACGACCTGGATGCTCAGGATCGAGTCGCCGCCGAGGGCGAAGAAGTTGTCGGTCACACCCACCCGGGCGGCGCCGAGCACGTCCGCCCAGATCTCCGCGAGGCACCGCTCCACGTCGGTGCGCGGCTCCACGTACGCGGCTGCGAACTCGGAGGAGAGCCGTGGCTCGGGCAGCGCACGCCGGTCGACCTTGCCGCTGGCGGTCACCGGCAGCCGGTCCAGCACCATGAACACGGCGGGAACCAGGTAATCCGGGAGCGATCGCCGCAGCCAGGACCGCAGGGCCGCGGTGCCGGGATCGCGGCCACCGGCGGTGACCAGGTATGCCACCAGCCGCTGATGGCCGCCGTCGCCCGTGTGGGCCACCACCACCGCCGCGGTGACGTCCGGGTGGGTGATCAGGGCGGCCTCGACCTCCCCCGGTTCCACCCGGAAGCCACGGATCTTCACCTGTTCGTCGGCCCGGCCGAGGAACTCCAGCGTCCCGTCCACTGTCCAGCGGGCCCGGTCGCCGGAGCGGTACATCCGCTCCCCCGGTCCGCCGAACACGTCGGCGACGAAACGCTGCGCCGTCAGCCCGGCCCGGCCCAGGTAGCCGCGGGCCACCTGGGCGCCCGCCAGGTACAGCTCGCCGGGCACCCCGACGGGCACCGGAGCCAGCCGGTCGTCCAGCACGTACGCCCGCAGGTTCGGCAGCGGCCGGCCCAGCACCGGGCG
This sequence comes from Actinoplanes utahensis, assembly GCF_016862455.1. Classification (GTDB taxonomy): domain Bacteria; phylum Actinomycetota; class Actinomycetes; order Mycobacteriales; family Micromonosporaceae; genus Actinoplanes; species Actinoplanes utahensis. Next base: position 56,982 of record NZ_BOMZ01000094.1, read on the forward strand.
CCCGGATCCGCCGAGCCGGGCCGCGACCGCGTCCACCGTGCACTCGGTGGGCCCGTACATGTTGTAGGCGATCACCCCGGCTGACGTCAGATCCCGCCACAGCGCCTCGTCCAGCGCCTCGCCGCCGACGAGCATCAGGCCCGGCCGGTGCCGCGGATCCGTCAGCAGGCCCGCGGCGAGCAGCTGCCGGGCGTACGACGGGGTGACGTCGACGAGGTCGATGCGGTGCTCGGCCACATACCGCACGAGGGCGCCGGCGTCCGTCCGTACCGCGTCGTCGAGGACGTGTACCTCGTGGCCACCGGCCAGCAGCAGCACCTCCTCCCACGACGAGTCGAAGGTGAAGGTCGCCGTCAGGGCCGCGCGAACCGGCCGGTCGCCGTGCCGGGCCGCGAAGTCCGCGAGTGGACCGGTCCGCTGATGCGCCAGGAGGTTGACCAACTGGCGGTGCTCGACGACCACGCCCTTGGGCCGGCCGCTGGAGCCCGAGGTGTAGATGACGTAGGCGGCGCCGGCGGGGCGGGGCGGGGCGCAGTCGGCCTCGGAGAGCGGGGCACCGGAGCCGGACAGCAGCTGCTCGCGGACCGAGGGGTCGTCCAGGACGAGCCGGGTCACACCGTGGTCCGCGTCGTGCCGGCCCGCGGTGATCGTCAGCATCGGGGCGGCGTCCCGCAGGACCAGGACGGTCCGGTCAGCGGGCTGCTCCGGGTCGATGGGCAGGTGGGCGGCGCCGGTCCGGGCCACCGCGAGCATGGCGACCACCAGATCCGCGCAGCGGGGCAGGAGCAACGCCACCACACGCTCCGGGCCGCACCCGTGGCGCAGCAGCAGCCGGGCCAGCCGGTTGACCCGCTCGTCGAGGTCGGCGTACGTCAGCGTCTCCGGCCCGCAGACCAGGGCGGTGGCGTGCGGGGTACGGACGGCTTGTGCCGCCAGCAGCTCCGGGAAGGTGCCCGCGGGCCCGTCCACCGCGGGGCCGCTCTGGTAGCCCGGCAGCTCCCGGCGCTCGCCGGGGGTCAGCAGCGGCAGCCGGCCCACCGGCGTGGACGGGTCGGCGACGACCGCTTCCAGCAGGACGCCGAGGTGACCGGCGAGCCGGGCCACGGTGGCGGCGTCGAACAGGTCGGTGTTGTACTCCACCGCCCCGGTCAGCGCACCGTCGCGCTCCTCGAACTCGAAGGTGAGGTCGTGGCTGGCCGTGATCACCGGCGGCGGCAGCTCGCTGACCTCGAGGCCGGCCAGACGGGGCGCCTCGGACGGCAGGTTCTGCAGCACGACCATCACGTCGAACAGCGGATTGCGGCTGGTGTCGCGGGCCGGCCGCAGCTCGTCGACGAGCCGCTCGAACGGCACGTCCTGGTGGGCGAAGGCATCATGCACGGTGGAGCGGACCTGGCGGAGGAAGCTCGTGAACGGCTGCCGGGGCGCGACCGGTGAGCGCAGCACCACGGTGTTGACGAAGAAGCCGACGATCCGGTCCAGGCCCGGGTGTTCGCGGCCGGACGTGACGGTGCCCAGGGTGATGTCGTCCTGCCCGGACCAGCGGCTCAACACCACCTGGCAGGCCGCCACCAGCGTGGTGAACAGGGTGCAGTCGTGGTCGCGGCCCAGTTGCCGGAGCCGGGCGGTGAGCGCGGCGGGCATCCGGAACTCGTGGGACGCGCCGGCCGAGGTGCGCACGGGCGGCCGGGGGCGGTCGGTGGGCAGTTCCAGCGGAGCCGGCCCGGCCAGCCGCGTACGCCAGTAGGCCGTCTGGTCGTCGAGAACAGCGCCGGCGAGCCGCTCCCGTTGCCACACGGCGAAGTCCGCGTACTGCACGGGCAGGGCGGGAAGCCGGCCGGGACGGCCGTGCAGCGCCGCGTCGTACAGCTCGCCGAGCTCGTCGGCGAGCACCCCACCGGACCAGCCGTCGGTCACGATGTGGTGCAGGACGAGCAGCAGCACGTGGTCGTCGCGGCCCGCGGTGATCAGGGTGGCGCGCATCAGCGGGCCGGTGCGCAGGTCGAAGGGACGCGCCGCCTCGGCGGCGAGCAGGTCGGCCAACGCCTCCGGTCGGCCGGTCACGTCGTGTGCCTCGAGCACGATCGGGTACGGATCCCCGACGGTCTGGACGCCCCGCCCGTCCACGGTGTCGAACGTGGTCCGCAGCGACTCGTGCCGGGCGACCAGCGCGGTCAGCGCCGCGGCGAGGGCCTCGGCCCGCAGCGGCCCCCGCAGGCGCAGTGCCAGCGGCGACAGGTACTCGGCGCCACCGGGCTCGAACTGGTCGAGGAACCACAGCCGCTGCTGGGCGAACGACAGCGGCAGCGCACCGGTGCGCGGCACCGGCGTGACCGGCGGCACCCGCGGCCGGCCGGCGGCGTCGTCGAGCAGCGCCGCCAGCGCGGCCAGGTCCGGCGCGTCGAAGACCGCGCGGGGCGACACGCGTACGCCGGACTCCTCCCGCAGCCGGGAGGTGACCCGCATGCTCAGGATGGAGTCGCCGCCGAGGTCGAAGAAGTTGTCGGTGACACCGACGCCGGGTACGCCCAGCACCTCCGCCCACACCCGGGCGGTCAGGCGCTCGGCGGGGGTGCGGGGCGGTGCCGGTGTCCCGCCGCCCGCGCCGCGGAAGTCGGGCTCCGGCAGTGCCCGGCGGTCGAGCTTGCCGCTGCTGTTCACGGGCAGCCGGTCGACGCCGACGAAGGCCGCCGGGACCAGGTAGTCCGGCAGGGACCGTCCGAGCCGGGCGCGCAGGTCACCACTGGGCGGCAGGGTGCTGCCGGCCGCCGGGACCAGGTAACCGACGAGCCGCCGGACCGACGGCGCCGACTCGTGTGCCACCACCGCCGCGGCGTCGATGTCCGGGTGCGCCAGCAGAGCCGCCTCGATCTCGCCCGGCTCGATGCGGAACCCCCGGATCTTGATCTGCTCGTCCGCCCGGCCGAGGTACTCCAGGAGGCCGCCGGCGGTCCAGCGCACCAGGTCCCCGGTGCGGTAGAGGCGTCCGCCGGGCGCGCCGAAGGGGTCGGCGACGAAACGCTGCGCGGTCAGGCCCGGCCGGTCCAGGTAGCCGCGGGCCACCTGGGCGCCACCGACGTACAGCTCGCCGATCACTCCGGGCGCCACCGGCCGCAGGCCGCGGTCCAGCACGTACGCGCGCTGGTTGCGGCCGGGCCGCCCGATCACCGGCCGGTCGGCGTCGGCGAGCCGGCAGGACACCGAGTCCACCGCGCACTCGGTCGGACCGTAGTAGTTGTAGCCGGTGACACGGCTGGCGGCGAGCTCGCGCCACAGAGCCGGCTCGGCGGCCTCACCGCCCAGCATGACGACCCGCGGATGCCGGTGCGCCGGGTCGAGCAGACCGGCCGGGATCAGCTGGCGGGCGTACGAGGGGGTGAGGTCCAGCAGGTCGACGTGCCGCTCGGTGATGTAGCGCACCAGCGCGTCCGGGTCGAGCCGGACCTCGTCGTCGATGACGTGCAGCCGGTGCCCGGCGGCCAGGAACAGCAGGCCCTCCCACGAGGTGTCGAAGGAGAACGCCGCGGTCAGTGCCACGGTCAGGGTCCGGCCGGCGGCGCGGCTCTCGGGTTCGATCAGCTCGGTGAGATGGTCGAAGTAGAGGGTGCTCAGCTGCCGGTGCTCGACCAGGACGCCCTTGGGCCGCCCGGTGGAGCCGGAGGTGTAGATGAGGTACGCGGCGTTGCCGGGCCGCAGCGGGGCCCGCCGGTCGGCGTCGGTGGGCGCGGTGTCGGGACAGCGCCGGAGCACCGCCTCGATCGCCGGGTCACCGGGCAGCAGTGCCGGCAGGTCACCGGCGTCCGGTGGCGCGGCGCCGAGCACCAGGGCGGCGCGGGCGTCGCGGCAGAGCAGCGCGACCCGGTTCGCCGGCAGAGCGGGGTCGACCGGCAGGTGGACGGCTCCGGCCTTGAGGACGGCGAGGATCGCGACGACCGTGTCGGCGCTGCGCGGCAGGGTGACGGCGACCACCTGTTCCGGGCCCACGCCTGCGTCGATCAGCAGGTGGGCGAGCCGGTTGGCCCGGGCCTCCACCTCGGCGAAGGTGAGCCGGACGTCCCGGAACACCAGAGCGGTGGCGTCCGGGGTACGCCGCGCCTGTTCGGCGAAGACGTCCGGGAACATGGTGAGCGGCATCTCCAGGTCGGTGCCGCTCCACTCGGCGAGCACCTGCTGCCGCTCGTCGGCGGTCATCCAGTTCAGGTCGCCCACCGGGCACCGCGGGTCCTCGGCGACGGCCAGCAACAGCCTTCGCAGCCGGCCGGCCAGGACCCGTGCGGTGCCGGCGTCGAACAGCTGCGGGTCGTACGCCAGCTCGAGCTCCAGCCCGCCGGCGAGGTGGGCGCTCAGTGCCAGCGGGAAGCTGGTGGTGTCGGTGCTGCGCACGTCGCGCAGCGCGAGTTCGCCGGAGGCCACCGCGTCCGCGTCGTACGGGTAGTTCTCGAAGACCACGACGCTGTCGAACAGGTTCGTTCCGGACGGCAGGCCGGTGCAGGCACGCAACTGGGCCAGGGAGACCCAGTCGTAGCGGCGCGACTCGCTCTGCGCCGCCTGTAGCTCCCGCAGCCATACCGCCACCGGCCGCCGTTCGTCGACGGCCACGCGGGTGGGCACGGTGTTGATGAACATACCGATCATCGACTCGACGCCGGGCAGGTCGGCGGGGCGGCCGGACACGGTGGTGCCGAACACCACGTCGCGCTCCCCGCTGTACCGCGACAGCAGCAGCGCCCACGCGCCCTGAACCAGGGTGTTGACGGTCAGGCCGTGCTGCTGGGCGGCTCGTTGCACCATGGCGGTGCCGGCCGCGCCGAGCCCGGTACGGACGGTCTCGGCGGACTCGGCACGGTGCGCTTCGACCGGCTGGCGGTCGTAGGGCAACGGGGTCGCCGCGGTCACGTCGGCGAGGACGGTCCGCCAGTAGCGGTGCGCCTCGTCCTCGTCCTGCGCGGCCAGCCAGGCGAGGTAGTCCCGGAACGGCCGGCGGGGAGCCGGCCGGTACGACCGATCGCGGATCAGGGCCGTGTACTCCTGCGCGACCTCGGTGAAGACCTGGCCGACACTCCAACCGTCCAGGAGCACGTGGTGCGAGGTCCAGAGCAGGAACACCTCGTCCTCGGCGGTCCGGGCGACGGCCAGGCGCATCAGTGGCGCCCGGGTGAGGTCCAGCGCCGCGGCCCGGTCGGCGGCCAGCAGGTCGTCGCGGGCCCGGTCGCGCTCGGACGCGGTGAGTCCCCGCCAGTCGTGGTGGGTGGTGGGCAGGGCGACGTGGCGGTGCACCACCTGCAGCGGCCGCTCGACGCCCTCCCACACCACGGCGGTACGCAGCGCCGGCGTCCGGTCGACGACCCGCTGCCAGGCGGTGGCCAGCGCCTCCGGGTCGGTGACGCCGGCCAGCCGCATCCGGGTCTGGTCGGCGTACACGCCGGAGCCGGCGTCGACGAGACTGTGGAAGACCATGCCGGCCTGGAGCGGCGTCAGCGGGTACACGTCCTCGGCGCTGCGTCCGTCACCGGCGATGCGATCCACGCCGGGCTGGTCCAGCCCGGCGAGTGGGAAGTCAGCGGGCGACCGGCCGCCGGCCTCGGGTTCCCGGCAGTGCGCGACGATCGCCCGCAGCGCGTCGAGCATGGCGTCCGCCAGGGCGCGTACGGTGCGCCCGTCGTGCACGTCCTCCTGGTACTGCCAGCTCAGATGCAGCTCACCGGCCTCCACCAGGCCGGTGATGTCGAGCAGGTAGGCCGGGCGCCGGTCCGGGTCGACGTCCGGTCCGACACCGTCGTGGCGGGCCCGGATCAGCCCGGTGCCGGCGGCCGGCTCGTCCCATCGGCCGTGATAGTTGAAGCACACCTGCGGCAGAGCACGCCCGCGCAGGGCCGTCGCGGAGGGTGCCAGGTAGCGGAGCGCCTCGTAGCTGAGCCCGCGGTGGGGTACCGCTCGCAGCCGCTCCTTGACCGCGAGCAGGGTACGGCCCCAGTCCCGGCCGGCCGGCAGGTCGACGGTCACCGGGAACTGGGTGGTGAACCAACCGACGGTACGGCTCAGGTCGACGGAGTCCAGCAGTTCCTCGCGACCGTGTCCCTCCAGGGCGATCGCCACCCGGTCCCGGCCGGTCCAGTCGGCCAGCACCCGGCCCAGCGCGCTGAGCAGCACGTCGTTGATCTGTGTGCGGTACACCGGGGGAACCTCGTGCAGCAGTGCCTCGGTGTCCGACCGGCCCAGCCGCACCGACACCGTACCGGCCGACGCCACCGCGCCGGTTCCCTCGCGGTCCACCGGAAGCGGCTCCGGATCGGGGCAGGCCGTCCAGTAGGGCAGGGCGTCGTCGAACCCGCCGGCGGTGACATGCGCCTCGAGCCGGTGTGCCCACTGGGCGAACGAGGTGCCGGCCGGCGTCAGCGACAGCGGCCGGCCGGCGGCGAGCTGACGGTAGGCGGTCTCCAGGTCGTCGAGCAGGATGCGCCACGACACCCCGTCGATGACCAGGTGATGGGCGATCAGCAGGAGTTGCGGTGCCCGGTCCGGCGCGCGGAGCAGGACGGCGCCGAACATCCGCCCGGTGGCCGGATCGAGGTCGGCGCGCAGTGCGGTGGCCGCGTCGAGCCGTTGGTCGGTATCGCAGCGGCGCAGCCGGACCGGAGCGGGATCGGCGGCGGGTTCCTGGGCCGGCTCGCCCGGGCCGGCGGTGACCGCGAGACGCAGTGCCTCATGGTGCCCGGTGACGGCGCGCAGCGCCTGTTCCAGGACGGTCTCGTCCACGTCGGGGGCCAGATCCAGGGTCATCGACATGGTGAAGTGCCGCAGCAGCCCGTACGTGTCGAGCAGCCAGTGCTGGATCGGGGTCAGGGGTGCCGGACCGGTGAGGACGGGTGAGCTGCCGGGTGTGGGCGCGGCACGCACCAGCGGCGCCAGTTCGGCGATGGTCTGGTGCAGGAAGACGTCCTTGGAGGTGATGCCCAGCCCGGCCTGCCGGGCCCGGGAGACGACCTGGATGCTCAGGATCGAGTCGCCGCCGAGGGCGAAGAAGTTGTCGGTCACGCCCACCCGGGCGGCGCCGAGCACGTCCGCCCAGATCTCCGCGAGGCACCGCTCCACGTCGGTCCGCGGGGCGACGTGAGCCGTCTCCTCGCCGGTGGGCGCCGGCGGTTCGGGCAGGGCGCGGCGGTCCAGTTTGCCGGTGTGGGTGGTCGGCAGGCGGTCCAACGGGACGAACGCGGACGGCACCATGTAGTCCGGCAGCAGGCGGCGCAGCGCCGCCCGCAACGCGGCGGGGTCCGGGCGGTCTCCGCCGGCGCCCACCACGTACGCGACCAGGCGCTGGTGCCCGGTGTGGTCGCCGCGTGCCGCCACGGCCGCCCCGGCGACGCCGGGCTCGGCCAGCAGGGCGGACTCGATCTCCCCGAGCTCGATCCGGAATCCGCGGATCTTCACCTGGCCGTCGCCGCGGCCCAGATAGTCGAGCATGCCGTCCGCGGTCCACCGGACCCGGTCGCCGGTGCGGTACATCCGGGTTCCCGGCGGGCCGTACGGATCCGCGGTGAACCGTTGCGCGGTCAGCCCGGCCCGGCCGTGGTAGCCGCGGGCCACCTGCGCGCCGGCCAGGTACAGCTCGCCGGCGACGCCGGCCGGCACCGGTGCCAGCCGGTCGTCGAGCACGTACGCCCGGAGGTTGGCCAGCGGTCGCCCGACCGTCGGCCGCGCCGCGTCGGAGACCTGGCAGGACAACGCGTCGACGGTGCACTCCGTCGGCCCGTAGAAGTTGTACGCCGTGGTGTCGGGCGCCGCGCGCAGCCGGCGCCAGAGCGCCTCGTTGAGGGCCTCGCCACCGAGCATCAGCACGGCCGGGTGGTGCCGGCCCTCGTCGAGCAGCCCGGCCTGCAGCAGCTGCTGCAGGTAGGACGGGGTCAGGTCGAGGAAGTCGATGTGGTGCCCGCGGATGTAGGCGACCAGGGCGGCCGGGTCGAGGCGGGTGGTCGCGTCGATGAGGTGCAGCTCGTGCCCGTCGGCCAGCAGCAGCGGCCCTTCCCAGGACGTGTCGAAGGAGAACGAGGCGGTCAGGGCGGCCCGCAGCCGGCGCCCGGCGGCGGCGGTCAGCCCGTGCCGGTGGTGGTGGAACAGGTTGGTCAGCTGCCGGTGCTCGACCGTGACTCCTTTGGGCCGGCCGGTGGATCCGGAGGTGTAGATGACGTACGCCGCGTGCCCGGGGGTGAGGGGGGCGGGCCGGTCGGCGCCGGCCGGCGGGTGGCCGGGGAGCGCGGCGAGCTCGCGCCCGGTGGCGGGGTCGCTCAGGTCGACGCGGGCGGCACCGTGCGGCACGTCCAGCGGTCCGGCGCTCAGCAGCAGGACGGGCGCGGCGTCGTCGAGCACGAACCGGATCCGGTCGGCCGGCAGGTCCGCGTCCAGCGGCAGGTACACGCCGCCGGCCTTGGCCACGGCGAGCAGGGCCACCAGGGCGTCCGCCGTCCGTGGCAGTGCCACCGCGACCACTCGTTCCGGGGCGGCGCCGTGCCGCAGCAGCAGCCGGGCCAGCCGGTTCGCCCGGGTGTCCAGCTGACGGTAGGTGAGTGTCGTGTCCCCGCACACCAGGGCGGTCACGTCGGGGGTGCGCCGCACCTGCTGTTCGAAGAGGTCACCGAACGTGGCGGCGGGCCAGTCGGCGATGGGACCGGTCCCGAGATCCAGGAGCTGCTGCCGCTGCCCGGCGTCGAGCAGCGGCAGGTCACCGATGCGGCGGTGCGGGTCCACGCCGAAGCCGGCCAGCAGGGTCAGCAGGTGGCCGGTCATCCGGGCGACGGTGCTCGCGTCGAACAGGTCGGTGTTGTACTCGACGAAGCCGGAGAGGGCGCCGTCGTGCTGCTCGAACTCCACCGACAGGTCGACGGTGGCGGCCCGCCGGGTGAGCGGCACGTCCGCGACGTGCAGCCCGCTCATCCGGGGCACGGCCCGCTGACTGCCGTGCAGCAGGACCATGACGTCGAACAGCGGGTTGCGGCTGACGTCGCGCGGCGCGCCGGCGGCCTCGATCAGCCGCTCGAAGGGCACGTCGCCGTGCGCCACGGCGTCGAGGGTGGTGGCGCGCATCCGGCCGAGGAGCTCGGCCACGGTGCAGCCGGGGTCCACCCGGGACCGCAGCACCACGGTGTTGACGAAGAAGCCGACGAGTCGTTCCAGGCCGGCGCCGTCCCGGCCGGACACCACCGTGCCGAGGGCCACGTCGTCCTGTCCGGTCCAGCGGGAGAGCAGGACCGTGCAGGCGGCGGTCAGCGTGGTGAAGAGCGTGGTGTCGTGGGCGCGGGCCAGGGCGGTGAGCCGGTCGGCGACGACGTCCGGCACGGTGAACGGGTGCACGGCGCCGTTCGAGGTGCGCACCGCGGGCCGGGGCCGGTCGGTGGGCAGATCCAGGGTCGGCAGGCCGGCCAGCTGCCCGGTCCAGTAGTCGGCGTGCCGCCGCGCCGCCGCGCCCGCCGCCTGGGCGCGCTGCCAGACGGCGAAGTCGGCGTACCGCGTGGTCAGCTCCGGCAGACTGCTCGGAGTCCCCGTCCGGGCCTGCTCGTAGAGGGCGCCGAGGTCGTCGGCCAGCACGCTCATGGACCAGCCGTCGGTGACGATGTGGTGCGCGGCCAGCAGCAGGATGGTCTCCTGGGGCGCCAGCCGGAACAGCGTCGCCCGGAACAGCGGTCCGGCTGCCAGGTCGAAGGGCACCGAGTAGGCGGCGAAGAGGAGGTCGTCGAGGGCGGCCCCGTCCCGGCTTCGCTCCTCGAGATCCACGACCGGTACGGCGCACGGCGACGCCGGGTGCACGATCTGCACGGCCCGGCCGTCCACGTCTGCGAACGTGGTGCGCAGAGACTCGTGCCGGTCCACCAGCCCCCGGATCGCCGCGGTGAGCGCGGCCTCGTCGAGCGGCCCGGTCAGCCGCAGCGCCAGGGCGCTGTTGTACTCGGAGTCACCGGGCGCGAATCGGTCCAGGAACCACAGCCGCTGCTGCGCGAACGAGAGCGGCAGCGGCTGGTCGCGCCGGGCGGCCGGGATGCGGCCGGTGGCCGCGGCGGCCGGCGTGGACCCGGCGAGCCGCTGGCGCAGGGCGCGCTGGAGGTGCTCCGGGAGGGCGGCGATGCGGCTGTGCTGGTCGGCGGACATCCGAGGCTCCTTCATTGCGGGTCACCCTCGCCGGCGGCCAGGCTCTCGAGCTCGCGGAGGATGTGGTCCTCGACGAGCGCGGCGAGCGCGGCGACGGTGCGGGCGGTCAGGACGTCATGCGGGCTGACCGGTGTGCCGAAGGCTCCGGCGGTCCGGGAGGCGACGAGCATGCTGCGGATCGAGTCGCCGCCGAGGTCGAGGAAGCTGTCGTGCACACCGATCCGGTCGATGCCGAGGACGGCGCCGAAGATGCCGGCGATCACCGCCTCGGCGTCGGTGCGCGGCGGCACGTGCTCAGCGGTGGGGGCGGGGGCCCAGCGTGGTGCGGGCAGGGCGGCCCGGTCGAGTTTGCCGTTGGGACTGAGCGGCAGCCGTTCCAGCGGCACGAACGCGGACGGGATCAGGGCGGCGGGCAGTTCGGCGGCGAGCCCGTCGCGCCAGGCGGCGATCGGGGGTGCGCCGCTCCCGGCCGGTACGACGTAGGCCACCAGCCGGTCGTCGCGGGCCAGCACCGCCGCCTGGGCGACGCCGGGTTGCCGGCGCAACACGGACTCGATCTCGCCGAGCTCGATCCGCACGCCACGGACCTTGACCTGGTCGTCGGTGCGTCCCAGGTAGTCGAGCCGGCCGTCGGCGGTCCAGCGGGCCACGTCACCGGTGCGGTACATCCGCTCGCCCGGCGGCCCGTACGGGTCGGCGACGAAACGTCCGGCGGTCATCCCGGGACGGTGCAGGTAACCGCGGGCCAGCTGGATGCCGGCGAGGTACAGCTCGCCCGGGACGCCCGGCGGCACGGGGCGCAGATCCTGGTCGAGAACGTAGGTGCGGGTGTTCCACACCGGCCGGCCGATCGGGACCGAGGGGCCGTGGTCCGCCGGGCGGCAGGCGTGGTGGGTGACGTCGACGGAGGCCTCGGTGGGCCCGTACAGGTTGTGCAGGGCGGCGGGCGACTTCGCCGCGAACGCGGCGGCGAGGTCACCGGGCAGCGCCTCCCCACTGCAGATCACCCGGCGCAGCCCGGTACAGGCGGCGGCGGTGGGCTCGGCGAGGAACGCCCGCAGCATCGAGGGTACGAAGTGCAGTGTCGTGACACCCTCGTCGCGGATCAGCCGGGTCAGGTAGGCCGGGTCGCGGTGTCCGTCCGGCCGGGCGACGACCAGCCGGGCGCCGGTGAGCAGCGGCCAGAAGAACTCCCACACCGACACGTCGAAACCGGCCGGGGTCTTCTGCAGGACCACGTCGTCCGGACCGAGGCCGTACTCGTGCTGCATCCAGAGGAGCCGGTTCACGATGCCCTCGTGCGGCACGGCCACGCCCTTGGGCCGGCCGGTGGAGCCCGAGGTGTAGATGATGTACGCCGGATGAGCCGCTCGCAGGGCGGCGCGGCGATCGTGGTCACCGGGGGCGTGGCCGGGACCGTCCGTGACGTGGACCGCCTCGGGGCGGTCGAGCACCAGCACCGGGCGGGCGTCGTCCAGCATCAGCCGGATCCGCGCGTCCGGCAGCCCGGGGTCGACGGGCAGGTACGCCGCCCCGGTCTTGAGTACCGCGTGCAGCGCGACCACCAGCTCCAGCGAGCGGGGCAGCGACACCGCGACACACCGTTCCGGCCCGGCGCCGTCGGCGATGAGACGGTGGGCCAGCCGGTTCGACCAGTGGTCGAGCTCGGCGTACGACAGGGTGTCGGCGCCGAAGGTGACCGCGGGTGCCGCCGGGGTCCGGGCGGCCTGCGCGGCGAGCAGGTCGACCAGGGTGGCCGGGGCGACCGGGTGGGCGGTGCGGTTCCACGTGTGCAGGACCTGCTCGCGCTCCTGCGCGGTGAGCATCGGGAGGTCCGCGAGGGGGCGGTGCGGGTCGTCGGCCATCGCGGCCAGCAGCTCGCGCAGGTGGGCGGCGAGCCGGCGCACGGTCGCCGCGTCGAAGCAGTCCGGGTCGTAGCAGAGCACCAGGCTCAGCTTCCGCCCCGGGTACGCCATCAGGCTGAGCGGGAAACTGGTGGTCTCCACCGCGTCCAGCTCACGGATCCGCAACCCCTGGGCGCGGGCCAGGTCGTCGTCGATCGGATAGTTCTCGAACACCACGATGCTGTCGAACAGCGCGCTGCCGGCGGGCACGTCGCTGACCGCGCGCAGCCGGGCCAGCGGGACGTGCTCGTACTGCCGGGCCTCGGTCTGGGCGGCCTGCAGGGCCCGGAGCCACGGTGCGGTGCCGGCTGTGCCGTCGACGGCGGCGCGGACCGGCAGGGTGTTGATGAACAGGCCGACGGCTGCCTCGGACCCGGGCAGGTCGGACGGGCGACCGGACACCGTGGCGCCGAAGCAGACGTCACGGTGGCCGCTGTAGCGGGCGAGCAGGATCGCCCATGCCCCCTGGACCAGGGTGTTCACGGTCAGCCGGTTGGCACGGGCGACGTCGTACAGCCGCTGCGACCGCTCGCCGTCCAGCTCCACGGTGTGGCGCTGCGCCGACTGCCCGCGGTGCGCCTGTGCGGGTGCCCGGTCGTACGGCAGCGGGGTCGGCGCCGCCAGACCGGCCAGCACCCCGCGCCAATGCTCGTCGGCCGCGCCGTGGTCCTGCCCGGCGAGCCAGGAGACGTAGTCACCGAACGGCCGCCGGGCCGGGAGGACGACCGGCCGGGCGTCCCGCAGCGCCGCGTGGCAGGCGAACACGTCGGAGAGCACCTGGAACGCGCTCCAGCCGTCGAGCAGCAGATGGTGGAAGGTCCAGAGCACCTGGACCTCGGCGGCGGAGATCCGGGCGAGAGTGAGGCGCAGCAACGGCGGGCGGGTCGGATCCAGCCCGGCGGCGCGGTCGTCGGCGAGCAGCCGGCGTAACGCCTCCGCGCGGGCCGGGCCGGAGAGCCCGGTCCAGTCCAGGTGGGTGACCGGGAGCCGGACACGGTGATGCACCAGTTGCACCGGTTCGGGCAGGTCGGCCCAGGCGACGGCGCTGCGCAGGACGGGGGTGCGGTCCACGACCTGTAGCCAGGCCTGCGCCAGCAGGTGCGGGTCGGCGACGCCCTCGAGCACGAAGGTGGTCTGCTGCAGGTAGACACCGGCGGCGGCCGGCTCGAGGCCGTGGAAGACCATGCCGGCCTGCATCGCGGTGAGCGGGTAGATGTCGGCCACCTCGGCGCCGGTTCCGGCGAGCCGGTCCACGGCGTCCTGGCCGAGCCGGGCCAGCGGGAAGTCGGAGGGGGTGCGGCCACCCGTACCCGCGCAGTGCGCGACGATCTCGCGCAGCGCCGCGCACATCCGCTCGGCGAGGCGGGTCACGGTCTCCCGCCGGTGCCGGTTGCGGCCGTACGACCAGGTCAGCTCCAGATGTCCGCCGGTGACCTGGCCGACCACCTGGAGCAGGTGGGTGCGCGGGGCCACCGGGCTGTCGTCCAGGGCGAGCCCGAACGGCGTGCTCCGGCACAGGCCGTCACCGACCGGCATGGTGGTCCGGCCGAGGTAGTTGAAGCTGATCCGGGGCCGGCCGTCCTGGCCCGCGCGGCGGTGCCGGGCGCCGTAGCCGATCCCCCGCCGGGGTACCGCGCGCAGCTGTTCCTTGATCGATTTCAGGGCCGTCGCCCAGCCGTGGTCGCCGGGCCAGACGAGAGCGACCGGGTAGATGGTGGTGAACCAGCCGACGGTGCGGGACAGGTCCACCCCGTCGAGGATCTCCTCCCGTCCGTGGCCCTCCAGGTCGACGGCCGTACACCGCCGCCCGGTCCAGTCGTGCAGCGTCGCCGTCAGTGCCGTGAGGAGCACGTCGTTCACCTGGGTCCGGTAGGCGCGGGGCACCTGCTGCAGCAGGGCCTCGGTCTCGGTCGCGGTGAGCCGTGCGGTGACCGTCGCGGTGTCGCCGACCGTGTCCGCCCCGGTCCCGTCGGTCGGCAGGCTGGTCTCGGCCGCTTCGGTGGCGGTCCAGTGCGCCTGTTCGTCGTCGAATCCGCCGGTACCGCCGTGGTCGGCCAGGCGCCGGCTCCAGTCGAGGAACGACGTGGTCGGCTCGGGCAGCCGGATCGGCTCGCCTGCGGCCGCCTGCCGGTACGCCTGCTGGAGATCCGCCACGAGCAACCGCCAGGAGACGGCGTCCACGACCAGATGATGGATCGCGAGGACGAGGATCGGCGGTTCCGCGGCGCCCTCGAACAGGGTGGCGCGCACCAGCGGACCGCGGGTCAGGTCCACCTCGCCGTGCGCCTGGCGCGCCGACCGCACCAGCGCGTGCGGGCTCGGCTCGGCCGGCAGCGTGCCGGGCAGCAGCGGGACCGCGGCGGGTGGCCCGGCTTCCTGCCGGCGGCCGGCACCGGTACGAGGGAACCGGGTGCGCAGCGCGTCGTGGTGGTGCGCCAGGGCGTCCAGGGCTGTGCGCAGAGTGGCCGGATCGACATCGGGGGCCAACTCCAGGGCGAGGCACTGGTCGAAGTGGCCGGGATCGTCCGGCCGGGTCTCGAAGAGCCAGTGCTGAATCGGCGTGAGCGGTGCGGTGCCGCCGGCCCGGGAGGTGTGAGGTGTTCCGGTCCGCGGGCGCGGGTGCCGCTCCAGGGCGGCGGCCAGCGCCGCGATGCTCTGGTGCTGGAACACCTCGCGCGACGTCAGGCTCAGCCCGGCGGTGCGCGCCTGGGACACCACCTGGATGCTGAGGATGGAATCGCCACCGAGGTCGAAGAAGTTGTCGTGGACGCCGACCCGGGGGACTCCGAGGACGTCGGCCCAGATCGTCGCCAGCGCCAGTTCGGCGGCCGTGCGCGGAGCCACGTACGGTCCCGTGGCCGCGCCGGTGTCGGGCGCTGGCAGGGCGCGGCGGTCGAGTTTGCCGTTGGGGTCGACCGGTAACGCGTCCAGGAACACGAAGGCGGCCGGCACCATGTGGTCCGGCAGTTCACCGGTGAGCCGGGCACGCAGCCGGGCGGGATCGCGCGGCTGTCCGGCTCCGGGCACCACGTAGGCGACGAGCCGGCGGCCGCCGGGCGGATCGTCACGGGCCACGACCGCGGCCCGCTCCACGCCGTCCATCCGTGTCAGGGCGGCGGCGATCTCGCCCGGCTCGATCCGGAAGCCACGGATCTTCACCTGCTCGTCGGCCCGGCCGAGGAACTCCAGTCGCCCGGCGCTGTTCCAGCGGACCACGTCGCCGGTGCGGTACATCCGGTGCCCGGGTTTCCCGAACGGGTCGGCGACGAAGCGCTGGGCGGTCAGGCCGGGACGGTCGAGGTAGCCGCGTGCCAGCCCGTCGCCGGACACGTACAGCTCGCCCGGCACGCCGGTGGGCACCGGGCGCAGGCGGTCGTCCAGGACGTACACCCGGGTGTTCGGGATCGGTGTCCCGATCGGCGGCACCCCGCCCGGTGTGAGCGGCTCGCTCCAGGTGGACACCACGGTGCATTCGGTGGGTCCGTACGCGTTGATCATGCGGCGACCGGGCGCCCAGCGGGTCACGAGCTCGGTGCCGCAGGCGTCCCCGCCCACGACGACGCAGCGGAAGTCCGGCAGCTCCACACCGTCGGGCACGGTGGCCAGCGCCGCGGGCGGAATCAGCGCATGGGTGATCCGGGCGTCGGCGAGCACCTGCGCCAGCCGGTCGCCGAGCAGCGGACCCTCGGGGGGCACGACCAGGGCGGCGCCGGCCGGCAGGGACATGCACAGTTCCAGAACGGACGCGTCGAAGCTGGGCGAGGCGAACTGCAGCACCCGGTCACCCGGGTGCACCTGGAAGTGCTCGATCTGGGCCGCCGAGAAGCCGGCCAGCCCGTGGTGGGACACCACGACGCCCTTGGGCCGGCCGGTCGAGCCGGAGGTGTAGATGACGTACGCGGGGTGCGCCGGCCGGAGCGGGGCGGCCCGGTCCGTGTCGTCGAGGTCGGTGCCGGGCAGTTCGCTCAGCACGGCGACGGTTGCCGGGTCGTCGAGGAGCAGGACCGGCACACCGTCCGCGCCGGGCAGGCAGCCGACGAGATCGGTGAGCGTCAGCACCAGCACGGGTGCGGCGTCCCGCAGCATCAGTTCGATGCGTGACCGCGGGTACGCCGGGTCGACCGGCAGGAAGGCCGCTCCGGCCTGCGTGACGGCCAGTTGCGCGACCACGATCTCCACCGAGCGGGGCAGGACGAGCGCGACCAGGTGTTCCGGCCGGGCGCCTCGGGCGACCAGAAGCCGGGCCAGGCGGTTGACCCGGTCACGCAGCGCGGCGTAGTCGAGGGTCACGCCGCCGGCGACGAGTGCGGTGTGGTGCGGTGTGCGGTCGGCCTGCCTGGTGAACAGCTGGGGCAGCGTTGCCGTGGCGACCGGCCGTGCGGTGTCGTTACGACTGGTCAGAAGCTCGGCTCGCTCCGCCGGCGAGAGCAGCTCGACGGTGCCCACGGCAACCGCCGGGTCGGCGGTGACCGCCTCGAGCAGGCGTACCAGATGGCCGGCGAGCCCACGAACGGTGGCCTCGGTGAACAGGGTGCTGTTGTACTCCAGCGCAAGGGTCAGCGCGTCGCCCCGGGGCACGAACTCGAAGACCAGGTCGAATCGGGCGTGCGGGCGTGGCAGATCGTGTTCGGTGATCCGCAACTGCCCGGCGTCCGTGGCGTCGACGAGATCGTGTTGCAGCACCACGACGGCACGCACCAGCGGGGTACGTCCGTCGCGGCCCGCTCCCGGCAGGTCCGCGACCAGCCGGTCGAACGGCACGTCGTGGGTGAAGGCGTCCAGGACCGTCTCGCGGGCGGCCGCGACGAGCGCGTCGAAGCCGCTGTCGTGGTCGACCGTGCCGCGCAGCACCAGGGTGTTGACGAAGAAACCGACGACCCGGTCGAGTTCGGTGCGGTCCCGTCCGGAGGCCACCGTGCCGAGCACGATGTCGCGCTGGTTGCCGTAGCGGAACAGCAGCGCCTGGACCGCGGCGACGAGGACCATGAACCGGGTGGCGCCGTGCCGGCGGGCCAGTTCGGTCAGCCGGCTGGTCAGTTCGTCCGGCAGCGGGCAGCGATGGACCCGCCCGGCGGTGTCCGGGTCGGCGGCGGGCGGGCGGTCGGCGGGCAGGCTCAGGGTCTCGGCGCCGGCGAGGCGGTGCCGCCAGTGCGCCAGTCGCGCGTCCAGGAGATCGCGGGTGAGGCGGTCATGCTCCCACTGGGCGAAGTCGGCGTAGTCCAGGACCGGTTCGGCGAGCGGCGCCGCGGTCTGCCGCACCGCGGCGTCGTAGCCGGCGGCGAGCTCCTCGCAGAGCACACGTACGGACCAGCCGTCGGTGATGATGTGGTGCTGGGCCAGCAGCAGCACGTGATCGTGCGCGGTCAGCCCGACCAGCACGGCCCGGGTCAGTGGGCCGCGGGTCAGGTCGAACGGGCGGCTGAGCTCGGCGGCGAGCGTGCTCTCCACCGCGGCGTCCCGCTCCCCCTCGGCGACGTCGCCGAGGTCGACGACGTGCAGCGGGATCTCGCCGGACGCGGCGATCACCTGCCGGCCCTCTCCGCCGGCGGCGTCGGTGAAGGTGGTGCGCAGGGCTTCGTGCCGGTCGGCCAGGGTCCGCAGGGCGGTGATCAGCGCGGCCGTGTCGAGGGTGCCACGCAGCCGCAACCCGACTCCGGTGACGTGCTCCGGGCCGCCGCCGTGCAGCCGGTCGTGCAGCCAGAGCCGGCGCTGGTACGACGACAGCGGCAGCGCCCCGGACCGGGGGACGCGGCTGATCGGCTCCAGCGCCGCCGGGCCGCCGGCGACCTCGACCACGTGAGCGGCGAGCTGGGCGACGGTACGGGCGCCGAAGGCGACGCGGGTGGGCAGCCGGACACCGAGCGTCGCCTGGACGCGTGACAGGGCACGGACGACGAGGATCGAGTCGCCGCCGAGAGCGAAGAAGTCGTCGTCGCGGCCGACCCGGGAGACGCCCAGAACGTCCGCCCAGATGTCCGCGACGGCCTGCTCGGTGCCGGTGCGGGGCGCGGCGTACTTCCCATCGGACGGTTCGAAGGTGGGTGCGGGCAGCGCACGCTTGTCGAGTTTGCCGCTCGCGGTGACCGGCAGTGCGGGTACGACGACGAACGCGGCGGGAACCATGTGAGCGGGCAGGGTCCCTGCCACGTACCCGCGGAGGCGCTCCGGCCCGGCGCCGTCCGGGCGCGCCGGCACGATGTAGGCGACCAGCTGCCTGACTCCGGGGCGGTCCTCCCGCACGACGACCGCCGCCCGGGCGACGTCGTCGTGGCCGGCCAGCACGTCGGCGATCTCACCGGGCTCGATCCGGAAGCCGCGGATCTTCACCTGGTCGTCGGCGCGTCCGAAATACTCCAGCTGCTCGTCGTCGCGGTGGCGTACCAGGTCGCCGGTGCGGTACATCCGGGAGCCGGGCGCGCCGAACGGATCGGCGACGAATCGTTGTGCCGTCAGGCCGGGCCGGTTCAGGTAGCCGCGGGCCAGCCCGGCGCCGCCGACGTACAGTTCGCCGGGCACGCCGGCCGGGACCGGGCGCAGCCGGGCGTCCAGGACGTACGTGGCGGTGTTCGGCAGCGGCCGCCCGATCGGCGGTGTGCCGCCCGGTTCGAGCGCGCGGGTCCAGGTGGCCACCACGGTGACCTCGGTGGGCCCGTACGCGTTGATCATCCGTCGTCCGCCGGCCCACCGCTCGACCAGACCGGCATCGCAGGCCTCTCCCCCGACCAGCAGAGTGCTCAGAGCCGGGACGGCATCCGGGTCCGGCACGGTGGCCAGCGCGGCGGGCGGAATCAGCGCGTGGGTGATCCGCTCGGCTGCCAGAACCTCGGCGAGCGGCTCGCCCACCGAGGAGCCCGGCGGTGGCACGACGAGCGTGGCTCCGCCGGGCAGGGCGAGGCCGAGCTCGAGGACGGAGGCGTCGAAGCTGGGCGAGGAGAACTGCAGCACGCGGTCCCCCGGCCCGGCTCCCAGGTGCGCGGCTTCAGCCGACGCGAAGTCGACGAACGCCGCATGGGAGATCACCACGCCCTTCGGTACGCCGGTCGAGCCGGAAGTGAAGATGACGTACGCCGGGTGTGCCGGTGACAGCGGGGCCCGGCGGTCGGCATCGGTGAGCGGGGTGCCGGGTGTCGCGGCGAGCGACGCGACGACGCCCGGATCGTCCAGGATCAGCGTGTCCCGCCCGGCGGCAGCGGCGGCGGTGTCACCGCGGGCCACGGTGAGGACCGGCCGGGCGTCGTCGAGCATCACGGCGATCCGCCGCGCCGGGTACGACAGGTCCACCGGCAGGAAGGCCGCACCGGCCTTTCCCACCGCGAGTTGTGCCACGACGATGTCCACCGAGCGGGGCAGGGCCAGCGCCACCACGGTCTCGGGCGCCGCACCGCGCGAGACGAGCAGCCGGGCCAGCCGGTTGGCCCGCTCGTCGAGGCTCGCGTAGTCGAGCGTCACCGCGCCGGCGACCACCGCGGGAAGCCCGGGCGTACGCCGGGCCTGCGCCTCGACCAGCTCCGGCCAGATGGCCGCGGCGACCGGGAGGCCGGGACCGCGGGCACACGCCGACGCGTGCCGCCGTTCCTGCTCCGTCAGGATGTCCACCTCGGTCACCGGGCGCCGCGGATCCGTGGCGATCACGGTGAGCACCTGCGCCAGGTGCCCCGCGAGACGCCGGGCGGCGGGGGCGCTCACCCGGCCGGAACGGTGCTCGACGACCGGCTCGCCGCCGGTGCCGGCCGGCGCGGTCCGCACGATGACGACAGTGTCCGGAGTACCGCCGCCCGACTCCTGGTCGGTGATCACGACCCGGGCCAGCTCCGGCGACAGGTCGAGCCGCTGGAGCAGACCGGCGAAGGGCACGCCCGCATGCGATACGGCGGACGCGTGGGCGGCGCCGACCCGGTCCACCAGGTCGGCGACGGTGGCCGCCCCCGGCTCGGGACGGACCAGGACCAGACCGGCGGGTTCCGGAGCGGGCGTCACCAGGGCGACCTCCGAGCCGGAGGCGTACCGGGTGAGGACCAGATGCAGGGCGGCGGCGTGCACCTGCAGCAGGCCGGCGTCCCGGCCGGCGGCGAGCCGGCGCAGTTCGTCGAGCACCGCGGGCGGCACGGCGCACCGCACCCGCTCCCATGTTCCCGGGCCGGCGGGCCCGGGAACATGTCCGGGTAGCGAGGGCGGCACGAGCCCGGCGACGCGCAGGCTCCCGTAGTCGTCCTGCTCCCGCGGGCCCACCGGCCGTCGCGCCGACTCCGGCCGCGAGCGTTTCTGCTGCGGGATGGAAATCGGCGCCGTACGATTCTTCGTCAATCCGATCAACCTTTCGGACACAGCAAGTGATAAATCCGGTGCGTGCATCCCCGTGCGACCGGCCAACGAATTACCGAATGGCGTTCTCGGCTCAGATCAAAGCCGCGACACAACGGCGTCCGATTCGCCCTCCGACTTGAACAGCGTTCACCGGGCCGGTGCGGTTCTCTCGCACAAAGCGTCCGCCTACGGTCCATCGGTCGGATGACTCGTCGTGCAGATAGAAGGTCAGGTCGGCGCCGAGCGCGAGGGGCTCGGTGGCCTCACCGTCGACGCTGAAGCGCAGGCCGGACGGGCCACCCGGGACCACCTCGTAGGTGAGATCCCCGTTGCGGTAGGTGCCGACGCAGTCCGCCGTGGTCACCGGCCGGGTGTCGTCCAGCGGCAGCCCGTCGTCCAGCGGGATGCCCCGGCTCTGCAACTCGGTGGCCAGGTCCTGCCACATCCCGGACCCGGCGCCGACGTTGGTGGTCAGCGCGACCACCCGGCCACCGGCCGGGTCGATCCGGAGATGACAGTCGGTGCCGTCGGCATTGCCGTCGTGGCCGAACCAGTCGTACGGCGCCTCGCCGAAAGCGGCCAGCCCGAGACCCCAGCCACGGGCCAGACCGAACGGCAGCGCGCCGGGCACCACGTCCCGCATCCGCGCCGCGTATGCGGCGGGCAGCACCTCCGGCACCCCGCCGTCGACATGCAACCGGCCGAAGGCCACGAGATCGGTGGCGCTCAGCGCGAGCGCCCCGGCGGCGGCCTCGGCCGGGACGAGGCACTGCCGGACCGGACGCGTGCGGCCCGTCCGCGTGTGGCGGGAATGGCCGGTCGCCACCGGCCGGCCGGAGTGCGGAAAGGCCGGGGCGCCGACCAGATCCGTGGCCACACCCAAGGGCCGGAGCAGCATGGAGTCGATGGCATCGGCCCAGCTCATCCCGGTGACGCTGCTGACCACTTCGCCGAGCAGCACGTAACCCACGTTGGAGTAGGAGAAGCCGGCACCCGGGGGCAGCACCATGAGCTCGGGGCGGACGGCATGGCGCAGGTAGCGCTGCACGGAGAGCCCGGCCACCTGTTCCGGAGCCGGACCGCACGGCAAGCCGCCGGTGTGACTGAGCAGTTGCCGGATGGTGCTGTCGGCGGCGGTGGCCAGTCCCGGGACGTACGAGCCCGTGGGCTCGTCCAGTTCCAGGTCGCCGTCGGCGGCCAGCGCCAGTACGACGGTGGCCGTGACCGCTTTCGTGATCGACCCGACCGGAAAGGCGGTGTCCGCCGTGACCGGCCCGCCGGTACCGCTTTCCCGCTCGCCGAACGCCGCCGCCACCGTGCGCCCGTCGTGATGGACCGCGACCTGGGCTCCGGGCACCCCGTGCCGCCGGGCGCAGCGAGCCAGGAGGTCGGTGAGCGACCGCTGATCCAGGGCCGCGGGGACGGCCGTTGTCGCGCTCATACCATTCCACCCCCGAAAACCGCAACAGTCACCGGAGTTTTCGGAAAATACCGGGCAGTTTTACCTGAGAACACGCAACTTCCTTTCCTCGACAACAGATGACACCGGGCGGCGAGCATTTCCGGCAGCAACGCCTACGGCCCCCGATTAATGACGGCCTTCCCCGTCGGCCGCGGCGGAGACGTGCCCGCCATCAGCCGGAAAATCACGTGGAGAAAGCGGCAAATAATTGACAGTGCCGAGTCGCACACCTTGTCCGTTCCCGCGAGCCGCGGAGAGGCCACGCACGGGGGACGGCGCAGCGCGGCGGCCGGCCACGGGATCACCGCCGGAGGCTTCGTCCGCCGGCGGCGCACCGGCACGGCAGTCCACCGGCCACCGCGGTCTCGATCCGCCGGCGTCCTCGGCGTTCGTCCGACGGTTCCTGGTCGGCGACGGCGTCGGCAGCCCGGCGACGAGATCCGGAGGCTGCTTGCTGTCCACGAATAAGGCCACACCGGCACCGCAGCTCAGAACGGATCTTCTGCTGGAGTGCCAGTGCCCGGTCATGTGGCCGTGAAGGGCCGATTCTCCAAGCGCCGCAGCTGCCGCTTCCCTGCGGTGGTCAGCGTCGTCATCGACCTTGCCCGGCAGCTCGAACTCCACCCCGGCATGGCGCGAGCGATGTCTGACTGCCTGGATCGGTCAAGCGAGTCTGTTCCGCCGGCCGTCACCCGAGAACGAGAGGTGTCCGGCACACGCGCCGGTCGAGGCCCGGGCGAGCGTCACCCGGCGGCGCGCAAGGCGATGCCAATGCCGATGCAATGGGCGATGAACGCGGCGACGGTGAAGGCGTGGAAGACCTCGTGGAACCCGAACCAGCGAGGGCTCGGGTCGGGCCGTTTGAGGCCGTACACGACAGCACCGAGGGTGTAGAGCACTCCACCGAGAAACAGGAACGCGACGACCGGAGCGCCGCCGGAGCGCCAGAATCCGGGTATGTAGATCACGGCGACCCAGCCCAGGGCTATGTACACCGGCACGTACAGCCAGCGCGGGGCGCCGACCCACAGGACCCGGAAGGCGACGCCGGCCAGCGACCCGCACCACACGATCCACAACAACGTCCGGGCCTGTCCGGGCGGCAGCACGAGCACACAGAACGGCGTGTAGGTGCCGGCGATGATCAAGAAGATGTTCGCGTGGTCGAGGCGCCGCAACACGTTCTCCACGCGCCCGGTCCAGTGGCCGCGGTGATACAGCGCGCTGACACCGAACAGCAGCGCCGCCGACAGCGTGAACAGCGCCAAGGCCACCCGGGATCTGTCGTCCGGGGACAACACGGTCAAGAGAGCGCCGACAGTGACCGCGACCGGGAAGGTCCCGGCATGCAGCCACCCGCGGAGCCGGGGTTTGACCAAAGCACTGAGGTGGTCCAGACCCTGCTCGACTCGATCTTCCAGGCGATCCGGACTGGTATCGACGTCGGCTGCCGGACGGTCGCCGGCTCGCGCTCGCCGAGCATGGTCCCTACTCACGTCACCGGCGTTACCCATCCGTACGGCATTGATAACCCGTGGGAGCAGGAGCGTGAGCCCGATGCGC
The DNA here is from genome assembly GCF_016862455.1 of Actinoplanes utahensis. GTDB lineage: Bacteria > Actinomycetota > Actinomycetes > Mycobacteriales > Micromonosporaceae > Actinoplanes > Actinoplanes utahensis. Next base: position 80,352 of record NZ_BOMZ01000094.1, read on the forward strand.
GAGTCCCGGCCGAGGCCCTCTCCATCCTCGCCGATGGTCGCATCGCGGCGGTGATCTGTTCGGTCGCGTCGCGCATCACCGACGAGACCGCGGAGTGATTGGCTGATGTCGTGGTTGTTGTGGCGTCCGAGCGTGAGCGGCGGGCTGTCGCCAGCTGTTGCCGGACGGATCAGCGGATGATCGTTGTCGTTGACCCACCGGCCTGATCCGCCGAGCTGACAGCGACCGCGAATGGAAGGCGTCTGACCCGCAGATGGTGTAAGCAGGTCAAGGAAGAACCTGCCGACACCATGGAGAGGGCCACCGGCGATGACCCAGCCAAGGGCAGGACGTTACGAAGACCTCGACGTGGTTCAGGAACAGCCGCTCCCCTGGCGCGTACCGAGCGTGTACGTGTCGATCAACGGCGGTGCGGCCCGGAGGTGCAAAGTGACCCGGCATCCCGGGGATCTACTCGGCCTGGACCTTCCCGGCGTCCGTGTCGCACCGGGCAGTATCGCCGAGATCCAGTGGACCCAGAACGGCCGGGGCGCGTACATCGCCGGCACCATCGTCGACACCCCGATGGGAGCGGTCCGTGGTCTGTACCTACGCGTCGACGAGTCCGTCACCAATATCCAGCGCCGCCTTGGAGTCCGCGTCGAGGTGCAGATCCCGGTGGTGATCACGCTACCCTCCGGACGGATGGTCCCCGCCCATACCGAGGACCTCTCCGTCGGCGGCGCCCATGTGAGCGTGGATCTGTCCCAGATCGACGGGCCGGCCATTCGTCAACTCGCCGAGGAACTCGTCGTCGGTGAACACGTTGTTGCCGAGTGCGGGTTCCCCGATGGGCTCGCCCGGTTCTCCGCCCTGGTAGCTGACGTCGGCCACGAGCCTGGCGACGCCCGTCTGCGGTTCGTCGACATCGACACTGGCACGGAAGAGCGGCTGACCTCGTTCCTGGCAGGCGCTCAGCGCAAGGCCGCGGCCCGGAAACGCAAACCCGGGGCTGGCTAGAGAGGCTGGACGCCGCGCGGCCGGAAGGGTGCTTCGCCTGATCCGGCCGGGGCACGGCACCTGGATCCCGCCCCCTCAATCATGGCCCGTACCGGAGAACTGGCGCCGGAATTCTCCTCCATCGAGGAATGGCTCGGCGAACAGACCAACACCCTCCACTACTACGAAGCCCTCCGCGCTGTGCAGGGCGGAAGCTTCCAGCCTGAACGCGATACCCGTCCCTGGCTCAAGTTCGCCTTCGCCGCGCACCACCGTCAGGCACAACGCGTGCAACGACGGTACGAATGGACCGTACGCCTATGGAATGATCTTGCCCGGCTGACCGAAGAACGAGGGCTGGCCGAGCGCACCGTGTCCGCCCTCTACGCGGCCGCGGTCGGCGAACTCAGGCGCACCACCTACCAGCAAGACGAAAGTCTCAGCCGCGACCAGGCCATTCGCGACATCCAGACACTGACACGCACGGGGCTGCTGACAGCACAGGGCCATGCGACCGGCCGCGTCTACATACTGGCCGGGATCGCCTCCGAGATCGCCGAGGCCGCGGCTGCGGCGGTACGCGGACCTGGACGCAACCCCTACTCATAAGCCGAGACCCGCAGCCGCCGAGATCACGGTGGACGACGTCACAACAGCAACGGCCGCCCACAACCATGCCCAAGCCACGTCGGCAAGGAGCAAAAGCGGGACGATCGTCGTAACCATCACCGTTGCCGGGCCCCGGGACTACCGCAGACAACCACGGCCGACTTCCATCACGCGGTCAGGACCCGGATCCTGGAAGCACGCGGAAAGCCCGACGCCGGAGCCTTCACATGTCGTTGCTAGGTACGGATTCCGCACCGGAACCCGGTCCGGGGACCACGGCAGCCGTCGCCTCGGACAGGGCTGGCGATCCCGCGGGCAGACGGGTGTCGAGGAGCCGCAGCACGGCGCCGAGCAGAATCGCGATGAGGACGACGACGCCCAGGTTGATCAGCACCGCCGGGTAACCCCAGAGGGAGACGTCGGTGAAGGGGTACGGGTACCAGCCGGTGGCCGCGCCGTGGGCGAGGGTGTAGCCGAGCCAGGTGACCGGCCAGATCACCGCCCAGGCCAGGGTGCGGCCGTCCATCCGGGAGCGGGGGCCGAACAACAGCCAGCCGAGCAGGGCCCACCACGGCGCCACGTAGTGGAATCCCAGGTTGGACCACCAGCCCGCGCCCGTCGGGTTGGCGGCGCCGGCCAGTACCGTCGCGTAGACCAGGCCGGTGATGATGATGCCCAGCACCGCGTCCAGGCGGATCACCCGCCAGAGCCGGCCGTCCCGTTCCGGGTCGACCGCCAGCGTGACGGCGACGATCAGCAGCAGGATGTTGCTCTGGATGGTGAAGAAGCTGAACAGGCGGACGAAGCGGGTGGCCACCGGCTCGATCACGCCGTCCGGGCCGGGTGTGCCCTGTGCGGTCAGCACGATCTGGGTGATCAGGGAGGCGCACACGATCAGTGCGAGCGTGCCGTGCCAGAGGCGGGATTTCATGGGGTCGCTCCACCGCGTCAGTGATCTTGCCGGGCGGAAGACTAGCAGGACTTCGGTAGCCGTACCTCCACCGAGAGTCCGGGGTGGGCGTCGCCGAGCGTGACCGAACCGCGATGCCGGCGCACCAGTTCCCGGACGATGGCGAGGCCGAGGCCGGAGCCGCCCGCATCGCGGGCGCGGGCGTCGTCGAGCCGGGTGAACCGCTGGAACACCCGCTCCCGGTCGGCTGCCGGGATGCCGGGGCCGTCGTCGGCGACCACGATGACCAGGTCGTCGCGTTCGGCGGCGGCGGTGATCCGGACCCGGGAGCGTTTGTGCCGGACCGCGTTGTCGAGCAGGTTGGTGACCACCCGGGCCAGCGCGTCCGGTTCGGCCATCGCGGGCAGCGGCTCGCCGGGGTCGTCGAACTCGACGTCCGGGTAGCGTTCGGCGGCCTCCCCGACGAACTGGGCGAGGTCGATCTCCTCGAGTCTGGTGGTGACCACGCCCTCGTCCGAGCGGGCCAGCAGGAGCAGGTCGTCGACCAGCCGGGACAACCGTTGCACGTCGGCGAGCAGGTCGTCGGCGAGTTCCGGCCAGTCGGTGTCGTCCGGCAGGTGCTGGGCGACCTCCAGTTCGGTGCGCATGTTGGTGAGCGGGCTGCGCAGCTCGTGGGCGGCGTCGGCGACGAAGGCGCGCTGCCGCGCGCGGGCGGCGTCCAGGCGGTGCAGCATGTCGTTGAGGGTGACGGCGAGGCGGTGGACCTCGTCCTTGGAGTCGGGTACGGGCAACCGCCCGGCCCGGGTCCCCCCGGTGATCTCCTCCGCCCCCGATCGCAGCGCGTCGACCGGCCGCAGGGCCGCGCCGAGCGCCCGCCACTGCCCGGCCGCCAGCAGCACCACCAGCAGCGGGAACCCGATGAGCAGGCTGATGGCGAGCACGTGCACGCTCTGGGTGATCTGTTCGGTGGACCGGGCGACCAGGATCCGCATCGGGGCGGACGGCGGCCCGGCGGTGACCTGGACGACCCGGACGTCGCCCTCGTCGCCGATCCGGTAACCGGGGATCTTCTGGCCGTGCCCGTCACGTAGGCCGGTCAGCTCGTCCGGGGTGAGCATCGGGGTCAGCGCGCCCGCGGTCCGGGACCGGGCCACCACCGCGCCCCGGGCGTCGATGACCTGCACCTGCACGCCCGGTTCCACGCCGATGATGGGCGGCAGCGAGTTCTGGCCGATCAAGGCGGCGACGCCGCGGGCGGTGGCCATCGACTCGCTGTGCACCGAGCGGATCTGGGCGTACCCGAGCACCAGGACCAGCAGAGCGCCGCCGGCGGCCAGGCCGAGCACCAGGCCGGTCGCCGAGACCAGCAGCAGCCGGGCCCGCAGGCTCAGCTCCTTGAGGCGGGCCATCTAGTCGCCCGGCGCGACGACGGCCAGCCGGTATCCGGCGCCGCGGACGGTCTCCAGGCGCTCCCGGCCGATCTTGCGGCGCAGGTAGCCGGCGTAGACCTCGACGGCGTTCGGGGCGGTCTCCAGGGCGGCGTCCCAGACGTGGTCGAGCAGTTCGGTCTTGGAGACGACCTGCCCGGGGCGGCGCATCAGGTACTCCAGGAGGGCGAACTCGCGGGCGGTCAGGGTCACCTCGGAGCCGGCGACGAGGACGCGGCGTTCCGCCGGGTCGAGTTCCACGTCGCCGAAGGCGAGGACGACCGGGCGGGCCTGGGCGCCACGGCGCAGCAGGGCACGGAGGCGGGCGAGGAGGACGACGTACGAGAAGGGTTTCGTCAGGTAGTCGTCGGCGCCGCAGTCGAGGCCGTCGGCCTGGTCGTACTCACCGTCCTTGGCGCTGAGCATCAGCACCGGCAGCCAGTGCCGCTCGGCGCGCAGCTGCCGCACCACCCGGTATCCGGACAGGCGCGGCAGCATCACGTCGAGGATCATCGCGTCGTAACCGCCGTGCCGGGCCATCTCCAGGCCGTCCTGGCCGTCGGCGGCGATGTCCACCGCGAACCCCTCGGCCTGCAGGCCCCGCCGCAATGCGGCAGCGAGCCGCGCCTCGTCCTCCACCACCAGCACCCGCACTCCCACACCCTGCCATGCGGCCGCGGGTTTCCTTAACCGCCTCTCAGTGAGCTCTCAGCGGCTCGGCGGCGTCCCACCCATCCCACCGGGCGCCCCGGACGGCGCGCCGTCGCCGGTGTTCTGCCCGCCGGTCGGAGTGGTGGTGGTGTCCACCCCGACGTCGAGGGTGACGACCACGCCGCTGGTCACGTCGCCGGTGACGGTGGCCAGTTGCAGCGCGGCCGAGTCCTCACCGAACACGTTGTCGCCGTCCAGGGAGAGCTGGGCGAGGTTGGTGACCGAGGACTCGTACCCCTTCTCCTGGTAGATCGTGTCGCAGATCTCCTGGGGCAGCGCCACCTGGGAGGTCGCGATGACCTTGCTCGCGTCGGTGATGCTCGCCTGGTCGGGGTAGACCTCGAAGTGGATGTGCGGCCACCGGCCGGCGTAGCAGGCGGGGAAGACGCTGGTGAAGGTCACCGTTCCGGTGCTGTCGGCGATCTGCACGCCGCGCAGGTAGTTCTCCTTCGCGATCGCCGTCGAGTACAGCGAGTACTCCCCCGCCCGGTTGCAGTGCCAGACGTAGACGGCCACCCCGGCGTACGCGGCGGCGGATCTCGCCAGGTCCTTGACGGTGAGTGTGAGGGTCATCCGGACGCCCTCGGCCTTGCCGGTCGCGGTGCCGAAGCTGGACGTGATGTCGCTGCGGATCACGCCGCTCTCGGCGAGCACGTTCGGCCCGTTCGACCCGTCGCCCGGGTAGGGACCGGCGGTCTCGTCCGGGATCTCGGTGAGCTCGGTGTCCGTGCCGGCGCTCGCGGAGGTGCCGGTGGTGGCCGTCTCCTCGCCCGGCTCGCCGCCGCAGCCGCCGAGCCCGAACGCGACCGCGCCGAGCCCGACGGCGCGCAGCACCTGCCGCCGGCGCATGGTGGCCAGGTCGAACCCGAGGCCCTGGTCGAAGACGTCCTCGCCGGGCCGGGGAAGCGAGCGCCCCTCATATTCCGCCATCATGTCTCCTTTGTCCATGATTAGGCTATCTGCAGGGAACACCCTTAGGGGACCTTCTCAGCCGGATCACAGCGCCGCTGACGCACGATGGGTCGCAGAGATTCGGGAGGTGGACAACGTGTCCGTATTGAGGTCAAGGCCCGCGCTGCGTTGGCTGGTCCCGTCGGCTGCGGCGCTGGCGGTCATCGGGGGCGGCGCGGCAGCCGGAACGATCGTGGCGAACGCTGATCCGGCCCTGCCCGAGCGCAGTGCCGCCCAGCTGCTCGTCGACCTGCAGAACGCCGATCCGGAAGGTCTGTCCGGCACCGTCGTGCAGAGCGCCGACCTGGGGCTTCCGGGCATCGCGGGGCTGCTCGGCAACGTACAGGGCAGCGGCGGGCTGACCAGCCTGATCGCCGGGAGCAACACCGCCCGCGTCTGGTACGCGGGTGAGGAGAAGGCACGGTTCGCGCTGCTCGGCACGACCGGCGAGACCGATGTCATCCGCAACGGGTCCGACGTGTGGGTGTGGAGCAGCACCGACAACACCGGCACCCACGTCAAACTGCCCGCCTCGGCGACCGACAGGACGCCGCCGGTGGCGCCGAGCGGACTGCCCGGCAGCCCGCAGGAGGCCGCCGACGCCGCCCTCGCGGCGATCGACCCGACCACGGCGGTGACCACGACCGGCACGGCCGAGGTGGCCGGGCGGACCGCGTACGAGCTGGTCCTCAGCCCGCGCGACGCCGACTCGAAGGTCGGGCAGGTACGGCTGGCGATCGACCCGGAGCACCACATCCCGCTCCGCGTCGACGTCTTCGCCAAGAACAACACCAACCCGGCGTTCCGGGTGGCGTTCGAGCAGATCAGCTTCGCGGTCCCGGGCGACGAGCAGTTCGCGTTCAACCCGCCGGCCGGCGCGAAGATCACCGAGGAGACGCTCCCGGCGGACACCCACCGGGGCAAGCCGGACGCCAAGACCGAGAAGGAGGCCGAGAAGGCCCTCGCGGACGCCGAGAAGAGCGGTGACCTCAAGGTGGTCGGCACGGGCTGGACGTCCATCCTGGTCACCAAGGCGCCGAAGCTCGACGAGCTGGAGAAGGCCGCCACCTCGGCGGAGGCCGGTTCCACCCCGGAGGGCGTCGAGGCCGGCAAGCTGGCCAGCGGCTTCCTCGACACCCTGGAGAAGGTCGACGGCTCCTGGGGCAGTGGCCGCCTGCTGAACGGCTCGCTGTTCACCGTTCTGATCACCGACGACGGCCGGCTGCTGGCCGGCGCCGTCACCCCGGAGGCCCTGTACAAGGCCGCCGCCTGAGATGACACCCGTCGAACCGCCGGCCCGGGCACACCGGGCCGGCGGTTCGCTGTCTGCCGGGGCCACGCCACGCCGGCCGCATCGGACCGGCCGGCGTGGCGGTCGCGGTCAGGCGCGCTCGGGGCGCGGCGCGCGTGACAAACCCTCGGAACTCTGCCGGGGCGCGGGAACGACGGCGCCACGGCGCGGGGCGGGGAGAGCGGCACCGGCGGGTGGGCGCTGGGTGCGGAGGACGGCGTAGGCGCCGGCCAGCAGGGCGGCCGCGGCGAAGGCGTCGAGCCAGTAGTGGTTGCCGGTGGCGACGACGACCAGCAGCGTGATCGCCGGGTGCAGCAGCCACAGCGTGCGGTGACGGTTCGTGGTGGCGGCGATCAGAGCGATCGCGACGACCAGGGCCCAGCCGACGTGCAGGGAGGGCATGGCCGCGTACTGGTTGGAGATCTGGTCGGTCTCCGGCGGCCCGTAGACGGCCGGGCCGTAGAGCCGGCCCAGGTCGAGCATGCCGGTCGCGGTCAGCATCCGCGGCGGGGCGAGCGGGATCAGGAAATGTACGCCCATCGCGCCCGCCGTGAGCAGCACGATCACGTTGCGGGTCCAGCGGTAGTGGGCGGGCCGGTAGCGGTACAGCCAGATCAGGCAGATCGCGGTGGCCGGGAAGTGCACGTAGGCGTAGTAGCTGTTCGCCACCTCGATCAGCGCGTCCCAGCCGAGCAGGGTCTGCTGGACGGTGAGCTCGCTGGGCAGGCGCAGCCGGCGTTCGATGTCCCAGATCACCCGGGCGTTGGCGAACGCTTCGGCGACGTGCCCGTTCGCGACGATCCGGGCCGTCTTGTAGACGAGGAACAGGGCGCCGATCAGGGCGAGTTCCCGCAGGGCACGGGGTCTTCCGACGTGCTGTGAGTTCCCCATGCCGCTCCCCCGTCGATCAAGGGGACCTAGCATCCAGCGATCTTGCAGGTTCCGCAAGATTCCTGACGGCAGGAGTGATGTAACGCGCTGTTCACGTTCGCTCGGCCGCTCCGGCGGCGAGCAGCACCGCCGGCGCGGCGAGGATCGGCGCCAGGAGGGTCAGCGGATCCTGCGCTTCTTCAGGTACGCGGCCAGGTCGTCGTACTCGCCGCTCTCGTTGGCGAACATCGCCACGTTGCGGGCCGTGCTGAACCACGCGTCGGTGGACGGCCGCACCTCCCGCGCCGCCGCCAGCATGTCCGCCTGGTTGATCATGCGGACCTCGCCGGTGGCGATGGAGTCGCGCATCGCGTACTCGGCGGCGGTCTCGCACAGGTGCGCCAGATCCGCGCCGGAGTAGTGCTCGGTCGCCGCCGCGACCGCGGCCAGGTCGATCCCGGCGACCGGCCGGTCCCGCAGGTGGTACTCCAGGATCGCGGCCCGGGCCGGCCCGTCCGGCGGCAGCACCAGCACGGTCCGGTCCAGCCGGCCCGGCCGCCGCAGCGCGGCGTCGACATCCCACGGCGCGTTGGTCGCCGCCAGCACGAACACCCCGTCGTTGCCGCCGTCCACCCCGTCCAGTTCGGTGAGCAGCTGGTTCACCACGGTCCGCATGGACGACTGCAACTGGCTGCGCTTGTGCCCGAGCGCGTCGATCTCGTCCAGGAACAGCACGCACGGAGCGTGGCCGCGCGCCGACTCGAACAGATCGTGCAGGTTCCGCTCCGAGCTGCCGATCCACATGTGCAGGACGTCGGTGATGCTCAGCGAGAGGAACGCGGCGCCCATCTCCCCCGCGACCGCCCGCGCGAGGAACGTCTTGCCGCAGCCGGGCGGCCCGTAGAGCAGCATCCCGCCGCGCAGGCTCTTGCCGAACAGGGTCCGCAGCTGGGGATTGCGCAGCGGCGCGAGGAAGGACACCTCCAGGCGCTTCTTCACGTCCGCCATGCCACCGACGTCGGCGAGCGTGACGACCGACCGCTCGACGTCGAACGCACGGTCGTCGTGCCCGCGCACCGGATCCGGCTGCCCGTCGGCCCGGGCGAACCGCGGCGGCACCGAGTCACCGAACTGCTCCTCCATCGCCGCCCAGTCGAACCCGGCCCGGGGTGCGGCCTCCGCGTCACTCACCGCGGGCGCCGCTTGCGGCTTCTCCGGCTCCGGGGGTACGCCACCGAGCGCCCGCGTCATCAGACCCCGGGCCGCCGCGTCGCCCGGCTCCCGCGCGAGGATCGCCGCCGCGTGCCCGATCGCCTCCGCACCCCGCCCCGCGGCCACCAGCATCTCGGCCAGGTGCAGCCGCAGCGTCAGGTCGTCCGGCCGGGCCTCGACGGCCGCCACCAGGCTGTTGATCAAGGCATCGCTCATGAGAAGCGATTATGCCCGGCGCGGCACGGCCCGCCGGCCACCCGCCCGGGGCACTCCGCCGGGAACGTGAATGTGATCTGAAACTCGCCCGAACGGCCTTGTTCGCGCTGCTCAAGGGGCTGGCCAGCGGGTGATGCCGGTCCACTTTCGGCGACGAGGTGGCCACGCACGGATACGATTCGCCAGCAGCCGCCCCTTGTGGTTGAACGGTGACAGTGCCGGGCAAGGGGCTGTCGACAAGCGACGCCGGGTCGCTGGACCGGATCCGGCGGGAATTCGAGGTTCTGATGGTGATCACTCCCGCGGACATCCACAACGTGGACTTCCGGAAGCCGCCGATCGGGAAACGCGGTTACGACGAGGAGGAGGTCGACGCCTTCCTGGACGAGGCCGGTCAGGAGCTGGTCCGGCTGATCGAGGAGAACGGCGCGCTCAGCCAGCGGTTACGGCATACCGGCGGCGACGCCGGAGCGGCCGTGACGACGGTGCTGAACTCCGAGGTCGCCGAGTTGACCGCCCGGCTGCGGCAGATGCGCGAGGGTCTCGCGCGCGCCGAGCACGAGGCCCGGGAGATGCAGATGCGTCTCCAGCGCGCGCACGAGGAGGCCCGGTCGGCTCCGGCGACACCGCCGGCCGGCGACGGTGACGTCCGGGTGCTGATGATGGCGCAGCGCACGGCCGACGAGCACGTCCGGGACGCCCAGCGCGAGTCGGAGGATCTGCTGGCCGAGGCGCGGGCCGAGGCCGATCAGGTCACCGGGGACGCGGAGCGGACGGCGGGCGCCATCGAGGCGGACGCGCACCGCAGCCACACCGAGGCGATGGACGACCTGGCCCGCAACCGGGCGGCCGCGATCGAGGAGATCGCCCGCCTGGACCAGCTGGCCGTCGGTTACCGGTCGGCGCTCGGCGACCACGTGCACCGCCAGCTGCAGGACCTGGACGGCGTGCCCGGCCTGCCGCCGGCGCTGACCGACGGGCGCTCCTGACGAAAGAGACCGCCGTCATACGCGACGGCGGTCTCTCCCGGTGTTCGACGATCAGCCCGGCCGACGGTAACCGGCGACCGGGGCCAGGTCGACGGCCGCCATCCGCACATGGTCGCCCGTGTGCGGAGCGTGCACCACCTTCCCGCCTCCGATGTAGAGGGAGACGTGGTGCACGTCGGAGAAGTAGAAGACCAGGTCGCCCGGCTTCAACTCGTTGCGGCTCACCGGCGTGGTGGAACCCCACTGATCCTTCGTGTAGTGCTCGAGGTGCACGCCGACCGCTTTCCACGCCTCCTGTGTCAGACCCGAGCAGTCGTAACTGTTCGGGCCGTTGGAGCCGAAGACGTACGGCTTGCCGATCAGGTCACACGCCCGCTGGGCGGCACGGCCGCCCTTGTCGTTCGTGTAGGTGACCGGGCACGGGCCGGTACGCAGCGGGCCGTCGTCGACGTTCGCCTCGCCGTACGCCGCGATCCGGAGCTTCTGGAGCTTCGTGATCTCCTTCTCGATCGCGGTCTTCTTCTGCTTGAGATCGGTGTCCCGGACAGCGATCTCAGAGGCCATCTTGTCGACCGCGGCCTTGTCGGTGGCGTACTTGTCCCGCAGTCGGGTGACCTCGGCGATCGACGTCTTGCGGTTCTGGGCGAGCTGGTCGAGAAGCGCGAGCTTCTCGGCGAACCCGTCCGGGTCACCGCTGAGCAGCGCGTTGGCCACGCTGGGCGGCCCCGCGATGTAGGCGTCGACGGCCAGCCCACGGACCTCGACCATCGCGGCGTCCACCTGCCTCTGCAGCGGCGCCAGGGTCCTGGCCAGCGACTTCTGCTGCGTACGCAGCTTGGTCAGCTTGTTGTGGGTGTTGTTGTAGTCCTCGATGACGGGTTCGAGCTTGTTCCACTCCGCGTCGATCTGGGCCTCTACGTCAGACGGCGAAGGAGTGGCGTAGGCGACGGACGGACCCGTGAGAACGATGCCGACAGTGGCCATCACGCACAGCAGCAGGGTGCGCATCCGTTTCACGTAAGCGCGTTGTCCTTTCTTCCCACTCAGCCGCCGACCGGGTTAGCTGACGGGTTCGGGCGGGAAGTCTGCCCGGCCGCCTCCGGAGAGGACGACTTCACCCCAGTTGCTCGGGTCCCCGGCTCGCGTCAGCGATTAGGCGGTGGTTCGCCAGATCAGCCGGGTGACCGATGGGGGGCTGCCGAACCGGGGATCACCGTACTCGGATCAAGGCGGCAAATGAAGGTCGCACACGCCGCCGCACGTTACGCGCCGCCGGCGACACGGAGGGTGATCAGAACGGCCAGGTGTGCAGGGCCCGGCCCAGCCACGGCACCACCAAGATCACTGTGGGTAGCACCAGCAGTCCGGTCGCGGCGGCCGCGCCCGCCACGTTGAGGGCGGCCGAGGTGCGGTCCGGAACGGCCAGCCGGGCCAGCCGGCGGCGCCGGGACTCACCCTCCGGGTCGGCGGTCACCTCCTCCGCCAGGGGGACGGCGTCGGCCAGGGTCGCCAGCGCGGCACGCAGCGGGCCGGGGCCCGTCCGGCGCCGCGCCGCGTCGTCCGCCACCATCTCGAGCAGCAGGTGCACGGCGTCCAGCGGCACCTTCGACCGAAGGGGCCGCGGCACCGCCTGATAGAACGCGGTGAACGACTCCATCACCAGCTCGTGCTTGTGCCGCAGGTGGGCGCGCTCATGGGCGAGGACCGCGTCGACCTGGTCCCGGTCGAGCACGCGCAGCACGCCGTCGCTGAGCACCACCCGGGGCTGACGGCCGGGAACGCAGTAGGCGAGCGGCAGAGGGCCGTCGAGGACCCGCACCTCCTCGCCGCCGAGATCCGCATGGCGCTCGACCCGGTCGAGCAGGTCGACGAGCATCCGGTGCCGGGCGCGGCGGGCGCGGGCCCGGGAACTGACCCGGACCAGCGAGACGATCAGCCGGATCACGATGGTCGCGGCCACCGCCAGGGAGAACAGCAGCGCGGCGACGGTCTCCGGGTGGCGGGCGCCGGCCGCCCGGGCCACCTCCTCCGGAGCGGCGAGGACCACGCCGAGAGCGCACAGCACGGCCGTGAGCGTCAGCGACTGCCAGAGCAGGACCCCCGCGACCGGGGCACGGTCGGTCCAGCGGGCACGCGCCAGGACGTTCGGCACGACCAGCGACAGGGCCAGCCCGAGGGCGCCGAGCAGGAGGGCGGTCACCGCTCGATGTTACGGGCCTTCTCGATCGCGGCCCGCAGCGCCGCGGGTGGCAGCTGCCCGACGAAGTAGGCCAGCGCGGCGTCCTGGTCGGGGGTGGCGCTGAGCGCGTCGAGCATCACGCCGGCGGTCATCTCCTCGCGGGTCTGCGCGGGCGCGTACCGGTAGGCGCGGTCGGCGCGCTGCTGGACGACGAGGCCCTTCTTGGCGAGCCGGTCCAGGACCGTCATCACCGTCGTGTACGCCAGATCACGGTCACGGCTGAGCAGCTCGTGCACCTGCCGGACGGTGAGCGGCTCGCGCGCGTCCCACAGCTTCGTCATGACCTCGCGCTCGAGATCGTTCCTTGCCATGTGAGCCACTCTACTTCAACGTGTCGTACTACGCGTCGTAGTATCTACTACGAATCGTCGTAGAGGGGTTTCCCATGGACGTGCTCGACCTGACCCGATTGCAGTTCGCGGTCGTGACGATCTACCACTACCTGTTCGTGCCGGTGTCGATCTGCCTGTCCGCCACCGCGGCCGGGCTCCAGCTCACCTGGATGCGCACCGGCAAGGAGAAGTACCTGCACCTGACCAAGTTCACCGGCAAACTGCTGATCGTCACGTTCGCCGTCGGCGTGGTCACCGGCCTCGTGCAGGAGTTCCAGTTCGGGCTGGGGTGGAGCGCGTTCGCCCGCTTCTACGGCGACGTCTTCGGGCCCACCCTCGCCATCGAGGGCATGCTCGCGTTCTTCCTCGAGGCCACGTTCCTCGCGCTGTGGTACTTCGGGTGGGACCGGCTGCCCCGCCGCGTCCACGCCGCCACCATCGTCGTCGTCGCCGTCGGGACGCTGCTGTCGGCGTACATCATCCTGGCCGCCAACTCGTTCATGCAGAACCCGGTGGCGTACGCGCTCGACCCCGAGACCGGCCGCGCGCACCTCACCAGCTTCCTCGATCTGATGACCAACGAGGTGGTGCTCGCGGCGTTCCCGCACACCATGGGCGGCGCCGCGATGGCCGGCGGCGGCCTCCTGATGGCCATCGGGATCTGGCGTGCCTCCACAGACGAGGCGTTCCGGACCCTGTCCCGGGTGGGAGCGTGGACCATGCTGATCGGCGGCGCGGTGACCGCGATCAGCGGCGACCACCTCGGCAAGGTGATGACAGCCGTGCAGCCGATGAAGATGGCCGCCGCCGAAGCCCTCTACGAGACCACCACGTCGGCGCCGTTCTCGATCTTCGCCATCGGTGAACTCGGCCACGACCGGCCGTTCTTCAGCATCGAGATCCCCGGGCTGCTGTCGTTCCTGGGCACCGGGTCGTTCGGCGGGACCGTGCAGGGCATCGACGACCTCCAGGCCCAGTACGTCGCCCAGTACGGGCCGGGCAGCTACGTGCCGATGATCCCGGTGGCGTTCTGGACGTTCCGGCTCATGATCGGCGCCGGGGTGCTCGGGATGGCTCTCGCCGCGTACCACCTCTGGTCCACCTGGGAGACCACCCGCCGCGTACCGCTCCTCCCGGAGTTCCTGCAGCCCGGGCGGGGAACGCCCGGATGGCTCCAGCGGTTCATCCTGATCGCCCCGGTACTGCCGGCCGCCGCCAACACGTTCGGCTGGATCTTCACCGAGACCGCGCGGCAGCCCTGGCTCGCGTTCGGCATCTCGAAAGTCGCCGACGGCATCTCCCCCGGCCTCACCCGCGCCGAGGTGATCGCGTCCCTGTGCGGGTTCACGCTGGTGTACGGCCTGCTCGCGCTCGTCTGGTTCCGCCTCGTCGTCCACCTGTCCCGTAAGCCGCTGGCTCCCCCGGTCGCCGCCGAGGAGACCCCCGAGCCGGCACCCGCCTACTAGGAGCGCCCATCCATGATCACGTTCTGGTTCGCGGTCCTCGTCCTCGCCTGGGTGCTCTACTTCGTCCTCGAAGGCTTCGACTTCGGCGTCGGGATGCTGATGTTCACCGGCCGCGGTGAACACGAACGCGGCGCCATCGTCCGCACCGTCGGCCCGTTCTGGGACGGCAACGAGGTGTGGCTGGTCGCCGCCGTCGGCGTCACGTTCGCCGCGTTCCCCGACTGGTACGCCGCCCTGATGTCCGCCCTCTACCTGCCGATGGTCGCCATCCTGCTGCTCCTCGCCGTCCGCGGCGCCGCCCTCGAGTTCCGCGGCAAACACGACTCGCCGGTCTGGCGGCTACGCGCCGACATCCTGCTGTCCGTCAGCTCCGCCGGCATCGTGCTGCTGTGGGGCGCCGTCCTCGGCATCCTCGTCGACGGCCTCGCCCTCGGCCCCGACGGTGAGGTCACCGGCGCCGGCCTCGGCCGCAGCCTCGGCCCGCTGCTCACCCCCGCCGCCGGGCTCGGGGCACTCGCCGCGCTGCTCGCCGCCGTCCTGCTGGGCGCCACCTTCCTGGCGCTGCGCACCACCGGGCCGGTCCGCCGCCGGGCCCGCGACATCGCCCGGCACACCGGCACCTTCGGCGCCGTCGCACTGCTACTGACCGGCATCGGTACGGGAAACCGCCTCGCCCTGGCCGCCGCCGCCCTCGTGTTCGTGGCCGGCCTGCAAGCCCGGCGCTCCCGCGAGGGGACGTCCTTCGCCGCCGTCGCGGTGGCCGTCACCACCACCGTCGTCGCCGTCTTCACCGTCCACGGCGACGTGGTCCTGCGCAGCACCCTCGACCCGGCCTGGTCCCTGACCCGGACATCGGCGGCGGCCGGCCCCGAGGCCCTGAGACTGATCACCGTGGCCGGTATCCTCATCCTTCCCGGTGTCCTTCTCTACCAGGCCTGGTCCTACTGGGTGTTCCGCCGCCGCATCGCCAGCGAACGGGTCCCCTCATGACCCCCACGAACCCTTCCCTCGGTACGCCCACCAGCATCACCAGCCCCGCAGGCACCGCCACCACTGGAACCACGCCCGCCGCAACCAGCAGCGCCGAAACGACCAGCAGCAGACCTGCCAGTAGCACGACCGCTACCAGCAGCGCGCTAAGCACTGAAGCGGCGAACATCGGCGGCGCACCCGACACCAGCACCGCGGCTACCAGCAGCACATCAAGTACCAGCGCCGCAGCTTCAGCCAGTGTGACGGCCCGAGCCGGCTTCTCCGCGCGGTCCTCCGTGTCGCCGTCGCGTCTCCAGCCGACGAATCCGGCGCCCACCCGGCTCTCCGCCCCCCACACACCCCGGAACGGCAGAGATCTTGGGCGATTCACCCCCGGATCCGGGGGTGAATCGCCCAAGATCGCGGAGGCGGGCGACGAGCCCCAACCGAGCGACGACGTGAAACGAACGCCGCAGGCCAAGCCGACCGTGATGCCGCAGGCCGAACGAGCCGGAACACGACGGGCCGAGCAGGCCGTGATGCCGCAGGCCGAACAGACCGGAACGCCACGGGCCGAGCAGGCCGTGATGCCGGGGCCCGAACAGACCGGAACGCCGCGGAGCGAGCAGGCCGCCACGCCGCGGGCGGCGCGGGTCGTGAAGGGGCCGATCGATCCGCGGCTGCTGCGTCACGCCCGGGCGAGCCGAACCGGGATCGCACTTCTCACGCTGATCGGGATCGGACAGGCGGCGGCGACGGTCGCCATCGCTCTGGCACTGACCTGGATCGTGGCCGGTAGCGGTCTCCTGCCCGGCGCCGTCCCGGGGGATCTCGCCGCCGGATTCGTGCCCGGCGGCGGGACAGGTGCGCCGCCGGCGGGGATCGTGCTGCTGGCCGGGGCGTTCGCGGTACGCGGGCTGCTGGCCTGGGCCGAACAGGTCGTCGCCCAGCGGACCGCCGCCCGCGTCACCGACGAACTACGGCGCTCCCTGCTGGACCGCATCGTCCGGCGCGGCCCGGCGTGGGTCGCGGCGTTCGGCGCCGGGCGGCTCAGCAACATCCTCGGCACCGGCCTGGAAGCCCTGCGCCCCTGGTTCTCCGGCTACCTCCCCGCCCTGATCTTGGGCGTCCTGCTCCCCCCGATCGTCGTCGTGATCATGGCGGTGGTCGATCCAGCGTCCGCGACGATCGCCCTGTTCACACTCCCGCTGATCCCGCTTCTCGGCGCGCTGATCGGCTGGGCCACGAAGGCCCGTGCCGAACAGCGCTGGGCCGCGGACGCACGGTTGGCGGGCCACTTCCTCGACGTCGTGCGCGGGCTTGCCACCCTGCGGATGTACGGTCGTGCCGAACGCCAGATCGACGTCATCGCCGACCTGACCGACCGGCATCGCACCGCGACCCTGCGGGTCCTGCGGGTCGCCTTCCTCTCGTCGACCGCCCTGGACCTGGTCGGCACCCTCTCCGTCGGCCTGATCGCCGTCCAGGCCGGCCTCCGCGTCGCAGCGGGCACGATGGACCTCGGCCCCGCGCTGCTGGTGATCCTGCTGGCCCCCGAGGCGTATCGCCCACTACGCGAGATGGCCGCCCGCTACCACGCCTCCACCGACGCCGGCGCCGTCATCACCGACGTCGACACCATCCTCACCGACGGTCCCGTCGCCTCCAGCGACCCCATCGCCGCGAATCGCCCCTCTGCCGCTGTCCACCTCGCCGCCACCGGCGACCGCACCGCCGCGGGCGATTCGTCTGCCAGTGACGAGCCGGCCGTGACGGCGTACCTCCCTTTCACCGATTACCCGGCTCCCATGGGTGGCGGCGCCACGGACCGGGACTGTCTGCCGGCCGGCGGGCAAGCCGGGCACCGGGTTACTTCCGGCTGGCTCTCACGGCTGTTCCGGAGCCGGCGAGACAGCCGTGACGACCAGCCGGAGAGCCCCGGCCGGCTGTCACCGCCGGCTCAACCGGCGCGAGGCACCACGGAGAGCCGGCCCGGCAGATCCACGGTTGCGCGGGCGGTCCCCATGGGCCACGCCATGCAGGACTCCGCCGCTGCGCAGACGGTCCCCCTCAGCCACGCCACGCAGGACTCCGCCGCTGCGCAGACGGTCCCCATCAGCCACGCCACGCAGGACGACGAGTGGGGACGGGATTCGTTCGGGCCGGAAGCCAAGGGCGTCGATGCGGAGTGCGCTCCGAACGGTGGCGGGATGAACGGGCTGGAGATCGCTCGGCGGCGGCGAGCACTGCGGCAGGTGTTCGGGACGGACGGGCGCTGGGGCGTACGGGTGGTGGGGCTACGGGCGAGTTATCCCGGCGCTTCCGGTGATGCGGTACGGCTGGACGAACTGGGTGTCCGCGCCGGGGAACTCGTCGCGCTCCGCGGAGTGTCCGGCGCCGGTAAGACGACCGCGCTGCGTGTGCTGGCCGGGTTGCACCCCGCCGAAGCAGGGGCGATCGCCGTCGGCAGCACCTTCCACCTGCCGCAGCGGTCGTCGTTGCCGCACGCCCGTACCGTCGCCGAAGCCTTTCCCCCGGGAACCGGCCGGGACGATGTCCGGACCGCGCTGCGCCTCGCCGGACTGGCCACCGAGGTCTCCCCGGAGACACCGCTCGGCGAGCACGTCACCGGAATCTCCGCCGGCCAGCGTCAGCGCCTCGCCCTGGCCGTTCTGCTGCACCGGGCCGGGCGTGCGCTCACCGGCTGCCGCGACCGGGCGACCGCGCCGGTGGTCACGCTGCTCCTGGACGAGCCGACCGCCCACCTCGACCTCGCCACCGAGCTGTCGATCATCGATCGTCTGCGCGAGTTCGCGGCCCTGGGCTGCGCGATCCTCGTGGTCGCCCACCGTCCCGCACTGCTGGCCGCCGCCGACCGTGTCGTCGACCTGTACCCGCCCACGGGTGGCATCCTCCAGTTCGGCTCCTCCACGGCGGACGGCCGCCCGGTCAGCCGTACCGTCACCGTCACCGTCCACCCCGACGGTGAGCAGCCTTCCTGGGCCGCCCTCGACTCCGCTCACCGGCTGGCCGGGCCGTTCAACGGCACTCCGGCTCCGACCGGCACCGCGATTCCCGGCCCCACCCACCGGGCCGCGGAAGCCCTTCCGCCCGCCGAGGCCGGATTCGTGGCCGCCGCCTCCACCGAGGCCGGATTCAGGGCCGCCGCCTCCACCGAGGCCGGGGCTGAAGCCGACGCCGCTGCCGGGGCCGGGGCTGAAGCCGACGGCGCCGCCGGGG
>NZ_BOMZ01000095.1 GCF_016862455.1 Actinoplanes utahensis
CCGGGGCTGAAGCCGACGGCGCCGCCGGGGCCGGGATCAGGACCAGTGCCACGATCGGGGCCCGGGCTGAAGCCGGCATCGACGCCGAAGTCGGGACCGGCGCGGGGGCCGCGAGCAAGGCTCGAGCACAGGCCAGGATCGGGACTGAAGCGCAGGCCAGGGCCGAGGCCGGGAGCGAGGCTCAAGCGCAGACCGGCGACGAGGCCGATGCGCCGGCCGTGATCGAGGCAGACGCGCGGGCCGGAGCCGGGGCCGAGAGGCGGAGTGGGGGCGGGACCCGGAGAGGGTGGCTGAGGCGGCCGGGGACGGCGGTGGTGCTGGGGGCGGGTTCGTCACTGGCCGGGATCATGTTGACCGGGGCGGCGGCCTGGCTGCTGGTTCGGGCGTCGTCGTTGCCGCCGGTGCTCAGCCTGTCGGCGGCGGTGGTGCTGGTACGGGGAAGCGCCGTCGCCCGGCCTCTCCTCCGGTACCTGGAGCGGCTGGTGGCGCACGATGTCGCGTTCGCACGGCTGGGGCGGCGGCGGGCCCGTGTCTACGCCGACCTGATCCCGCACGTGCCCGGGCCGCGCCTGCACCGGCGGGGTGATCTTCTCACCCGTCTCGTCGACGATGTGGACGCACGGGTCGACGGGCTGCTCCGAGGCCGGCTGCCGACCGTCGCCGCGGCTGTCACGGCGGGAACCTGTCTGGCCGCGGTGGCGTGGTTCGTTCCGGCGGTCGCGGTTCCGCTGGCGTTCGGGCTGCTGGTCACCGGTGTGCTGGCTCCGGCGGTCGCCGCGTGGCAGGCCGATCGGCAGGAGGCGGCCACGGGTACGGCCCGGGCCGAACTCCGGGACGCCATGGTGGAGACCGTCGACGGGGTCGAGGAGCTGGCCGGCGGCGGTGGCCGTCCGGGCGTACCCCAGCGGAGAAGCCGCACCCTCGCCGACCTGGAGGCGCGGGCGGCGCGGGCGGCCGGACTCGCCGCGGCGATCGCCCACGTGGGCTGGGGCGTGGCCGTGGCCGGTGTCGCCGTGATATTGGCGGGTGGGGCGCTGTCCGCGGAATGGAGCGCGGTGGCACTGCTCGGCACGGTCGTCCTCGGCGAGGCGGTCGTCGCCCTGCCGGAAGCCGCGATCGCCCGCCGCCGGGCCGCCGGCGCGGAACGCCGGGTCGCCACGCTCACCGCCGCCGACGAGCACGATCCCGCGGTCGCCACGGACAGGGCCGCCGCCATCGACAAGGGCGCATCTGCTGGCGACAGGGACGCGACCGTCGTCGGCGGGGACGCCGAGATGAACAGGAACCCGTACACCGGCACCCGGACGGTGGCGGAAGAAGAAGAGCGGACGGAACCGAGGGCGGGAGAGAAGGAGCGAACCGGTTGGGGGGCGGACGGGACAGAGGGAACCGGTTCGGGGGCGGCGCCGGTCGGCCGGCGGTCCCGACGGGCCGGAGACGGCCCTGACGAGCAGCCGTGCCGGGTTCACGGCGATCCGGGCGGGCTCGCCGGCGTGCGGGTCAGTGGGCTCGTGGCCGACTGGGGTCCCGGGCGGGGCGCGGTGCTGGACGGGCTCGATCTGCGGCTTCCGGCAGGGTCACGGACGGCCGTCGTGGGGCGATCCGGTTGCGGGAAGTCGACGCTGGCGGCCGTGCTGGCGGGGCTGCTGGAACCGCGGGCCGGAACCGTCCGCTCCGGTGGGAGGACGGTGCTCGTCGGGGATGAGACGGGGCATGTGTTCGCGTCGACCGTACGGGAGAATCTGCGTCTCGCCGCGCCGACCGCAAGCGATGATCGGCTTCTCGCGGTGTTGCGGCGGGTCGGGCTGGGTGGGCTGGCGCTGGACACGTGGCTGGGCACCGGCGGCAGCACGATCTCAGGGGGGCAGCGGCGACGGCTCGCGACGGCGCGGGCGCTGCTGGCCGAGCCGGATCTGCTGATCCTGGACGAGCCGACGGAGGGTCTCGACGAGGCGGGCGCCACGGAGCTGATGGCGGATCTGCTGGACGCGGCCTCCGGTCGTACCGTGCTGGTTCTCGCTCATCGCCGGGAGGGTCTCGACCTGGTGGACCGGACGCTCGTCCTGGACGGTGGCACGCTGCACGAGCACGGCGGAAGCTGAGGCGGGATCGGGCCGGCTGGTGCTACATGTCCGATTGGACTGATCGGTCCGTTAAAGTGGCTTTCATGGCACGGACGCCCGCTCCCGGAACCCGGGACACGATCCTGACCGCCGCCGCCGGGCTCTTCTACGAGTACGGCGTCCGCGCCGTCGGCATGGCGCAGGTGGTCGAGGCGGCGGGCTGCGGCAAGAACCTGCTGTACAAGCATTTTCCCAGCAAAGCGGAGCTGGCGGCGGCATATCTCACTCTCGTCCGCCGGGAACGGGAGCGGGCCGCCGCCGAAGCCCTCCGCTGGTCGGTGGATCCGGCCGATCGGCTGATCGCCATGGTGAACGAGATCGCCGACATGGTCCGCCGCCCCGGCTACCGGGGTTGCGCCTTCCGTAACTATCTGACCGAGTTCCCCGGCGAGTCCGACGAGCCGGCCCGGGTCGCGCAGACCTTTCTGGCCGACAGCCGCGCCCAGCTGGATCGCCTGGTCACCGGCATCGGCGGGGACGAACTGCTCGCCGACCGGATCTG
Source organism: Actinoplanes utahensis (assembly GCF_016862455.1). Lineage (GTDB taxonomy): Bacteria > Actinomycetota > Actinomycetes > Mycobacteriales > Micromonosporaceae > Actinoplanes > Actinoplanes utahensis. The sequence goes on from NZ_BOMZ01000095.1 coordinate 2,626, forward strand.
GTTGATCGTCAACGGCCTGCACTCGGCCCCGCCCACCCAGGCGCAGGTGGCCGTCGACTGGGTCACCGAACTGGTGCACGCCGCCGCACCCGCCTGACCGGCGCCTACATCCCGGCCAGGGCAGGCGGACGCGAGCACCGCCGCACAGAGCCCGGCTACCGCGGCGAGGAACCACGGGGGTACGGCAACCGGCCAGGGTATTCCGGGACCCGTTCTCCCGCATGCATTGCGACCGTCGCGGGGGTAGATGCGGCCGGATGCGGGAAGCCGGCACCGGGGTAGATTCGGCCGGATGAGGGAAGCCGTCGTCCCCTACGACTGCGCCGACTGCGGCCACGACGCCACCGCGGCGTTCGGCGAGCTTCTCCTCCACGGCCGTCTCCACTGGTCGCTGTCTCACGCCTGCGCCGCCGGCCCGATCGAGGCGTGCGGCCGGGACGAGTCCCCCACCGGCCTGCGCCAGGCCCTCCTCGACCAGTGCGGCACCTACCACCTGCGCCTGCTGTCCGGCGATCACGTCCGGGTGATGAAGGTCCTCCGCGACCGCGGCACCTCGCTGCGGGACATCCCGGCCGCCGTCGCGGCACTGCGGGACCCCGGGCTGCCGGGCACCGAGGCCGAACTGCGCCTGCTGGCCACCCACCTCGCCGCGATCGGTGCGACCGTGCGGTTGGAGCGGCCCGGCTGATCGGGATCGGGCTCGTCGGCGGCGTTGCTGCGCGCGGTGGAGGAGCCGGGCCTGCGGAGTCGCGGATGATCGTCGAGCGCCGGGACGGCGGCGATCTTCTTTCCGTACGGCTACCGGCCCATCGACCAACTCGTAACGTGGTGGACCCACAGTCTTCGATATGACATCATCGTTGTCATGTCAGAGCGAGGCACGATGCTGTACGAACTCTTGCGCCACGTCCGCCCACTGGTGCTGAACTCGGCCCGGGTCGTCGAGGCGTCCCTGCGCGGCGACGGCCTGAGCGTGGGCATGCGGGCGGTCCTGGAGATGCTCGCCGAGCGGGGCCCGATGACCGTCCCCGACATCGCCGACCGCCTGGACCTGGCCCGCCAGGGCATTCAGCGGCACGTCAACGATCTGACCGTCCTGGGCCTCGTCGAGTCCCGCCCGAACCCCGCCCACCGCCGATCCGTCCTGATCGTCACCACCGGCACGGGCGACGCCGTGTTCACCCGGATCCGCAGCGGCGAACTCGCCCGTCTCGGCGCCATGGCCTCCGAACACAGCGACGAGGAGATCGCCACCGCCGTACGGGTCCTGGCCGCGCTGAACCGCGACGTCCGCCATCACGCCGCCGCCCTCCGCGAAGCCGGCGAACCACGCGGCGCCACCGAGCCGCACACGGCCACCGATGCCCGCCCCACAGCCGGACGCGAGGCCACCGAGCCCCGCGGCACCGCCGCACGCGGGACCGCCGATCCCCGCGGGACCGCTCGACACGGGACCGCCGATCCGCGCGGGACTGCCGACACTCGCGGGACCGCCGCACGCGGGACCGCCGCTTCGCGGGGAGCTGCCGGATGACCGAGATCTACCGGCTGACCAGCGAGAACCGGCTGATGATCGCCGACTTCATGGAGGGACTCGACGACGCTGCCTGGCAGACGCCGACCCTGTGCGACGGCTGGACGGTCCAGCACATGGCGGCCCACTTCGTCCAGCCGATGCTTGTCGGGTTCGGCCGGTTCTTCCTGGCCGCGCTGCGCTACCGCGGCGACACCGACCGCACCGTCGACCACTTCACCCGCCGGCTCGCCCGCCACCCCCGCACCGAGTTGATCGCCCTGCTCCGGCAGCACGCGGACGACCGCGTCGATCCGCCCCGGGTCGGCCCGATGGGCCCGTTCGCCGAGACGTGCGTGCATCTGCGCGACATCGCCCGCCCGCTCGGCTCTCCCGCCGACGTGCCGTCCGAGCACTGGCGCATCCTGCTGGACTACCTGGTCTCGCCCGCGGCCGCCCCGGCGCTGGCCCCGCCCGGCCGCCTCGACGGCCTGCGCCTGACCGCCACCGACGCCGACTGGTCCACCGGCGACGGCGCGCTGATCACCGGCCCGGCCGAGGCCCTGGGCATGGCCGCCACCGGCCGCGCCGCCGCTCTCCCCGACCTGTCCGGCCCCGGCCTCCCTCTTCTCACCGCCCGCCTCTGCACGGCTCAGGCTGATCACGGGAGAACTCGCCCCCTGAACTGAACAGGGTGGAGTCCGGCCGACCGGACGGCGCGAAGGCCTGGCGGCTCGCGATCGCCGGGCTGCGCGGGGGTCCTCGACCCGCCGTAGGAGGAACGGACTGCCCGACAACCCCGGGTCGGCTCGCCCGGCGTTTTCGGTTCAGCGGGGCTGGCCGGGGATTCCTACGCTGGCGGCATGCAGTTCACGGAGATGAGCGTCACTGGATTCCGGACGTCGGTGACCGTCTTCCGGCGGGGTGCCGCCGGGCTGCGGTGGGTTCTGATTCCGACGATCCATCTGGGGCACGCGGACTACTACTGGGCGATCTGGCAGCGGCTGCGGTCCTGTCAGGCGGTGATCGCCGAGACGTGGGACGGGCCCAGCTCGACCGGGTTGCTGTATGCGCGGGCGCTGCGCCTGGCCCGGCAGCGGGCCGGCCGGGACCTGGTGAATCAGGACATCGACTACGGCTCGCTGGGCGTGCCGGTGATCTTCCCGGACGCCTATCTGGCGCCGGACGCCGGCCCGGATCGGCGGATGTCCGACGAGGAGCGGGTCAGCGTGGCCGTGCTGACGCCGCTGATGGCGCTGCACATGGCGCTGACCGGGGACGGCGACTGGCTGGGCGGCACGAACCTGGAGGTCACCGACAGCACCGTGTACGAGCGGGACGAGGAGACGATCAAGCGGGACGAGTTGCTGCTCGGGGTGATCCGGGAGATCGACGGCGAGTTCGCGGGCGAGGACATGGAGGTGGCGATCGTCTTCGGGGCGGCGCACATGCCGATCGTGGTGCGGGAGCTGGCGGGCCGGATGGGTTACCGGGTGATGCCGGGGGCGCGGTGGCTGACCGCCATCGACTTCGACGAGCCGCGATACATGGGCAGGCCACCGTTGGACGGCTGGATGGACTGGTGAGGCCGGCTCAGCGGAACTCGCGCAGGTCCAGGGCGTAGAGCAGCCGGTCGTAGCGGGCGTCGCCGACGGCGACGAAGTTCTCCAGCCGGCCGTACTGGTGGAAGCCGACCTTCTTGTAGAGGGCGGCGGCGGCGCTGTTGTCGCCGCGCAGGTCCAGGGTGAGCACTTCGACGCGGTGGCGCAGCGCGGCGGCGATCAGGGTGGAGAGCAGGGTCCGGCCCAGGCCGCGGCCCTGTGCGGCCGGGTCGACGGCGAGTCTCTCCAGGTCGGCGTGCGGCCGGTGGGTGGGCCGCTGGTGCCGCCGCCAGTAGCCGAACCCGGCCACCCGCTCCTCGCCGCCGGCGCCGAACCGCACGGCGACGGCCATCGCCGCGTCCCCGGCCGGGATCCCGGCGGTGATCGTGACGAGCAGATCCCGGATCTCCGGCACCTCGGGCGGTTGCAGCCAGCCCAGGGCGGCCCCGTCGGCGACCAGTTCGCGCGTCAGCGAGGCGATCCCGAGGATCTCTTGTTCGCCCGGCCCGCCGGAGCCGGTCAGCCGGACCTCCCAGTCACCCATCCGCCCAGTCAAGCAGAGTCGTCGGTGAGCAGGTCGATGACGGCCTCTTCGGAGGCGGCGGGCGCCGGCGGTTCGATCACCTCCCCTTCGGCGTAGGACTCGAGGACGCGGGGGTCGACGTACGATTTCCGCGCCACCGTCGGGGTGTTGCCGAGCAGATCCGCGACTTCCCGCATGGCGTGCGCGACGGCCTTGCGGCGTTTCGTCTCGGTCGGCTGCGGCCCGGCCTCGGCGAGGGATTCGGCGGCTTTCACGGTGCCGTGCCAGGTACGGAAGTCCTTCGCGGTCATCTGCTCGCCGCTGATCTCCCGCAGATAGTCGTTGACGGTTCCGGCCCGGATCTCCTGCCACCGGTGCCGGGTCGCGTCCCAGTACGCGAACAGCCGCTCCTCGCCGCGCCGCCGCCGTTTCAGGTCGCGCAGCACCGCGCACACCTCCCCGTCGCCGACGGTCGCCGCGTGCTCGACCCCGGACTTGCCGCGGAACTCCAGCAGCACACATCCACCGCGGGAACGCACGTGGGCGGGCCGCAGCGTGGACAGGCCGAACGTCGGATCCTCCTCGCGGGCCGCCGACTCCTCCCCGCCGACCCGGAACATGCCCATGTCGAGCAGCGCGACGATCGCGGCGAGGACCCGTTCCCGGTGGAGACCGCGGCCGGTCAGGTCGGCGTGGATCCGGTCGCGGACGGCCGGCAGATGTTCGCCGACCTCGAGGGCGTGGTCGAACTTGGCGCGGTCCTGCTGTTCACGCCACGCCCGGTGGTAGAGGTACTGCTTGCGCCCGGCCGCGTCGATCCCGGTGGCCTGGATGTGGCCGCGCGGGTCCGGCGAGATCCACACGTCCCGCCAGGCGGGCGGGATGATCAGGTCCTTGACCCGCTGGATCTCGTCGTCGTCGTGCAGCGGCTCGCCGTCCACGCCGAGATAGCTGAATCCTTTTCCGGCCGGGCGCCGGGAGTAGCCGGCCTTGCGCAGGTCAGTGCGCCGCAGCCGCATGGTGCACCCGTTCGGCCGCCGCCAGGACCTCGTCCTCCCCGATGGCGAGGAGGGCGGGATGGACCGGGCCCGGCAGGTCCCCCCGCTCGCTGCTGGTCCCGTGCCAGAGCGCGTGATGGTACGGACGGTCCGCGGGCGGTCCCCACCGCGCGGGGGAGACCGGCCCGAACAGGACGACCGACGGCGTGCGGTAGGCCGTGGCGAGGTGGGCGATGCCGGTGTCGCCGCTGATCACCAGCCGTGCCCCGGCCACCAGGGCCGCCAGTTCCGCCAGGCCGGTGCGCGGGACGTCGTCCGCGGTCAGGCCGGCGAGTTCGGCCACCCGTACCGCCAGATCCCGCTCGGCGGCGGAACCGGTGATCAGCACGCGGTGGCCGGCCGACCGCAACCGTCGTGCGACGGCCGCGTAGCGGTCCGGAGGCCAGCGCCGGGCCGGGGACTTCGCACCCGGATGGATGATCGTCACCCCCTGCGGCACGTCCACGTCCGGGATCCCCAGATCGAGATCTTCTTCCGAGCACGGTACGCCGTAGTAGCGCACCAGCCGGCACCATCGCCGCACCTCGTGCTCGTCGTCGTGCCAGCCGGGACCGTCGTGATGGCCGGCCGGCGCGCTGGCGAACCCCCACAGCGCGCCCGGCCGCAGCGCCTGCAGCCGCCGATGCGACTCCGGGCCGGAACCGTGCAGGTTGACCGCGAGCCGCGGCATCGCCGGCGCCGTGTCCAGGGGTTCCAGTTCGGACGCCGGAACGATCCGGTCGATACCGCCGATCGCCGTGATCAGCGGGGTGAGCCAGGTGGGGGCGGCCAGGCTCAGCGTCTCGCCGGGGAAGGCGGCGCGGAGCCCGCGCAGGGCGGGCGCCGCGGTCGCCAGGTCTCCCACGCCGAGCGCGCGCAGGACGAGGATCACGGGTACGACGTCTCCGTCTCCGCAGCCACGACGATCTCGCGGACCGCGCAACCGGCCGGCTGGCCGAGCGCGAAGACGACAGCGGCCGCCACGTTCGCCGGGTCGTTGAGGATCGCGTCCGGGCCCGGCTTGTACCGGTCCTCGCGCTCGTCGAAGAACTTGGTACGCATCCCGCCGGGGATCAGCAGGGTGACGTTGACCTGGCCGGCGAGTTCGGCGGCCAGGGCGCGGGTGAATCCGACGACACCGAACTTGGCGGCGCAGTAGGCGGTCGCGTCCGAGACGGCCTTGATGCCGAGCGTCGACGAGATGGTGACGACCCCGCCGTGGGTCTGCTTGAGCGCGGGGATCGCGGCCCGGATCACGGCGGCGGTGGCGAGCAGGTCGACGGCGACGATCCGGTCCCAGGTCTCGCCGGGGATGTCGGCGAGCGCGCCGGGTACGTCCATGCCGGCGGCGGTGACCACGCCGTCGATGCTGCCGCCGGCCCGTTCGATCAGCTCAGCGGTGGCTCGTTCGGCGGCACGGGTGTCGGCCAGGTCGCATTCGATCCAGTCGACACCCTCCCGGGGGGCCTGGCGGTCGATGACGTACGGGCGGCCGCCGGCCTTGATGACGGCGTCTACGACGGCGGCGCCCAGGCCGCTCGATCCGCCGGTGACGATGACAGCGTCCATACAGCTACCTCCTGCGTGCTTGCGCGATGGTTTTCGTGGTGGAACGACCGTCCAGGTACGGCACGATCACGGTCTGGCCGCCCCAGCGTTCGACGACCTCGGCCTCGGGCAGCTCCGGGCCGCCGTCGGCGTAGTCGCCGCCCTTGACCCAGACATCCGGCCGCAGCCAGGTCAACACCGGCACCGGGGTCGGCTCGTCGAACACGACGACGGCGTCGACGCAGTCCAGGGCGGCGAGCAGGCGGGCCCGGTCGTCCTCCCGGGTCAGCGGCCGGCCCTCACCCTTGAGGCGGCGTACCGAGTCGTCGCTGTTGAGGCAGACGATCAGGCAGTCGCCGAGCGATCGGGCGGCGCGCAGGGTGGCGAGGTGCCCGGTGTGCAGCAGGTCGAAACAGCCGCCGGTGGCGACGACGGTGCCACCGCGGGCCTTCACCTCGGCGGCGAGGCGGCCGGCGTCGTCGGCCCCGATCCGCTCGAGGGCGACATCCGGCGTCCCGTCCAGCTCTCGCCCGGTCGGTGGGGAGACGTCGACGTTTCCGGCGACGTAGGCGCTGGCCGCGGCGACCGCGGCCTGGACCGCCTCGGACGTCAGCGCGCCCTCGGCCAGCGCGAGGGCCGCCGCCGTGGCGAACGCGTCCCCGGCGCCGCAGGTGTCCCCACCGGAAGCCGCGGGAACGGGGACGACCAGCGGCGTCGGGCTCCCCTGGCACAGCACCGCGCCGTCGGCGCCGCGGGTGACCACGACCGCCCCGGCCTGCCACCGCTGCCGCAGCGCATGCCCGGCCCGCTGCGCCGTGGCGAGCCCCGGCCCGTGCCCGGCATCGCCGGAGAGCCGCCGCGCCTCGGCCTCGTTCGGCGTCACCAGGCGAACGTTCGGCACCGGCGCGGGCCCCTTCGGATGCGGATCCCACACCACCGGCGCCTTCGACTCCTCGATCGCGGCCCGCAGCGCCGGATGCCCCGCCACTCCCCTGCCGTAATCGCTGACCAGGATCGCGCCGGCCTCGCGCAGCACGGCCAGAACGGTGTCCGGCGCGTCCCCGGGCGGCTGCGGCGCGCCACCCCGGTCCAGGCGCAGCAGCACCTGGCCGCCGGCCCGCATCCGGATCTTCTCCGGTGTGGACCCGGGCAGCGGCAGCGCGTACACCTCGACGCCCGCAGCCGTGAGCAGCTCGCTCAACCGCGCCCCGGCGGCATCCGCGGCCAGCGCGGTGACCAGCGCGACCCGATGTCCCTGCCCCGCGGCGAGCAGAGCCGCGAGGCCCGCTCCACCCGGCCGTTCGTGCGTGGTCTCCTCGTCCAGGACGGGCGCCGGGGCGTCCGGGGCGATCCGGCTCACCGTCCCGAACACGTCCCGGTCCAGCAGCGTGTCGCCGACGATCACGAGCCTCATACGTTGGCCATCTCCTCGATCTCGCCGTGGTCCAGGTCGAAAGGGTGATCACGGTCCGCCAGCGCCGGCCGGCCGATGAACGCCGGCAGGTAGCGGTCCACGTACTCGCACATCAGGTGCACCGAGACCAGGTGCAGCTCCTGGACGACCTGGCTGTCCGGGGACGGGCAGCACAGCGCCTCGTCGCAGATCTCGGCGAGCGGGTTGGGCCGTTCGCCGACCATCGCCCAGGTCCGCACCCCGATCTCGTTGGCGGCGCGGGCCGCGGCGATCAGGTTGGGGCTGCGGCCGCTGGTGGACATCACGATCAGCACGTCGTCGCGGCGGCCGTGCGCGCGGACCTGCCGGGCGAACACCTCGTCGAAGCCGTAGTCGTTGCCGATCGCGGTGATCGCCGACGAGTCCGGAGTGAGCGCGATCGCGGACAGCGGCATCCGGTCGTCGCGCAGTTTGCCGACCAGTTCGGCGGCCAGGTGCTGGGCCTCGGCCGCGCTGCCGCCGTTGCCGGCGACCAGCAGGCGGCCGCCGCCGGCCAGGTGCCGGGCGAGGTACATGCCCCAGCGGGCCAATCGCCCGGCCTGTGCGCGGTACGGCAGAAGTGCCTGGATGAGGCCGGTAAGGTGAGCATCGACGGGGCTCACGTCGGTACCGCGTTCGGTGGCGTCGCGGTCAGCCGGGACGGCGGTCATGCGGCGACCTCCAGGTCGGCGACGGTGGAGTAGACGGCGGTGAGGCGTTCGGCGATCCGCGGCCAGGAGTAGGAGGCGGTGGCTCGGTCGGCGGCCGCGGCGGCGTACGAGAACCGGCGCACCTCGTCACCCAGCAGCCGCCGCAACGCGGTCGCCAGGGCGCGGGGGTCGCGGGGTGGCACCAGGTCGCCGGTGACGCCGTCGACGACGGTGTCGGTGAGCCCGCCGACCTCGGTGGCGACCACCGGCACGCCGCATGCCATCGCTTCCAGGGGAGTGAGCCCGAACGGCTCGTACCAGGGGGCGGCCGCGAGGATGTCCGCCGACCGGTACCAGGCCGGCATCTCGTGCGCGGGCACCGCACCGGCCAGGGTGATCCGGTCGTCGACCCGGCAATGGCGGGCCAGGGCCAGAAGCTTCTGGGCGTACGGGTCGGCGCCGAGTTCCGCCGCGGGCGGCCCGCCGACGACCACCAGCTCGGCGCCGGGAACCGCGGCCATCGCCCGGATGGTGTCCTCGACGCCCTTGCGCTCGACGAGCCGGGCCACGGTGAGGATCCGGGCGAGCCCGTCGCGCCGGGGCACCGCCGGCCCGCGTTCGCTGAACCGTTCGGTGTTCACCCCGGACGGCACGAGCGCCATCCGGCTGCGCGGCACCCCCATCCGCAGCAGTTCGCCGATCTCGTCGCGGCACTGCACGATCACCCGGTCGACGGCCTGCGCGAGGTGGCATTCGAAGGCGATCCGGCGGGGCGGGCTGGTGTCGGCCCGGCCCTGGTGGCGGCGCTTGACCGTGCCGAGCGCGTGGAACGTCTGCACGACCGGGACCCCGCACGCCCGGCCGGCGTCGAGGGCGGCCAGGCCGCTCATCCAGAAGTGGGCGTGCGCCACGTGCGGCATCCACTCGCCGCGCCAGTCCGCGGCCATCCATTCGCCGAACGCGCCCATGTACGGCAGCAGTTCGTCCTTCGGCAGCGCGGTGGCCGGGCCCGCGGGCACGTGCACCACGTCGACCCGTTCGCCCATCGGCACCACGGTCGGCAGGTCCGGGTTGTCGCGCCGGGTGTAGACGCGCACCTCGTGGCCCTGTCCGGCGAGCGCGGCGGCGAGTTCGGCGACGTGCGAGTTCTGCCCGCCGGCGTCGACGCCGCCGAGCGCGGCGAGCGGACTGGCGTGTTCGGAGATCATCGCGATCCGCAGGGGCGCTCCGCCCCCGGTCGTCGTTTCCGGGTCGGTCACAGATCCTCCAGCAGTCGGTCCCAGTCGGCGAGGAAACGGTCGAGGCCGTACCGGGCGAGCGCGACCTGACGGGCACGGGCACCGAGCCGGGCCGCCTCGTCGGGTTCGTCGATCAGCCATTGGGCGGCTTCGACCAGGGTGTCCACCCGGGTGGACAGGACTCCGGCGTCCGGCGGAATCGCCTCGATCGCCTCGGTGGTGGCGAGCGCGAGCACCGGCATGCCCATCTGCATCGCCTCGATCAGGCTCAGGCCGAGCGACGTCCACCGGCACAGGTGCAGGTAGGCGCGGCGCTTGGCGACCTCGGCGTGCATCACGTGCTGCGGCGGGTCCTCGTGGACGGTCGCGCCCTCGAGCCCGGTGACGCCCATGCCGAACACGTCGAGCGGGGCGACGCGGGCGAACCGCGGGAACAGGTCGGTCCCGGTGACCCGGCCGCGGCGGACCGGCTCGTTGGTGACGATCGCGAGCCGGTCGAGCTCGCCGGTCCAGCGGGCCTTCGGTTCGACGATGCCGTGCTCGATCACCGTGGTACGGGTGCCGCCGCAGTCCCAGAACAGGTCGTTGAAGTCGGTGACGTGCGCGATCAGCAGGTCGTCGCGGTCGGCGAGGGGGTGCCGGGTGTTCGGCACGTCGCCCTTCGGGGTGTTGTGCTCGACGTAGACGACCGGAACGTGCGGCGGTATCAGGTCGAGTTCCTCGGGCCGCTGTGCGATCGCCACGTCCACGTCGCGGATCTGGTCGAGCGGCAGTTCCTCGACGGTGTCCGGCCAGTCGAAGGTCCGGGCCCGGCCGCGGCCCCACGCGTCCCGGCTTTCGTTGACCGGCACCAGATAACGGTGCTTGCCCTGGACGAACGAGGTCGTCCAGGAGCCGTGGACGTGCCAGAGCAGGATGTTCACGCGGCAACCTCAATCTGGTCGGCACGCGGCACGCCGAGCCGGCGGACCGCGGAGAGGACATCGTCCGGATCGATTCCGGACAGGCAGGGATGACCGGGGACCGGGCAGCGGGTGGCCCGGGTGTCGCGGCAGGCCGCGGCGGCGTCGCCGAGCCGGACCACCGGCACCCGGTACGGGCCCCACTTGCCGAACGGGACGGTCGGCGCGAACAGGCTGACCACCGGGGTGCCGACGGCCGCGGCCAGGTGCGCGGGGCCGGTGTTGGCGACGATCAGGCAGTCCGCGGCGGCGATCAGCGCGGCCAGGTCGGCGAGCGGCATCGGCCCGGCGTCGACGCCGTCGGTCCCGGCGACGTAGCCGGCCAGGTGCCGTTCGCCCGGCCCGCCGGTCACCACGACCCGGTGACCGGCCTGGGCGAGAGCGGTCACGATGCGCCGCAGGTCCTCCGGCGGGCAGGATCGGGCCTGGCAACTCGCGCCGGGGTGCACCACGACGTATCCGCCGCGCGGCCGGGGCGCGACGGTCACCCGCAGGCGCCCGTCGTCGCCGGGCGGGAGTCCGAACCCGGCGGCGGCGGCGACGCTGCGGGCACGTTCCGGTTCGGGCATCTCCTCCGGTACGCGATGACGGACGTCCAGCAGCGTGCCCGGGTAGTCCTCGCTGATCGCGGTGATCCGGCCGATCCCGGCCATCCGCATCAGCAGGGCGAGGGGCAGCGCCGACTGGTGGAACGACGTGAAGATCACGGCCTCGTCGGCGCCGACCTCGCGCAGCCGTTCGACGAGCTCGTGCATGTCCTGTTCGTCGACCGGGCCCGGTTCCGGGTCGATCCACGGCAGCCGCCGCTCGACGATCTCGTCCACGCCCGGCAGCAGTTCCGCGGCGGTCCGCCCACGCGGGCCGCAGAGCAGCACCACCCGTTCGGCGCCCGCCGCCAGCGCCCGGATCGCCGGCCCGGTGACCAGCACATCCCCCGCCGAATCCGACCGCACCGCGAGCACCGTCCCGGCCCGCACCGCGCCAGCCGTTCCGGCCGCTCCGGCGCCGGCCGTTCCGGGGCGCGCCGCGGCGACGGTTCCCCGCTCCGCGGCGTCGCTTCGTGACTCTCCCGCGGCGGCCGATTCCCGCTCCGCGGCGTCGCTTCGTGACTCTCCCGCGGCGGCCGATTCCCGCTCTGCGGCGTCGCTTCGCGACTCTCCCGCCGCGGCCGTTCCGCGCCCTGCCGCGGGCACCGCGCCCGGCCTCGGCGCGGGTGTCAGCAGCTCCTGCCGTTGCAGGATCAGGTCGGCGGCCGCGTTCAGGTCCCCGGCACGGTAGGGGGCGGCCGCGACCTCGGCGGGCAGCGTGATCGCGGTGGGCACCAGGATCCCGGTCGCGCCGGCCGCGAGCGCCGCCTCCATGTCCCGGCCGATGTCGCCGACCATCACGCAGCGCTCCGGGATCGTGCCGAGCGCCTTCGCGGCCGCGTACACCATGCCCGGCTCGGGTTTGCGGCACCGGCAGCCGGCGGTGTCGTCGTGCGGGCAGATCTGCCACGTGTCGAACGGCCCGAGCAGTTCCTCGATCCGCCGGTGCACCGCCTCCATCCGCTCCGCGGTGAACCGGCCCCTGGCCAGCCCGGACTGGTTGGTGACGACACCGATCCGCAGTCCCGCCGCACGCAGCCGGTCGAGAGCGGCCCGGGCGCCGGGCATCAGCCGCACCTGGTCCGGGTCCCCGTTGTACGGCACGTCCACGACCAGGGTTCCGTCCCGGTCGAAGAGCACCGCCTCATAGAGAACGTTGCCTCGTGCACCGATCACCGATGCGCCCCGGTTCTCGCGCCGGTCCGCCGTTCCCCCGCGTCACCGGCGGCTTCGTCGGCACGCCGGGCCGGCATCGCCGGACCGCCCGCCGCGGCACGGTCGTCGTTCTGCCCGGCGTCATCCGCGGTCCCGGCCGCCTCGGAGTGACCGTTGACCCCGGCACGACCGGCGGACTCGACGTGATCATCGGCGCCGGTGTGGCCGGTCGGCTCGGCGTGGCGGGGGGCACGGCCGACGGGGACGGCCAGACCGGACGCGGGCGTCACCCGGGTCAGCCCGGCGGGGGTCCCGGTCAGCGGTTGCGCGCCACGCCAGCGGAACCAGCCGCGCAGCCAGTGAGCGATCGCCACCGGGGGGATGGCGACGCTGGTCAGCAGCATGGTGGTCACCTCGCGGCGGTCCCGGGGGCCGGGGGCGATGCGGGCCGCGGCGAACTCGGTGGTCCCGGCCGCCCACCCGGCGGCGGCAAGCGTCGCGGCCACCGACAGGGCCCGGACCGCGCCGGGCCGCTCGGAGGCGGCGGTACCGAACCACGAGCGGCGGGAGCGGGAACGGGAGGCGGCGGTCAGGCCGGTCGCGGCGCCGGTGCAGACCACGGCGGCGGCGAGGCAGGCGGTGATGGCGGCGTGCCGGTGGCGGCGGCCCGGGGGGATGCCGAGGACGGTGCGCCACGAACGGCCGTAGAGGCGGCGCAGCAGGGCGTCGTCGGCGTTGCCCCGCTGGGTCCGCACGCTGATCCAGCGCTGCTCCGGACGTACCGGATGAGCGGTCGATCTCGCCCCGGACCGCAACTCCCAGCCCGCCCGCCGCACCCGGTGGGCCAGCTCCGCGTCCTCGCGGAACGCGCGCGGCAGCCGCTCGTCGAAGCCGCCGACGCGGGCCAGCGCGGCCCGGCGGTACGCCATGTCCGCGGTGATCCACTCGCCGTCGGCGAGGCCGGCGGTGACCCGCTCCCAGTCGGTGAGCCGGCGTCCGGCGGGCAGCGGCACCCACAGCCGCCCCTGCACGCCGCCGACCCGCTTCTGCTCGGCATCGGCGTCGCGCAGGTCGTCGACGAGGCGGGCCGGCCAGCCGGGCTCGGGGATCACGTCGTCGTCGAGGAACGCGATCCACTCGTGGCGGGCGGCCTGCCAGCCGATGTTGCGGGCGGCGGCCGGTCCGGCGGACCGCCCGGCGACCACCCGGGCGGGCGTGTCGGGCGGAAGATCGAGGGGGGTACGCCGATCGGGCCGGTCGTCGACGATCAGCAGTTCCATCCCGTCCGGCAGCGGGCCCAGCGCGCGGAGCAGCGCGCCGAGGCTGGGCCGCCCGAGGGTGGGCACGACGATGCTGACGCCGGTCACCGCGGGCCCCCGTACACCTGGCTGCGGTGCACCGCGAACGGGCCGAGTGCGAGCAGGTCCACCGGGGCGGAGCCGAAGAGCTCCAGGGCTTCGCGCGGGGTGTCGACCATCGGCCGGCCGGCCGTGTTCAGCGACGTGTTCACCACCACCGGCAGACCGGTGAGCTGCTCGAACTCGGCGAGCATGGCGGCGACCAGGGGTTCGGTGTCGGTGTGCACGGTCTGTACGCGGGCGGTTCCGTCGACGTGCGTGACGGCCGGGATCCGGTCCCGCCACTCCGGCTTGACCTTGTGCACGAAGAGCATGTACGGGCTCGGGTACACGCCGTCGAAGATGTCGTGGAACCGTTCCGCCCGGACCATCGGTGCGATCGGCCGGAACTGCTCGCGGCCCTTCACGTCGTTCATCCGGGTCTGGGTGTCCTGGTCCCCGGGATGCGCGAGCAGGGACCGGTGGCCGAGCGCGCGCGGCCCGTACTCGCTGCGCCCCTGGTACCAGGCCACGATCCCGTTGCGGGCCAGCACGGCGGCGGCCTCGGCGGCGATCGACGCGGGCCGGGTGTACGGCACCGCGGCGCGCTTCAGTTCGGCCTCCAGGTCGTCGTCGGACCAGCCGCGGCCGAGCGCCGCGCTCCCGAACGGGATGTTCCGTTCACCGATCGCGAGCGCCGCGCCGAGAGCGGTGCCCGCGTCGCCGGCGGCCGGCTGCACCCACACCCGTTCGAACGGGCCCTCGGCCGCGATCCGGGCGTTGGCGACGCAGTTCAGCGCGGTCCCACCCGCCATCGTCAGGGTCTTCAGGCCACCGGACGCCTCGTACGTCCACCGGGCCAGGTCGAGCAGCACCTCCTCGAGGCGCACCTGCACGCTGGAGGCCAGATCGGCGTGCGCCTCGGTCATCTCGCCGTCGGCGCTGCGGGCCTTGGCGAGGGCGTCCCAGTCGATCCGGTCGACGGTGAAACCGCCCGCCCCGTCGGCGCGGACCAGCTCGCGGAGGATGTCGAGGAACTTCGGGCGGCCGTACGAGGCGAGCGCCATCACCTTGTACTCGTCGCTGGAGTGCATGAAACCGAGATGCCGGGTCAGGTCCTCGTAGAGGAGCCCGAGCGAGTGCGGCAGCTCCTGGCAGCGGAACGTCTCCAGGCTGCCGCCCCGGTACGCGCCGGCCAGGTGGCTGGCCGACTCCCCACGCCCGTCGAGCACCAGGACCGCGCTGTCCTCCGGCACGCTCAGCCCCGCCGACGCCGCGTGCGCCACGTGGTGCGGAACGAACCGGACCTGGTCCGGGTCGAGTCCGGGCAGCGCCGTGGCCAGGAACTGCGGGGCCCGCCGGGCGTAGTCGACGCGCAGGTGGTCCCACGGGTCGTTGATGCCGAGCGCGGACTGGTCCTGGCAGAGCGCCGGATCGAACGAGTAGGCGACCGCGTCCAGGTCGCCCGGCCGCAGCCCCGCCTCCCGCAGGCACCAGGCCGCGGACAGCTCCGGCAGCTCCCACGCGGAGAACGGCACCGGCCGCTTGCCGTGCTTACGGCGGCTGAACCGCTCCTCCTCCGCGGCCGCCACCACGCGACCGTCGACGATCAGGGCAGCCGATGGATCGTGGAAGATCGCGTTGATCCCGAGAACACGCATGACGGGGCGGATACCCCGGAGAAACTCACTTACTCACATGATCATCGACTTCTCCCAAAAGACTGACTTCTTTCTGGAATCCGGCCGTGAGCTGCACTGATCGCCACTGTCCACACGGGGACTTTTGCTGGAAGCCAAGTTTTATGCGATGCAGTGTGGGCAGACTGCCGCCATGTATGAGGTCGTTCAGCTCATCGACGGCAGTTGGGCTCCCGGCACGTCCGGCCGCACCCTGACCGTCTCCGACCCGCGCGACGACAACCCGGTCAGCCGGGTGCCGGTCGCCTCCGACGCCGACGTGGCCGCCGCCGTACGAGCAGCCCGCGCGGCCGCCCCCGAATGGGCCCGCACCGCCCCCGCCGCCCGCGCCGCCGCCCTGCACGCCGCCGCGAACGCGATCGAGGCCGCCGCCGGCGAACTCGCCGAGATCATGGCCGCCGAGATGGGCAAACCCGTTGACGGCGCCCGCGACTCGATCGGCGCCGGCGTGGGCACCCTCCGCCAGTACGCCGAACTCGGCCCCACCCACCGCGGCCGCGCCCTGGCCGGCAACGACGACGCGATCGACCTGATGGCGTACCGCCCGCGCGGCGTGGTCGCCGTGATCACCCCGTGGAACGACCCGGTCGCCGTGTCCTGCGGCCTGCTCGGCGCCGCGCTGGTCACCGGCAACACGGTCGTCCACAAGCCCAGCGAGCGCACCCCCGCGACCGGCTGGCGGCTCGCCGAACTGATCGCCCCGCACCTCCCGGACGGCGTCCTGTCGGTGCTGCACGGCGACGGGCCGGTCGGCGCCGCCCTGGCATCGTCGGAGGTGGACGTGGTCGCGCACGTCGGTTCCACGGCCACCGGCCGGTCGATCGCCGCCGCGTGCGCCCGTACCGGCGCGAAAGCCCTCCTGGAGAACGGCGGCAGCGACCCGCTGATCGTCGACGCCGGCGCCGACCCGGGATGGGCGGCCGGGCAGGCGGCGCTCGGCGCGTTCGTCAACTCGGGACAGATCTGCGTCGCCGTCGAACGCATCTACGTGCACCGCGACCTGGCCGAACCGTTCACCGACGCCCTCGCCGCGGAAGCCGAGACGTGGGCCAAGCAGATCGGCCCACTCGTCGACCGGCGGCTCCGGGAGACCGTGCACCACCAGGTGCGGGCCGCGGTCCGCGACGGCGCCCGGCTGGTGTGCGGCGGCGAGATCCCGTCCGGGGCCGGCGCCTACTACCCGCCGACCGTACTGGCCGGCTGCACCGACGACATGCCGGTGATGCGCGAGGAGACGTTCGGCCCGGTCGCGCCGGTGGCCGTCGTCGACTCCTTCGACGAGGCCCTGACCAGGGCCGCCGACTCCCCGTACGGCCTGGCCGCCACGGTCCTGACCCCGTCGATGAGCCACGCCCAGCGCGCCTGGCGGGAGTTGCCGGTCGGCACCGTGAAGATCAACGCGGTGTTCGGCGGCGCTCCGGGCGGCGCCGCCCACCCACGCCGCGGCAGCGGGCAGGGCTTCGGTTACGGCCCCGAACTCCTCGACGAGCTGACCACCACCACCGCCGTCCACCTGGAGGCCCCACCCACCGGCTGGTGACGAACTCCCGGCGCGCCCTCCCACCCGGCGGGCGCGCCGCCCCCACCTCCCCACAGAGGCGCCGCCACCACCTCCCATCCCACAGGCGCGCCGCCCTCACCTTCGGCCCGACAGGCGCGGGGCCCCCATCACAGGCCCAACAGGCGAGAAGCCTCCTCCGACGGCGTGAAGGCCGGCTCCCCCGAGTCCGGCATCACCGCTGCCGCCCGGGCATCCGCGTCTCCCGCCTGCCCCCTGACACCGCTTCGGCGTTCGGTCCGCTTCCGGTCCGCGGTCGCCGGCGCTTCAACCCTTCTCCGGTACGGGCCACGCAACGTCCCGTGACTCCCGGCGGCCACGGCAGGCGTTCCCTCCCCGCCGTCCCCCGGTGCCACTCATGCATGCCCGTCACGGTCACCCCTCGGCTGGTCGTGGGTGCTGTCTCAGCCGCGCTGAGACAGCACCCACGACCAGCCGGACAAAACCGGCGCGCCCGCGGCTGTTAAGCACATGCGGAACAGCGGGCACCGATGCCAGGATGTGCCGTGCCCCACGTCCCGCGTCCCGTGCCCGGCGCCCGGCGCTCCGGACGAGGTTTTCCGGCATCCCGCGTCCCTCCGCCCTGGCTGCACCGGGTTCACGCCGCGAGCAGGTTCCACGCCGTCAGCAGGTCCCACGCTTGAGCGGGGTGGTCCACGCCGTGAGCGAGATCCGCGCCGCGAGCAGGATCCACGCCGCGAACGAGTCCGCGCCGTGAGCGGAGTCCACGCCGCGAGCAGGGTTCGCGCTGTCAGGGGGTTCGGGCTGTGAGCAGTTTCGCCGGTCAGGCGCGCCGCGTTCGGGACGAGCGACTTCCGTTGCCGGTTCGGGTGCTCGCGCTCCGGGAGTGTGTCCTGCACTTCGCGCCCTACGGTTTCCGGGACACCTGGCACCATCTGATCCTCAGTGCCGGCATCCCCCTGGTGCTGGAGGACGATCCCGGTTCGCTGATCCGCGCCGTCGACGAACTCGAGGAGGCTCGCGCCCGCTGGCTCGCCGCAGAGGCCGAATACCGTGCCCGGCGCCGCAGTGAGGATGCCGCCCGGATACCCAGACAGCCTGCCGTCGACTTCGGGCACACGCTGCCGCACCACTCGGCCGGACGTCCGGTGACGACCGGCCGTCCGCACGACCGCCTCGTCGTGGTCACCGAACGCTTGATCGCCGCCTACCACTCGACGGGACCCGCTCCCGCCGTCTGCCCCGCCTGCGGCATGGCCGGCAGGTCCCGGGCGACCGGTCCCGCCCGGCCCTGGCAGCTGATCTGGCTGCGGGCCGTGGAGCGGGCCGGCACGGTCGGCGGCGGCGACATCCACCATCTGCGCGTCGAGTTCACGCCCACGTCAGGCGGCGGACGGGCGGGGCAGTTCCTGCTCTACGTGCGCGGCGAGCTGTTCGGTGACGGCTCCCCGACCGCTCCGGAACCGCAGCTACGCCGCCTGCGGCCGCTCTGGGCAGTGGCCGGGCGCCCCGGCTCGCAGCTTCCGGAACCGCTCGATCTCGGCGGCCCGTTCGCCTACCTGGACGTGACCGCCGAGACCACCGCGGAGGACCTGATCCTCACCTTCACCACGCGCCCCGACCGGCCGGACCCACCCCGCTGGGCCCGGCCGCCCGGTCTGCCCTGGCGGTTGCGGGTGCGCCGCCGCGAAGTCCTCGACGCCTGGCGAACCGCGAAACCTCACTTCCGCGCGCTTCTCCGGTCCGCGGGCGCCGAACCATGCGGCTGACGGGACGGGCGTCAGCCCGGCAAGTGGGGCGTGGCGGGGGGTGGGTGCTCCAGGCGCAGGAGGGACGCCTCCACGGCGGGTGGCAGCCGGCGGCGGTGACGGAGGGCCCAGGGCAGCGCGCGGGCCACGTCCCACACCGCGACCGGTGACTGCCGCACGGTGGATGCCAGGTTGCGGGCGACCACGGTGGGTGGGCGGCGCAGCAGGGCGGTGAGCAGGCGGTTGCGGGCTTCGATGCGGTCGCGGGCGGAACGGTCCCGGCCGGCCGGCAGCGGGAAGTGGCGGACCGTCAGGGACGGCTCGTAGCACAGCCACCACCCGGCGGCGGTCATGTCCATCGCCAGCAGCGCCTCCTCGCCGTAGACGAACAGGCGCGGCTCGAATCCGCCGGCGTCGAGGAACGCCTCGCGGCGGACCACCACGGCGCAGGACAGGAAGCCGAGCACCGACGGTCCGGGAGCGCCGCGTGGCGCGGCGAGCGGGGCGGCGGCCTGGGCGGCGGAGATGGGGTCCGGCCGGGACGACGGGCCGATCAGGACCTGACCGGTGAGCAGTCCCAGACGCGGATGCGCGTCGAACAGTTCGGCGGCGCGGGCCAGGGAGCCCTCGGTCCAGAACGAGTCGTCGTCGGCGAAGGCCACGTAGGGGGTGGTGGCGCGGCGTACCCCCTCGTTGCGGGCCGCCGCCCCGGCGTTGCGGTCCAGCCGTACCACCCCGATGTCCGGGAACGCCGCGCCGATCGCTTCGGGGCTTCCGTCGGTGGAGGCGTTGTCGACGAGGATGATCGGGGCCCGGTGCTGCGGGAGGGTCTCGAACAGGCGGTCCCGGCGGTCCCGGGTCGCCACCACCACGGTGACACGGGACGTCTCCGCGGGCCGCGGCGGCGCGGCGGGCGGCGTACCGGGAAAGGTCCGGGAAGTGGCCGTGACCGGACCGCTCACCGCGGGAGCCGATCGCGCAGTTCGCCGGTGAAGAAGTCGAGGAAGCCGTCCGGGTCGGGGCCGGCGTTCATCAGGACGATGTGGTCGTAGCCGGCGTCGAGGTGTTCCTGGACGGCGGCGACGTACCGGGCGGCGTCCGGGCCGGCGACGAACTTCTCCCGTACGTCGTCCTCGCCTACCGTCGCCGCGGCGGCCTCGAAGTTGACCGGGTTCGGCAGTTCGGCCATCACCTTCCAGCCGGTGACCGCCCAGCGGGTGGTCCGGTGCGCCTCGGTGACCGCGGCCTCCGCGGTGGGCGCCCACGCGACCGGGATCTCCACGTACCGCGGGCCTTTCCCGCCGTGCGCGGTGAACGTCTCGACCAGGTCGGCGCGGGGCTCGGTGGCGAACAGGCCGCTACCGTGCGTGGCGGCCAGTTCGGCGGCGCGGGGGCCTCCGGCGGCGACCGCGATCGTCGGCAGCCGGTCCGGCAGGTCGAACACCCGGGCGTCCTCCAGCTGGAGGTGCTTGCCCTGGTAGGACTGGTATCCGCCCTGCCAGAGCAGGTTGATGATCTCCAGGGCCTCGGTCAGGCGCTCGTGGCGTTCGCGCACGCTGCCGAAGCCCTGCCCGACCACGTGCTCGTTGAGCCGCTCCCCCGAGCCGACGCCGAGCGTGAACCTGTCGTCGGACAGGATGGCCAGGGTCGCGGCGGCCTGCGCGATGATCGCCGGGTGGTACCGGACGGTCGGGCAGGTCACCCCGGTGGCGAGGCCGAGGGTGCGGGTCTGCGCGGCGATCGCGCTCAGGACGTTCCAGGCGAACGGCGAGTGTCCCTGCACGTCGAGCCACGGATGGAAATGATCGCTGATCTCGACGAAGTCGAATCCGGCCTGCTCCGCCCGGATCGCCTGCCGGACCAGCTCCTTGGGCCCGAACGCCTCGGCGGCGAGTTTGTATCCCAGTTTCATGTGGTCGCGATTCCCGTGTTCCGGACAGACAAACGTGGCGGCCGAAGCCGCCACGTCATGCCTGTCCACCGCGGTCAGGACGTCGCGGTGCCGCGCAGGTCCTGCGCGTTGGAGCGCGCCGTGTCCTTGGTGGTCTGCGCCGCGTCCTGGGCGGTCTCCCGGACCTGCCCGGCGGCCTGCTGGACGGTGCCGCCGATCTCGTCCTTGAGATCGCTCGCCACGTCCTTCACCTTGTCGGTGAGACCGCCGCTCTGCTCCTTGAGCTGCTGCCCGGCCCGCCTCTCGGCGTCGGTGACCGGGATCAGCGAGGCGCTGAGCAGCCCGACACCGAAGGCGATGATCCCGGCGGCGAGCGGGTTGCCCTGCGTCTGCCGCGCCACCGTCTGCGGGGTCTGGCGAACCCGGTCGGCGGCCACGGACGCCTTGTCACTCACGGTGCCGGACAATTCCGATGCCTTGTCGCTCACGGTGCTGGACACCTCCGATGCCTTGTCGCTGGCGGCGCCGGACAGCTCGGACGCCTTGTCACTGATGCGGTGCGCCTGCTCGCGGGCGGCGTAGCGGGTGTCCTCCGTGGTGCCCATGACTCTCTCCTTCACCGCGGTCCATCGCCGGCGGGCGACCTGGCGGGGGCTCGTCTTCTCGGCCAGCAGATCGACGTCGCGGGTCAGGGACGCCCGCGTGCTCTCGATCTCGGCCCTCAGCCGGTCGGGTTCTTCAGCCATCGGGCGTCCTCCTTCAGCGTTTCGGTGGTGCGGCGCGGCACCGGGTCGACGGTCTTGAGCTTCTTGCGGCCGTTCACGAACAGGACCGCGCCGATGGCGCCCCAGATGACCGCGACGATGAGCGCCGCCCAGCCGGGGTCCATCACGTTGCTGAGGCCGAACACGACGGCGAAGCTGAGCAGCACCACCGCCAGATAGCTGGCGAAACCGGCGCCGCCGAGCATCCCGGCGGCCTTGCCGGCCTTGGTCGCCTCCTGCTGGATCTCCGCCTTGGCGAGCGCCACCTCCTGCCGGAACAGCTGGGAGAGATCGTCGCTGATGTTGCCGATGATCTCGCCGAGGGAGCGTTCCTCGACGGGTTTGCCGGCACCGCTCGGTTCGTCGGCGGCCCAGGCCGCGGCGACCGGGTCGGCGGGGTCGTTGCGGTACGGCGAGGTCATGACCGGAACTCCGGATCGGTGTCCACCACGGCGGGCCGGCCGGTGCCGGTGGCCTCGTACTGGGTGGTGGCCGGGGTGACGTAGCCGGTGCCGGTGGCGGCGGGCGTGTATCCGAGGGTGTCGTCCTGGAAGCCGGTGCCGACGTGGCCCTGCTGCGCCGTGCGGCTCGGCTCGTAGTCCGGCGTGAAGCTGTCGGTCGCCGGCTTGCCGGCGCCGGCGGACGAGTCGGCCTTGGCGATGCTCTTGCCGAGCCGGCCGACCACGAATCCGGCGGCCAGGGCGGTCGCGAGGAACGCGCCGGGACGGCGGCGGGCGAAGTCCTCGACCTCGCGCAGCACCCCGTCGGGGCCGTTGCGGTCCAGGTAGTCGGCGAACTGGCGGCCGCCCTCGGCGACCCGCGACACCACGGCGGCGGCCGGCGAGTCCTCCCGCGCGCCGCGCATCTCGTCGAGGTGGTCGGCGGTCTGCCGGATGCTGCCGACCAGGCGGCCGTTCTGCAGGCGGGCCTGCTCGTCGAGCTTGTCGCGGACCTCCGAGGCGACGTTGCGGGCCTGGGTGCGCGCCTCGGCGCCGACCCGCTGGGCCTGCTCCTTGGCGGTGTCCTTGACGTCGCCGGCGGCGGCCTTGCCCTGCTCGGCGACCTGCCGCGGCTTCGACTGCTCCTGGCCGTACGACTCCTGCTCCTGCCCGTACGACTCCTGCACCTGAGCGTAGGAGCCCTGCCCCGGCGTCGTGACCGCGGGCGTGACCGCGGGCGTGACCGGAGGCGTGACCGGGGGCGTGAGATCGTAGGCGGGATCCGGCACGCGGCCGGGTGAGACGTCACTCATGGGTTCCTCCGAGGGGTTGTTGCGCTCACCGCATGACCTACCCCGTACACGGCCGTCGATTCACCTCCTCTTGTGATGAATGGCGCTAAAACCCGGGCGATAAAAGACCTGATCTTGGGTACGGCGTACCGGCTGGTACGGCAGACGGGCTTTGTTAGGGTCGCTGACCGTGAGCGAACTGCAGCGGGTCATCGGTGGCCGGTCCTACGACTTCTCCCGCCGGGTCGTGGTGATGGCGATCGTCAACCGGACCCCGGACTCCTTCCACGACAAGGGCCGCACGTTCGCGCTGGAGAAGGCCACCGAGGCGGTCCGGGCCGCCGCGGCGGCCGGCGCCGACTGGATCGACATCGGCGGCGTCCCGTTCGCCCCCGGCCCGGAGGTCACCGCCGCCGAGGAGCTGGACCGGGTGCTGCCGGTCGTCGAGGCCGCCCGTGGCCTGGCCGTCGTCTCGGTCGACACGTTCCGTCCCGAGGTGGCCCGCGAGGTGATCGCGGCGGGCGCCGGGGTCGTCAACGACACCTCCGGCCTGCGCGACCCGGCGATGGCCGACGCCGTCGCGGGCACCCATGCGCAGCTGGTCATCTGCCACAGCCTGGCCGCGCCGCGCACCGAATACCCGAAACCCCGTTACGGCGACGTCACCGGCGAGGTCGGCGCGTTCCTGCGGGAGAAGGTGGACCTCGCCCTGTCCCGCGGCGTGCGGCCGGACCAGATCATCATCGACCCGGGCCACGACCTGAACAAGAACACCCACCACTCCCTGGAGCTGACCCGGCGGCTCGACGAGATCGCGGCGATCGGCTACCCGCTGCTGGCGGCGCTGAGCAACAAGGACTTCATCGGCGAGACCCTGGACCGGCCGCAGCAGGAACGGCTGGCCGGCACCCTGGCCACGGTGGTGTTCTCGATCCTGCGCGGCGCCCGGATCATGCGGGTGCACGACGTGCGGGCCGCCTGCGACGCGATCCGGATGACCGAGGCGATGCTGGGCTGGCGCGAGCCCGTTTACACCCGCCACAACATGTGAGCGGCTACGCCGGGTCGCCCTCGTGCGGCAGGGTGCCGATGATCTCGGCGATCCCGGGTGGCGGCTCCACTCTGCCGGGGCCGAGCACCCGCATCGTGCCGAGCACGGTGACCAGCATGCCCATCGCGAAGAAGTCCCGCGCCTCGGTCGCCGTCGCGCCGGTGAGCTCGCGGACCACGTAGTAGAGCCGGCTGTAGCATTCGCGGACCGCCGCGCCGATCGCCGGGTCGGCGGCGGCCGCGAACCCGTGCAGGAACACCGCCAGCAAGTCCCGTTCGGCCAGTAGCTCCTTGTAGGCCCGGCCGAGTCCGTCCATCGTGGGCTCCACCGCGGCGGCGGCCCGCCACTTCTCCTCGAGACGGTCGCTGACGTGCCGCTGGGTGGCCAGGAACAGCTCCTGTTTCGACCCGAAGAGACGAATCACGTACGGCTGGGAGACGCCGGCGATCCGCGCCACCTGATCCGTCGTCGTGCCCGCGTAACCGCCCTGGGCGAACGCGGTGACGGCCGCCCGCACGAGCTGGGCGTGGCGTTCCTGGGCGGTGAGGCGGGTCCGGGTCACGTTGACAGGTTATCAGTCGATGCATACGGTCTTTAGTTATCAGTGGATAACAACTTTCAGGGGAGCAGTCCGTGTCCACCACCCTTGCGAGACCCGTACCGAAGACCCGCCCGTTCGGTCTCGTGATCGCCGCCGTCGGCATCCCGGCCTTCATGGCCGCGCTCGACAACCTCGTCGTCAGCACCGCCCTGCCGGTCATCCGCACCGACCTCGGGGCCTCCATCTCGCAGTTGCAGTGGTTCGTCAACGCGTACACGCTGCCGTTCGCCGCCTTCCTGCTCACCGCCGCCGCGCTCGGCGACCTGCTCGGCCGCCGCCGGATCTACCTGACCGGCATCACCGTCTTCACGCTCGCGTCCGCGGCCGCCGCGCTCGCCACCGAGCCGTGGCAGCTCACCGCCGCCCGCGCCGTGCAGGGCCTGGGCGGCGCGA
The DNA here is from genome assembly GCF_016862455.1 of Actinoplanes utahensis. Taxonomy (GTDB): domain Bacteria; phylum Actinomycetota; class Actinomycetes; order Mycobacteriales; family Micromonosporaceae; genus Actinoplanes; species Actinoplanes utahensis. The sequence continues at coordinate 27,107 of NZ_BOMZ01000095.1, forward strand.
TGACCGCGCCGCTGTCGCTGACCCTGCTGGCCGCGGCCGTGCCGGACCGGATGCGCAACAAGGCCGTCGGCATCTGGGGCGGCATCACCGGCCTCGGCATCGCGGTCGGCCCGGTCGTCGGCGGCGCCGTCGCCGACGGCCTGACCTGGAACTGGATCTTCTGGATCAACGTCCCGGTCGGCGTCGTCGCGGTGATCCTGGCCGGCGTCGTCCTCGACGAGTCCCGCGGCGGGGCCCGCCGCCTCGACCCGCTCGGCCTGCTGCTGTCGTCCACCGGCATGCTGCTGCTGATCTGGGGCGTCGTCGACGGCCCGGAACGCGGCTGGACCACCGGCCGGGTGCCGTTCATGCTGGCCGCCGGGGCCGCGCTGATCGCCGGGTTCCTGTTCTGGCAGAGCCGCAACCGGACCCCGATGCTGCCCCTGAGCCTCTTCCGCTCCCGCACGTTCAGCCTGGTCATCCTGGTGACCCTGACGTTCTCCGCGGGCGCGTTCGGCTCGGTCTTCCTGCTCGCCCAGTTCTTCCAGGTGGTGCAGGGCCTCAGCCCGCTGGAAGCCGGCCTGCGGACCCTGCCGTGGACCGGTGCCCCGATGCTCGTCGCCCCGCTCGTCGGCATCTTCGGCCCGCGGATCGGCCTGCGCAACCTGATCGTCGCCGGGCAGGTGTTCCTGGCCGCCGGCATGCTGTGGATCGGCCTGGTCACCGCGCCGGACACCGCCTACAGCAGCCTGGTCGGCGCGTTCGTGCTGGGCGGCATCGGCATGGGCCTGACCATCGTGCCGATCAGCACGCTCACCCTGGCCAGCGTGCCCGCGCAGCAGCGCGGCATGGCCTCCGGCACCAACAACACCGTCCGCGAGTTCGGGGTGGCGGCGGGCGTCGCGGCCCTGTCGTCGATCTTCAGCACGTACGGCGGCTTCGCCGGTCAGGACGACTTCGTCGACGGTGTGGTACCCGCCGTCCTGACCGGCTCGGCGATCCTGGCGGCCGGCGCGCTCCTCGCCACCCGGCTGCCCCGCGTCGTTCCGGCAGAACGGAATTGAAACAACCTGTTGCGCGTACGCAACACGGCTGCAACGATGACCTTCGATCCAGTGTCGCCCGACACTCCCGGCCCCGTCCTCGCCGGTTCTGTCCGTAACCCCGGGCCGCCCTGAGTCAGCGATCAGCGCCGCATGCGCCGGCCCACCGACCGGCACATGCGGCGCTCGCCTTCTCCCCCGGATCCCCGCTTCGAGCGATCCGGGGGGTCGGCCGCGCCGGCGTCCGGCCGGTTGACGAAATCCCGCCGGCGTCCGGCCGGTTCACGGAACCCCGCCGGCGCCCGGCCGGTTCACGGAACCCCGCCGGCGCCCGGCCGGTTCACGGAACCCGGCGCTGAACGGCCCCGGAGCAGCCGCGGTCACCCCCGGCTGGTTGGCGGAACCCGGCGCTGAACGGTCCCGCGACGGCCGCAGTCACGACCAGCCGGGGGTGACCCGGAGGTGCATTCATGAGCGGCACCCGGGGACGGTGGTGAGGGGACGCCTGCCGTGGCCGCCGCGAGTCGCGGGACGCTGCGTGGCCCGTACCGGAGCATGGTGTGACAGACGAGCCGCGGACCGGAAGTGATCATCCCTCCGGTGAGAACGGGGAACCGCGGTGGCGGTTCCCCGTCAGCGATTCGGGGGACCGCCGCGGTCAGCCGACCTTGACCCAGACGTCGTCGAGGGTGCCGTGGAACTGGTCGTTGTTCTGGCCGACGCCCTTGCCGCCGACGGTGAACGGCTGGTTGGTGTCGACGGACAGGGTGGCGGGGACGGCGGTCACCGACTCCAGACGGTCGTCGACCAGGATCGCCAGCGTCGGGCCGGTACGGCGGCACTCCAGGGTGTGCCACTTGCCGTCGGCGACCGAGATCCGGCTGCGGGCCACGTGCACGACCGTGCCGTTCTTGTCGCTGAGGCCGCAGCTCGGCTTGCCGGAGAGGCCGTCGACCTGGAGCTTGTACTGGCCGCCGGTGGAGCCCACGTTGGCGTGCCCCTTCTGCAGGATGTTCTCGCCGCGGCCGGTCTCCGCGGGGGACAACAGCACGCTGGCCCCGTACCGCAGAGGTCTGGTCTGGGGGTTGAGTTCCTGGGTGTCGGCGGCCTGCAGGATCAGCCGCGGGCAGGCGTCGCCGGCGCACTTGGCCGGGAACCCGAGGGCGTGCCCGGCGTCGTGCGGCACCAGACGCGGCGCGCCGCCGTTGCGGGTGACCGCCCGCAGCAGATGCCCGTGCCCGGAACCGTCGTCGAAGGTGCCGTCCGCGATCGTGGTGTCGAAGTTGTAGGCCGCGACGTTCCCGCCGGCCGGGACCGGGCCGGAGACGGCCGGGGTCGCCTCCAGACGCGGCGACACACCGTGGAACTCGACGTACCTCTTCCGGATCACACCACCGACCACGGTGAAGTCGCCGACCGCGCTGACCGCGCCGAGCCGCGGGCTGGCCGCCAGCTGGCGGGTTCCGGCGACCCCGTTGGCCTGCGGCGCCCAGCCGAGCAGGTTGCCCTCCCGGTCGACGGCCGCGAGCTTGCCCCGCGCCTCCGACCCGTCGGTGCAGACGCCGCGTACGCCGTTGTTGGTGGTCGTGCACGCCTTGTCGAAATGCCCGCCCACGTAGATCGTGTCGTCGAGCAGCGCGATCGCCTGCGCGTCGCCGTCGAACACCCGGGTCCAGCGGGTCTGACCCTCCCGGGTGTACGACACCGCCCGGCCACCCCGCCCGCCGAGCGCCGCGTACACCCCGTCGGCGTGCGCGGCCAGCGCGAACACCTGCGACACCGGTTTCGGCGCGAATCCGCGGTCGAGCGCGCCGGTCGCCGGGTCCACGGCGCTGAGCCGCAGCGTGGAGCGGACGTCGTTGGTGCGGTGGAAACCGCCACCCACGTACACCCGCTCCGGTGTGACCGCGAGCGCGTTGACCGTGTCGTCGGTGGTCGGCTTCCAGTTCGGGTCGAGGGCGCCGGTCGCCGCGTCGAAGGCGGCCAGGTTCGCCCGCGGCGCCCCGTCCACGCCGGTGATCCGCCCGCCCAGGTAGACCCGGCCGTTCCCGGCCGCGATCGCGTTGGGCTGCCCGAGCACGGTGTGGCGCAGCGGGGTGAGGGCGCCGCTCGCGCCGTCGATGCCGGCCACCGCGTCCCGGGACTCGCCGTTGATCGTGTCGAAGTCCCCGGCGGCGTAGACGACACCGCCGTCGACGGCGAGCGCCCGCACGTTGGCGTCCGCGGCCGGCTGCCAGTCCCGCAGCGCGCCGGTGCGGGCGTCGAAGGCGGCGAGCCGGTTCCGGGCGGCGATACGGCCACCGTCCGACGCGGTGGTGAAGTCGCCTCCGACGTAGACGGTGTCACCGCCGTAGGCGACCGCGTACACCGGACCGTTGAACGAGGGGGTGCTGGCCGGCTGGGTCGAGACGATCTCCGCGAACGCCGTGCCCCCGGCCGCGACGAGAACCGTCGACAGAGCCGTGATCATCACACGGCGAAGCGCGTTCTTACCTTTTCTGGGGTTCTGTGCCACGTCTGAGCTAACTTCCGCGATCCGCAAAAGTCGCGGCGAGCTTTATGCTCCCCGTACTCTCCGTACGTCATCGAGGAAGGGGAATGCACGTGCCGCAACGCCGCCGCACCGCCCTGACCGCCGTGATCCTCGCGGCCCTCGCGGCCCTGGCCGCGGGTTGCGACGGGATCGAGATCGAGGTCCCCGCCGGCTCGCTGCCCGCCCCGGTCAGCATCGACCCGATCCCGTCCGCCTCCGCGGGCGAACCGAGGTACGTCTGCTCCGCCGCCTACCAGATCCTCACCGACGGCGCGGTCCGGCTCGCCGAGCACGCGTCCGGTGAACGCGTGGACGGCCTGCGGCAGACCCTCTCCGACATGTCCGCGAAGATGTCGGCCGTCAGCGCCCGCGCCGACGACGCGAGCCAGCGCGCCACCGTCGACCGGATCGCCGGCTCCCTCGCCACCGGCTCTCAGGAGCCCGACCCGAGATCCTTCATCGACGGCGACTTCACCACCATCGCCCAGAGACTCGACGGCACCTGCCGCTCCGCCGCGAAACCCTGATCGTCCACATCGATGGACCGTCGGCTAGCCTGAAAACCTTTCGGCGTAGCGGGGGAGGCTGCATGGAATCGGCTCCGGCCATGGCGAACCCGTGGACGTGGGCCGCCGAGGCGCTGCTCGAACCGGGTGAGCGCCTGCTCGCCGCGGAGGAGATGCAGACACCGGAGGGCACCACTCCGCCGCCGCCACCCGACCCGGAACGCCACACCCCGCTGGGCCCGCTCGGCAAGGTCGGCGTGGCCTTCCTGAGTCTGCTGAACCTGAACGAATTCGGTCCCGGGTCGAGCCTGCTGGACCGCCTCCTGTTCGGCGTCGCCGCGGACGGGCCGGCCGGCTCACTCGCCAGCAGCCTCACCGCCACCCTCCTGCGCACCGGGGCAAGGCGCCGGAGCGTGCTGGTGGTCAGCGACCGGCGGCTGGTGGTCGGCCTGACGCCGGAGGCCAAGCTGTTCTCCTGGGCCGAGCAGAGTCAGGACCGTCTCGACGTGGTCTGGGCGGTGCCACGCACCGCGATCAGCGCCGCCGCGATCCACCGGTACCGGCTGCGGCGACGACTGCTGATCACGTTCGCGGACGGTTCGTGGGCGGCGTTCCGGCCCGCGTACGGCGCCGACCTCGACCCGGCACGGCGACTGGCCGGCGCTCTCGACAGCGGCGCCGGCCGCCTCGAGGTGTGATCACTTCCAGACGTGCATGATGACCCGGTCGAGCTCAGCGTCCGGTGGGAGCACGACCGGGAGGGTGTGGCGGCTGACCCCGAGGGGATACTCGTCGGTCTCGCCCTTCGGCAGTGCCGACTCGATGTCCACCCAGTGCGCACGGTCAGCACTCGCATCGCGATCCGCGCGACCCGGGCCGCATCGTCGGCGGGAAACAGCTGGCCGTCGCCGAATTCGACGGCCCGGCCCGGCGGCAGGTATGCCCATCCGGTGCCGATGATCGCCGTCCAGTCGTTCAGTTCCTCGGACCACCGGCCGCGGCCGGCATCGTCCAGGAGACGTAGGCTCGTTCCCATGATCGATAGGCCGGTTCGCATCGGGCTGCAGTTGCAGCCGCAACACATGGACTACGCCACCATCCGCCGTACGGCTTCCGAAGCCGAAGACCTCGGTCTGGACATCCTGTTCAACTGGGACCACTTCTTCCCTTTAAGCGGCGAACCGGACGGGTTGCACTTCGAGTGCTGGACGATGCTGGCGGCCTGGGCGGAGTCCACGTCCCGCGTCGAGATCGGCGCTCTCGTCGCCTGCAACAGCTACCGCAACCCCGACCTCCTCGCGGACATGGCTCGCACGGTCGATCACATCTCCGAAGGCCGTCTGATTCTTGGCATCGGCTCGGGTTGGTTCGAACGTGACTACGTCGAGTACGGCTATGAGTTCGGCACGGCCGGCGGCCGACTCGACGACCTGGCGACCGCCCTCCCCCGCATCGAATCCCGCTGGAAGGAGCTCAACCCGAAGCCGACGCGCGACATCCCAGTGCTGATCGGTGGCGGCGGGGAGAAGAAGACCCTGCGCCTGACGGCGAAGCACGCCGACATCTGGCACAGCTTCTCCGACCCCGAGACCCTGGAGCGCAAACTCGGCATCCTCGGACAGCATTGTGCCGACATCGGCCGCGACCCCTCCGAGATCGAAATCTCGGTCATGGGCAAGACCGAAGACCGCGACAAAATGTACGAGCTCGGCGCCCGCCTCTTCACCATCCACACCGGGGGGCCCACACCCGACCTCACCGAACTCCGCGAGTTCCTCACCTGGCGCGACAAGCTGAACGCATAGCGACCACGGCGAGGGGCCCAATCACCGGTGCCCCTCGTTCGCCGTCTGCCATTTCGAGCGTCACGCCGATCCGTGCCGGACCATGCTGGCTACGATCGCCGGCCTACGCGGCATGCCGCCCCTCGTACAGTTCCTAAGGGTGAGTCCAAGTCAGGACCACAGCCAAGAAAAGCTCGCGCCGTCGCAGCCCAGCTCACGCCAGGTCCTCGGATTCCTGCTTCGCCGCAGACACGGGGTGGCCCGGCACGGTGGCGGCCAGGCCGGGGATCCGGCGGCCGACGAACAGGTAGATGGCGACGCTGGCCAGAGCGAACAGTCCGACGCCGAGGAACATGGTGGTGCCGCCGTAGGCGCCGAGCAGCAGGCCGCCGGTGAACGGGCCGATGAAAACGCCGATCTGCGCGAAGGTCTGTGCCCCGAAGTAGGCGCCGCGGTTCTCCTCCGGGGCGATGCGGTCGATGATGGCGAACTCGGCCGGGTAGATGAGGATCTCGCCGAGGGAGAACACCACCATCGCAGCGACGAAGTGCCACAGGGTGCCGGCGACCGCGAAGCCGGCCATCCCGGCGACGGTGAGCAGGCCGCCGACGGTGATGGAGGTGACCGGGTTGCGTTTCTCCATGAATCGGGACACGAACACCTGCAGGACCACCACGGTCACCGCGTTGGTGGCCAGCACGAACCCCAGGATGGTGACGCCGTCGGCGAATCCGACCGACAGGTGCTGCGCGAGTAGGGAGGAGATTCGGCCGTGTACCGCCTCCAGCAGCAGCCCGGCGAGGATGAGGAACAGCATGCGCCGGTCGACGGCCACGATCCGTGCGCTGGCCGCGAGTCCGCGCAGCACGCTGGCGACATGCTGTTTCGGCTCGCCATCGCCGCCCGCCCGGCCGGCCGCGGCGGCTGCGGGCACCAGCAGCAGCACGCAGACCAGTCCGATCAGGTAGATGCCGTAGCCGGCCGCCCCGGCCAGAAACGCCGTGCGGCCGCCAGCCAAGCCGACCGCTGCACCCACGACCGGGCCGATGGCGTACCCCATGTTGGTGGCCATGTACTGGTAGGAGAACGTCTGGGCCCGCCGGTCCCTCGACAGTAGGTCGCCGAGCAGTGCCTTACCCACCGGGGCGAAGGTGCTGCTGCTTAATGCCAGCGCTGCGTTGAAGGCGAACACCGCCACGACACCGTCGGCGAAGTAGAGGCCGATGAACGACCCGATCACCCCGAACAGCGAGAACACCAGCAGCCGGGTCCGGCCGAGGATGTCGGACAGGGAGCCGCCGACGAACCCGGCGAAGATCGAGAAGAACACCGACGACCCAATGATGAATCCGATCAACCCCGGTGCCAGGCCGAGGTCACGGTGCAGGAACACGGCCAGGAACGGGATGGTGACCGAGTTCGCGAGACTCATGATCCCGGCGCCGGCGATCAAGACCCGGGCGAGAATCGGAATCGGTGCGGCACTGGTGGGGGTCATCGCGGTGTGGTGCCCTTCCCTGGTCGCTCACGGGCTGGCTGGGGATCGCTGGACGACTTGGCCACTGGTGTGGTGGAAGTCAGGTAGCTGCGCGCACGTCGCGGATGGTCAGTGCTGAGGTGCTGTCCGGCCAGGGGTGAGGAGGCTGGCGATGACGGCTCCCGCGGCGGCGGCGATTGCGGCGACGAGGAATCCGTTGCGGAAGCCAGTGACGCTGTCGCCGGCGAAGCTGGCCGCGGCGACGCTGGAGACGACGGCGGCGCCGACCGAGGCGCCGAATTCGTGGAAGGTGCTGACGATGCCGGAGGCGACGCCGGATTCGTGCGGTGCGACGTGGCCGAGGGCGGTGGCCGAGGCGACGACGAACAGCGCGCCGGTTCCGGCGGCGGCGATCGCGACACCGGCGGTGACGGCGACCGGCTGCATGGTCAGGGCGGGCACGGCCATGCCGGCGGCGGCGATCAGCAGGGCGGCGGTGGCGAGTGTCCGGGCGCCGACGCGGCCGAGGAGGGTGCCGGTGAGGTGGGCGCCGAGCATGGTGATGACGGCGACGGGCAGGAAGAGCAGGCCGGTGTGCAGAGCGCCGTAGCCGCGGCTGTGCTGGAAGTAGAAGGTGCCGAGGAAGAACGCGGCGACCATCAGTGCGGTCGCCATGAGGATGAGGAACGCACCACCGGCGACGGGCCGGCGGGCGAGCATCGTGATGTCCATCAGGGGTGAGCGGGCGTGCTTCTGCCAGAGGGTGAACAGGGTGTAGCCGATCGCGGCGGTAAGTATGAGCCCGCCGGTGGTGGTGGTGAGCCAGCCGTGGTCGCCAGCGCGGATGAGTGCGTAGATGAGTGCGGCGGTCGCGCCGGTGACGAGCAGGGCACCGAGGAGGTCCAGTTGCGGGCGCGGGCGGATTACGCCGGTGGCCGGCAGCAGGGTGGCGAGGGCGGCGATGATGACCAGGCCGATGGGTACGTTGATGAAGAAGACCCAGGGCCAGCCAGGACCGCTGATGATCAGGCCGCCGAGCAGGACGCCGAGGGCTGCACCACCACCGCCGAGTGCGGACCAGACGCCGAGGGCCTTGTTGCGTTCGTCGCCGGAGAAGAGGGTGATCACGAGCGACAGTGCTGCGGGTGACAGCAGCGCGGCGCCGACGCCTTGGGCGATGCGGCCGCCGATGAGCGTCTCGGCGTTCGCGGCGAGGCCGGTGGCCAGGGATGCCGCGGTGAAGACGAGCAGTCCGGCGAGGACGACGCGTTTGGCGCCGATGAGGTCGGCGATGCGGCCGCCGAGCAGCATCAGCCCGCCGAAGGTGAGGGTGTAGGCGCTGACGGTCCAGGTCAGCGCTGCCCGGTCGAGGCCGAGGTCGGTCTCCATGTGCGGCAGGGCGATGGCGACCACGGTGACGTCCAGGATGAGCATCAGCTGCGCAATGCCGAGGAAGGCGAGCAATCGCCATCGCAGCGGGTGCCGCGTCTCGGTCTCGTGGGTGTCGTATGTGGTCATGGCGCCCTCCGGAATAACTCGTATCCTCTTGTACGACTTACAAACGGAAGGCTAACTCGTACATTCCCGTACGCGCTAGGGTGGGGGCATGAGTTCCGCCGACACCCGCCCGCGGCGGCGCGCCGACGCCGAGCGCAGCATCGCGCGGATCGTGTCCGCCGCCCGTGACTGCCTCAGCCGTGATCCGGACGCGACCGTCGATGACATCGCCAAGGCCGCCAGTGTCGGGCGCATGACGGTCTACGGTCATTTCCGAACCCGACCCGAGCTGGTCGAGGCCGCCCTCGCCGAGGCGCTGCGGGCGGGCGAGCAGACACTGGCCGGCGTGGACCTGGGCGGGGACGCACGGCAGGCGATGAGCCGGTTGCTGGCGTCGAGCTGGTCGCTCGTCGCGGAGTCCGCGGCATTGCTGTCGGCGGCGCAGCGCGTGCTGCCGGAGGGCCGGTTGCGGGAGTTGCACACCGGCGCCGCGGACCGGGTGGAGCTGTTGATCGTCCGAGGCCAGAGCGACGGGGTCTTCCGAACGGACCTGCCGGTCACGTGGCTGGTCAACGCGGTGCAGTACGTCCTGCACGGTGCCGCGGAGGAGATCCGGCTGGGGCGTTTGGACGCGGCTGCGGCCTCCGGAATCGTGACCGCCACGGTGCAGTCGATTCTTGCCGTCCCGGACCCCGTCGGGCAGGTCCGGTCCGGGACCTGACGCCTGTCGACCTCGATATCGCCATGGCCGAAGCCCGCTCCACCAGATGGTGGGGCGGGCTTCGGAGCGGCGGCCGGTTCGGTGCGGCTCACGTGGTGTGGAGCCGGGGCAGGCGAACGGCCAGGGCCGCGGTCGCGGCGGCGAGGGCGAAGCCGGTCCACGGCTGGGCGGGTTGCAGGGCGAAACCGGTGATGGCGAAGGCCGGCAGCAGGACGGCGTAGGCGATGCCGTGCCGGCGCAGTCGGCGGTCGGTGCGGGCGATGGCGGTGCCGAGGACGATCGCGGCCACGATGAGCAGGAACGTGGGGGTCAGGGCGGTGGCGAAGAAGGTGGGACCGTAGGCGGTGTCGGCGTTGAGCGCGGGCATGCCGGCGGTACCGGCGAGGTGCGCGCGGCCGATGCCGGGCTGCACGAAGGTGGCGCTGCCGAACGTCGAGGCCAGGAACACGTTGGCGATCGTGGTGAGGACCAGCCCGGCGACCGCGGTGCGAGCAGCGCGGCCATGGGCGAGGAACGCGGTGGCGGCGGCCGTGCCGAGGACGGCCAGGGCGGTGGCGAAGATGCTGGCGCCGAGGTGACTGATCAGGAAGACGTCGGTGGTGATGTAGCGGGCGTAGGCGTCGAAGTCGTCGATCGAGGGTTGATGGGTCCAGGTGCTCAGGCCCAGCAGCAGCCCGTAGGCAGGCAGTGCCCATAGCCCGATTCGGGGGGCGTGCCCGATGTTGCCGGTGGCGCGGGCAAGCGTAGACATTTTAATCGTCTCGTTTCGTCGTGGCGTGGCGTTGAACAGGACGGATCCGGTGCCCCGCCGGGACCGGTGGCCCCGGCGGAGCGTGGCGACAGCACCCGTCGGTCATGGGGTGGCCGGCGCGTTGTCCGGCTGCGCGGCGGAGGCGGTGTCGCGGCTGGTGAGGGTGATCGCGGCGAGGACGGCGGCTGCGGCGGCGATGCCGGCGGCACCGAAGAGGGCTGCGGAGTAGCCGTTGGTGAGGGCGGCCGGGTCGCCCAGGGTGTCGGCGCCGTGGGCGGCGGCGAGCGCGGTCATGGCGGCCAGGCCGAGGGCGGAGCCGATCTGGTAGCTGGTGTTGACGATGCCGGAGGCCAGGCCGCCTTCCTCCGGGCGGGCGCTGGACAGGGCGGTGCCCAGGGAGGGGATGAAGGCCAGGGCCATGCCGAGGGCGGCGACCAGGGAGGCGGGCAGCACGTCGGTCAGGTAGCTGCCGGTCGGGCGGATCAGGGCGAGCCACCCGAGCCCGGCGGCGAGAACCGCCAGCCCGGTCACGAGGGTGGTCTTGGTGCCGTAGCGGGCGATGATCCGCGGGGCGAGGACGATCATGCCGACCATGATGAGCACGGTCATCGGCAGCAGCGCGGCGCCGCTGGGGAAGGCGCTGAAGCCGAGGACCTGCTGGAGGTAGAGGTTGAGGTAGAACCACATCGGGATCCACGCCGCGCCGAGCAGCAGCTGGGCGAGGTTGGCGGCGGACAGGTTGCGGCTGGCGAAGATGCCGAGCCGCATCAGCGGCTCACGGCGGCGGGCCTGCAGGACCACGAAGGCGGCGAGCAGGACCGCGGCGCCGGCGAGGGTGAGCCAGGTCTGCGCGGTGTTCCAGCCGATCTGCGGGGCGAGGACGATGGCGTAGACGGCGGCGGCCAAGCCGCCGGTGACGGTGAGTGCGCCGGCAAGGTCGAGGCTGCCGGGCCGGTTGCCGCCGGCGGGCATCAGCGCCGGGGTGGCGATCAGGGCGAGGACGGCGATCGGGATGTTGAGGTAGAACACCCACGGCCAGCTGACGTATTCGGTGATGACGCCACCGAGGAAGACGCCGGCGGTGCCGCCGGCCGGGGCGGCCGCCCCGTACAGGGCCAGGGCCTTGGTGAGCTCGGCGGGCCGGTTGCCGAACAGCATCATCAGCAGCGTCAGCGCCGACGGCGCGATGAGGGCGGAGCCGGCGCCCTGTACGGCGCGGGCGGCGAGTTCGGTCTCGACGGTGCCGGCCAGGCCGGCGGCGGCGGAGCCGGCGAGCAGGATGGCCCAGCCGGTGGTGAAGATGCGGCGGGCGCCGTACAGGTCGGACAGGCGTCCGCCGAGCAGCAGCAGGCCGCCGAACGCGACGACGTAGGCGTTGAACACCCAGGACAGGTTGCTCGGGGTGAAGCCGAGGTCTTCGCGGATCTGTGGGAGGGCGACGCCGATGATCGAGGTGTCCATGATGACCATGAACTGGGCGAGGGCGATGAGCGCGAGGGCCCACCACCGGGATGGATTGCGGGACATAACCGAACCTCCTCTGTACCCCCAGGGGGTATCTATGTTCGGCGCCATTGTTACCCCCAGGGGGTATTCGCGGTCAAGCGTGGCCGTCGATTGACTTCCGCGTCACATCACCCGAGAAGGAGCTTTACCGATATACCCTAGGGGGGTAGGGTAATGCCGCTGGAGGGAGTTCGGTCATGGCTCACGGCTACATCAAGGACAAGGACGACTACCGCAAGCGCCTGCGCCGGGTGGAGGGCCAGATCCGCGGCCTGCAGCGCATGGTCGACGACGAGGCGTACTGCATCGACATCCTCACGCAGGTGTCCGCCGCGACCAAGGCGCTGCAGACCGTGGCGCTCGGGCTGCTCGATGACCATCTGGGGCACTGCGTCGTCGACGCGGCCCGTGAGGGTGGCCCGGACGCCGAGGCGAAGTTGAAGGAAGCCTCCGATGCCATCGCCCGGCTCGTCCGCGCCTGACCCGTTCCCCACCAGCAGCATTTGATTACCGCAACGAGAAGGAGAAGCCGATGTGCGGCACCGAGACAGCGTGCGCCTGCGCCACCACCCCTGCCACCGAGGCGGTGACACCGGCGGACGGGACCCGGACGGTCTACCAGGTCGCGGGGATGACGTGCGGCGGCTGTGCTGCCCGGGTCAGCAAGCAGCTCACTGATGTTACGGGCGTGCAGGACGTCAGCGTCGACGTCGCCGCCGGGACAGTGACGGTGACCAGCGATGCTGTCCCCGATGACGACAGCATCGCTGCGGCGGTCACCGCGGCCGGTTATCAGCTCGTACGCTGACCGTTCCCATGGACGTACCCAGGCCCGGCGGAGGGGTGAAACCTTCCGCCGGGCCTTTGCTCACTCGGTAGCGGCGAGACGGGCCTGGTAGCCCGCATCGGCGATGACCGCGATCAGTGTCGGCACATCGGTCACGGCAGGATCGGCGTCGACGACGGTGCGCCCGGCACGTACGGACGTCTCGGCGCGGTACACACCGGCGGTCTGCTCCAGCGCTTCGTCGATGAGCATGCCGCAGCTGCCGCAGTGCATGCCGGTGACGTGGAAGGTGTAGGTGGTGTCGTTCACGTCGTCGTGTCCCTCGTCAGCAGTGCGGCGGGTGTCAGAGCAGGGCGCGTAGGTCGGTGATGAGGCGGCGACCTGCGGTCAGGTGCGCGAACCGGCCGGGTACGTCGTAGATCTCATGCCGCCACTGCCCGGCGTCGCCCGGAAGGCATGGCGGCGAAGGTTGGCTGTGGACGGCCAGCCGCGTCGGCGTCACCCCGGACGCCGGCGGTACAGGCGAGGTTTGCAGGCCGTTGGCGTAGGCGGCGAGCAGGCCGGCGTCGCGGGTGACCCGCACAAGGTCGTGGTACTGCTCCGGGACCGCCTCGAGATCCCACGTGCGCAGGTAGCTGTCGACGCCGACGGACAGGTCCGCTGCGGGGCTGGGGTCCACGGCGATCACGGCGTGCGTGGCGTACCGGGCCGCGAACAGGTCGGCGAGCAGCGCCGACGGCCCGTGACCGACGATCACCGGCGCGCGTCGCAGTTGCAGACTGTCGACGAGGCAAGCGAGATCGTCGACGAGTTCGGCGGGATCGTAGGAGTCACGGCGGGCGGAGGTGCCGTGGCCGGGTAGGTCGACGGCGATGACGGTGGCGTGCGGGCGCAGGTCGGCGGCGGTCGGCCACCAGCCGGTGCGGTCGAACAGTACCGCGGGCAGCAGAACGACGGGCCGGCCGTTGGCACCCCACAGGTCATAGCACCACTGTCCGGCCGGTGCGGGGAAGTGGTGGGTGGTTCGCATCGGCGGCAGGCACTCGGTCACGGTCACTCCCCCGCCCCGGCAGGCCGAGATGAAGCGGTGAGCCGGCCGCCGTACATGCCCATGCCGCAGGAGTAGTCGAGCCGGCCGGGTTCGAGGGCGCCGAGATCGATGACGGTGTCACCGTAGACCGGAAGGATGCGTTCCAGGTTCCAAGAGGCGATGACGAACGCCCGCACACACCCTTCGGCCTCCCGCGACCGGATGATGAGCCGGGTCGGCACACCGGCGGCCACCTCGATGACTGCGGGGAGGTAGGCGCCGGTCACGGCGGTGACGATGACCTCCTGGACACCGTCCGCGGTGACCGACACCGCGGGGCCACCGTCCGGGGCCACCCGGGCGGGCGCCGGCTGCGAACCCAGGCCGAGCGCCTCGGCGACGCGGGACGCCAGCGGGGAGCCGGTCAGTTCGAGGCCGCCGTTGACCGTGTACAGGCCCATCGCGACGACGACCAGGCCGGTGACGGTGGCGAGCCGCCCGCGCCAGGCCCCGGCGGCTTTGCGGGCCAGGTAGCCCAGGACGGTGAACAGTGGGGCGGTGCCGGCAACGAAAACGGCCATGACGGCGGCTCCGGCCAGCGGGGAACCGGAGGCCAGGGCGAGTGTCTCGACCGACAGGGTGACACCGCACGGGATGAGCACGCTGGCCATGCCGAGCACGGCGGGCGCGGCGGCGCCGGCCGAGCGGGTACGGCCGCGTACCAGGCGGCCCCAGCGCGCCGGTGGCTGTACGACGATGCGACGGAACCCGGGCACGCCGAGCTGGGCGAGGCCGAACACGACGATCGTGACACCAGCCGCCAGCTGAACGACGGTGCGGGCGGTGACCGACAGCTGCACGGCGGCGCCCAGCGTGCCGAGTAGCGCACCGAGGATGGTGTGGGAGACGAGTTTCCCGGCGAGGAATCCGGCGGCCGGGGTCAGGTCGTCGGCCAGGCGGGCGGCGGCCGAGACGGCGCTTGGGGCAGCGGGTTGGCGTTGCCGCATGACGAGGGCGGTGAGCAGGCCGCCCTGGACGGCGGCGCAGGAGACTCCCCCGGCGAAAAGGCCGGTGAGCAGGATGGCATACAGATTCACGAGAAGGTTCGGCTTTCAGCGCGAGAACAACGAGGGACACCGCCGCGGTACGGGGTGTGAAGGCGGTCCACGCGTTTCGCGGGTGGACCGTCAGGAGGCACGAACGGCCAGACCTGCTGGCGTCGTACGGCGTCGGTGTCCTATATGCGGCTGATACCGAGTTGGGTCAGCGTGACCGTGGGTGCCCGCAGCGGGGTGAGCGTCCTGGCCCTGACGGGAGGGCAGTCGCTGCTGGTGGTGGTCACGGCGATGGTGACGGTGCCGGCCAGGACCGCCGGGTCGGCGGCGGGGGCGCTCACATGGCATTCCCCAGCCGCGGTGCCCGCGGAGACGTCGCCGGTCGTCGACGCGTGAGGGTGAGCATGCCGGTGTCCGTCGTCGGCCAGCGGCGCCGTCGCGGTGTGGTGCCCCACCGTCGGGGCCGCGCAGTGCGTTACCTGGACCAAGCCGACGCCGGCGAGGACGGACACGATCAGCAGCCATCGCAACAGCCAGGTGGCCGGTCGCTGCTGGGGACGTGTCACCGGGCCAGGTTACGACATCGCCTGAGCACGATACGCAGGCCCGGCGCCCGGCGTCGGGGCTGCGCGGATCTTCGGGTTGATACGGGTGCGGGGTATCTTGCTGAGCATGAGTGAGGCGAGGCCGGCCGGGCCGCATGGGTATTCGGCGGAGAAGCAGGCGCTGATGGCCCGGTTGAAGCGGGTCGAGGGGCAGATCCGTGGGTTGCAGCGGATGGTCGACGAGGACACCTACTGCATCGACATCCTGACGCAGATCTCGGCGGCCAAGAGCGCCCTGCACGCGGTGGCGGTCGGCTTGCTGGAGGACCACCTGCGGCACTGCGTCGTGCATGCCGCCGCGGACGGCGACGTGGACGCCAAGATCAAAGAGGCGAGTACGGCGATCGCCCGGCTCGTGAAGTCCTGACCAACCACAACAGCGACGCGGTGCCGCCCGGGTTTGCCGGACCGGCACCGCGTCGCGGTGTTCCTGCCTATCGTGTTGCGGTGGTGAACCGGCGCAGCCGCAGGCTGTTGGCGACCACGAACACCGAACTGAACGCCATCGCCGCTCCGGCGATCATCGGGTTGAGCAGTCCGGCCGCAGCCAATGGCAGCGCCGCCACGTTGTAGGCGAACGCCCAGAACAGGTTGCTCTTGATGATCCGCAGCGTGCGCCGCGACAGCCGGATCGCGTCGGCGGCGACCCGCAGGTCACCGCGAACCAGGGTCAGGTCAGAGGCTTCGATCGCCACGTCGGTACCGGTGCCCATCGCCAGGCCGAGATCTGCCTGGGCCAGGGCCGCGGCGTCGTTGACGCCGTCGCCGACCATCGCGACGACATTGCCCTCGCTCTGCAGCCGTTTGACGACGTCGACCTTGTCGGCGGGCAGCACTTCGGCGATCACCTCGTCGATGCCGACCTCGGCGGCGACCGTCCGGGCGACCGTCTCGTTGTCGCCGGTGAGCAGAACCGGTGTCAGTCCGAGGCCCCGCAGTTGCGCGACCGCGTCACGACTGGTCGGCTTGACCACGTCGGCGACCGCGTACACCCCGCGGACCCGGCCGCCCCAGCCGGCGACCACGGCGGTACGGCCCGCCTGCTGCGCCGCCGTGACGGCCTGTTCAATGCCGGCGGGCACGTCAAGTCCGCGTTCGCGCATCAGCGTCAGCCGCCCGATCAGCAGATCGCGGCCGTCGACCGTACCGGTGACGCCCAGTCCTTCGAGGTTACGGAAGCCGGTGACCGGCCAGAGCGGGGCGGTGTCGGCGGTGGCCCGGGCGATGGCCTGCGCGATCGGGTGTTCCGAGGCGGCTTCCACCGCACCGGTCAGGCGCAGCAGTTCGCGGCGGTCCTGACCATCGGCCGGGGTCACGTCGACCAGGGTCATCTGGCCGGTGGTGACGGTGCCGGTCTTGTCGAGCAGGACCGTGTCAACGCTGCGGGTGGATTCGAGGACCTCCGGGCCTTTGATCAGGATGCCGAGCTGGGCGCCGCGGCCGGTGCCGACCAGCAGGGCGGTCGGGGTGGCCAGGCCGAGCGCGCACGGGCAGGCGATGATCAGTACGGCGACGGCGGCGGTGAACGCGGCCGTCCACCCGGATCCGGTGCCGACCCACCAGCCGAGGGTGCCCACGGCGAGGGCGATGACGATCGGCACGAAGATGCCGGAGATCCGGTCGGCGAGCCGCTGCACCGGCGCTTTGCCGGTCTGAGCCTGCTCGACCAGCTTCGCCATCTGCGCCAGCTGGGTGTCGGCGCCGACCCGGGTGGCCCGCACGATCAGCCGGCCGCCGGCGTTGACGGTCGCCCCGACCACACTGTCGCCCTCGGTGACCTCGACCGGCACGGACTCGCCGGTCAGCATGCTCGCGTCGACGGCGGAGGATCCGTCCTCGATGATCCCGTCGGTGGCGATCTTCTCACCGGGCCGGACCACGAACCGGTCCCCCACCGCCAGTTCGGCGACCGGAATCCGATGTTCGGTGCCGTCGCGCAGCACGGTGACGTCGCGGGCACCGAGTTCGAGCAGGGCCCGCAGGGCGGCCCCGGCCCTGCGCTTGGAGCGGGCCTCGAAGTAGCGGCCGGCCAGGATGAACGTGGTGACGCCGGCGGCGGCCTCGAGGTAGATGGCGCCGGTGCCGTCGGTACGGCTGATGGTCAGCTCGAACGGGTGCGTCATGCCGGGTGTTCCGGCGGTGCCCAGGAACAGCGCCCACAGCGACCAGCCGAACGCGGCGATCGTGCCCAGCGAGACGAGGGTGTCCATGGTCGCGGCGCCGTGTCGCACGTTCGTCCACGCCGCCTTGTGGAACGGCCACCCGCCGTAGACGACGACCGGTGCGGCCAGTGTCAGCGACGCCCACTGCCAGTAGGTGAACTGCCAGGCGGGCACCATCGCCAGGGCGATGACCGGGACGCTGAGCGCGATCGCAATGAACAGCCGCGTCCGCAGGGCCCGGAATTCGTCGGCCGGCTCGGCGGCGGCGCCCGGGTAGTCGGCGGCCGGGGGTTGCGGGACGGCTGCGGTGTAGCCGGTCTTCTCGACCGTGGCGATCAGTTCGTCGACGGTCACCTCGCCGTCGACGGTGACGGTGGCCTTCTCGGTGGCGTAGTTGACCGTCGCGGTGACGCCGTCGATGCGGTTGAGTTTCTTCTCGATCCGCGAGGCGCAGGAGCTGCAGGTCATGCCGCCGATCTGCAGCTCGATCGGGTTCGGGGCCACGGGCAGCGGCCGCGTGATCGCCATGATGCTTCTCCTAACCGTGGGTGTGGCCGTCGTCGCCGTGCCCGGAGGCACTCGGCGACGGCGTCGCCGACGGGACCGGGGTGGGACTGCTGGTCGAGGTGGTCGGCGCGGGCGGGGTGCCTGCGCTCGCGGTGAACTCGGCAGTGCGGACCTTGCCGCCGTGCTGGAAGTCCAGGTAGAGCCGGTAGGCGCCCTCGGACGGGACGTCGGCGTGGAAGACGATGTCAGGTCCCGCGGCGGTCTTGCCGTCGCCGGGTTCGCCGTCGGGGTGTACATGGAGGTAGGCCAGGTCGGCGTCGCGTAGGGCGACGAGGTGGCCGTACGCGCCGAGGTAGGGCTGCAGGTCGGTGACCGGCGCGCCGTCCTTGCTGACCGACAGGGTGAGCCGGGAGGAGCCGCCCGCCTTGAGGTCACCGGTGAGGGTGACGGTGTAGCCGTCGACCGTTGCGGTCCGCCCGGGTGCCGGCAGCGGCGTCGGCTGGTAGTCGCCGCGGGCGGGCAGGTCAGCGCCGAGCGTGAGTCCGTCCGAGTGGCCGGCCGGCTGGAAGTCGGCGAAGACCCGGTACTGCCCGGCTGCGGCGACGGAGAGGGGGATCGACCAGGTGCCGTCGGCGGCCCGTTCGGGGTGGACGTGCTGGAAACCGGACAGGTCGCGGCGGACCACGATCAGGTGCAGGTCCTTGTCGTGGCTGACGGTGTAGCCGGTGACCGGTGCGCCGTCGGGGCCGTCGATGCGGAACTGGAACGGTCGGGGTTCGCCGACGGCGAGTTCGGTGCTGATCGGCTGCAGGCGGTAGCCGTCCTGGGTGACCTGCAGGCCCGCCGGCAGCGCCGCCGTCGCGGTGGTGTTCTGGCCCGTGGCCGGCTTGTGGTCGTTGTGGGCGGTGGTCGCCGCGGGCGCCGGAGTGGGGCCGAAGGCCCGGCCGAGGCCGAGGGCGGCGGTGAAGACGACCGCCAGCCCCAGGCCGAAGGCTCCCAGCTTGGTGGGGGTGTTCATGACTACCTCGCGAGTTCGTATCCGGCCTCGTCGATAGCCGCGGCGACCGCGGTCTCGTCGAGGGGCTGTTCGCTGGTGACGGTGACGCCGCCGGAGGCGAGGTCGACCTGCACGTCGGTCACGCCGGGGATCTGCCGGAGCTCGGCGTCGACGGAGTTGACGCAGTGCGAGCAGGTCATGCCGGTCACGGTGTAGGTCTGCTGGGCCATGACGATCTCCTCCAGGAATCGAACGGCGACGGCCTGCTGCCGCCGACAGCAACGACTATACCAATACCCCCTAGGGGTATCAACGCGGGCCGTAGAACGAGTCCTGCCCGCCGCCATGACACCGTGCGGTGCCGGGCGTCAGCCGTGGTGGCGGGTGTGTTGTTGCGGGGCCGGAGCCGAAGGAACCGCCGGGCCGGGGGTGCCGTTCACCGCGCCCCGCAGAGCGGGACCGATCAGCAGCGTCGACACGGCGAACATGGCAGCGAACACGGCCACCGCGATGCCCGGCGCCCACCAGCTGCCGAACCGGCGGCGCAGCCGCAGCAGCATGGGCGCCATGGCCGCCAGCCCCAGCGCGCCGAACAGCACGGTGCCGCCGAGCCCGGTCAGCAGAGCCGTCCCGGCGAGCAGGCCGATGTGGTGAAGCAGGTGCGGAGCCAGGCCCATCGCCGCACCGAACACTGCCCCCAGACTCCAGCGGCCGCCGGGGCGCCGGCTCACCCGAGCGCCCGGTGCGGAAACCACCGGCCCGGGCTTCGCCGGGTCAGCCATGAGCGACCCGGCCCGCATCCACCGGCAGCGGATGCCCGGCAGCGGCATCGACCAGAGTTGTCAGCGCGTCGATGACCACGGGCCGCTGCTCGGCCGGAATGTTCTGCAGAAGCTGCGTGAACCTGGTCGCCCGGGCGACAGCCAGCTCACCGGCCGCACGAACACCGTCCGGCGTCAGCTCCAGCCACACCAGCCGGCCGTCACCGTCACGTTTGGCCCGTCGCACCCAGCCCCGGCTGATCAGCTGGTTGACCAGACGGCTGACAGTGCTCTTCTCCAGCCGCAGCCGGGCGCCCAGGGCGTTCTGCGTCATCGGCCCGTCCCGGTGCAACTCCCCCACCGCGTGGGCTTCCGAGGCCGGCACCGGTGTTCCGCACGGCGTGCGATCAGGCTGATGCAGACCGAACGCACGCACGAACGCGGTGATCCGGCCCTGCAACAGCAGCGCCTGGTCGAGCTCCTCATCCGACATGGTTCGACCCTACAACCAATTAGTTCGACGGAACAACTATCTCGTCGGGGTGCCGGTGCGCGGCCACGACGCGATGCTGATTTGTCGTGGCCGCGTCCTATGGCTTCAGCTGCGAGGTACTGACGTTGCCGTGATCACCGTCGGCGGTGCATCGAGGCGTCCCGCTCGGGTCAGCACGGCGAGGGCCGTCGCGCACCCGGAGCCGGTGAGGATCAGGCACAGCCAGGGCAGAGCCGGCCAGCCGTGTCGTTCGCCGACGTCGAGGGCGGCACCGGTGAGCAGGTTCCCGGCGGCGATGCCGATACCGGCGAGGGTGTTGTACAGGCCGTAGTAGGTGCCGACCAGGCGAGGTCCAGCGAATTCGACGATGGTGGCCATCTCGAACGGGTAGACGATCATCGTCGCCAGTGTCAGCAGCACCGTGCTGAACAGCACCGGGACCAGCGCGACCCCCAGCCGCCATGGCTCGGCCCCGCCCACCGGGCCGATGCCGGCGGCGACGGCCACCGGCACGAAGGCGACAGCCATCAGCGCCAGCCCACGGACGATCGCCTGCGGCGGCGTCCACCGGTTCTTGGCCCAGGCGGTGACGCGGACCTGACCGGCCACGGTGAGCAGCCCGGAGACGGCGAACACGATCGCCACCCCCGCCTCGGAGCCGGTGAGCCGGCGTACCTCGATGGGCAGGGCGAGGTAGACCTGGAAGTTCAGGACGTAGGAGCCGATCATCGCGGTGGAGAACAGCAGGAACGGGCGGTGGCGCAGTACCTGCCGCCAGTCGGCCCGCGCGCCGGGGTCCGCGCCGCTGGGTGAGCGGCGGGCCGGCAGGGCGCGGGCCTGGGCGATCAGCAGCAGCAGAAACAGGACGGCGGCGATGACGCAGACCCAGCGGAACGAGATGGTCAGCAGGGCGAGGCCGATCAGCGGGCCGGCCAGGATCCCGGCCTGGTAGAAGACGTTGAACACGGCGAACGCCTCGGTCTTGCGGTCACCGGCCTCGGCGGCCAGGTAGGCGCGGACCGCCGGGTTGAACAGCGCTCCGGCCAGGCCGGTCAGCAGCGACGCCACGATCAGGCCGGGCAGGTTCTCGGCGAAACCGAGCAGAGCGAACCCTGCCACCCGCAGTGCCAGCCCGGCGAGGATGAGGGGTTTGTAGCCGAGCCGGTCGGCGAGGGTTCCGCCGACCAGGAACAGGCCCTGCTGACTGAGGTTGCGCACGCCGAGGATGAGCCCGACCGCCCAGGCGGCCATCGCGAGATCGGTGGACAGGTGCCCGGCCAGGTACGGCATCAGCATGTAGAAGCCGATGTTGATGGTCAGCTGGTTGACCAGTAGCAGCTGCACCGGCCGGTTGAAGGAGCGGATCTGGGCGACGGTGCCGGTCACGGCGTGCCCCTCAGAGTCGGGTCGATGACGTGGGTGCAGCGGGTCCACCGGGTCGCCTCGCCCTCACCCGGGTGGCTGAGGCGGTCCGGGTGGGGTGCGGGCGGTCCGCCGAGCAGTCCGTGGCGGTGGCAGTAGTCGTCGCTGTAGACGGTTTCGGCGTACCGGTGCGGCCCGTCCGGAAAGACCGCGGCGATCCGGGTGTCGGCCGGCTCGGTGCGGGCCAGCCAGGAGGCGACCATGGCGACCGCGCCGACGCTCCAGCCGCCGCTGACGTAGTGGGCCGCGGCGAGCCGGCGGCAGGCCCACACCGCTTCGGTGGCGGCGACCCAGTGGACCTCGTCGAAGGCCGGGTAGTCGACGTTGCGGGGATGGATGCTGCTGCCCAGCCCGCGCATGAGCCGGGTCCGGGCGGGCTGGCCGAAGATGGTGGAGCCGCAGGCGTCGACACCGACCAGCCGCAGATCGGGGAAGAACTCGCGCAGGACGCGGGCGGTGCCGGCGCTGTGCCCGCCGGTGCCGACACTGCACACGAGCACGTCGACGCGGCCGAGTTGCGCCGCGAGTTCAAGGGCGAGGTTCTGGTACGCATCGACGTTGTCGCGGTTGTTGTACTGGTCGGGGCAGAACCCGCCCGGCTGGTGACCGAGCAGTTCGGTGACGCGGTCGCGGCGGGCCTGCTGCCAGCCGCCGGCCGGGTGCGGGGTGTCGACGACCTCGACGCGGGCCCCGTACGCGGCCAGAAGGTTGCGCATAGACGGTTCCATGCCGGGGTCGGTGACCAGGGTGACCGGATGGTGGTAGATCATGCCGGCCAGGGCCAAGCCGAGGCCGAGGGTGCCGGAGGTGGACTCCACGATCGGCGCTCCGTCGGCGAGGTCGCCGCGGTCGCGGGCCTGCTGGATCAGGTGCAGGCCGGGCCGGTCCTTGATGCCACCCGGGTTGTGGCCTTCGAGTTTGGCCCAGAACCCGCGGTCCGGTGTTCCGGTGAGGTCCGATGTCCACAGGACCGGGGTGTTGCCGACGAGCTGGTCGAGGTGGTGGCATGTCGAGCTGGAGATGAGCTGGCTGGGCGCCGGCCGCCGGGTGAGCCGGGGAAAAGTCACGTCGATCATGTGCGTAGCCGCTTTCGGGACGTGGTTCGCCGCCCGGACGCCGGTCGGATCACAGCGTCGGGTACGGCGCGAACAGAAGGTCACGGGCACGCGCCGCCGTCCCTGCCGCTCGATCGGTCGCGGTGGCCTCAGTGGGCTACCAGCCAGTCCGGGCAGGGTGATGACGTCGGCGCGGGGACCTGTCAGTTACGCAGTACGCACGTCGCGGACAGCACGTCCCCGACACATCTACCGGGCGGGTGCGCGGCATCAGCAGCAGACACCGCAGCAGCGGCCGGGCCAGAAGAAACCTGCGTGGTCACGGCCTCGCTCAGTGCAGGATCGTCCATGGTGACCGGCTGCTGAACGGCCACCGGTACGCACGGGTGCGCCGGATGAACCTGATCAACCGCGCTGTGCGAAGAGGCGCCGTCCGTCGGTGGCAATGTGCAGGCCGTATCGGTGGCGGCATGCGCGTGGTGCGGCGGGTGCACGGCATGGTCGAGAGCGCTGATGCAGATCAGCATCAGCGTCACGCTCATCACGCGCAAGATCAGTCGGTACATGACCCTTCCACACCGCACCCGGCCAAACCGAACGGCAAATGTACCAAAGGTCCGGTTATTACGGTGCGGATTCCGCTCTTTCGAGTGTCCGCGCGGTGTGGAAGGGTGCGGCCGGGCGCCACAGCGCCCGGCCGCGATGACGACGAAGGTCAGAGCCCGGCGAGGATGGTCTTCATCGTGGCGATCTCGGCCTGCTGATCGGTGACGATCTTCGCGGCCAGGTCGGTGGCCTCGGTGTTCTTACCCTTGGCGACTTCCTCCTGAGCCATGTCGATAGCGCCTTCGTGGTGGCTGATCATCATGGTCAGGAACTGCTTGTCGAACGCTGCGCCCATGGCGTCCTTGAGCTTGGTCATGTCGGCGTCGGACATCATGCCCGGCATGGAGCCGTGGTCCATGCCGGCGCCCTCGCTCATGTGCGGCATCGGCGCCGACTGGCCCCACGCGGTGAGCCAGCCCGTCATGGTGTCAATCTCGGGCTGCTGCGCCGCCTGAATCTTGGCGGCGAGTTCCTTGACCCGGCTGTCGGTCGCCCGGCCGTCGGCCATGTCAGCCATCTCCACCGCCTGCTGGTGGTGCGGGATCATCGACTGGGCGAAGGTGACGTCGGCGTCGTTGAACGTTCCGGCCGCCGAGGCCGCCGCGGACGGCGGCGTCGTGCTGCCGTGGTTCATGCCGGAGCCGGACGAGGAGTGGTCGCTGCTCCCGCAGCCGGACAGGATCAGCGTGGCGGTGACGGCCGCGCCGGCGAGCAGGCCGCGGCGCAGCACACTGGTGGGCAGCATGGAAGAACGCATCATTGCTGGTCAAAACCTTTCGACAGACTTTCGGGTACGCGTGAGCGAACGCCTCGCCGCAGCCCGCTGTGGGCGACGGTCGAGGTGGTGCCGCTATATGCGCAGTACCGCTGTCGAAGCGAGAGTCAGTCCGGTCGGGCGATCCGGTGGCGCCCGCGGTGAGCGGACCCGCAGTGCGCCCGGGGAGGGCATCGGCTGGCGGCGTGCGATGGCCGCCGCGAGGACCAGCAGCAGCACGGCCACGGCGAGGCCGGCCAGGATCGCCAGGCAGGCGCTCCACAGCCCGGAACCGTGACCGCCGTGGCCGTCACAGTGCCCGCCCTGGCACGGGTCCGCAGCACTCACCATCACCTGCATCGCCCCGGTACCGGAAACCTGCGACGCCATGCCAGCCATGGCCTGATGTACGTCGGCGCGGACACCGGTGTGACCGAGGGTATGCATCAGCGCGAGCCCGAGAGCGGTCGCCAGCAGCACAACGGTCCGGGCCGTACGGCCCACCGCAATCGCCGGCGACTGGTTCACGCACCCACGGTAGCGCGCACTCGCAGTGACGAGCCCGGTGACCCGCCTCGTGGTAGCGGGCACCGATCTGGTCCGTCAGGTTGTCGACGCGCAGAACGGGGTGGCGCCACATTCTCGGCCGACTGCACCGCTGCCCACCCGGATACCGCATCGACGACGAAGTCCATCTCTTGTTCGCGCCAGGACCCACCCTGGTCACACCCTCGCCGAGATCACCAGCCACGGTGATCGGCTCGTACTGGCCGCCAACGTGATCCACCACCCGTTGCAACCACACCGCCGAATCTCGGCACCTCTGCTCCCCTTGTTGTCAGCGCGCGACGCGACTACCCGGAACGGCACGGCGGTTCCGGTACCCCGCTGGGGTGAGCCCGCGCGGCTTGTACACCGACAACGCCAAGGCCACGAACAGCAGCGCCATCGCTCCAACCGTATGGATCACCGGTGAGAAGCCGGGCACGATCTGCGAGCCACCTGCCGTCATGGCCAGAGCCGTGTCGGCGAGGGCTCCCAAAGTCTGCATGTACAGCAGCAGCACCGCGACGGCGAGCACGTTGAGCAGCAGTTTGATCAGCACCCAGTAGTGCCGCACGAGGCCCCACACCGTGATCAGTGACTGCGCTACACCGGTGAACAGACTGGCAATGCTCAGCGGAACCAACAGCAGCCAACCGAGGGGCTCCAGCACGACGTACGCCGCGGACACCGACCGCGGGTCCTCCGCGGCCACTGCGAACCCGGCGAGCGCCAACGACGCGGCCACGGCACCGAGCCACCCCACCGAGACGGCGATATGCACCATCAGAGCCGCCTTGCGTAATCCGGTTCGGACCGTCACCCGTGGCCACCCCAAGCGACTGCCGGCGCCGCAGCACCGTACGACAGGTGCCAGCCGGGGCCGTGCCCGCTCAGCAACGCGACGACGATCAGCACCATCACCGCCAGCCCGATGGCCGCGAAAACCTTCACCCACCGCGGCACGCCTTCGCCCTGCATCTCGGTCTCTTCGCGGTCCATCACAGCCTCCCGGCCTCCAGGGCGTTTACAAGACAGAGTGTATCGCTCCGAGACACACTGACGCTCCCGTTGCGGTGCGTACGATGTCGGAGTGCCGAAGTTGTGGACTACGACCGTCGAGGAACACCGGCGCACCGTGCACACCGCGATCCTGGACACCACCGCCGCGCTGGTCGCCGAACACGGCCTCACCGTGACCATGTCGCAGATCGCCCAGAGAACTGGCATCGGCCGCGCCACGCTCTATAAATACTTCCCGGACGTGGAGAGCATCCTGGCCGCCTGGCACGAACGTCAGATCACCACACATCTCGACGAGCTCGCCGCGGTCGCTCCGGCCGACGATCCCGGTGAACGGTTGCGGACGATGCTGACCACCTACGCCCATCTGTCCAGCGGCGCGGCGCCGCACTCCCCCGGCGACGGTGCGGCCCTCGCCCGTGCATTGCACCACGCCGCGCACATGACACCGGCCCGGCAGCGGCTGCACGACCTCGTCACCCAGGTCATTGCCGCGGCCGTCGAGGCAGGCGGCGCCCGCAGCGACGTGCCTGCCACCGAGCTCGCCACCTATTGCCTGCACGCGCTGGGCGCCGCGGCTGGCTCGGATTCGCCGGCCGCACGGGACCGGCTCGTTGAGGTCACCCTCTCCGGCCTCCGACCGCGATAGGCCGGAGGACCCGAGATCAAGTGCCCGGACGCCGCCCGAAGGTGTGCACGGTGGCACCAACGCTCAGCTGGTCCCACATCTGCACGGCATCGCGGTGCAGCAGGTTGACGCAGCCGTGCGAGCCGCGTGTCGCGTCGTGCAGATAGGTGGTGGTCTCGTGGAATCCGATGCCGCCGACGAAACGCTGCCAGAAGGGCAGCCACACCTCGTACGGGTCGGACCACTCCCTGTCGGCCCGCTTGTTGATCCGGTAGACACCGGCCGGAGTGGCATGGCCGCGGAAACCGGTGCGGACCACGGTCGGGCCGGCCACGACGGCGCCGTCACGCATCACCCACGCGGTCTGCAACGTCAGGTCGACACAGGCGGTGACACCCGGTCCCGGGTCGCACCGCTGAAGACGCTGCGGGGACGAGCTGGCGGCGATACGGCTGGCGACGTCCGCCGTCGTCGCGTCGGCCTGCCCCTGGGCGGGTTCGATTCCGAACCGGTGCTGGAACGCCCTGATCGCCAAGCAGTCACCCGGTGATTGGCGGCCGTTGACGGTTACCGCGCCGAAGCTGCGCAGCTCGGCAAGAGATTCTTCGATGGCACGCTGCCCTGGGCCCGTGGCGCACGGCACCGCCGCAGTCGCCTCCGAAGCCGGCTCCGAATTCGTCGCGGCCTGCTGCTTCCCGGCCACTGGCGCCGAAGCAGGTTCATGACGGATCACCATGACGAATGGTTTACCCGCTGCGGCGGCGACAGCGCCCGCCGGCGCAGCGGACGATGACGCCGAGTTGGCGAGACTCGCGACGTCGGTGGCACCGAGCGCGACGGAAAGCCCCACCATTGCGGCGGCGCCCATGAGATAGGCAGCTGCGCCAGATCTCGACACCCGCGATCCTCCGATTCCTCACCTACCCGACATTGATGGGATCGGACATCACCGCAGATTGCTTCGCCATGACAGGTAGCACTCGAGGTGCAGTATTACCGCCGAAGGCGCGCGAATGCCGCAACAAGTTCCGTTGCCGTATTCCGATCCTCGGAGCCGTTGGCGCATCAACATGATGCGCCAACGGCAGTCTGCAGGAATTCAACCCTGTGAGGTGAGCCGCGCGCCGCCGTCGCTGGCGTCGCTGGCGTCGCAGCATCCTTCTCCTACTCAGCCGTTGCGTCGTAACCAGGCGCTGTTTTTGAGTTCGGTAGTCGTACCGCTGGCCCGACCGAGTATGGGTTCGGAGGCACCGCCAGCACCTGCCTGCCTGCGGGCAAATTGCTTCGTCTGGGTCGGCGTGGGCTTGAACGTGACGGCCTCGCTACCACGCCTGCGCGCCCGTCAGGTAGGTACTCCGGCGTTTGATCGTGCGCTGAATGCCACGAAGGGGATGACCGCAAGAGCTAGTAGGCCGCCGATGATGGAGAGGGTGGCATAGCTGGTGGCTGCCATGACCATCCCGCTGGCGATGCCGCCCCCCGCGCCGGCGAGCGCGATGCTCACATCGACGGTTCCTTGAATCCTGACTCTGGTGGCGGTGGGCGCGTTGTCGGTGATCATGGCGGTGCCGGAGACGAGGCCGAGGTTCCAGCCGAGGCCGAGCAGGGCGAGGGCGACGGTGAGCAGGGCGACGGAGTCGTCCGGTGCGGTTGCAGCCACGATGCCGGCGGCCAGCAGGGTGACGCCGGACGCGACGGCGACGGGGATGCGGCCGATGCGGTCGACGAGGATGCCGGTGATCGGCGAGGGCAGGTACATGGCGCCGATGTGTACGGCGATGACCAGGCCGGTCGCTGCGAGGTCGTGGCCGTGGGCGTGCATGTGGACCGGGGTCATGGTCATGACGGCGACCATGACGAGCTGGGTGAGGATCATGGTGAGCGCCCCTGCAGCGACAGAGCCGCGGAACCGTCGATCGGGTTGCCGACCGGCGCTGGTGGTAGTGCCGGGCAGTGCGGGTGCGGTGCGGGAGGCCAAGAGGGGGTCGGGCCGCAGGAGCAGGAACAGGATGATGCCGGCGATGCTGTAGGCGATGGCGGCGAGAGCGAAGGGTCCGGCCAGGGCGGGGATGCCCCAGTGTTCGGCCAGGGTGCCGGTGGGAGCGACGAGGTTGGGGCCGGCGACGGCGCCGATGGTGGTGGCGACCAGGACGGTGCTGACGGCACGGCCGCGCCGGTCCGGGGCGGCGAGGTCGGTGCCGGCATAGCGGGCTTGCAGGTTGGTGGCTGTTCCGGCGCCGTAGACGAGTAGGGAGGCGAGGAGCAGCAGGACGTTGTCGAGGGTCGCGGCGAGAACGACGCCGGCGCCGCCGAGCGCGCCGGCGGTGTACCCGGCGGCCAGTCCGGTCCGGCGGCCGAGGCGCTGGGACAGGCGGCCGACGATCAGGGCGGTGCCGGCGGAGCCTGCGGTGAACAGGGCGGAGGGCAGCCCGGAGAGGCTGGTGGTGTTGAGCATGGCTTCGGCGAGCAGGGCGCCGACGGTGATGCCGGCGGCCAGGCCGGTGCCGCTGAAGACTTGGGAGGCCATGACCACCCGCAGGGTTCGCCGTTGGAGGGCCCGGTGTGCTTCGGCGGTGGTGATGGTGCTGGTGGAGGTCATGTTGGGGTGGGTTCCTTGCTGCGGGGGTGGGTTTCGTACATGCGGGCCGCAGTGAGTAGCCCGGATGCTGCGGTGAGGGCGGCGACGGTCCAGACGGCGGCGCGGATGCCGGCGAGGTCGGCGATGATGCCGGCGAGCAGGGCTCCGGCGGCGAAGCCGCCGTCGCGCCAGAGCCGGTAGACACCGACGGCGCGGGCACGCCAGCCGGGGTGGGCGACGTCCGAGATCGACGCCAGCAGGGTCGGGTAGACGGCCGCGGTGCCCGCACCGAGCAGCACTGCGGCCAGCGCCCATACCGCGAAGGTGTCGGCGACCGCGAAGCCTGCGAGGGCTGCGGCTTGGGCGAGCATGCCGGCGACGATGAACGGCTTGCGGCCGTATCGGTCGGAGGCGGGGCCGGTGACGAGCTGGCCGAGGCCCCACACGGCGGGGTAGAGCGCGGCGAGGACGCCGATCTGTGTCAGCGACAGTCCGGCGGCGGCGAACAGTACCGGGAAGAGCCCCCAGGCCAGGCCGTCGTTGAGGTTGTTGACCATACCGGCCTGGCTGGCCGAGGACAGCGCCGGTTCGCGCCAGCTGGTCAGCGCGAACACCTCCCGGGTGGCCAGGTCGCCGCCGCCGGTGGCGTGAGTGGTGGCTTCGTGGCGGGCGTGGCCACGGGTCTCCCGGACGAAGAACAGCGACAGGCCGAGGCCGAGGACAACGTAGGCGGCGGTGAGCAGGAACGGCGCCGGGCGCAGCCCGTGCTGCGTGGCGAGGGCTCCGGTCGCCATCGCGGTAGCGGCGACGGCGAGGTAGCCGGCGGCTTCGTTGAGTCCCATGGCCACGCCGCGGCGTTCCGGTCCGGCGAGGTCGATCTTCATGATGACCGTGGTGGACCAGGCCAGACCCTGGTTGATGCCGAGCAGCACATTCGCGGCGACGATCCAGCCCCAACTCGGCGCCCAGATCAGCATGGCGGGAATCGGAATGGCAACGAGCCAGCCGGCGAGCAGGACGGGTTTGCGGCCATACCGGTCGGACAGGGTGCCGGCAAAGAAGTTGGTGGCGGCCTTGGTGATACCGAACGCCAGGATGTACGTCAGCGCCGCGGTGTAGCCGTCGAGGTGGAACTCGCGTTCGGCGAGCGGGGTGAGCACGGTGCGTTCGGAACCGAGGACGCCACCGACCAAGGCGTTGACCACGACCAGCAAGGAGAACTGAGCGGCGTTGACTGCCAGGCCGAGCCGCGGGCCGCTCGGGGCCGGGGCGGTCACTGGCCCTCCCGCAGCGGGTTGCCGGTGGCGGCGGCCCAGTCGGCGGGACCGCCGACGAGCACACCGAGGTCCTGACGGCCGGCGCGTTCGAGCAGAGTAGCGGCGGTCATAGCCCGTTCGCCGTGCCCGCACATCAAGATCGACGTCCCTGCTGCGGCGGCGGGGTCGGTGGGCAAATTGCCGAGTTCGATGTGCGTCGCGGCGGGCAGGTGCCCGGCCGTGTACTCGTTGTCCTGGCGGATGTCGAGGACCGGCCCGTCGATGCGGTCCGGAGGGACCAGCCGGGTGGTGGTGACCGGGCCGTTCCAGGCGGCCATGCCACCGGCGAGTTCCCCGGCGATGTGCTCGACACCAATGTTCAGGGCCGGCCACAGGATGTCGGCCGGGTCTTGATCGGCGTTGCGGACAATCACCACAGGGGTGTCGCGGTCGACGAGCCAGCCGAGCCAGGTCGCGAACTGCGCGCGCAGCGGGATCGCGACCGCGCCGGGGATGTGGCCGGCGCCGACATCGGCGACCGGGCGGACGTCAACGACGATCGCACCGTCGGTCAGCATCCGCTGTATCTGTCCGGCGGTCAGGCCGGGCAGCCGCGGCGGCGTGCCGAGGACGGCCGGGCCTTGCCGGTTGATCTCAGCCAGCCACCGGAAGTAGGCCGGGTAGGACCCGAGCGAGGCAAGTAGCTGTTTGGCGAAGGTGTCGGCGTCGGGAACGCTCAGCAGCGGGTTGCCGGCCTTCTCGGTGCCGATGGTGGAGGTCCGTGCCAAACCGGGCGGCGCCGAGCAGAACGAGCCGGCCCCGTGGGTCGGCCAGACCCGAGTGTGGTCGGGCAGTGCGGTGAGCCGGCGCAGCGAGGCGTACTGGGCGTGGGCGAGTTCCACAGTCCGGTCGTCGCCGAGCAGGTCGGTGCGCGCGGCCGATCCGACGATCAGCGACCCGCCGGTGAACACACCTACCGGCGCCGTGCCGTCGAGCAGCAGGAACGAGAGGTGCTCGTCGGTGTGCCCGGGGGTAGCCAGTGCCCGCAACGTCAGCCCGCCAAGATCGATCTCGTCGCCGTCGCCAAGTCCGCGGTGGTCGAACGCGCGGGCGCCAGCGGCCGAGGCGAGGATCTGCGCGCCGTCGGTGGTGGCCAGCTGCACCGCACCGGACAGGAAGTCGGCATGCAGATGAGTGTCAGCCGCCCACGCGATCGTCAGCCCACGCCGCTCGGCCGCGGCGCGCAGCGCCCGCAGGTCACGCGGGGCGTCCACGGCCAAGGCACGGCCGTCACCGACGTCGAGCAGGTAGGCGCTGTTGCCCAGTCCTTCGTCAATCAATGGCACCAACTCCATGACACCTTCTCCTCGTGTGTGGCGACCCGCCCCGCAATCTCCTACACTATTCCATGAAACATTGGAGGATGCGCAAGATGGGTGACCCCACCAATAAAGCCACGCTGTTCGACGCCCTCGCCCGGGTCGGCAAAGCCCTGGGCAGCGGCAAACGGCTGGAGCTGCTGGACCTGCTGGCACAGGGCGAACGCAGTGTCGAGCACCTCGCCACCGCAGCCGGTCTCGGGCTGACCACCTGCTCAGCGCATCTGCAGACGCTGCGACAAGCCGGCCTGGTCGCCACCCGCCGCGACGGGACGAAGATCCACTACCGGCTGGCTGGCCCCGACGTCGCCGCCCTCTACGCCCTGCTGCGCGATGTCGCGGGTGCCCGCAACGCCGAAGCGGCTGCCGCTCGCGACGCCTACCTGGGCCCCGCCGACACCGAGGCCGTCGACCGCGACGAACTGCGCCGCCGCCTGGCCGCCGGGCAGGTGATCGCGGTGGACGTGCGCCCTGCGGAGGAGTACGCCGCCGGGCACATCCCCGGCGCCATCTCCATCCCCTTGGGTGAACTCGCCGAGCGGATCACCGAACTGCCCGCCGACGTCGAGGTGGTCGCCTACTGCCGCGGCGCCTACTGCGTGCTCTCCCATGAAGCGGTCCGGCTACTGGCCGACCATGGCCGACCCGCCGTCCGGCTCGCCGACGGGATGCTCGAATGGCACCGCGACCAGCTGCCGATCGCCGCGTGAATCCGGTCGTCCTCGACGGCGGCGACCGCCGCTGCGTCCGGCTCCTGCTCGATCTGCGCCGGCTGATCATGACCGTGCCCGCGGGCACGGTCATCCACCTGATCGCCGACGACCCGGCCGCACCATTGGACCTGCCGGCCTGGTGCCATCTGACCGGCCACACCTACCTCGGCCCCGTGCCCGCCGAGCGCCCCACCTACGCGGTGCAGGTGTCCGGCGCGGCGGTGCTCACCGGCCCTCAATCGCCGTGGCGACCTGCGTCAGCCGACCCATGACCATGTCCATGGTGGCCACGAACTGCCGCACCTGCTCGTCCGGGAGTCCGGCGAACAAGTAGGCCGAGTGCCGTTCGTACTCGGCGGCCAGCCCGGCGGTCACGGCCCTGCCCTGATCCGTCAGCTGCACCAGCAGCGCCCGCCGGTCTTCCGGGTGCGCGACCCGACGCACGAACCCGGACTCCTCCAGCCCATCGACCAGAGCGGTGACATTGCGCGCCGTCACCCCGATCGCCTGCGCGAGCGCCCGCTGCGTCTGCGGGCCGCCCCGATACACCAGCCACACGACCGTGGCCCGCGCCCGGCTCAACCCATGCCCGGCGAGCCCCGCCTCCATGTACTGCTGCACCGACGCGGCGAACGCGAACACCCGCTCCAGCACGGCAGGGAACTCCGGGCAGTCCCCCCGAACATTGTGTATGCCATTCACTATGTATAGCCTCCAGCTGAAGGGTACCGACCCTCGACCGCCGGAGACGAGCGGATGCGACATCCGATCTTCGCCCGTGTCTACGAGAAAATCAGCGTGCAGATGGACCGCGCCGGGGCCGCCGAGCACCGCCGCACCCTGGTGGCGAACCTGTCCGGCCGGGTGATCGAGATCGGTGCCGGCAACGGGCGTATGTTCGTCCACTACCCGCCGCAGGTCACCGAAGTCCTCGCCGTGGAACCCGAACCACGGCTCCGGGCCACCGCGCACACCGCCGCCCGATCCGCCCCGGTGCCGATCCGCGTCGTCGACGGCCTCGCCAACACCTTGCCGGCCCGCGACGGCGAGTTCGACGCCGCCGTCACCGCTCTCGTGCTTTGCACCGTGCCCGACCAGGGCGCTGCGCTCGCTGAGATTCACCGGGTGCTGCGCCCCGGTGGCCGGCTGCTGTTCCTCGAACACGTCCTCGCCGAGCAGCCAGGCACCCTGCGCCGCGCTCAGAAGATCGCCGACGCGACCCTGTGGCCGCTACTGCTCGGCGGCTGCCGGACCAGCCGCGACACCCTCGCTGCCATCACCGCCGCCGGCGCTGGGCTGTTCGCTCTGCAAAGGCGCGAACGCCCGGCCACGTCGGCGGTTTCCCCGACATGCCCCACCGGTCAGGCTTCGCCCAGTGCGACACCGGTAGCAGTGCTGCCGGTGTCGCACTGGGAGAAGCGTTACATGGAGACGTCGGCGTTCGAGCGCACCGAGGCGCTGCCGGCCAGCCGCACCGCCGACAGTTGGAAGCACTACGACCTGTCCTACGCCGTCGACGCCAACACGGCGATGTTCCGCGCCACCGGCGTCACCCGATACCTGGACCGGGCGCTGGAGTACATCACCGGCGTGGTGCCCACCGCCCGGCCGTCGAAGCAACTGGCACCAGCCAATACCGCGATGACTACCTTGGCTGGGTGTCGAACAGGGAGGACCTGCAACCGACCGGCGTGGAGGTGCCGCTCTACGAGAGCG